>NZ_JBIWPF010000001.1:0-888992 GCF_044768125.1 Streptomyces sp. NPDC101166
TGGAACAGCTCCCATAACTCGTCCGGCACCAGCCGCTCAACTATCCCCACCACGGCCGACAGCCTACCCAGGCAACCAAATGAGATGACGTCTTAAGCGGCAAGCCGGCCGCAATTGTTCCGCCGGGATTCAGCCTGTCGGCCAGTACGGGAGATCAGCGTGCCGGACCTGGTATCCGCCCTTCGTGACCGGGGCGAACGGGGCCGGTGCCAGGCAGGAGTTCACCTCGTCCCTATGCGCCTCGGAGCCGGGAGTCCAATTCACCCCGCCGTCCCAGGAGAAGCCCACCCGGTCGCGTGACACTTTTCCGGGCCTGTCCTCGCCACCGTCTTGGACACTGACTCCCAGCCGCATGCCCACCCAGTCCGGGCCACCGGCGCTCACCTCGGTGATGACGGCGGTCAGGGTTGCGGTGCCGGGTGCGGTCACCAGGCAGTCGACCGTGCCGGTGGCCGTGGCCGTCCTGCCCTCCCCGGGTGCGTAGTGGGAGATCCTTACCGTCCCGTAGGCGTCGGTCGGTAACCCACTGGCCGATTGAGGGATCGGCCTGCTGTAGGGAGCGGCATGTGCTTCCACCGTGATCGAACGGATGTGGTCATCGTCCAGATACGGCAGCCGGAACTCGGCGGTCCCGGTCACGCTCGCGTGCAGCGGCCGTTGTGCCGACTTCCCGGCCGCCGTCGCGCCGGTGACGCCGGTGGCGCAGACCGCCAAGGCGGCCGCAGCCGCCATGGATGCGGCCTTGCGTGTCGGGAAAAGTGACCGCACGGGTTTCATGGAGCCTCCAATATTCGTGTCGTGCAGGGGAGGTCTCCCCCGCTCGCATTGATCCTCGGCTTCACACGGTCGCCAGGTCGTCGGTCCTGAGAAGCAACTGCCCGGCGCGTGTGTGGTCCTGTGGTCGAACTCGGTTTCAGGGGGAAGGCCGATGCTCGCGCAGCGGCCGCGAGGTCTGCCAGCAGCTGATTTGCGCCCGATCAGCGACAGCCGCGACGACGGACGTAGGGCTGTAGGCCGGTCCGGGCGCGGGCCCAGGTCTCCGTCGGATCGAACGCGTCCGAGCGCCAGGTGGTGGAGGTCAGGGCACCTCTCCCCCGGTACGCGCGCATGATCTCGACGTGTGGCGGCCAGGCGACGAACCGTTGCAAGGCAGTCTCGTCGCGCCAGACAGCCACGGCACCGCAGCGACGGGCGGTGGGGCGCGCCCAGAGCCACATCCCGTACGCCCCTTCCAGCTCTGGCCAGCCCGTCGCGAGTCTGCGGGCCGCGCGGTGGATCCCGGGCAGGTCCGTGACCCTGTCGAGCCTGAAGTCGGTGACGCTGACCAGGACGGGGCCCCGGCGGTCGTGGTCCGGCCCGGGTATCCATGGCGACCTCAACATATTCGTAAGCATGCGCTTACGATCTACTTGAGCATACGATTTGTCAACGGGCTACTTTCATCCACATGAACGCAGCTCCCGGGAACGCGTCCCGCCTTGACCTAGCCGCGATGGTCGTCCCCCTGGGCCGTGCTCTGATGGCCGCTGAACAGCCGGTCCTCGACGCCCACGGTCTGACCATGTGGGCGTACGCGGTGCTTTCCTACCTCGATGAGACGCCGCTGCGCACCCAAGCCGCACTGGCCGAGGCCATCCATGCTGACAAGACCCGGATCATCGCCGTACTCGACGACCTGGAGTCCCGCGGGCTGCTGACCCGTCGGCTCGACCCCAAGGATCGCCGGGTGCGCCTGCTCTCCCTCACGTCCGAGGGCCGCCAGCTCCGGGACCTCGTCCAAGCCGCCGTCCAGAACCGCGAGGAACGCATGCTCGGACAGATTCCAGCCGCTGACAGGGAGACATTCCTGCGGAGCCTGCGCACACTGTACGAGGTGAGCCAGAGCCGTCCAGGTCGCTGAACGGCACCTCACCCCTACCGCCCAGGTGAAACCGGCCGGGCTCCTTTCCGGCTGCGAGGGCGTCCTGACGCGTCGGACGGCTGCCGTGCTGGTCCAGCCGGATGTCTTGGTGGAAGTTGACGTCGACGTCGCACGCGACAGCGCCGGACGGTTACGGCGAGGTCCTCGGACTCGCCGGCCTTCGTCGGTTCATGGGCCATCCGGTGATTCTCCGCTCGCCCACTGACAACGGCCGTAGGCATCATCAGGGCGTATGACCGGGACTCTCCTGCGGTGATCCGCTCCAGCCCGGTGACCTTGGCAAGGGCATGTCACTGCCTGTTCTCTATCCGCTCGCGTGGTCGGGCAGGTTCGAACGGGGGCCTGGTTCGGGTGAGTTGTCCGGGTCGGGTGCATGAGGGAAGGGCCTCTTGGTAGCTCGCGGATGTCGAGTCCAGCGAGAAGCAAGAGGCCCTGTTGTCGAAGTGTCGCGTGGTCGTGGGCGCCGAGTCCAGTTCGTCCACTCGTGGGTGTGACTGCCTCGCCCACAGGTTCGGGAACGCGGTCGACCGGCCGCAGCGCCGGCCCCGATACGGCTCGGACATGAGCGATGCCGAGTGGGCCTCGGTGAGGGACCTTCTGCCGGTGCCGGGCTGGCTTTCGGGCCGCGGCGGGCGTCCGGAGGGCTACTGCCACCGGCAGATGATCGACGCAGTGCGCTACCTCGTCGACAACGGCATCAAGTGGCGGGCAATGCCCGCGGACTTCCCGCCCTGGCCGCGCGTCTACGCCTTCTTCGCCCGCTGGCGGGACGCGGGACTGGTCACCGAGCTGCACGACCGGCTGCGGGAAGCCGTCCGCGCCGGCGAAGGCCGCAGCGCCGAGCCGAGCGCGGGGGTCGTGGACTCGCAGTCGGTGAAGGCAGACGCCACCGTCGCCTTCGGCTCACGGTGCTTCGACGCGGGCAAGAAGATCAACGGTCGTAAGCGGCACCTGCTCACCGACACGCTCGGACTTCTCCTGGCCGTGCTGGTCACATCGGCGTCCGCGACTGATCGGGACGGCGCCCGGTCCCTTCTGCCAGCGGCGGCCGGCCGCTTCCGGCGGCTGGCCCCGGTCTGGGCCGATGGCGGCTACACCGGGCACCTCACCGACTGGACCAGCCAGCACCTCGGCCTCGTCCTCGACATCGTCCGCCGCAGTGAGGACGTCCGGGGCTTCCAGCCACTGCCCCGCCGCTGGGTCGTCGAGCGGTCCTTTGCGTGGTTTCTGCGCAGCCGCCGCCTGGTCAGGGACTACGAACGCCGCACCGACACGAGCGAATCCGTCATCCGCTGGTCGATGATCGCCCTGATGAGCCGCCGCCTGGCCGCACGATCTCGTCGGCCTGCAGTCCTGACGGCAGGGTGAACCTCCTGGGCTTGGTCTCCACCAGCCAGCCCCTTTCCACCAGCCTCTTCAGCCGTGCTCTCGCGCCCTCGACGCGTGAGGCCGAGGCACTGTCCCAGCCAAGCACCACGGCCGCCCGCCGGGCCCTCAGCCCGTCGTTCCCGGCCTCGGCCGCGGCTGCCATCACCGCCTGGTAGTCCACCGACAGGTCTTCGACCCCGGCCGCGTTCTGGCGATGCGGCACCGCACGGCGCGGGCCCACCGGCGTCCTCGGCGACGGGCCAACGACTGTCTCGGCTGGCTGTTCCTCCTCGGCGAGCGCTTCCAGATACTGCTCGAGGCCGATCGTCCGAAGCCTGAGAACCTCCTCGGCATCCGCCAAGTCTGCCCGCACCCGCTTCAGTTCCGCTTCGAGCTCATCCACCCGCACGGCAGCAGCCCTCCGCCGCGTTTCCAGGACCGCCCGCATCGACGGCATCCGCCACCCCCACCGACTCGATCGGGCCTGGTCGGGTCCTGCCACAGCTATGTCGCCGCCCTGGGCAGGCTGGTTCCGCGGCTACGGGGCCAGGAGTTCACCGAGGACGAGCGCGAGACCGTCCGAAGGGGCATCGCGAAGGTGAGGGCGGCGGCCGACTGGCTGGAATCGGCGGTCGACCACGGCGAGTTCACCCTGGACGAGCAGCTCGTCCAGCTCCTCAAGGGCGAGTAGCCGTGCCCCGCGCGGCACGGCCGCTCGCGGAGCACTACGGCGACCTGGTCCGCGCCTCGCCGATCGAGGCCCGTCCCACCGGGCATCACGGGCACGCTCGATCCGCACCTGGCCCGCTGCCCCGACGACGAATGGGACCAACTCGCCGTCGCCCAGCTCACCGGGGCCCGCGCCCCCCTCGCCCAGCTCACCAAATAGCCGGTTCCCGCCGGCCCGATCCCTTCTACCGAGCCCGACATGCCCACCGCCACGCGCCGCCGCTATCCCTCCAACACCACCACCGCCGAATGGGCCCTGCTCGAACCGCGAGACACCTCGCGGTGGACACGAAGGGCTTCCCCGTCATGATCTTGGTGACGCCCGCCTACATGACCGACCGGAACGCCGCCCGCGAACTGCTCTGGCGGCTGCGTCTGACGCATCCGCAGATCACGCAGGTCTGGGCCGACTCCGCCTCCGCCGGCCAGCTCGTCGACTGGGCCCGCGACTTCCTCCACATCACCCTCAAGACCGTCCACCGGCCCAAGGGCGCCAAGGGCTTCGTCGTCCTCCCATGTCGCTGACGTGTCGAGCGCACGATCGGCTGGACTATGCGGGCCCGCCGCAACGCAAGGGACTACGAACGGCTCCCGCAGCACAGTGAGGCACATCTGCCCTGGTCGCTCATCACGTTGATGACCAGGCGCCTCACCCGCAAAGGCCCCCGCACGGACAGCTGGACGAAGAAGACCCCGGCCACCACCGGCTGACCCCGGGGCCCGGCAGGGCGCACCGTGTCACTCAGCGTCGTCCTGAAGAAGCGGACTTAACGCCCTCTCAGACCACGCAGAACTCGTTACCCTCCGGATCTGCCATCACCACGTGATCCGGCCTGCCCTGCAACTCGTCCTCGCGGACCACAGTCGCACCCGCAGCGGTCAACCGCTCGACTGCCTTGACCACACGCGGCCAGCGCACCTCCCACGGCGTTTCACGGCCACCACCGACTTGCACGTCGAGGTGCAACCGGTTCTTCACCAACTTCGGCTCCGGCACCTTCATGAAGGACAAAGTGGGGCCTACGCCGTCCGGATCCAAGAGATACGCCCCGTCATCCCACTCGTCCTCCGGAACGCCATGGTGCGAGAGCCAGTCCTCCCAACTCCCGAACCCTGCGGGCGCGGGCTTCTCCGCATAGCCCAATGCCAGCGCCCAGAACGCGGCCAGCCTGGACGGGTACGCGCAGTCGATCGTCAAGGTCCACTTGGTCGCCATGAGCCCTCCCCAATCTGATGAACGGATCGTACCGGGCACCTCTGACACCCCCGGCCCGCAACTTCGCGCGTGCCCCCGTGGGTTGACGAACGGCGGCACGGCACACCGAGGAAGACCCTCCGCTTCCCGGTTCAAAAACACCTCCACCACAGCGGAGGCGATCCTCCTCCCACCATCAGCCACGGGGGAAAAGGACGCCTCATAGACTCCCTGACCGGTCCAACTCCGGTGCATGAAAACGACGTCGCCTTCGGCGAAGACGTTCCACTTCTCATCCATGTCCCGGGCTCGACATCCGCGCCGGATCCGGTCCCAGCCCTCGTCAGTCCAGACACGATCCGGCAACTGAGACACCGGCCCTGGGCGCGCTGATCGGGTGGAGGCGTCGGAACAACTCTCGTGTGAGCGGGGCATCGGCAGTCATGACGTGATCCTATGGATGCACCACTCCAACAGGACGGCGGCTTACTTCCAACTGGGCAGAGGCCGAACCTCAGCCATCTTCGGACGCGTCCGCAGCTTCCTGAACAGCGACCTTGCCAGGCAGCTACACCGCTACGGATAACCGCAGGGACTTCGCCCGAGGCAAGCCGGCCGCCTTGATCCTGCCTTCCGACCTGCGGCGGGCACGTTCGTCGCATTCGGCCATCAGCAGTTCGGTGAGGAAGCCGCGGTAGGTCATCTGGTCCTTCATCGCCCGGTCGGCGATGTCGGAGAACTCGTTGCTCGTACGGCTTCCCCCCAGGACCTGATCGACGCTTAGGGCCTGTTGCGAAAGTGGCGCGGTCACCCGAAGGGCGGCCACGCGGCAGGCGCCGCTTCGTATCAGGCTCCGGAGGACCGCTGTCCCTGGGAGCCGTGGGCCGCGAGCGGAAGACTGCGCAGCGACAGTGCGCTCGGCGCTGGCAGCGCTCCGTGGGCCGCCTCGGCGCGGAACGACTGGAGCAAGTACGCCACCAGACGCCGGGACGCGGCACGGTCATCCGGCAATGCGGTGACCAGACCGCAGTGGGACAACAGGGCCACGGCAAAGTCGGAGGGGTGGAAGTCGGCCCGCAGCACGCCCGCCGCCTGAGCCCTGCGGACCAGGGTCATGAAGTCCCGCTCGGCCTGTTCCCGTACCCGCGCGTGTTCTCGCGTGCTGTCCGGAAAGGCCGCGACGAACGCGGCCGGGAAGCCCCGTTCCTCCCGTTGTAGTTCGCAGACCGTCTCGACCAGTCGCTGGAAGCCCTGCCACGGATCGGGGTCGGCCAGCGCCTCGGTGAGCGCCCGAGCGCAGGTGTCCATCTGGTGCGCGAACGCGGCCCGCACCAGTGCGTCCCGCGTCGGGAAACGCCGGTACAGCGTCGCCACGCCGACCCCCGCCCGCCGGGCCACGGTCGCCATGGGCGCGTCGATGCCGTGCTCGGCGAAGACCACGCGGGCAGCCGAAAGGATGCGCCGCCGGTTGCGCCGGGCGTCCGCCCGCAGACTGTCCTGCCCCGCGATCCGAGAGGATTCCCCCACCGCTGTCTCTCACCTCCGGTCAAATGGACGATCTCGTCCGCTTGCCAGCCTACGCTCGGCGCCACGATCCCCCGCACGACCACTGGTGGCGAAGGTGAGAACGCAACGATGGACGACCGCACGATGAAAGCCGTACTGTTCGACCGCTTCGGCGGCCCCGAGGTGCTGTATGTGGGCCGGGTGCCACGTCCCGGACCGGCACCCGGCGAGGTCCTCGTGCGCGTGCGCGCGTTCAGCGTGAACGGCGGCGAACTGGCGGCCCGTTCCGGTCGGGCCCGCCTCATCACCGGCCGGAAGTTCCCGCAGCGCATCGGGCTGGACTTCACTGGCGAGATCGCCGCACTCGGCACCGGCGGGACCGGCCTAGCGGTCGGCGACCAGGTGTGGGGCGTCCTGGGCCGCAGCTCCGGATTCGGCAGCGCCGCCGAGTACGTGACGGTACGGCCCGAGCGGCTCGGCCGGGTCCCGGACGGACTGGACCTCGTAGCCGCTGCCGCGCTGCCGGTGGCCACCACGGCCGTCACGGCCCTCCGCGACAAGGCCGCACTGCGCCCCGGCGAACGGCTGCTTGTACGGGGCGCGGCGGGCGGCGTCGGCAACGCCGCCGTCCAGCTGGGACAGGCGTACGGTGCCGAGGTCACGGCCCTGGCCCGCGCTGCCAACCTCGACTTCGTCCGTACGCTCGGTGCCCACCACGCCGTCGACCACCGGACCGTGTCCCCTGCGGAACTGGGGCTGTTCGACGTGGTCCTCGACACGGCGGGCACCGACCTGCGTACCGTACGGCGGATGCTGAAGCCGGGCGGACGCATGGTCACCATCGCCTTCGACCTGACGCGGCCCGCCGCCTCGCTGGGCTACATCGCGGCCAGCGCCGTCCACGGACGCGGCCGGGTGCGCTTCTTCAGCGGCAACCCCGAACGTGCGCTCTTCGACGACCTCGCCCGCCAGGTGACAGAGGGGAAGCTGCGGCCGGCGGTGGACACGGTCTTCCCGCTGGAAGAGACAGCGGCCGCACACCGGGCGCTGGAGGCGGGCGGGGTGCAGGGCAAGTACGTGGTCAGGGTCGACTAGGGTTTGTTGGAAAGGTGCTGGTCACAGCCACTCGTTGAGGACTGCGACCAACACGGTCGCCTCGTAGCGGACGGCGAGCTTGTCGTATCTCGTGGCCACGGCCCGGTGGCGCTTGAGGCGGTTGATCCCGCACTCGACGACATGCCGCTCGCTGTAGTCGGTTTTGTCGAACTTCGGCGGCCGACCGCCTCGGGCACCGAGTTTCTGGCGGTTGCGGACGCGGTCGGCGGGGACCGGGATGGTCGCCTTGATCCCGCGTCTGCGCAGGTAGGCCCGGTTGCGGCGGGAGTCGTACGCTTTGTCGGCCCGCACCCGGTCCGGCCGCCTGCGGGGCCTGCCCGGACCAAGGCGGGGTACCCGGATGGCTTCCAGGACCGGCTCGAATTGCGGCGAGTCACCCCGCTGGCCGGCTGTGACCACGACGCTCAGCGGCTTCTGCCCCTGCTCGACGGCAAGGCGGATCTTGGTGGTCAGGCCGCCTCGGGAACGTCCGAGAGCATGGTCGGCCGGCTCAACGGCAATGCCGCCGGGCGGTTCCTTTTGCAGATCCCCTTTTTCGAGGCCCCGGCGGCGTGCTGGTGGGCCCGGCAGACGGTGGGGTCGATATTCACGTCCCAGGTGATCAGGCCCTTCGCGTCCGCCTGAGCTTGGAGCTGAGTGACGATCCTGGCCCAGGTGCCATCGCGCTGCCAGCGCCGGAACAGGTCGTAGACCCGTTCCCAGGGCCCGTAGCGTTCCGGCACATCACGCCAGGGAGCACCGGTACGGGTCCGCCACCGGATGCCGTCTATCAGCTGCCGTCGCGTCCACACCGGCGGACGGCCCGGCTTGATGCCCTGCGGCAACAACGGCTCAAGCCGGGCCCACTGTCCATTCGTCAGATCACCACGCCATACAGGGCGTGATCATCCACGGCCAAGATCCACTTTCGCAACAGGCCCCAGTGCTCCAGCTTTGGATTGTGATCTTGATCGGGGCAGCCAGGCCGTGGGACCGTCGTTCGAACGGTGGCACGACGTCTGGCCCAGCCGCTTTGCCTGATCGGTGACTCGTCACTCCGAGCCGTAGTACATCAGGAGGAACTCCTCCATCGCCGCGTCAACGCCGGCGCGGTCACCGGTAGCGAGCAGGTCGAGCAGCAGACCGCGGACGGTGGCGAGTCCCAGCCTGGCCCGGTTCCGGGCCGCGTCAGGCTCCGCCCCCGCACCGACCTCGGCGGCTACGAGCGGCTCCAGCCAGTCCGTCACCAGCCCTTCGAGGACCGGGGCGGCCTCGGGGCGGCCGCGCAGCGCATGCCCGCAGATTTCGAAGAAGAGCCGCTCCTGACCGGCCAGCCGAGGGTCCGTCAGTTGTCGCCACAGCATCCGCGCGACATCGGCGGGCGAGTGACCGGGCTCCAGGCGGAGCCGGGACAGCACATCGCGCTGGCGCCGCTCCGACGTCCGGACGATCTCAACGAGCAAGCGTTCCTTGGAACCGAAGTAGTGGATCAGCATGCGGTGACTGACACCGATCGCGGCGCCCAGCCCGCGCAGGCTCAGGTCCGCTATGCCGTGTGCCGCAACGTGGTCGACAGCCGCGTCCACCAGTTGTGCGCGCCGATCCCCATGCGCTCCTTGCTCGGCCTCGCCCTCAGGGTGCGAGTCATCCATGGTGTCCACGTCACGACTGTACCAATCGGTACATGCCGCATGTACCGTGTGGTACATGAAGCCTGTCACCGTGTCGATCGACGTACCTCAGACTCCCGAGCAGGTCTACGGCTTCCTCGACGTCATGGCCCACCACGAGCGGTTCACCGACCACTACCTGACCAACTGGCGCTACAGCGGCCCCGCCCGGGGCGTCGGATCGTGCGCCACCGTCACCGCCGCGCTGAGCGGCACGAAGACCGATGTCACTATCAAGGTCATCGAGGCCGATGCGCCGCGGCGCATCGTCGAACACAACGTCAGCGCGGCCGGCCGGCGACTGGCTCACGGCACCTACGCCATCGAACCGCTGCGAACCGGTGGGACCCACATCTCGTTCACGTACACGTGGGTGCGCGCCCCTCTCGCCGACCGGCTGCTGGCCCCAGTCGTGCGGCCCACGATGCGGCACGCCAACCGCACGGTCATGCGACGCCTTGCCATCGAGTTGGCTCGCCACGTGTCCGCCGCCGAATCCTGACGGCTGTATCTGCCGCCCCTTCTCCTCAGCGCCGGACTGGCACCCACGGGGCCCTGCCCTCGGGCACAGACTCCTGTAAATGGCACTGCGTCCCCCTTTCGCGTCGCCGAGTTGGAGAACACCGACCTGCCCGACTCTGGCGCCCGCGGGATCGTGTGCGTGGACGCCTTCGGCGGTGCCGCCGACCGCAACGCAGCACTGCGTGAACTGGGACGTGCTCTGGTTCCGGGCGGCCGGCTGGTGATGGCCCGGCCGCGCGACTTGGCACCGCCCCGGCCTGGAAGGAGCAGGCCCGCGCCGCCGGCCTCACGATCGAGCACGTCGACGAGCGGCCCGCCGAACCCGCGCTGTGTTCGTTCAGCAGGCGGCCGAGACAGAGACAAGCAGGTGGTGAGCCCCGGTGCCCGTGGGATGGTCTACAAGATCCGGACCGGAGCCTCCTGGCGGGACCTGCCGGAACGCTACGGACCGCGGAAGACGGTCTACACCCGCTTCCGCCGCTACGCCCTGGACGGCTTGCTCACCCGAGCTCATCGCGCAGATCCAGGCTCGCGCGGACCCGGCCGGGACATCGACTGGCTCGTCCAGATCGACTTCACCATCGTCCGCGCCCGCCAGCACGCCGCCGCGACGGGACGAAAGGGGGGATCCACCGGCCGGACGAATCGGACGATCACGCCCTCGGCCGATCCCGAGGAGGACTGACCACCAAAATCCACCTCGCCTGCGACTGCCGCGGCCGTCCCCTCGCCGTCCTGCTGACCCCAGGCCAACGCCACGACAGCACCTGTGAACGCCCCCTGCTGGAACGCATCCGCGTCCCGCGAACCGGCCTCGGCCGCCCCGCTGCAGACCCGACCAGATCGTGCCGACAAGGCCTACAGCTCCCGCGGCTTCCGCGCCTACCTGCGCAGGCGCGGCATCGCGCGCACGATCCCGGAGAAGAACGACCAGCAGCGACACCGCCGCAACCGCGGCCGCCACGGAGGCAGGCCACCGGCATTTCGACCGGCACATCTACCGTCGGCGCAACGTCGTCGAACGCTGCTTCAACCAGCTCAAAGGCTTCCGCGGCATCGCCACCAGATACGACAAGACCGCCACCTCCTACGAGGCAGCGGTCAGTCTCGCGTCATTCCTACTCTGGGCAAGATCCGTTTGGAAACGGACCCTAGTTGCCGCCGCGGTTCAGCCAGGCGCGGACTGCGCCGCCGTCGTAAACCACCAGATAGTCGGCCTTGCCGTCGCCGCTGATGTCGGCGAACTGAACATACTTGCGCGGGTAGTTGGAGGCGTGGGCCCAGTCGTAGCGGGCCTGGAAGCTGCCGTTGCCCCCGCCACCGCGGTTGAGGAAGGCATGCACCGCGCCCTCCACGCCGACCTGAAGGTAGTCGGCCTGGCCATCACCGTCGGCATCGGCGAACCGGACGGCTTCCAGCGATGAGCCCCGGGTGCCACCGGCCCAGTCGAGCCACAGCCGCCAGGCCGGCGGCTGTGGTCCGCTGCCGACCTGCCCGCTGTTGGGATCCCACATGTTCCGGTACACGTGGACCGCGCCCTGCGCGCTGACCCGCAGGATGTCGTCGCGCCCGTCCCCGGTGACGTCCGCGAAGCGGAGGTTGTCCCGGTTGAACGACTCCTCGTCGAAGGCGGTCCCCGCGTAGACGAACCTGAGTCTGTCGCCCGGCCCGCGGAAGTTGATGTAGGCCCGTACCTTGCTGTCGGAACTGACTACCAGGTAGTCGTCGCGTCCGTCCCCGTTGAGGTCGGCGAACCGTACTTGGTCCGCATCGACGCCGTCTTCCGGGGCGTAGTCCCCCACGTCCACCCAATGGGGGTGTCCGGGTGTGCCGACGGTGTTCACCGACGCGCGGAAGCTGCCGTCCTGACGGACCTGCAGGTAATCGGCCCGCTGGTCGCCATTGAGCTCGGTGATGATCGTGCGGCCTATGGTGTCGCCGTATCCGGGGGCGATCACGCCCAGCTTGCGCCATCCCGAGCCGAGAGCCGTCTCGCCGGACCCTATGGGAGAGTCCCCAGGGTCCGACGAACCGACGGGAGAGTCAGCGGGATCGCAGTCGTCAGGCCCTTCCTCGGGCAGCGGGGTCTGAAGCCAGCCCTTGGCGTTCGCCGCCAGTACGGCGCCGTACCAGGCATCGGCCATCTTGGCGTATCCGGCGTCCGTCGGGTGTGCGTCGTTCTGCAGTCCGTCACTGATCAGCACCCGCTTCATGTCCACCAGGAGCACGTGCCTTCCCTCGCCCTGCAGGTCCCGCACCATGCCGGGCAGCGCCGCGTTGTACGCGTCGATGCGTGGCTGCAGCCCGGCCTTGCCGGTTGGGATGAGCTGTGCGACCAGCACCGTCGCACGTGGTGAGTCCGCCAACGCCTCGTTGATCAGCTTCTTGAGCCGGGTCGGGGCGGACGACAGTTGGTAGTTCTGGTTCATGTCGTTGGTGCCGGCGTGCAGGGTGATCACGTTCGGCTGGTACCGCGGGACGCTGCAATAGGCGAAGGCACCGATCTCGTCGATCCGGTCGCCCGGGTGGCCCTCGTTGTCGCGGTCGCTCATCGAGCCGGCCTTCACCGTCCCGACGAAGTCGACGCTGCTCGCACTGTTCTTCAGGTGGTCGTACAACTCGTCGCGGTATCCGTTCCCGTCGGAGCTTTCCACGCCGTAGGTGATCGAGTCTCCGAGCGGCATCACCCGCAGCGGGGTACGCAGCCCACCCCAGTCCCTCATCGTTTCATTGAGGAGATCCTCCAGCTCCTCGAGCTGGTGACCCAGCCCGTCCGCCTCCTCGGCGATCCCGTTGCCGAACCAGGAGCCGAGCCAGGGCACTCTGCCCCTGATCCAGGTGCCGACTCTCTTGATGGCATCGGCGAGATTCGCCTTCGCCCACGGGGCGATCCACTTCTCCCACACGACGCCGCCGGCCAGTCCGATCAGCCCGGCGATGATGATCTCGCTGGTCGCCTTGGGGGTGCCCAGGGTGTTGTTCAACACGTTCGTCATGAGCGCCCCCATGACGCCGGTGATCGCCCCCTGGATGGGAGTGCACACGACCGGGATGGTGGCGGCACCCACCCCGGTGGCCGTCAGAATCGAGATGCAGATCGCCCTGACCCCGTATCCCGTGGTCCAGGCGATCAGCCCGGCGGCTACGGTCTTCCAGGACCACGAAGTGGTGATCTCCCCGGCCGGAACACTGACGACCAGCCCGGCGTCGTCGGAGGCCAGGTCCACCGTGCCGTCGAAGTTCGGCCACTGCGAGGTGTCGAAGGCGGTTCCGCTCACCTGACCGTCCACGAGCGCCTGCTTGACCGCGGGGCCCAGTCCGCCGTGCTCCCTGATGTCCGCCTGCATCTCCGGCACCATGTCCCGCAGCATGGCGGGCTCCACGCCGAGGTCCGACGCGTTCAGGGTGAAAGTCAGGTCCCGGTCCGCCGCTGACGCCGGGGACGTCAGGCCCGGTAAGAGCGTCACCACCACGGACATGATCAAGACCAACAGGCCAGTCGTCCTTCGAGTGTTCACGCACACCTCCAGATGTGGAGGTTGATCGTTTCCGGCCCAGATGAGTCCGGCATGAACCGCGCGTAAACGGCCGCAGGCATCACACGCACCCTGCTTCAGGTCACGCAGCCCGCCTCCTCGAAGAATCGCTCACGGTCGTCCTCAACGCCGCGGTGGCCGCCATCGCCCGCTCCCGCTCACCGGCCGGGGCATCGTGCTCGTGCCCCAGGGCACGAAGTTCCCCATCACTCCCAACCAGGGCGACGAGGAAGACGACCTGATCGAGGTCCTGATGACGGTCGCCGTGACCGCCGCCAAGGAACCCGACTCAGCAGCGGCCACCGTCCCGATCCTCCTGGAAGTCCTGGCCGACCAGATCCGCAACATCAAGCGGCTGACGTTCGAATCCGACTTGGACCCCCTCGCCATCCAATTGCGCGAGGAGGCCACCCATGCTGTGGGCGCCTTCTCCGGAGATACGGAACGTGTCTGCCGACCGCGCTGGCGGTGTTGCGCCCAGCGGACGGCAGGCGGTGCCGCCAGGCCCGTCAGGGCGAACATAGCACCCACGACGTACCAGCCCGGGCGACCCCAGGTGATGCAGAGCGCGATGAACAGTCCAGGCCCGAGGGCCTCGGCGAGTCCGGCGCCCAGGCAGCGTCTTGTCGATCACGTCTCGAGCCAGATGAGTGTGCTGGCCAGGGTGAGGGCGGCGAGGTAGCGGCTGGGCTGTTTGTCGTAGCGGGTGGCGATGCCGCGCCACTGTTTGAGCCGGTGGAAGCAGCGTTCGACGCCGTTGCGGCGTCGGTAGACGGCTCTGTCGAAGCCGCAGGGCCGTTCGCGGCGCCGTCGTCGGCCCGCGCGAGTTGGTCGACGCGCTCCCAAATGGTCGCAGGGCATTTCATGCGGCTGCCAATGGACCGGACTTGAGGTTCACGAGCGCCCATTGACGGGCGTAGTGAGAACCACCCTTGCAGCGATCATTGCCGGGATGGCGGGGCAGCGGCAGGCTCGAGCTGAGCATCGCCACTGGCGTCGCCAACTGCGCCGGGATGCTTATGCCGCCTTCACAATCAAAGCTGATGGGGGTTCATGGGGCGCTGAGGGGTATCGAAGCCGAGTTGGCCAGACCCGGCCATGATCTTGACGGGCCGCGCGGTGCTCTGGACGAAACCCGCAGATCGATTCGAGAGGATCTGGCCGATGCCCGGACTGCCGTCGAGCTCGAAGGCCCGGAGGAACTGGCTCGTATGGCAGGCGAGTTGACCACGTCGCTGTCAGCCTGCGCAACAGCGATCCAGGCGAGAACGCTTGGCCGAGAGGGCAGAGACGCGCTTGGGGCGAACGAGTCCCATCGCATCCGGCGTTTCCTCAACCATGCGTCGAACAAGCTAGAGCAGTTTGTGAGCCATGCCCGCAAGGCCATCGACGTGTGGGCGGGGGATGCGCCCAGAGGGGGAAGGTCGCTGCCGCGCTGAAGAGGAGTACCGAGCACAGACGCTGCGGGCGGCCCAGGAGCAGGCGAACGACCATGCAGCCCTTGCCCGAAGCTTCTCCATCGTGTCGGCGAGCTCCTCGGCGGTCTCGTGGCAGTTGTCGACCTCGAAGAACAGCAGCGGCACTTGGTCCTGCGGGGCGGTGAGGGCGATGTCGGCCTGGGCTCCGCGTGCGGGGGGTCCCCTTTGTCCGCGGTGTGACCGTGGCGGGTAGCGGACGTGGTTCAAGGAGAAATGCGGCGGTGGTCGGGGCGGTAGCAGAGGTGGACAAGGGGCATGGTCGGGTTCGTGGTCGGGCCGACCCCGGCTGGACAAGGGGGCCGGGTTTGGCCCTTGCGGTCCAGATGTGACTTCGATCGACAGGTGACCCCGCGCCCTCGGGCGTCGACGAGGTCGGCGGGTTGTGAGGATCTGTAGTTGGTTCCCGCGCGGATCGATAGGTGGCTCTGGCGAGCGAGTCCCTGGTGCGGGTCGTTCCGGCCCGACGTTCGGTGGCGGCGTGATCTATTGCAGGTCGATTTTGCTGCCACGCGCCCTACTTGGTTCCGCTCGGCTGTTCGCCGGCGGAGTGCGAGCGTCGATGGGCTGCGACTCGTTCGCGGGTTGCGCATCGGCGGGAGCAGTAGCGGCGTTCCGGGCCGCTGCCCTGGCTGATGAAAACGTTCTGGCAGCTGGGTGATGCGCAAGTCCTGCCGGGCGGGCGCTGGCGGTCCCAGACGAGGACGGTCAGAGCCATGCACGACGAAGCGAGGAGCCAGTCATCCCAGGGCGCGTTGTCGTCGTGATCGAGGTGAGGATGCCAGGGGGTGCTGCCGCCGTGCGAGGTCAGGCGGAGCGGTCCGGTGTGTTTTTGCAGGAGGCGGTTGAGAGTGACTGCGGCGTCATCGGCATGCTCCGCGGCGAAGACTTGCCGCAGCAGGGCGGCGGCTGCACGCATCCCCGCGACATCGCGGGAAGTGAGGTCGATGGGGTCTGTCTCACCGTAGGTGCGGAGCACGTCGGCGACCTCGGCCGGGTCTGGGCAGTCGTCAGCGAGAGCGTTGATCAGGGCGGCGGTGCGCCGCGCCGTGGTCAGCACGGAGTGCCGGGTGGACCAGTCGTCACTGTTGAAGGACACCAGTGGAATGTAACGCATCTTGCTGATTTTTACGTTAGCTCCGTAACGTCTTGCCAATGAGAGAGCGTTACTTACTCCCCTTCTACTTCTCTGGAGCCGTGGCGGCACGTGCCGGGGACGAGATGTCAGGACCGGCGCTGATGCTGGCAGGGTTCGCCCTGGCCGGATCGACCACCGACGCGTCGGCGCTGCTCGCGGGAATAACGATCTCCGCCGCGGTAGGCGGGCCGGTGCTCGGGGTGCTCCTCGACAGGGCAGCACGGCCGGGACGATTGCTGGCTGGGGCGCTCGTCATGTATGCGGCGGGGGTGGGGGCGATTCTCGTGGGTCTCAGCCGGTTGCCGTTCACTGTCACCGTCCTGATCGCCGTGGTGACGGGGCTGCTGGGGCCGGCCCTCTCCGGCGGATGGACATCCCAACTGCCCCGAGTGGTGCATGGCGACCGCCTGCTTCGGGCGAACGCGTTCGACTCCATGACGTTCAGCGTGGCGAGTCTGGCCGGTCCGGCTCTCGCCGGAGGCATGGCAGAGATGCTTGGAGCCTCTACGGCCGTGGTGGTCTCCGCAATGCTCATCACCCTCGCGCTGCCCGCCGCGTGGATGCTGCCCACCCGTCCCGGCCGGGTTCGGGGCGCTCAGACAACTCCGGTGATCAGCGACCTGGTTGCCGGAATGCGGATCATCCTCGGGAAGCCGGCCTTGGCCCGAGCGACCCTCACTTCGGTCATCACCTGTATCGCTCAGGGCATGCTGACGGCGTGCGTCCCGCTCCTGGGCGAGCGTGTTCTGGGTGGGGCCGGCCACGGCGCGATGCTGCTCTCCTGCACGGCGGTCTCCGCACTGGTGGCCAACGCTGTACTCGCCCGGTTCCCGCGTTCGGTCGCCCCCGACACGATCCTCTGGGCCAGTGCTCTCGTCCAGGCTGTGGCGCTGGCACTGGCAACATGGAGTCAACCCGTCGTGCTCATCATGGCCGTAGCCATAGTGGGGATCGGTGAAGGTCCTCAACTGGCCGCGTTGTTCGCCGTCCGTCACCGGGAGGCCCCGGAACGCCTGCGCGGCCAGATCTTCACCACCGGCGCCAGCCTGAAGATCACCGGATTCGCCTTGGGGACCGCGGTTGCCGGACCGGTCGTGGTGTGGTCCCTTCCAGGCGCTTTGGCGCTCGCAGCGGGTGTGGCGGCCCTCGCGGGGCTGGCATTCTTCACGATTCCGTCGGCCGGCACGGCCAGCCCTAAACGATCGCTCGACCTTCGATGACAACGCTCAACCTCCGCTGTGACAGGTCACGGCAACCAGGTGTCAGCTCGCGTCCTCGCGGCTTCCTCCGGCTCGGAAGGGTCTCGGGAGGGCGGACATCATCTGGGTGCGGAGGGACGCCGTGGTTACGTTCGCGCTGCACCACTCCGGGCTGCTCTTGTCGGGCCGGCCCTGCGCGCGCCGACGCAGGTCAGCAGGTCTGAGGGGTGTCGCTGTCCTGATCGGCCGGGTGGAGCAGTTCGATGACGCGTTCCTCGTACCGGACACGGGCCGGGGAGAAGTCGTACGGCATCTTGCCGACGGCCTCCAGTGTGCTCATCGTCGCCTCGGCTTCTTCCTCGCCGGCGTGCTCGTCGTGCTGGTCCAGGAGGTCGTCGAGGGCCTCGTCCAAGCCGGATCTTTCGATGGTGGCTCCCAAGGCGGTCTCATGAGCACACCGCTGGGCGGCCAGGTCTTCGATGCGGGGGTCGTCGGGAGACATGGCGTCGTCCAGGGCCGCCTCGGCCTCGACCAGGCGGTCCTCCTCGGCCCGCAGCTCGGGGTGGGTGGCGAGGACGATGAACCGGTCGGCCTGGACGGCGGCGCCCACCGGGCCGAAGGTGCGCTCCGTGACCAGAAGGGTTTCGAGATCGGCCGGGCGCAGGGCTCCGGGCGGCAGATCGCGCAGGCGGCCGCTGACCAGCGGTGAGAGCAGGCCCAGGGGGCTGCCCACCTCGCGGAGACGGTGCACCGCGGCCCGCTGGGCTTCGAGGGCGGCCGCCTTGGAGGCGAGGGACTCCTCCAGCCGGGCCAGGGACTGCTCGATGCCGGTGGCGCCCTGCTCGATGCCGGTGGCGCCCTGCTCGATGCCGGTGGCGCCCACAAAGCCGGCCCGGATGTCGTCCAGGGAGATACCCGCATCAGCCATCTTGCGGATCCACAGCAGGCGGATCATGTCGTCGTATCCGTAGCGGCGGCGGTCGTCGCTGCCGCGTTCCGGTTCGGCGAGGAGCCCGATGGCGTGGTAGTGGCGTATGGCGCGGGGTGTGGTCCCGGCGAACGCGGCGGCATCGCCGATCTTGACCCGGCGGGGAATCAGAGGAAGGGGCATGCGAGGGAACCTCTCATTGTCGTGCTCGCCGCCTACTGGACCACATGCCGCTACGGCACATGCAAACCCCTCTGCCGTGGGCGTGCCGGTCGCTCCCGCACCAACGTCTCGGAGGGGCAGATTCGGGAACGGAGCAGGGGTACGGGATTCAGTCAACGAGTGCCGACAGGGCGGCGGCGTCCCTGGTCGCAGGTGAGTGGTGATCCGGCCGTCGGGCAGTTTCCGCAGCCAGTCGCGGTCGGCCAGCCTGAGCTGCTTCCCGCGCAACCGCTCCAGCCTGGCCCGCACGCTGACGTCCGCCCCAAGCACCTCGCCCACCTGCCGAGCCATGACCGGCCCGGCAGCCTCCCGCACGATGGGCGGCGTGCGGAACTGGACGAACTCAAAGAACAGCTGGCCAACCAGCTGGCGGATCGTACGGATCGCCGCACGGGCAGAGAAAACGTCCCAGATGAGCAGATTCGGGAGTGATCCGCTCCAGCAGCTCCGGATCCATACACCGGATCGCAGAAGGCCGTCCGCCCGCCGCGAGCAGGAATCGGGAAGGCGCCCTCGGTGTTCCCTGCACGTGAGGCAGAATCCTGCCATGCCCAGTCCAACCGCCAACGGGACGCCCATCCGGGTCCTGATCGCCGACGACCAGGAGATGGTCCGCACCGGGTTCCGCTTCTTCCTCGAGGCCCAGCCCGACATCACCGTGGTCGCTGAGGCCGCCGACGGCGAGGACGCGGTGGCGCTGGCCCGGCGGGAGCGACCGGACGTGTGTCTGCTGGACATCCGGATGCCGAGACTGGACGGGTTGGAGGCGACTCGGCTGC
This sequence comes from Streptomyces sp. NPDC101166, assembly GCF_044768125.1. NCBI lineage: Bacteria > Bacillati > Actinomycetota > Actinomycetes > Kitasatosporales > Streptomycetaceae > Streptomyces > Streptomyces sp. NPDC101166. The sequence goes on from NZ_JBIWPF010000001.1 coordinate 19,284, forward strand.
TTGCTGGGCCCGACGTGGCCGACCCCATGCGGGTGGTCGTGGTGACCACCTTCGACCTCGACGAGTACGTGTACGGCGCGCTGCGCGGCGGCGCGTGCGGGTTCCTGCTGAAGGATTCAGGGCCGACGCTCCTCGCTGAGGCGGTCCGTGCCGCCGCGGCCGGTGACTCGCTGGTCTCCCCGTCGGTCACGGTCCGCCTCCTCAAGCACATCACCGCTCCGCAGGCCGCCTCCGCCGCCCGGGCGAAGCCGGCGGCCCCGAACGGGGAAGACCTCACGGACCGCGAACTCGATGTCGTCCGCCTGGTCGCCCTCGGCCGCACGAACGCCGAGATCGCCGCCGAGTTGTACGTCTCCCTGTCCACGGTCAAGACACACCTGTCCAGCGTCCAGCTCAGACTGGCCGTCCGGAACCGGGTCGAGATCGCGGCCTGGGCCTGGAAGAACGGGTACGCGCAACCCGGCGCATGAGACGCCGGTACGATGCGTGCCGACTCTCTGAGGGCAAGGGTTCGGTGGCGTTCTCCGCCTCGTACAACGCCGACCAAGGCAGGCTCGCCGCGGTCGGGGACCCGCTGCCGGCCGCGGCAACGGTGGTCGTGGCGCGCGAGACCACGCCGGGCGTGGGGGCCGCGGCTTCGTAGCCGCTCCAGCCGGTGCGGTCGACGGTGACGTTGACGTTACTGCCGAACGTCGAGGGCACGTGCTGGATGACGGTGTCGACGGAGCCGGAGGTGCCGTCGACCACGCGGATCTCGGATCCCACGAGGCGTTCGGGCAGATCGGGCTGCATCTGGAACAGCCCGATCCCACGAGGCGTTCGGGCAGATCGGGCTGCATCTGGAACAGCCAGTGCCAGTACCCGGAGGCGGGCGAGGCGTCCAGGCGACGGAGCACCTCCCGGGCGGGCACGATGTCGAGTACGGCCAGCCGCTCCACCTGCTCCGGGCGGTCCAGGGCCCAGCGGTGCCCCACCCGGGCACCGCGGTCACCCGTCGTGGGCTTGTCGCTCAGGCCGCAGCCGCGCGGGTCGGGTGCCACGACGGTGTGGTCGGCGACGAGACCCGCCGGCACCGGACGTCAGCACTGGAAGGTCTGGGGCCAGCCGTGGAGCAGAACGAGAAGAGGGGCGGATCCCGCTCGGACAACGTGCAGGCGGACCCCGTCCACCTGTGTCACGCCGGTCTTCACTGTCGGCTGTCCCACTGCTGCTCTCCCTCGACCTGACCGGCCCTCGAGGGAGAGCGGCGCATCGGCATGGGTACCCGTCAGATGGTGGCGAGGTTGTTGAGAAGTTGGCCGAGCTCTGCTGGCGCCTGTATGTGGCCCAGGTGTCCCTGACCGGCAAACTCGTGTACTTCAGCATGAGCGACGCGCTGACGGATGTCGTCGAATGACGTTCCGTACGGGGCTGTTCCGCGGTTGCACTGGCCGATGATCAGGTCGACTTGATCTGCCTGTTGTGCCATCACATCTGGAGGCGGCGCCGCGTTCAGCGCACCGAGCTCTGCGTACAGCGGTCCGCTCAGGCGACGCAAGGCCGCCCAACCGTGACCATCGGCCCGAAGCTCCTCGACATGCGCCGCGGAGAAACCGGAGATCTGCCGATTGACGATCTCGACGCTGCGGTCCCTGTCCGCTGTCTCCTCTGCGGCCCTCAAGGCCGGCAGTGCATGACGGCCGAACGGTCGCATCACCGGCTCGTAGGCGATCACCTGGCGCATCGGACGCTCGTTGGAAGACAGCAACGCGATAACGCCGCCGTAGCTCCAACCGAAGAGCGCCCTCGCGCTGTTGAACTCGTCCAGGACCACGCCAAGGTCCTCGACCTCTGTTCGCAGGGAGTATGAACGGGTCAACGGCCCCGAGGGAGCGCGACCTCGGCGGTTTACGACTGCCACCGAGGGCCAGGCGTCGATGGCGCCCGCAACGCGGCGCCACGTGTGCGCATCGCTCATCACTCCCGGGACGACGACGAGGCCAGGAGCATCCGGCTCCCCGTACACATCGACCGTGACCCAACTGTCCCCGGCGACTGGCAACTTCTTCTGGATCGTTCGCTTCATTAATTTATTATGGAGCGAACGATCTATAATGCAAACGTGACCGAACGTAACCGTGGACGACCACGAGCCTTCGACCGCGACCGCGCGGTCCTCGACGCCGCTCGCCTCTTCTGGCGACGGGGCTACTCCGGCACCTCGACCCGCGCCCTGACCGCCGCCCTCGGGCTCTCCACCTCCAGCCTGTACGCCGCCTTCGGCAGCAAGGCCGGACTGTTCGAGGAAACCGTGCGGACCTATGCCGAGCGGTACCGCGTGATCTACGAGCAGGCTGTGACCGAGGAGGATCTCCGGGTCGTCATAGAACGCATCCTCATCGGCTCGGTCCACGAGTTCACCCAGCCCAGCGACACGCATCCCGGGTGTCTCATCGCCAGCGCCGTCATGACCGACAGCACGAGCACTCTCGATACCAGCGCCTACATCGCCGAACTCCACCGCTCGAACGAGCAGGCGCTCTTGCGGCGCATTGAACGGGCAATCCAAGAGGGCGACCTGGCCGCCGGAACCAGTGCAGTCGTACTGACCGGGTTCGTCCAGGCCCTTTGGCACGGACTGTCCGTACGATCCACCCTCGGCACGGCTCGTGAGGACCTGATCGAGGCAGCACAGCTTGCCCACCAGCTGATCTGCCAACAACTCGGGCCACCAATGTCCTGACCCGCAACATCTAACCCTCTCAGCCGGTCAACCCAGCCGCGCCGGCGCTGATCGCCCAAGACGCCGTCGATCTGCTCGTGTCCGCCGGGATCCGGCGCGTACGCGTCCGCGGCGCGGGCAGGTGCCTGGCGCGACCGCGCTCGGTTCACTCGGCGGGCCTCATACGAAATGCCGGGCCGGGGATGCTCTCGATGTCCTCCGCCTGCACGGCGTGACCCTGTTCGCAGCGGATCTGGGCGTCGACGTGCGCGCCGCATCCACGGTGCCGCGACAGTATGGCCGGGCCCTCGGGGTCGGCGCGGTAGCGGTCACCCCACTGCAGGAGCCCCATCACGGCCGGGACCAGGTCCATCCCCTTGGGCGTGATCACATACTTCGGCCGGCTCCGCGAGCCTGGCTCCTTGTAGGTCTCGGCGGCCAGGATCCCTTCCTCCACAAGCATCTTGAGGCGCGCCGCGAGGAGGTTGCGAGGACAGCCCAGGACGCGTTCGAACTCACTGAAACGGGACGAGCCGTACCAGACCTCGCGCAGGATCAGGATCGTCCACTTCTCCCCCACGACCTCAAGGGTCCTGGCGATCGAGCAGTTCGACGTGTCCCGGTCGAGACGGGGGTCCTTGTCGGCGTCCTGAAGCGTTTCGGTCCTCGCATCCATGCAGCGATACTAGCCTCACCTGAGTTTACTTTTCTATACTCAGACCGTAGCGTCATGACCAGCAGCTCCCCCGGCCGCATGAGAGAAACGGGCGCGCAGGGGGGCTGGCCGAATCACATCGGCACCGAGACACCCACGCAGAAAGGGCGGCCGGCATGAAGGCATTCGTCGTCGAGAAGTACGGCAAGGGCGGCGCGCGCGCCGCAGAGGTGCCCGAGCCCACCGTCGGGGACCGCGACGTCCTGGTCAGAGTGAGCGCCGCCAGCGTCAACCCGCTGGACAAGATGGTCCGCGACGGGGAGTTCAAGCAGCTCCTGAAGTACAAGACCCCGTTCGTGCTCGGCCACGACGTGGCCGGCGTCGTGACCCGGGTCGGCTCCGCCGTGCACGGCATCGAAGTCGGCGACGAGGTCTACGCCCGCCCGCGCGACCTGCGGGTGGGCGGCTTCGCGGAGTTCATCGCGATCGACGTGGACGATGTCGCGCCCAAGCCGGCCTCCCTCACCCTGAAGGAGGCGGCCGCGGTGCCGCTGGTGGCCCTGGCCGCCTGGCAGATCCTCGTCGAGCGCGCCCAGGTGAAGCCGGGCCAGAAGGTGCTCATCCACGCCGGCGCCGGCGGCCTCGGATCGACGGTGATCCAGCTCGCCAAGCACCTCGGAGCCACCGTGGCGACGACCACCGGCACCGCGACCGAGGGACTGGTCAGGAGCCTCGGCGCCGACGTCGTCGTCGACTACACCAAGGAGGACTTCTCGAAGCTGCTGTCCGGCTACGACCTGGTGCTGGACTCCGTGGGCGGAGCGAACCTCGAGAAGTCGCTGACCGTGCTCAAGCCCGGCGGCCTGGCCATCAGTGTCGTCGGCCCGCCGGACGCCGCCTTCGCCAAGCAGCTCGGCGCCCCTTCCCTTCTGGGCCTGGTCATGAACGCGCTCAGCCGTAAGATCCGCAAGCAGGCCAAGGCGCTGGGAGTGCGCTACCAGTTCTTCTTCATGCAGGCCAACGGCTCGCAGCTGCGCAAGCTCGGCGCCCTCTACGAAAGCGGGAAGCTCCGGCCCGTCATCGACAGCACCTTCCCGTTCGACCGGACGCTCGAGGCGATGGCGCACGTCGAGCAGGGCCGCACCAAGGCCGGCAAGGTCGTGGTCTCGATGGAGCCCCACAACGACTGAGCCCGCGCCGGTCGCAGACCCTCTGTCCGGCGCGGTCATGGGGACGACGCCGACGGCGATCCGATGATGACCAGGTCACGAAGAGCCGCCGCTGTTGGTGTTCCCGCGCCCCTCCGCTGGTTCCGGCCGACCTCGCCCACCAGGGTGGCGGCCCCTCGCTGACCTCGGGCATCAAGCGCGGGCCCCTGCAGGAACTCACCCTCAACGAGGAGACCGTCGACCGGGCACCGGTCGAAGGCTGCGTTCCGCATCGGCCGAATGGCTGAGTCGGCGGCGGGACGGGCTTGTCGGTTCGAGGCTCTTGATCCTCCTTTCTCAGGCGGCTTCTCCCTGCAAGTCGTCCTCGGAGCTGACGCAGTGCCATACCTGAGGATGACCAGGTCTGTTCCGCCATCAGCTTCGGGGGGTCGGTACTTCGGCTGATCCGGAGGGAGCGGTGCGGACCGGACGATGAAGGAGTCCACAGCCCGGTGCGGGTCGCAAGCGCGCCGGGCTGTCCGCGCCCTTGATCGGAGCAAGACCTCGTGACCGCTTCGCCGCCCGTTCCCAGCACTCCCCCCGTCGCTGCCCGCGCCACCGAGCTGTCCAAGGTCTACGGGCAGGGTGATACCCGGGTTGTCGCCCTTGACCGGGTCAGTGTCGGCTTCGGGCGGTCGCAGTTCACCGCGATCATGGGACCCTCCGGGTCCGGCAAGTCCACGCTGATGCACTGCGTAGCCGGACTGGACAGCTTCTCCTCCGGCTCCGTCCGCGTCGGCGACATCGAGCTGGGAGCTCTGACGGACAGGCAGCTCACCAAGCTCCGCCGGGACAAGGTCGGCTTCGTCTTCCAGGCGTTCAATCTGCTGCCGACCCTCACCGCGCTCGAGAACATCACGCTCCCGATGGACATCGCGGGCCGGACCCCGGACAAGGAGTGGCTGGACAGCGTCATCCAGATGGTCGGCCTGTCGGGCCGGCTGACTCACCGCCCCGCCCAGCTCTCGGGCGGCCAGCAGCAGCGTGTGGCCGTGGCCAGGGCGCTCGCGTCCAAGCCGGACATCGTCTTCGGGGACGAGCCGACCGGGAACCTGGACTCGCGTGCGGGTGGGGAGGTCCTGGGGTTCCTGCGTGACTCCGTACGGACGTCGGGTCAGACCGTCGTCATGGTCACCCATGACCCGGTCGCCGCATCCTACGCGGACCGTGTCGTCTTCCTCGCTGACGGGCGGATCGTCGACGAGGTGTACGAGCCCACCGCGGACGGGGTCCTCGACCTCATGAAGTCCTTCGACGCCCCCAGGTTCCGGACGAGCTGAGCCGTTCCAGCCGAGCTGGACCGCACCGAGTCGTACGAACCGCCACGCGCCCTGACCGATCCCCGTCTACCCCTCCCTCACCTCGTCAGGACCACACCACCATGTTCCGCACAGCCCTGCGCAACGTCCTCGCGCACAAGAGCAGACTGCTGATGACCGTGCTCGCCGTCATGCTCGGCGTCGCGTTCGTCTCCGGCACTCTGATCTTCAACGACACCCTCAGCGACGGCTACCGCGACCAGACGGCCAAGAGCTACGCCCACGTGGACGTCGAGGTCCGCGCATCCGGCCCCTCCGACCAAGTCCCCGGCATCAGCGGGAAGGCGCTGAACGAGATCGCCCGACTCGACAGGGTCGCCGGAGCCGCCGGACGTGTCGGCGGGATCGCCGGCGTCGCAGACAAGGACGGCGCGCTCATCGGCACTGGCACGCCCGGCATGGGCGCCAACTTCGCGCCCGGGAAGGACGGCGAGGACCCGCTCTACGTGTTCACCAAGGGCAGCGGCCCCAGCCGCCCCGGCCAGGTCGCGCTCGACGAGGACACCGCCGAGAAGGGCGGCTACGAGGTCGGCGACACGGTGCGTGTCGCCTTCAGGGGGCCGGCGAAGACCTACGAGCTCTCAGGCGTCTTCACCACCGACGACACCTGGGTGGCCCTCGGCGACAGCCTGGCGCTGTTCGACACGCCGACCGCTCAGCGGCTCTTCCTCCAGCCCGGCTACTACGAGTACGTCACCGTCACCGCCGCCCCCGGCACGTCGAGCACCGAACTCGCCGCCACCCTGGGGAAGCTGCTTCCGGACGACACGGACGTCAAGACGGGGCAGCAACTCGCCGACGAGAGGGCCAAGGGAGGCGCGAGCGACGCGTCGACACTCAGTGCGATCCTGCTCGCCTTCGCCGCCGTCGCGCTCTTCGTCAGCGTCTTCCTGATCGCCAACACCTTCACCATGCTCGCCGCGCAGCGTACTCGCGAGCTCGCTCTGCTGCGCGCGGTCGGTGCCTCCCGCAGGCAGGTCACCCGATCCGTACTGATCGAAGCGATGGCTGTCGGCACCGTCGGCGCCGCCGGCGGGCTTGGACTCGGCGCCGCCCTGGCCGCCGTGGCACGTTCCACGGTCGGTGTCTTCGGCGCGAAGAACCCGGACGGTCCGCTGGTCGTCACGGCGACGACCGTCCTGGTCGCAGTTGTCGTCGGTGTCCTGGTCACCATGCTGGCCGCCTGGCTGCCGGCCCGCCGCGCCGCGAAGATCCCGCCGGTCGCGGCGATCGGCAGCGCACACCTGCCGGCCACCACCAGGTCCCTGCTGGTACGGAACCTGTTCGGCACGATCGTCACGCTGGGCGGCGCGGCGGTCGTGGTCGCGGGCGCCGGGGCCGGCGGCTCCCTCGGCAAAGGGCTCGTCGGGCTCGGTGCCGTCCTCGTGGTGACTGGTGTCCTCGTGCTGATCCCGTTGCTGTCCCGGCCCGTGATCACGGTCGTACAGCCGCTGCTGCGGGCCGGCTTCGGGGTCTCCGGCAAGCTCGCGGGCCAGAACGCCGTACGCAGCCCGCGCCGTACCGGTGCCACCGCATCCGCGCTGGCCATCGGCCTCACGCTGGTCAGCGCCATGACCGTGCTCGTCACCACCGTCGGCCAGTCCACGGACAAGGTGACGACGGACATCGTCAAGGCGGACTACATGGTCAGGGACAGCGGCGCGGGCCTGGACACCTCGGCGGCCGCCGCGCTGCGCAAGGTCCCCGGCGTCACTGCGGCGTCGGAGGAACAGCAGACCTGGATGCAACTCGACGGCATCCAGGAGGATGTTTCCGCCGTCACCCCGGCGGACTTCGACAAGGCCATCAGCCTCCCGGTCGTCTCAGGCTCGCAGGGCACGCTCGAGAAGGGGCAGGTCGCCGTCGCCGATGACGAAGCGCGGGCCCACGGCTGGAAGGTGGGTGACACCCTGCCGGCGATCTACGGGGACTCCGACAAAAGCCGCAAGCTGACCGTCGGAGCCGTCTTCGAGTCCAACGAAGTCGTCCTGCCGGTCGTCGTCTCCGCGGATGTGATCGATCCGAACTCCGCCTCCACGACTCTCTCGAAGGTCTACCTGAAGACGGATGGCAGCACGCTCGAGAAGGCACTCGCCGACGCCCTCGCCGGGCGCCCGGGGATCAAGATCGATGACCGGCAGGCCATCCGCGACGAGTTCAGCGGAGCCTTCGGCACCGTGCTGAACGTGTTGTACGCACTGCTGGCGATCTCCCTGGTCATCGCGGTGCTGGGAGTCGTGAACACTCTCGCGATGTCGGTCTTCGAGCGGCAGCGGGAGGTCGGCATGCTGCGTGCCGTCGGGCTCGACCGGCGGGGCGTGACGCGGATGATCCAGCTGGAGGCCGTGGTCATCTCCCTCTTCGGCGCGGCGATGGGCATCGCGGTCGGAACCTTCCTGGGCTGGGCCGTCGGCGACATCGTGAAGGCGGACATCCCCGGATACGCGCTGGTGCTGCCGTGGGACCGGTTCGGGCTCTTCCTGGTCCTGGCAGCGCTGGTCGGCCTGCTGGCCGCCATGTGGCCCGCCCGCAGCGCGGCCCGGCTGGACATGCTCACCGCCATCAAGACCGAGTAGCCGAAACGGGTCGCCGTACGGCCGTGGCACACCGTGCCTGCGGCCGTGCCGTCATGGGCAGGGATGGACCTGTTCATCCGGTTCGACTCGGCTCTCCGGCAGGGCGCGCCGGCCGCCTCCGGGTCACTGCGCTCGTCTCATGGCGGGGAAATGGGCCACGACCTCCCAGCCGTGGTCCTTGCGTGGGCTGGTGTGCAGTGTGCCGCCGAGAGCGGTGACGCGTTCGGTGAGGCCGACGATGCCGAAGCCTCCGCCGCGGGCGGCGTAGGGCATCGGGGAGCCTCCGCGGCCGTTGTCGCGCACCGTCACGTGCAGGGTGCCGTCGGTGTGAGCGAGGGCGACGGTGACCTCGGTGGCGTCGGAGGCGTGGCGGCGTACGTTCGTCAGGGCCTCCTGGACGACGCGGTAGGCGGCGGCCTGCACTTCGTGGGGCAGGTTCCGGGGCACTGAGGCATCGCCGTGCAGTTCGGCCTTCGGACCAGCCGGACCACCGAACCCGTCGACCAGGTCTGCGAGTGTTGTCAGGTCACCCACCGGGCGGTTCTCGCCTGGCTCGAGGCGGGCCGTCTCCTGTGGGCCACTGCGCAGGAGACCGACGGTCACGCGCATGGAGTCGAGCGCCTGGGTCGCAGCCTGCTCGATTCCGGCGAGAACCGGGTCCAGCCGACCGGGTTCGGTGGCGGCCATCATGCGGGCCATCTGTGTCTGGACCAGGATGCCGGTGACATGGTGGGCGACGAAGTCGTGCAGGTCGGCCGCCATGGCAAGGCGTTCGGCGCGGCGGGTCTCGGCGACCGCGAGGCCGCGTCTGTGGTCCAGGGTGCGCAGGTAGCCGCCGAGGCCGGCGAAAACGCCGGCCAGCAGCGCCAACGGCGGCGCGAACAGCAACGCGTCTTCCCTTGCGATGACACCGTGGAAGCGCAGCGGCACCACAACGGTCGCCCCGCCTGTGAGGACGGCACACAGCAGCGCCCACCGTGGTGAGCAGGCACGGACGGCGATCAGCAACAGGCAGAGCAGGAAGGCCACTTCACCGGGGCCGAGTGTCCGCACGCGCTCGGTCGTCGCGGCCACGGCGGTCAAGGCCAGGGAGACGCCCGCTGGAACCGCGGTCCGCAGTTGGGGGGTGAGCCAGGCGGGTCGCCGGGCGGGGGGCAGGAGGACGGCCGTGAGGCCGAGCGACAGGAGCAGGAGCACCGGCCAGAGGGTCTTGCCGTTGGCGACGGCGATGAGCACGTCCGCGGCGGCCAGCAGGACCAGCGCGGTGACGCCCGTCGCACGCAGATAGCCCTGCCGACGGGGCCGCGTCGTGGGGATGTCGTCCGTCGCAGGCAGGAGGTTCACATCGGTCACCGTAGAGAGGAGCGGTCAGTTGCGCCCCGGCCGGTCGGCCGGGGCGGACGGCAGGCGCGGGACCGCTTCGCCGGCGGTCCTCGCGCCTGGTCGTCACACAGGTGTGAGCTGTCAGTTGATCCGGACGATCTTCCAGAGCTGGTCGTCGAGGCCGGCGCTGCCCCACTGGACGACGGCTGCCCCGTTGGCGGTGGAGGACTGGGCGACGCCGGCGACGAGGGTGCTGTTCACGTTCCGGAGTTTGTAGTAGCCGCCGCCCGCGTCGGTGAGGGTCCACTTCTGGGAGTCGGCGTTTGAGGCGGTGTTCTGGACGACGGCCGCTCCCGCTGTGGTGGAGGAGTTCTGGATGGCGAGGTTGAGGTTGCTCTTGACGTTCTTGATGTTCCAGGCGCCGCTGCCCGCGGACTGGAAGCTGAAGAGCTGGCAGGCGCAGGCCGTGTTCTGCCACTGGCCTACGGCGGTGCCGGCGGTGGTGGAACCGTTCGGGATGTCGAGGTACTTGCCGCTGTTCTTGTTCACCAGGACGTACTGGCCGGTGCCCAGGGGTGGCAGGGCGGTCTGGGTGAGGTTCCAGCGCTGGCAGGCGCAGGTGGTGGTGTCCCACTGGACGGCGGTGGTTCCGACGGTGGTGGAGGCGCCGGGTATTTCGAGGAACTTGCCGCTGATGCGGTTGGTGATGCTGTACCCGCCGGCCGGGTGGGGCGCGACGGCCCATTCGTGGTCGGGGGTGCCGTTGTCATCCCACTGCAGGACGGTGGCGCCGTCGGCGGTGGACTGGCTCTGGACGCCGAGGACCTTGCCGCTGGCGACGTTGAAGATCTTGAAGTAGCCCGAGGACTGCTGCTCGAAGCGCCACTGCTGGTCGGTGGAGGTGGTGGGGTTCTGCTGGGTGGCGGTGGTGCCGTTGGTGGTGGAGCCGCCGACGATCGTGAGGTTCAGGGCGCTGTTCGCGTTGGTCATGGTGTGAGTGGCACCATCGGAGACGCCGCCGCCCAGGTCGATCGTGCTGTAGGTGACCGGGTTGGAGAGGTTGCTGCCTCCGCGTCCGGCGCTGAGGATCAGCAGACTGTGCCCGTCGGGAAGGGCCGTCATGCCGCGGCTGTAGCCGCCGACCACGTTGGCGCTGATGCGCGTCCAGGTGTTCGCGGCGCCGTTCTGCGTGTTGATGAACAGGTCCTCGGCGCTGTTGGCGCTGAGGGCGAGCGTTCCGTCGGCGCCTCCTGTGGGCAGCCAGGTCAGGTAAGGGGCGCTCTGGGGCACCACGCCGTCCGTCGTCCGCAGCGGGATGCCGGTGACCGAGCCGAACGCCTCCGGGTCGGAGGAGATCTTGTAGTAGACGGAGAAGTTGCCCTCGGGAGCGCCGCCGTACTCGTACGACAGGACGTACTTGCCGTTCGGCAGCTTCGCGACGGTCGGCATACCCGGACGGTTGCTGAAGGTGGGCATCGCCACGTCGTCCACGACGGGGCCCCAGGTACGGGCGTCCGTGGAGACCTGGTGCACGATCTTCTGGCCGTGGCCGGGGTCTCGCTGGTCGGAGTAGTAGACGATCAACTTGCCCCCGGAGACCAGGAAGAACGGCTCCCAGACCGGAGTGTTCCCGTTGGTGTCCCAGGCGGCGCCACCGGTGGCGATGTTGCTGACGAAGCTCCAGGTCTGCCCGCGGTCGGTGCTGGCGTACAGATCGATCTTGGTCGCCGACCGGTCGGAGGGTACGGAGTCACCAGCGGCCAGGATGGTTCCCGCCGGGAAGTCACCTATGGCGGTGGGTAGTTCGAACAGCTCGGGCTGCCAGCGCATGCCCCAGCCGTTCTGCGTGTCGGCGACATCGGAGATCTTGCTCCAGGAGTTGCCGTTGTCGCTGGAGCGGTAGACCGGGAAGACGGGCGTGCCGTTGGTGTACTGCTCGAACGTGGCGAGCAGGCTGCCATTGGCCGACCCGTTGTGCTGCAGGCGCAGCACCCGCGGATACAGCGAACCGGGCGAAGGCGCACCCGACGGCGGGGTGTACATCGTCTGCGAGGGACGCGAGAGGGCCTGCGCCCGCCCCGCGGCCGGCAGCATCATCGTCGCCGCGGCGACGATCAGTGCAAGGAACAGGAGGGTTGTGCGGCGGGAACGCTGAGCGGCGCCGGATCTGGCGCCCGACAGTACAGGGGACATGTGCGGCTCTCAGGACGGAGGAGGGATGGGAGGGGCCGTGCCCGCCGCCCGGGATGAAACCGGGTAGGCGGCGGCGAGCCCGGGGCGCGCGTCCACCGCGCAGGAGGAGCCGCGGCGTACGGCACGGGAATCGGACCGGTCCGCCTCTCGGGTGGGACGACCGGTGCGATGGGCGGAGTTGTGCCCGGGGCGCGATGGGTTCCCTGCTGCCGGGGGCTCTCAGGTGGTGCGCCCGACCGCCTTGTCGGGGTGCGACGGCGGAGGCGCGGTCGAGCCGCGGACGATGAGTTCGATCGGTGGGTCGCTCGCCTGCGGCAGGTCGGTGTCGGGTTTGTCGATCGCGTGCACGAGAAGACGGATGCCTTCCCGGGCCGCGGCCTCGAAGGGCTGGCGCACGGTGGTCAGCGGAGGTGAGACGTAGGCGAAGACCGGGTTGCCGTCGAAGCCGACGACACTGATGTCCTGCGGCACCCGGCGCCCGGCTTCCCGCAGGGCCTGGATGAGGCCGATGGCCATCTCGTCGCCCGCGGCGAAGACAGCGGTCACGGACCTGTCCGCGGCCAGCGCCTGGCCCACGGCATGGCCGGAGGCGGCCGACCAGTCACCGTTGAGCAGCGGCGGCTCGTGCGCGCCCCGCTCCGCGAGCGCCGCCCGCCATCCCTCGATGCGGTCCTTGGTGGCGTACCAGCGCCGCGGGCCGGCGAGATGATGAACGGTGGGGTGTCCCAGGTCCAGCAGATGTTCGGTGGCCGCCCGCGCCAGCTCGTGCGCGCCCACACCCACGGTCACGGTGCGGGTGGCGGTGAAGGCCGGCGGCGCCCCGAGGAAGAGGACAGGGACGTCGACGCGGACGCCGACATCACCCTCCACGATGGGTTCGGAGACGACGACGCCGTCCACCCCTTGTTCGAGCAGTGACTCCACCGCCCCCGCGATACCCGCGGGGTCGCCGTCGGGCGTGTAGACCACGCGGAGCGCGTAGCCCGCGTCGCGCACGGCCCGCTCGATCTGCACGAGCAGCGAAGCGGTCCCGTATCCGGCGGTGCCCAGGGCGACCACGCCGATGGAGCCGGTACGCCCGGAGGCCAGTGTTCTGGCCGCCTGGTTGAGCCGGTAGCCGAGTTCCTCGGCGGCCGTGAGGACCTTTGTGCGCGCCTCCTCGGAGACATAGGGCTCGTTGTTGAGAACGCGGGAGACCGTCTTGCGCGACACCCCGGCCAGGTGAGCGACGTCCGCGCTGCGCGGCACGGAGGAGCCCTCGCTCCGTCCCACCACTGCTGTCATGAGGTCTCCCGACGGCCGTGCTCTGCATTGAAGGAGGTCAACTGTATGACCACGCGGTCTGACCGCGTGGTCATGTCTACGTAGGCGACGGCTGTACGTCAAGGGTTCCCGCAGCATCGATTGCGGTGGACGGCGACGGATCCGATGGCGGGCGTCTGTCGGCGACGAGTTGCGCGGCCACCTTGAGGAGGTCACACCTGTCGGGCAGAAGTGCAGCTCAAACGGTATATGCCCGGTCACACGTCCGCTCATGGAAAGAGGCCGTGACACCCGCCCGAGGGTGGGCCGGCCGCCCTGCCGACATGTGCGGCCGACCCTCAGCCCGGATCCAAGGGTCTTGACATCAGCTCCACGGAGCATTCAGTCTTCCTCGCAACCACCGGTCGCTTTTGTTTGATCGTGTTGAGTCCTGGTCGCGTGGACGACCGCTTCCCCGTCACATCCCCTCGGGTCGACGTGCCGTCCGGGCACGGCCGCCCTGTTCAGGAGCCGAAATGCACTCTTCCTCCCTCGGTCGGCCCATGCCTGCTGCCAGCCGTCGCACAGTCCTGCGCGGTATCGGTGGCGCAGCCGTCCTCGGCGCCGGCATCCCCTTGCTCAGCGCCTGCGGCGGCAGCGGTACGGCCGCCGACCCGAAGACCGTCAGCCTCGGGTCGAACGCGTCCGACGCGGTGCCCAAGCAGGCCTTCGCCGAGATCTACGCGGCGTTCACGAAGCAGTCCGGAATCACGGTCGACGTGAACACCAAGGACCACAACACGTTCCAGGAGCAGATCAACTCCTACCTCCAGGGCACCCCGGACGACGTGTTCAACTGGTTCGCCGGCTACCGCATGCAGTTCTTCGCCGCCAAGGGCCTGGCCTCCCCGATCGACGACGTGTGGCAGAAGATCGGCGGCAATTTCCCCGAGGCGATGAAGGCGCTCAGCAAGGGCGCGGACGGCAAGTACTACTTCGTGCCGATCTCCACGTCCCTCTGGGGCGTCTTCTACCGCAAGAGCGTCTTCGAGAAGTACGGCTACGAGGTCCCCACCACCTGGGACCAGCTCGTCGCGCTGTGCAAGCAGATGAAGAAGGACGGCCTCGTCCCGTTCGCCTTCGGCGACAAGGACGCCTGGCCCGCGCTCGGCACCTTCGACCAGATCAACTTCCGCACCAACGGCTACGACTTCCACGTCGAGCTGATGGCCGGCAAGGAGTCCTGGACGGACGCCAAGGTCCGCACCGCCTTCGACCACTGGGCCGAGATCCTCCCGTACCACCACGAGGGCGCGGTCGGCCGCACCTGGCAGGACGCGGCTCAGACGCTGATCTCGAAGAAGGCGGGCATGTACCTGTTCGGCAGCTTCGTGGCCCAGCAGTTCACGAACAAGGCCGACCTGGACGACCTCGACTTCTTCCCCTTCCCGGAGATCGACTCCGCGTACGGGCAGGACACCGTCGAGGCGCCGACCGACGGTTTCATGCTCTCCAAGGCCCCGAAGAACAAGCCCGGCGCGCTCAAGCTCCTGGAGTTCCTGGGCACCCCGGAGGCCGAGCAGATCTACCTGAAGTCCGACCCGAGCCTGGTCGCGGCGTCCGACAAGGCGGACACTTCCTCGTACACCGCGCTGCAGAAGAAGGCGTACGCGACGATCTCCGGCGCCAAGCACCTCACCCAGTTCATGGACCGCGACAGCCGCCCGGACTTCACCTCCACGGTGATGCAGCCCGCCCTGCAGAAGTTCGTCCGCGACCCCAAGGGCGTCGACAGCCTGCTGGCGTCGATCGAGCGCCAGAAGAAGACGATCTTCGCGTCCGCATGACCGTCACAAGGAACACCGGTACCGGGACCGGCGCCACCAGAACCCCGGGGACGGCCGCATTGCCGCCCTCGGGCAACCCGAAGAACGTGACCGCGCATCAGACCAAGCGGCTCCGGAAACCCCTGGGCCACCGCCGGCTGCTCACCCGACGGGACCGCGTCACGCTCGGCCTGATGGCCGGGGTGCCGACGATCCTGCACGTCATGCTCGTCTGGCTCACGGCGCTCGCCTCGATCGCGCTGGCCTTCACCACCTGGGACGGCATCGGCTTCGACTCCATCAGATGGGTCGGTCTGGACAACTTCCGGGAGCTGTTCACCAGCAACCCGCAGTTCTGGCCGGCCGTCGAGCACAACGTCGTCTGGTTCGTCGTGCTGATCCTGATCCCGACGCCGCTGGGCCTGTTCCTGGCCGTGCAGTTGGACAAGAAGATCCGGTTCAGCAAGGTGTACCAGACCGCGTTCTTCCTGCCCGTCGTACTGTCTATGGCTGTCATCGGGTTCGTCTGGCAGCTCGTCTACAACCCGGACACCGGGCTGATCAACAGCATCATCGGTGCGAACGAGCCCGGCCACTACATCGACTGGATCGGTGACCCGGACCTCAACCTGTGGTCCGTCCTCATCGCCGCGTCGTGGCGCCACACCGGCTACATGATGATCCTCTACCTGGCGGGCCTGAAGGGTGTCGACCCGGCCCTGCGGGAGGCGTCCTCGCTGGACGGCGCCAACGAGTGGCAGACGTTCAGGAACGTCACCTTCCCCACCCTGCGCCCCACCAACACCGTCGTCCTGGTCGTCACCATCATCGAGGCGCTGCGCGCCTTCGACTTGGTCTTCGTCTTCAACAAGGGCGCCGCGGGCACGGAACTGCTGTCGATCCTGGTCACCGACAACATCATCGGCGAGTCCAGCCGGATCGGGTACGGCTCGGCGATTGCGGTGGTCCTGCTGGTGATCTCGCTTGCCGTGATCGTCCCGTACCTGATCGCGACCTTCCGGAAGGAGCGGCGCGCATGAGCACCGTGAGCGCGCTCGGAAAGCAGCGCACCCCCGTCCGCCCCGCCCGGATCCTGCTGCATGTCTTCCTCGCCGGCGCCGCGCTGGCCTGGCTCGCGCCCCTGCTGTGGGCGATGTACGCGGCGATGCGGCCGTATGCCGAGACCAGCGCCAAGGGCTATGTGTCCTGGCCCGACAAGCTGAGCCTCGACAATTTCACCAACGCTTTCCAGCAGTCGGACATGCTGCACTACTTCGGGAACACCCTGCTGGTGGCGATCCCAGCGGTGCTGCTGACGCTGTTCCTGTCGTCGTGTGTGGCCTTCTACGTCAGCCGCTTCGACTTCCGGGTCAACCTCTTCCTGCTCCTGGTGTTCACGGCCGGCAACCTGCTCCCGCAGCAGGTCATCATCACTCCGCTGTACCGGCTCTACCTGCTGGTCGACCTGCCCGGCATCACCATGAGCGGCAAGTTGTACGACTCGGCGCTGGGCCTCGTGCTGATCCATGTGGCGTTCCAGTCCGGGTTCTGCGCGTTCGTGCTGAGCAACTACATGCGCTCGCTGCCGCACGAGCTGACCGAGGCCGCGCTCGTCGACGGCGCCTCGGTGTGGCGCCTGTACTGGCAGATCGTGCTGCCGCTGTGCAAGCCGGCGATGGCCGCCCTGGCCACATTGCTGTCCATCTGGATCTACAACGACTTCTTCTGGGCCATCGTCCTGATCTCCACCGGCGAGAACATGCCGATCACCTCGGCGCTGAACAATCTCTCCGGCCAGTACTTCACTGATCCCAATCTGGTCGCCGCCGGCGCCCTGCTCACCGCGATCCCCACCCTGATCGTCTACTTCGTGCTCCAGCGCCAGTTCGTCAGCGGCCTCACGCTGGGCGCCAACAAGGGCTGAAACACGCCTTCCTGTCGTCCCCACACCTTCCGGAGTACCGCCAGTGACCACCGAACGCCGTCTCCGCCTGCCCGGCATCGCCTACGGCGGCGACTACAACCCCGAACAGTGGCCCGAGGAGGTGTGGGCCGAGGACATGGCCCTGATGCGCGAGGCCGGGGTGACCATGGTCAGCGTCGGCATCTTCTCGTGGGCCCTGTTGGAGCCCGCGGAGGGCGTCCACGACTTCTCCCGCATGGACAAGATCCTGGATCTCCTCCACGAGCACGGCATCGCCGCCGACCTCGCCACCCCGACGGCCTGCCCGCCCGCCTGGTTCTTCCGGGCCCACCCGGAGGCACTGCCGGTCGACCGCGACGGCCGCACGCTGTCGTACGGCAGCCGCCAGACGTTCTGCCCGTCCAGCCTCGCCTACCGCACCGCGGCCCTGCGCATCGCGGGCGCGCTGGCCGAGCGGTACGCCGAGCACCCGGCCGTGGCGATGTGGCACGTTCACAACGAGTACGGCTGCCACAACGCGGAATGCTTCTGCGACACCAGCGCGGCCGCCTTCCGGCGCTGGCTGAAGGCGAAGTACGGCAACGACCTGAACGCGCTCAACGACGCCTGGGGCACCACCTTCTGGAGCCAGTGGTACTACGACTGGGAGGAGGTCATCCCGCCCCGTGCCACCGGCGCCGACCCCAACCCCGCCCACCGGCTGGACTGGCGCCGCTTCTGCTCGGACGAACTGCTGTCGCTCTTCACCGCCGAACGCGACGTGCTCCGCCGCGCCGCCCCTGGCCTCCCCGCCACCACCAACTTCATGGTGATGCACAACTTCGACGCCGTGGACTACTGGCGCTGGGCTCCCGAGCTGGACATCGTCTCCAACGACCACTACCTGCTCGCCACCGACCCGGAGTCGGAGACCGACATCGCGCTCTGCGGCGACCTGGTCCGCTCCCTGGCCGACGGGCGGCCCTGGCTTCTGATGGAACACTCCACCGGAGCCATCAACTGGCAGCCCGTCAACCGGGCCAAGCGGCCAGGTGAGATGCGCCGCAATGCGCTCGCCCATGTCGCGCACGGCGCCGACGGCATCGCCTACTTCCAGTGGCGCGCCGCGAAGGCGGGCGCCGAGCAGTGGCACTCGGCGATGCTGCCGCACGCGGGCACCGACAGCCAGATCTGGCAGGACGTCGTACAGCTAGGCGCCGATCTGCGGGCCCTCGCCGAAGTGGGCGGCAGCACCAGCCCCGCCAGGGTGGCCATCGTCTGGGACTGGGACGCCCGCTGGGCCATGGAGCTGCCCTCCCAGCCCAGCAGCGAACTCCGCTTCCAGGACCTGGTGAGGGACTGGTACACACCGCTGTGGAAGGCCGGCGTGGCGGTCGACTTCGTACGTCCCGACAGCCCGGAACTCGACCGCTACCAGCTCGTCCTCGCCCCCAGCCTGTACCTGGTCGGCGACACGGGCGCGACCAGCCTGGCGGCGTTCGTCGAGCACGGCGGCACCCTCGCAGTGGGCTTCCACAGCGGTGCGGTGGACGAGAACTGCCACGTACGCCTGGGCGGTTACCCGGGCGCCTTCCGGAAGGTCCTCGGCGTCCACGGCGACGAGCTGTTCCCCCTGCTGCCGGGACAGACGGTCGGCCTGGCCGGCCAGGTCCCGCAGCACGCGACCGCCGACCTGTGGACCGAGCGCCTCCGGCTCACCGGGGCGGAGGCCGTCGCCACGTACGCCGACGGACCGCTGGCCGGCGTCCCGGCCGTCACCCGCCACGCGTACGGCGACGGCACCGCCTGGTACCTCGCCACCCACCCGGACACCACCACCCTGGCCGCCGTCCTGGAGCGTGTCTGCCTCGAGGCGGGGGTGCGTCCGGAGCATGAAGTGCCGGCCGGCATCGAGGTGGTCCGGCGGCGGGGCGCCGAGGCCGACTACCTCTTCCTGATCGACCACGCCGGCCACGGGGCCGAGATCCCCGCCGAAGGGGTCGAACTCCTCACCGGCAAACCGGTCGCGGGCTCCGTCACCGTCCCCGAAGGAGGCGTCGCAGTCGTCCGTGAGGCGACGTCCGGGGCGAGTGGTGGGTGAGGTGGGCGGGGCGGCGCACTCACGGCGCCGCCCGTCTAATGCGGGAAGCTGCGGGGTGGGCGAGTGACTATGGATTCGCGGAACTCGGCGATTCTGGAGTGCACTTGGCGCATCAGATGGGTGTCCTCGATCCGATCCAGGTAGAGGCAGCGGGCTGCCAGGCCTGGAAGGTCGAAGGCGAAGTACAGGGACATCAGCGGGTTCACGAACAACTCGCTGTCCCGGGTGCGGTCGGTGAACCGTACGTCACCGAACGAGCCACGCACGGCAGCCGCGATGGAACCGTTCACGATGCTGGGGTGCTCCGGGGTGTGGCGCTGAGCGTGTGCCACCGCCTCGAGGTAGAGCGCGCCCTCACGGGTGGCGCGCGGTATCGAGAACGCACCGAGGTACGCGCCGTCGCGCTCCAGCGCGGCGATGTTCTCCAGTACCTGCACATGGTTGACGCCGTGATAAGCGTCCACACCGAAGCCGACCGACACGACGAGCCGGGTCGGTATGTCGTTCAGCGCGGCCAGCGCCGCCACGCTGGTCAGGTCTTCCTCCGGAGTGCCGAGCCCGGCTTCGTCACCGCGCATCAGAATGTCCGTACCGCCGTCGACCAGCACCACGGCGTCGACGCGGTGCAGATCGATCAGTGCTTGGTAGGCGGCGCGCAGCGGTCGTACCCCGGTCTGGGGAAAGGCGTACACGGTGGACGGGTATCCGTGCCGGCTCAGCCACTGAGCGAGGGTCCGCTCGGGGAAGTATCGCTGGTGCACAGCGGAGTCGGGAGTGACGGCGGCCAGGTCCGGGGCGATCCAGTCCTCGAGCGGGAGGCCGTCGAGTGCGCTGAAGGAGAGGTTCGCGAGGTGCACCTGCTTGCCCTGATGCAGGAGGGAGAGAGCCAGCGGCAGCCCGGAGTAGATGTCGAAGCCGCCTCCCGCGCCCGCGACGAGGATGCGTTCGGCATCGGCGAGCCGGGTGAAGAGCGGGTTGGAGTAGAGGGACGTCATGACCATGATTGTCCGTGGACCCGGCCCCGGGCGCTCCCGAGTTATCGCCGCGACGACGGAGCCAGGGCCACGTCGACAGCAACTGGCAGGAGGGGGCGGTCAGGGCCTGAGCCGGTCAGGTGGTGACCCAGTAGGTGCGTGTGTTGGTGAACTCGCGGATGCCGGCGGCGGCCAGTTCGCGGCCGTAGCCGCTGCGCTTGGTGCCGCCGAAGGGCAGGCGTGGGTCGGAGGCGACGATCGCGTTGACGAAGGCCGCGCCGCTGGTGATCCGGCGGGCGAGGGCGACGCCGCGGCCGGGGTCTGATGTCCATACGCTCAGGCCGAGTCCGTAGGCGGTGGCGTTCGCGAGCCGTACGGCGGCCTCGTCGTTCCGGGCGACGGTGATGGCGGCGAGCGGGCCGAAGGTCTCCTCGTCGAAGGCCGGCATGCCCGGGCCGGTGTCCGCCAGGACGGTCGGCTGGTAGAAGTAGCCGTCGCCGGGGAGCGGTTTGCCTCCGGTCAGCAGGCGGGCGCCGGCGGCGGCGGACTCCTCGACCTGCCGATGGATCGCCGCCCGCAGGTCGTCGCGGGCGAGCGGGCCGACCTGGGTGTCCCGTTCGCGCGGGTCGCCGACCCGCAGGGCTTCGACGCCGGACACGAACGCGGCGGTGAAGGCGTCCGCCACCGGGGCGGCGACGATGAACCGCTTCGCGCACACGCAGCTCTGGCCGGCATTGGTGAAACGCGCCTTCACCGCGGCCGCTGCGGCTGCTTCGGCATCGGCGTCGTCCAGGACCACGAAGGCGTCCGAACCGCCGAGTTCCAGAACGGACTTCTTCGCCGCGCGGCCCGCCGCGGAGCCGACGGCCGCGCCCGCCCGGTTGCTTCCGGTGAGGGTGACGGCGGCGACCCTGTCGTCCTCGATGAGCCGCGCGGTGGTCTCCGGCACGTCGCCGTCGGCGATGACCAAAGTGGTCACCAGGTGTTCGGGGAAACCGGCCGCGACGAAGAGGTCCTGCAGGGCGAGCGCGCTGCCGGTGACGTTGGAGGCGTGTTTGAGCAGGATCCCGTTGCCGGCCACCAGGGACGGGATGGCGAAGCGCATGACCTGCCAGACGGGGAAGTTCCACGGCATGACGGCCAGGAGCAGACCGACCGGCTCGTGGGCGACCCAGGCTTCCGCTCCGTCGATGTCCACATGTTCGTCGGCGAGGATTCGCGGGCCGTGGTCGGCGTAGTACTCGGCGGTCAGTGCGGACTTGCTCACCTCTCCCTCCGCCTCACCGATCGGCTTGCCCATTTCGGTGACGGCCAACTGAGCCAGTGTCGCCCTGTGTTCACGCAGGACGGTGGCCAAGTGATGGACACGGGCCGTCCGTTCGGCGACGGGGACGCCGGTCCAGGCGCGGGCGGCGGCGTGAGCACGCTGCACAGCCGCCTCGATCCGTACGGTGTCCCAGGCTTCGTACTCGGCGAGCGGCTGTCCCGTGGCGGGGTTGACGGTGCGTATGGTGGCACTCATGCGGTGGGCGCCCCTCCCTTGTCGTGCTCGGAGAGATGCTCGAAGGTCTCGCCGGTGGCGGTGATGGTGCGGGTGACGTCCCGGCCGCCGTAGACCCAGTAGATCCGCATGACTCCCTCTCCCCGGTTGAAGAACCGGTGCGGGACACCGGCCGGGACCCAAGTGGCCTGGCCGACCCCCAGGTCGAAGAACTCGCCGTCGATCTCGGCGGTCGCCTCGCCCTCGAGGACGAGCACCGACTCCTCGACGTTGTGGCTGTGCAGGGGCAGACCGGTGCCGGGCTGGAACACCGTCTGGCCGGTGGTGATGACGGCCTCTTCGGAGTTCCACTTGCCGACGTAGGGGACGGTGGCCACTCCGCCGCCACGGTCGAAGCGTTCGACCTCGTCGGGGTGGATGAGCAGATTCGGTGAGGCGGGCCTGGTGCACATGCGGTGGCTCCGATCGACAGGTCAGGAGTGGTGGAACAGGCGGCGGGAGAGCGTGTTGACCTGGCTGCCGGGAACGACGTACTTCGCCGCCGCCTCCCGCCAGACCTTGAAGTGGGGTGCGGCTCGGTGTGCCTCGACGGCGGCCTCGTCGTCGTAGATCTCGTGGAAGACGAAGTGGTGGTCGTCCTCCAGGTCGCAGACCACGTCGAAGTAGCGGCAGCCGGGTTCGTCGGTGAAGGAGCGCTCGGCGTTCTGCTCGATGGCCTCGAGGAAGGCGTCACGGCAGCCGGGGACGACCTGGAGGGACACGGTGAGCGCGATCATGCGGACAGCTCCTGCGGAGTGACGGGGGCGGGCAGGGGTACGGCGGTGGCTTCGGCGATACGGCCGAGAGAAGACCAGGTGTCATCGGCGAGGGTGATGCCCTCGCTGCGCAGGCGCTCGGCGGTGCGGACCTCCGGCTCGCCGGGGACGAAGACCTCAGCCGTGCCCGGAGCGGCGGGGGTGGACTTGGTCTCCTCGACCAGGGTCTCCATCCGTTGTTCGAACTCGGCCGGATCGGCCATCGCCGCGATGTCGACGCAGATCAGCAGGTGGCCGACGCCGCTGCGGCCGGCGGGCTGGTAGGGGCCGACGACCGCCGAGCCGAAGGCGCTGCCGGTCAGCACGCCTGCCAGCACGTCGAGCATGAAGGAGATGGCATAGCCCTTGTGACCGGCCATCGGCAGGATCAGGCCCTCGATGGCACGCCGTGGGTCGGTGGTGGGCACGCCGTCCGCGTCGGCCGCCCAGCCACCGGGGATGGGCTCGCCGCGCTCCTTGGCGTGGTAGATCTTGCCGCGCGCCACGGCGGTGTTGGCGATGTCCATCACGACCGCGCCGTACCGGCCGCCCGGGGCGGCGATCGACCACGGGTTGGTGCCGATGCGCTTCTCCCGCCCGCCCCAAGGGGCCATCGCCGGACTGGCGTTGGTGGCCAGAAGCGCCACACAGCCCCGCTCGGCGGCCTTGCGGGTGAAGTACGCGGCCGTACCGAAGTGACCGGAGTTGCGGACCCCGACCGCGCTGATCCCGTGCCGGCGGGCGCGCTCCACACCCCATGTCACCGCGCGGTCGGTGAGCACCTGGCCGAGGCCGTCACAGCCGTCCACGACCAGGACGGCGCCGCTGTCGGTCACGAGCTCGGGAGCGGCGACGGCGGTGGTCGCGCCGCTCGCGAGACGAGCGAGGTACCAGGGCAGGCGCAGCATCCCGTGGGACGGATGGCCCCACAGCTCGGCGGTCACCAAGGTGTCCGCGAGCAGTCGGGCGTCCGCGGGCGGAACGCCGTGGGCCTCGGTGGTGGCGGCGGCGAACCCGAGCAGGTCGGCGGCGCCGACGGTATGCGGCATGAGACGGCCCCTCGCATCGAAGAATGATGTATCGGCAATACTGTATCCACTTCTGTATACAGTATGGCGGATGCGGAAGCCACCGGCACGGTGGATCACCGGACCGAGAAGTGCGGGCGGTTACTGGCCCGCGACATCCAGGTGGACGTCGGCGCCGATCGCGAAATCCTGGCCGGTCAGGCTGTCGATCAGCGCCTGGAGGGTCTGCGCGAGATGGTGTCGGCCGGCCGCTTCCGCCGCCTGCGCGTCCCCCTGCACGATCGCCTTCAGCATCGCGCGATGCTCCTCCAGCGACGTGAGCATTCGGCGCGGACCGCTGTGCGAGAGATGCCGCAGCCGTACGGTCTCGCTGCGCAGGTCACGGATCGTCCGGGCGAGGTAGGGGTTGCGGCAGGCGGCGATGACGGCCTGGTCGAAGCCCTCGGTCACCTCGTAGAACTCCTGGTAGGACCGCGCCTGCCCGGCGGCGTCCAGGGCACGGAAGGACTCGTCGAACTCCTCCAGCCGCTCCAGCAGTTCACGGAACGGCACCAGCACGCGCTCGTCGAACGCCCCGGCCGTCGCGACCGACGCGGCCGCACGCGGCTCCAGCAGCATCCGGAAGTCGAACAGGGCCCGCACCCCGCCCAACGAGATCGCGGCCACCCGGGCCACCTCCCCCGGCACAAAGTCGACCAGCCCTTCCCGGGCCAGCCGCCGGATGGCCTCCCGCACCGGCGTCCGCGAGGCACCCAGTTCCTCGCCCAGCTGGACTTCGCTCAGCTTTGCCCCCGGCCGCAGCCTCAGCGACTCGATGTCGCTCTTCAGCCGCTCGTAGACCGCCTCGCTCTTACCTGTTGCCCGAGCCACGGAACTCCTCGTCGATCCTGCCGCACACATCTATGTATACAGATTAGCCGCCCAAGGCTTCCCCGCTCCGACCCCCCGATGCCCCGAGTACGTCTCTTTTCAGCCATGCCCCTATAACGTCCCTGCACGGAAAGGTACTTCCGTACCGGAGCACGCGCCTGACATCTTGCATCCACCACTCGTTCGTACGGCCCCGCCGGTGCCCTCAGCACGGTCGGCCCGTCTCCGGAGGACGCATTGATACCTCATATGTCCAGCCGTCCTAGACGCACGCTGGTGCTGGCGGCCACGCTCGGCGCCGCCCTCGCGTTCGGCGCCCCGGGCGCCCTCGCGGGCACGCTCCCCGTCGGCCCCTCCACCGCGCCGGCCGCCAAGGCCCACGCTCCGGCCGCCGTGCCGGCTTCCCAGAGTGCGGCCTGGGTGGCCGGCACGCGTGCCTACCTCGTGATCACCGCCCCCGGTGACAGTTCGGCGGTCCGCTCCGCGATCGTGGCCAACGGCGGCACCGTCTTCTCGAACTTCGACGCGATCGGCGTGATCGTCGCCCACTCGGCGTCCAGCGGATTCGCCGCCACCATGCGCGGCGTCGCCGGCGTGCAGCAGGTCGGCGCCACGCGCACCTCGGACGTCCCGGCCGACGCATACAACCCGGCGCTGCCGGCCAATCCGGCCCAGGCCACGACCCCGGCCGGAGAACCGGTCCGGGCCGACATGAGCCAGATCAAGGCCGACCAGGCCTGGGCCGTCAACCCGGGCTCCGCCTCCGTCACGGTCGGCATCCTGGACACCGGTGTGGACGACCAGCACCAGGACCTGGCGCCCAACTTCAACGCGGCGGACTCGGTCTCCTGCGCCTACGGCAAGCCCGACACCCGTGCCGGCGCCTGGCGGGACGTCGACACGCACGGCACCCACGTGGCGGGCACCGTCGCCGCGGCCAAGAACGGCAAGGGTGTCGTCGGCGTGGCCCCCGGGGTGAAGATCTCCGCGGTCCGGGTCGCCGAGCCGGGCAACTCCTTCTTCTTCGCCGAGAACACCATCTGCGGCTTCGTCTGGGCCGGTGACCACGGCTTCAAGGTCACCAACAACAGCTATTACACGGACCCGTGGCAGTTCAACTGCCCGGACAACATCGACCAGGCCGCCATCATCGAGGGCGTCAAGCGCGCCCAGGAGTACGCCGAGGGCAAGGGCTCCCTCCAGATCGCCGCCGCGGGCAACGAGAACTACGACCTCGCCCACAAGACGACCGACTCCGCGAGCCCGAACGACTCGACGCCGGTCACCCGTACCATCACCAACGCCTGCCTCGACATCCCGACCGAGCTGCCGGGCGTGGTCACGGTCGCGGCCAACGGCACGGGCGTCACCAAGGCCTCGTTCTCCAACTACGGGCAGGGCGTCATCGACGTCGCGGCGCCGGGCAGCAACGTGTACTCCACGGTTCCCGGTGGCGGCTACGGCAGCAAGAGCGGCACCTCGATGGCCACCCCGCACGTGGTCGGCGTGGCAGCACTCATCGCCAGCGCCAACCCGGGCATCACGCCGGCGCAGATCCGTGCCAAGCTGGCCGCCCAGGCCAACGACATCGCCTGCCCGTCGGACAGCCGCTGCACGGGCACGACGGCCGACAACTCGTTCTTCGGCGAAGGACAGGTCGACGCCCTCAAGGCCGTCGGGACCACCCCGCCGCCCGGCAAGTACTTCGAGAACCTCGCGGACTTCGCCGTCAACGACAACGCGACCGTGGAGAGCCCGATCGCCGTCACCGGCGTGACCGGCAACGCCCCGGCCACCCTCAAGGTGGGTGTGGACATCAAGCACACCTACATCGGTGACCTGAAGGTCGACCTGGTGGCGCCGGACGGCACCGTCTACACGCTGCACAACCACGCCGGCGGCGGCGCCGACAACATCGCCCAGACCTACACCGTGAACGCCTCCTCGGAGGTCGCGAACGGGACCTGGAAGCTGCGCGTCAACGACAACGCCGCCTCCGACACCGGCAAGATCGACGCCTGGAACCTGACCTTCTAGGACTTGCCAGGCCGATCATGTTCGGAGCCGGATGACCAGGGCGGCCGCTGTGGCGGTGCCGAGGAAGAAGTAGCCGCGCATGTCGTGGCGAGCGGCGGCCGCCCTGTGCTGCTTCAAGCGGTTTTCTGGCGTCTGGCGTCTGCCGCCTGCCGCCTGCCGTCCGCCGTCTGGCGGGCGGCCTTCGACCGTCTGGAGGGACGGACACCTTGTCCGTCCCTCCGGTGCACCGCTGCGGCGATCAGGCGGTGGTGAACTCGGCCATGTGCCCGTTTCGCAGCGTCAGGTGGGCGCCGTTGAAGCGGGACCTCATGCGCCGGTCATGGGTGACGACTACGACCGTGCCCTGATAGCCGGTCAGCGCCGAGTTGCGCTGTCGACACGCGGAGGTCCTCCTGACGGCCGGCGGTTCCAGGGCCGTGGTGCTGGCCGTCATCGCTGGGGCGCTCCCGATGTGCCGGCCTCGACCGCGGCCGCCCAGGCCTGGAGGCCCTCGTCCACCGCCGCCTCGTCGATCACCAGCGCCGGGATCATGCGCACTACCTGGTTCCAGGCCCCGCACAGCAGCAGGAGCAGGCCCTCGCCGATCGCGGCGCGCTGGACCCGGGCCGCGGTCTCGGGGTCGGGGCTGCCGTCTTCGGTGACGAACTCGGTGGCGAGCATGAGGCCGAGGCCGCGCACGTCGCCGATGCCCGGCGTCCGGTCGGCGACCGCCTCGAGGCCCTGGCGCAGCCGGGCGCCCATCGCCTCGGCGTTCTCGACGAGCTTCTCGTCGCGTACGACGTCGAGGGTGGCGCAGGCCGCGGCGCAGGCGACCGCGTTGGCGCCGTAGGTGCCGCCCTGCGAGCCGGGCCACGCCCTGCTCATCAGTTCCTCGGAGGCGGCGATGCCGGACAGGGGGAAGCCGCTGGCCAGGCCCTTGGCGGTGACGAGGATGTCGGGTGTGACGCCGAAGTGGTCGTGGCCCCAGAAGCGGCCGGTGCGGCCGACGCCGGTCTGCACCTCGTCGAGGATGAGGAGGAAGCCGTGGCGGTCCGCCCGCTCGCGCAGTCCCTCCAGGAACGCGCGGTTGGCGGGGACGTAACCGCCCTCGCCCAGTACGGGCTCGACGATGATCGCAGCCGTGTCGGCGGGCGAGGAGATCGTCTGGAGCGTGTGGTCGAGCTCCCTCAGGGCGAAGCGGGTGGCGGTCTCCTCGTCCCAGCCGTACCGGTACGCGGACGGGAAGGGGGTGACGATCACGCCGCTCATCAGCGGGGAGAAACCGGAGCGGAAACGAGTGCCGGAGGTCGTCATGGAGGCGGCGGCGACCGTACGGCCGTGGAAGCCGCCGTGGCAGACGATGACGTTGGGGCGGCCGCCGGCCTGGCGGGCCAGCCGCAGTGCGGCCTCGACGGCCTCGCTGCCGGAGTTGGTGAAGAACAGACTGTCCAGACCGGCCGGCAGCACCTCGCCGAGCTTGTCGACCAGGCGGCGCAGCGGCTGGTGCATGACGGTCGTGTACTGGCCGTGGATCAGCGAGCCCACCTGTTCCTGGGCCGCTGCCACCACCTTGGGGTGGCAGTGTCCGGTGCTGGTGACGCCGATGCCGGCGGTGAAGTCGAGGTAGCGGCGGCCGTCCTGGTCGTAGAGGTGGACGCCCTCGCCCCGGGCCGCCACCACGGGCGTGGCCTGGCGAAGGTGCGGCGACAGTGCTGTCATGTTCGTCTCCCGGCCTCGGTGTGCGGTCTGCTGCGCTCTCCCGAGCATCTCGGCGGAGCGGGGCCGCGCCAACGGGCGATCCGTCCGGCCGGGGCGCGACATCCGGACGTTGTGTCAGCCTCGTCGGGGTGACGCCGGGAATCGCTCACTCACGGACCGCTCTTGCGCAGGTCAGGGACGCTTGTCACAGTGGCTGGGCACTCCCCCGGGCTCCGGGCCGAGGCGAGCAGGACCCCTTGGAGAGGACCGTGAACGACAACGAGCCGGCCGACCAGGGGTCCACCCGTCCGCTCACCGTGGCCGATGTCCTGGCGCTGCCCGTCCTGGCCGCCGGACGGCCCCAGGTCGTCACCGGCCGGCCGCTCCTGGACCGTCCGGTCCGGTGGGTCCATATCACCGAGCTGACCGATCCCGCGTCGTTCCTGAAGGGCGGCGAGCTCGTCCTCACCACCGGAATGCCGCTGCCGCAGGACGCGGCCGGCGTGCGCCGGTACGTCGACGAACTCGCCGACATCGGGACCGCGGCCCTGGTCATCGAACTCGTACGCCGCTACCACCGCCCGCCGGACACCCTCGTCGACGCCTGCCGCCGCCGCGGCCTGCCCCTCGTCACCCTGGCTGAGGACGTCAACTTCCTGGAGGTGACGCAGGTCGTGCACGCGCTCCTGCTCGGCAACCAGGCGGAGGCGATGCGCCGCACGCAGCGCATCCACGAGGCGTTCACCACCCTGACCCTGCGCGGCGCCGGTCCGGAGGACGTGGTGCGAGCGGCGGCGGAGATGAGCGGCCGCACGGTCGTTCTGGAGAACCTGGTGCACCAGGCACTGATCTGCGAACCCTCCGGGCTCACGGTCGAGGAGGCACTCGCCGACTGGGAGCGGCGCTCCAGGGCGACCGGGCCCGGCGACACCACAGCGACACGCGGTCCGGAGGGCTGGCTCACCGCCGCTGTCGAGTACCAGGGCGAGCTCTGGGGCCGTGTGGCCATGCTCCCGGCGAACGCCAAAGAGGCGGCGTTCGGGCCGGAGGACATCACTCTGCTGGAGAGGACCGCGATGGCACTGACCGTCGCACGCCTCATCCACCCCATCCCGTGGGAACACACCGCGCACCGGAACGCCCTGCTCGACCTCGTGGAGCAGCGCTACCGCTCCGCGGAGGACGCGCGGGCCCGCTGCTCCGCGCTGGGCCTGCCGACCGACCGAAGCCACTTCGTGGCCGCCCTGGTGGAGCTGCGCGCAGGGAAGGGCGGAGCCGAGACCGCGTCCCGTCTGATGCAGGAGTTGAGGACGGCGGGCGTGCCGGCCCTCGTCGGCGAACTGGCCCCCGACCGCCTCGGGGTCCTGCTGGCTCTGCGCGCCTCGCGGACTTGGCGCCCCATCCTCGAGCGCCTGTCCGGCCAGGTGCTGGACCTGGCACCGGGAGCAGTGGTGAGTGTCGGTTCCGAGGTCACGGACCTCACGGACACCGCCCGCTCGTTCCGCGAGGCGGCCCGCGTCGCCGAGGCCACGCCGCCTCACCAGCCTCTCCCGCCGGACCGCTCCTTCCACGAGATGTCCGACATCGGCCTGCGCCGCCTGCTGTACGCCCTCCGTGAGGACGTCCGAATTCAGGAGTACACCGAACGGCAGCTCCGGCGCCTCATCGACCACGACGTCCGACACGGCACCGACCTGCTGACGACCCTGCGCCACTTCCTTGACGCGGCCGGCAACAAGACGACCGCCGCCCGCCAGGGCGGCCTCTCCCGCGAGACCATGTACCAGCGCCTGCGCACGATCGAGCGCCTCCTCGCCCACGACCTCGAATCGGGCGACCAGCGCACCGGGCTCCACGTGGCACTCACGGCACTGGATGTGTGGCGGGCCGACTGACGCGAATCCGGGTGCGCAGTCGTCAGGCGTGCGGGCTGTCGGTCGTGACGCAGAGGCGGTCTCCCTCTCGACGAACGTCGGAACAGGCCGTTCGCTCAAACGCGCCGGGTCGGCGATCGGACACGCCTCTACAGTGAGGACATGCCAGACGACCGGCATCGCGTGAACCGTGGACGACGACCCCGGGTTCCGCACTTCGTCGAGACGATCCTTGTGGTCGGGACCGATCGGGTCTTCGGTTGCTTTCTTCCAGGGGCAGAGGGCGCGTGATGGACATTCGGCAGCTGGAGTACTTCCTTGCGATCGTCGATCGTGGGGGGTTCAACCGTGCGGCCTCGGCTCTGTATGTGTCGCAGCCGTCCCTGTCGCAGGCCGTGCGGGCGCTGGAGCGTGATCTGGGCTCCGAGCTGTTCCATCGCATCGGGCGCAGGGCGGTGCTGACGGAGGCCGGAAGGGCCCTGATCGAGCCTGCCCGGGAGGCCGTGAGGAGTCTGGAGACGGCGCGGGCGAGTGTCGCGGCGGTGCATGAGCTGCGTGAGGGGCGCCTGGATGTGGCATCGGTGCCGTCGCAGGCGGTGGAGCCGCTGACGACCTTGGTGAGTGCCTTCAGCCACCGGTATCCCGGGGTGTCCGTGGCCATCAAAGCCGCGTTCACCTCGCGTGATGTGATCGACATGGTGCGCACGGGTGCCGTGGAGCTGGGGCTTTTGGCGTCTGCCGGTCCCCTCTCCGACAAGGAGGTCGTCTCCCATGCGCTGGGGCGGCAGCGTTTTGTGCTGATGGTGCCGGCCGGCGGCCCGTTCGCCGGCCGGACGGCTGTGGACTGCCGGGAGCTTGCGGGACAGCGGCTGATCGTCGGGCAGCCGGGTACGGGGATGCGCGCCTACGTCGACGCGCTGCGGGAGCAGGGCATCGAGTTCGCCGTCGCCGCCGAGACCGAGCACCGTGTGTCGCTCATGCCCCTGGTCCTCGCCGGGGTCGGGCTCGCGGTGGTCACGGATGCCTGGCGGGACCTCGCCCGGCGGCTGGGCGCCCGCGTCCTGGACATCGAGCCGGAGACCACCTTGGACATCGCCCTCGTCAGCCGCCGCGGCAGCCTGTCGCCGGCGGCCGCCGCGTTCGTGACGGCCGCCACCTCGGCCGTCGACACCTGATAGGGACTGCTTATGAGGCAGATCCGCTTTGCGTCTTGGACGGCCCGCGGACCGCCTTGCTGCAATCGACGGCATGACGACGAACCACCGCATTGCCCTGATCCCCGGCGACGGCATCGGCGCCGAGGTGCTGCCACCGGCACAGCAAGTGCTCGATGTTCTCGGCCGCCGCCACGGCTTCGGCCTGTCCTACACGTCGTACGACGACTGGTCGTGCGAGCGGTACCTGCGGGAGGGCGCCATGATGCCCGCCGACGGGATCGACCAGCTGCGCGACAAGGACGCGATCCTGCTGGGGGCGGTGGGGTACCCGGGGGTGCCCGACCATGTCTCGCTGTGGGGGC
The DNA here is from genome assembly GCF_044768125.1 of Streptomyces sp. NPDC101166. Taxonomy (NCBI): domain Bacteria; kingdom Bacillati; phylum Actinomycetota; class Actinomycetes; order Kitasatosporales; family Streptomycetaceae; genus Streptomyces; species Streptomyces sp. NPDC101166. The sequence goes on from NZ_JBIWPF010000001.1 coordinate 50,605, forward strand.
TGCTGATCCCGATCCGGCGCAGCTTCCGCCAGTACGTCAACCTCCGGCCCATCCGTGTCTTCGAAGGCATCGACAGTCCGGTGCGCGGCGCACGGCCGGGCGAGGTCGACATCCTCGTCGTGCGGGAGAACGCCGAGGGCGAGTACAGCGAGATCGGCGGACGGCTGAACCAGGGCACGTCCGAGGAACTGGCCGTCCAGGAGGCGGTGTTCACCCGGGCCGGGGTCACCCGGATCGCCGACTACGCGTTCTCGCTCGCCGCCGGCCGCCGGGGGAAGCTCACCTCCGCCACCAAGTCCAACGGCATCATCCACACCATGCCGTTCTGGGACGAGCTGATCGCCGAGCGGGCCGCCGAACACCCCGGGGTCGCCTGGGACCAGGAGCACATCGACGCGCTGGCGGCCAAGTTCGTCCTCGATCCCGCCCGCTTCGACGTCGTCGTCGCCTCCAACCTCTTCGGCGACATCCTCAGCGACCTCGCGGCCGCGGTCGCCGGATCCATCGGCATCGCCCCGGCGGCCAACCTCAACCCCGAGCGGGACTTCCCCTCGATGTTCGAGCCGGTGCACGGCTCCGCGCCCGACATCGCGGGCCAGGGCATCGCCAACCCGCTGGGTGCGATCTGGTCCGCGGCCATGATGCTCGACCACCTCGGCCATCCTGCCGCGGCCAGGGACATCACGGACGCGATCGCCTCGGTCCTGGCCAAGACCGATACCCGCACCCGTGACCTGGGCGGAACCGCGACCACCGCGGAGTTCACCGACAAGCTGCTCGAGCTGCTCTGAGCCGGCTTCCCAGGGCACCGCGCACCGCCGTGCGGCGACCGACTCCCCCCGGGGGGGGACCGGTCGCCGTGCGGCGGTGCGCGTGCCGGCCGGCGTGTCCGTCACGCGCCGGGAACGGACGGTGCTTCTCCCGCGTCCAGGACCAGCACCGCGACGTGCAGGGACGTACGCTCCAGGCCTGATTCCAGGTCGCAGCCGAGGAGCCGCTCGATGGTGTGCAGGCGCTGGTAGTACGCCTGCCGGGACATGCCGGCGCGTTTCGCCGCGACCGACTTGTTCCCGGCCGCCGCCAGATAGGCCCGCAGTGCCGGGAGCAGATCGCCGCCGTTGCGGCCGTCGTGCTCGATGAGGCGGGTCAGTTGCCGTTCCGCGTACCGCTGAAGACGGGTGTCCTTTCGAAGGACGCCCAGCAGCTCCGGCAGCCGGACGTCGGCGGGGACGTAGAACCACCGCTCCGGGGAGGCCGGTGTGATGGCCTCGGCCGTCTGCTCCGCCTCCTGCCACGACCGGGCGATCCCGCCGAGGTCGGTCACCCCGGGGCCGACGGCGACGACTGCCCGTGGTCCGAGCTCCTCCCGGGTCAGGCGGCCGATCCGCTCGGCTACCGGCTGCCAGGCGCTCGCCTGTGCCAGCGCCATGAGTACGCCGATGCGGCCCGGAGCCGTCTCGCCGACCAGGGCGCGGATACCGGTGTGCGCCAGCGCCTTCGCGATCCGTTCGTCGAGGTGTTCCCCCTCGGTGCCGGTGTACGGGTGGCGGATGACCCCGGCGAAGAGGCGGTGTCCGAGGGTGGGCAGTCCCAGTGCCTCGGCGCGGGCGCGGGCGTCCGCGGGAGAGCGGAAACGCCGTTCGTACAGGTCTCGCAGTACGGAGCGGTGGCCCCGGCGCTCCCACCAGGCCTGCCCCGCCAGACGCGCCATGGTCAGCGCGACCGCCGCGCGCTCCAGCACCAGGACGTGTTCCGGGTCGGGCTCGGTGCTCGCCCGGTCCTCCAGCAGGACCAACCGCCCCCACGGGCCGTGATGGTCGTGCACCGGCGCGATCAGCCACCCCTCCGGGCCGCTCGGCGTGATCCTCTCCGGCGTCGGGGCGGCCCGCGAGCGCCGCGACCAGGCCGACACCACCGGCTCGTACGGCCGGCCGAGCAGCTCGCACATCAGGACCCGGTGGGTGAGATCCTCCAGCACCACGGGGGCTCCGGTGAGTTCCGCGGTGGTGTGCACCAGTTCCTCGGGGTCCGCTCCCCGCAGCGTCAGGGCCGTGAAGATGTCCTGGATGTCCCTCCCGCGGCGCAGCAGGGCCCCCTGGGCGTCGAGGATGAGCGCGTGCACCCTCTGCGTGACGTCGATGAACCGGACGCCACGGGCCAGCTCGACCAGCGGTACGTCACGGGCACGGCACGCCGCCACCAGCTCGTGGGGCACCTTCTGGTACCGGTAGCCGAGCTCCACGATCAGGCCCGCCGCGCCGACGTCCGCGAGTTGGTCGACGTAGCCGCGCAGCTCGGAAGCGTCCTCGGGATGCGGCACGCCGGTCGTCAGCACCAGTTCTCCGCCCTCCAGGAAATCGGCGGGGTTGAGCAGCTCGGTGACATGCACCCAGCGCACCGGACCGTCCAGCTGTGACTCGCCGGCCAGCACACGCGGCATCCCTTCGGCGAGCACGGGCAGGCGCAGTACCTCCCTCAGTGTGGGCAAGTGCCCGGGTGCGTGATGTCTGGGCGGCATACGGGGTGCTTTCGTCCGAGGGAATCGGGCTCACCTTCGCATCGGCCACTCATGGTGACAAGAGGGGGGCCGGCATTGGTGCAGCGCGGCCGTCCGCAGTGACAGACCGTCTCAAGAAGGCTCCAAGGCGGAACACAGTGTGGGTTGCCCCGCGGGTTCTCCGGGGCGGAAAGTGAACGCCATCCCCAGCAGGACGCGAACCGGAAAGGTCCGCACGGTGTCCGCACAGGGCTGGGGCCCGACTGCCACCCACCCACCATCGAGAGGAGCGACCTCATGCGCGTCCCGAAGCGTGTCGCCGTGATCGGTGCCGGCAGCATGGGCAGCCAGGCCATGTGGCGACTGGCCGCCCGCGGAGCCGAGGTCATCGGCTACGACCGGTACGCACCGGGTCACGACCGCGGCGCGGCCGGAGGCGAGAGCCGCATCTACCGAGCCGCCCACCTCGGCGAGCCCGGGTACGTTCCGCTGCTGCGGCTGGCGGACCGGATGTGGGAGCAGCTCCAGGCGGAGACGGGCCTGCCGCTGCGACGCCGCAGCGGCAGCCTGGTGATGGGAGAGGCCGCCTCACCGTCCATGCGCCTCCTCCGCTCCACCAGCGCCGCCCATGGGCTGGATCACGAGGTCTTGGACCGGGAGGAACTCGCCCGCCGCTATCCGCAGCACCGGCTCCCGGAGGGACACATCGCCGTCCTCGACCGGTTGGGCGCCGTCATCAGGCCGGAGGCGTCGATCCAGGCCGCCGCCGCCCGTGCCGAGCAGCTGGGCGCCCGGCTGCACCGCTACACCACGGTGCGCGAGGTCGTCCCCGCGGCGGGCGGCGGGGTGCGGGTCGTCACCGACCTGGGCACGGACCACGTGGACGCCGCCGTGGTGACCGTGGGCCCCTGGATCAACACCCTGCTTCCGGCCCTCCCCCGGACCATCGACGTCCGGCGGGTGATCTGCTCCTGGCACCTGCCCACCCGCCACGACTGGTTCGCGGGCGGGGCCCCTCCCTTCGTGCGCGCCGCACCCCACGACTGCTTCGGAATCCCGTCGCCCGACGGCATCTCCGTCAAGCTCGGTCTCTCCGTCAAATACCACGCGCCGGTGCCCGAGCCCGAACGGCTCGACCGTACCGTCCGCCCCGAAGAACTCGGCGTCTTCCGCGAGCTCATCGGTGGACTCATGCCCGACCTGAACCCCGACCCCATCCGGATGTCGGCCTACATGGAGGGCTACACGGAGTCCGGAAACCCGCTCGTCGGTCACCTCCCCGGGGAGGACGACATCATCGTCTTGGCCGGGTTCTCCGGCAGCGGCTTCAAGTTCTCGCCCGCGATGGGAGAGATCGCCGCCGACCTGGCGCTCGACGGCACCACGCAGCACCCCGTCGACTTCCTCGCTCCGGCAGGAGTCGGCGCCGCCTGAGTCCCGGCGATCGTCGACGTCACCCCCCACTCCCGACATCTCTGTCATGAGCATGTCTAAACAGGGTCCGCGCCGGCCCTGACCAGTTCCCCGACGCAAGAAAGCGGAGCACTTCCATGCCCATTCCCTCGTTCCAGTTCCGCCCGAAGTACGTCTCGTTCGACTGCTACGGCACGTTGGTCGAGTGGCCGATGACCCCCATCACGCGTGAACTCGTCGGCGACCAGATCCCGGCCGAGCACTGGGACCAGTTCGTCAAGGAGTTCCGCGGCTACCGCTACGACTCGATCTGCGGCGAGTACTCCCCCTACGAGCAGACGCTGCAGAACGCCTTCGAGGGGGTCTGCCGCAAGTGGGGCATCAAGGCGGCCCCGGACGCGGGCAAGCGGCTCGCCGACGGCGTGCGCAGCTGGGGCCCGCACGCCGACGTGCCGGAACCCCTGAAGAAGATGGGCGAGAAGTACAAGCTGGTGATCCTCTCCAACGCCGACGACTCCTTCCTCGCCGAGAGCGTGCCCCGGCTCGGTGCGGACTTCCACGCGGTCTTCACCGCGGAGCAGGCCGGCTGCTACAAGCCCCGCTACGCCGCGTTCGAGTACATGCTCGACCAGCTCGACGCGTCCCCCGAGGACTTCGTGCACGTCTCCTCGCACACCCGCTACGACCTGATGCCGATGCACGACATGGGCTTTCGCAACCTCGTCCTGCTGGACCGCGGCTGCGACCCGGTCACCCACGGCTACGACTACGTGACCGTCAAGTCCCTGGACGAGCTCAACCAGATGCTGGGCATCTGACGCCCGACGCGGGTCCGCTCACCCAGCACGTTCTTCCCGACACGCCCCCGGTCTCGCGTGGCCGCCCATGAGCCCAGCGTGTGTCCGCCCGCCGGCTGATGAGGTCCCGTCCCCCGTCCGATCCGCACGTCGTCCCCGCAGCACGGATTCCCCGTATCCCAGCATTCTCCAGGAGGCACCGCCATGGAAACCAACCGGACAGGCCGCAGAAACGTACTGCGAACCGCAGGCGCAGTGGCCGCCGCTATGCAGGTCAACAGGCACCTCAGCATCCCGATCGTCACCACCGCCCTGGCCCTCGCGCTCGCCGCGTGCGGGGCGACCGGCACCGTGCAGGACGTGGGGGCGAAGGGCACGACGCAGGGCGGGGGATCCGGCTCCTCGGCCGAGCACACCGACGACATCTCGGTGGGCGTGACGCCGGACCAGAACGCGGTGAAGCTGCTGCCCGCAGCGGTGAAGGCCAAGGGCACGCTCTCGGTGGCCATGGACCTGTCGTACCCGCCCACCACGTTCATGGCATCGGACAACAAGACCCCGATCGGGTTCAACCCGGACATGGCCCGGCTGATCGCTGCCGAGCTCGGCCTGAAACTCCAGATCAACAACGTCAAGTTCGACACCATCATCACCGGACTGCAAGCCAACCGGTACGACTTCACCGCCTCCACCATGGGTGCCACCAGCGACCGGCTGAAGGTGCTCGACATGGTCGACTACGTCAACTCCGGGACCGGAGTGTCCGTCCCTTACGGCAACCCGCAGAAGCTGGGCACCCACACGCTGTGCGGGCACCGCGTCGCCGTCCCCTCCGGCAGCACCGCGGAGCTCCAGTGGCTGCCGCAGCGGTCCAAGCAGGACTGTACGAGCAAGGGCAAGCCGGCCATCAAGTCGGTGACCCTGCCCAGCGTGAACGACGCTCTGACCCAGCTGGTCTCCAAGCGGATCGACGCGGTGATGTACGACTTCGTCTCGCTCGAGTGGGCGGCCCGGCAGCAGCCCAAGACGTTCGACGTCCTCAGGCCCCTGGTGGCCACCAAGCCCGCGACCGTCGCGCTGAAGAAGGACTCGCCGCTGACCCCCGCGGTGAAGGCTGCCATCCAGTCGATCATCGACGGCCCCAAGTACACCCAGGCGCTGGGCCGCTGGGGTCTCGAGGACCTCGGGATCAAGACCGCGGCCATGGCCGTCCCGCAGGACTGACATGTCCACGGATCTGATCGGTACGAAGACCAGGAGCCGACCGGTGTCACAACTGCTGGCCGAAGAAAAGAAGCGGATCACGCCGAAACGACCGCGCGACTACGTCGCCTGGGCCGTCGCGATCGCGATCGTCGCCGGTCTGGTGTGGACCGCGGTGACGAACGAGAACTATCGCTGGCCGGTGGTGTTCAGCTACTTCACCACTGAGACCATCCTCAACGGCCTGCTGATCACGCTCCTCCTGACCGTGGCGAGCATGGCTCTGGGCACGCTGCTGGGGCTGGTGCTGGCGGTGATGCGCATGTCACACCTGCGCCCCGTCTCCGGGCTGGCACAGCTCTACATCACCTTCTTCCGCGGCACCCCGGTGCTCGTGCAGCTGGTCTTCTGGTTCAACATCGCGGCGCTGTACCCGAACCTGTCGATCGGCATCCCGTTCACCGACATCTCCACGCCGGTGAACGTGAACGCCATCATGACGCCGATGACCGCGGCCATCGTGGGGCTGACGCTCAACCAGGCCGCCTACATGTCCGAGATCATCCGCGGCGGGTTCGCCTCGGTCAGTCGCGGCCAGCACGAGGCGGCGGAGTCCTTGGGCATGTCGGGGTTCACCAAGCTCCGGCATGTGATCATCCCGCAGACCATGCCGGCGGTCATCCCGGCCACCGGCAACCAGGTGATCGGCATGCTCAAGGAGACCTCGCTGGTGAGCGTGCTCGGCGTCGCCGACCTGCTGAACAGCGCACAGTCGATCTACGCCCGCAACTACCAGACGATTCCGCTGCTGATCGTGGCCAGTCTCTGGTACCTGATCATGACGCTGGTGCTGAGCGTGCCGCAGTCCATGATCGAGCGCCGTTTCTCCCGCTCGACCCGGGCGCGGCTGACCCCGGCCGCCACGTCGGCCGAGCCGGGGGCGGTCCAGCCAGTTCCCACCACGAGGGAGTCCCTGCTGTGAACGCCGACGGAACGATCGTCGCACGCAAGCTGTGCAAGAGCTTCGGACGTCACCAGGTCCTGCGTGACATCGACCTGACCGTTGCGGCCGGGGAGATCTCCTGCATCATCGGGCCGAGCGGATCGGGCAAATCGACACTGCTGCGGTGCGTCAACGGTTTGGAGACCGTCGACCGCGGAGTCCTGCGAGTCAATGGAGAGGACTTCGGCTACGTCGAGAAGGACGACGCCTACCACGCCGTCCGCCCGCAGCGGCTGGCCGAGCAGCGTGCCCGCATCGGCATGGTGTTCCAGCAGTTCAACCTGTTCCCGAACATGACCGCCGAAAGCAATGTCATGTCCGGACCGGTGCTGGTGCAGAAGAAGGATCGCGCCACCTGCCGGGATCAGGCACAAGAGCTGCTGGCCAAGGTCGGCCTCAAGGGCTGTGGCCACAAGTACCCCGCTCAACTCTCCGGCGGCCAGCAGCAGCGCGTGGCCATCGCCCGCGCGCTGGCGATGGAACCCACCATCATGCTGTTCGACGAACCCACCAGCGCGCTGGACCCGGAGCGCGTGGGTGAAGTACTCGCCGTCATGCGCGACCTCGCCGGCAACGGAATCACCATGCTGCTCGTCACCCACGAGATGGGCTTCGCCCGCGAGGTCGCCGACGAAGTGCTCTTCATGGACGAAGGCATCGCAGTCGAGCGCGGCGACGCCCGCGAAGTGCTGGCCAACCCCCGTGAGAAACGAACCCAGGCCTTCCTCGAAAGGGTGCTGTAGGCAGAGGCACCGACAGGTGGCAGCGGCTCCGGCAGCGAGGCCGGAGGAGACGCTGACCGACTGCGGTGAACGTGACACCCGCGCCCTGCCGGTCCTGGTCTCCAACGCCCGCCGTTTCGACCTCGCCCCGACCGTCACAGCCGTCAGCGCGGTCCTCATCGCCCTGGCGTCCTCGCCCTCGCAACCGACATCGCCGTCGGCCGGGCCCCTGAAGCAGCCCGGCCGCCCCCCTTCGAAACTCCCCGCTAAGGACGCGACATGAAGACGATCCCCTACTGGATGGAAACCGCTGGGGCGTTTCCCGATCGGTCCGGCAAGCCGCTGACCGACGACACAGACGTGGTGGTCGTCGGCGCCGGCCTGACGGGTCTGTCCACCGCCCTGCACTCCGCCCGCAAGGGCGCCCGCGTCACTCTCGTCGAGAAGGGCCAGGTCGGCTCCGGCGCCTCCGCCCGTAACGGCGGCATGGCCAACCTGGGCTTCACCATCGGCGTGGGCCAGGCCGTCCGCCGGTACGGGCTCGAACGGGCCCGCGAGATCTACAACTCCTACGGCGAGGCCGTGGACACCGTCGAGCGGCTCGTGAACGAGGAGTCCATCGACTGTCAGTTCCGTCGCGTCGGGCGCCTGGGCGTCGCGTCCCGTCCCGCGCACTTCGAGAGCAAGAAGGCCCAACAGCACGACCTGGCCAAGTACTTCGGGCACGAGACCACACTGATCGGCAAGTCCGAGTTGCGGTCCGAGATCGGTTCCGACGCCTACCACGGCGGCTTGCTCGACCCGTTCAGCGCCGGACTGCACGTCGGCCGCTTCGTGCGCGGTATGGCCGAGGCGTGCGAGCGCACCGGTGTGGAGATCCACGAGCGCAACGCGGCCATCGGCGTGCGGCGTACCGCCGCCGGCCGGTTCGAGGTCAGCACCGAACGCGGTGTGATCCGTGCCGGGCAGGTCATGATGGCCACCGACGCCTACACCGACAAGAACTTCCCGTGGCTGCGCCGCCGGCAGGTCTGCGTGGGCAGCTTCATCATCGTCACCGAGCCGCTCGGCGAGGAACTCGCCCGGGACATCATCCCCAAGGCCCGCCTCATCGTCGACTCCAACAAGGTCTGCCACTACTTCCGGCTCACTCCGGACAACCGGCTGCTGTTCGGCGGCCGCGCCCGCTTCGCGCCGTCCGACCCCACCTCGGACAAGAAGAGCGGACAGATCCTGTTCCGTGAGATGTGCGAGATCTTCCCCCAACTCACCCGGACCAAGATCGAGTACGTGTGGGGCGGCTCCGTCGGCTTCGCCATGGACCGCATCGTGCACGCCGGGCAGAGCGAAAACGGCGTCTATTACTCCATGGGATACGCGGGCCACGGCGTACAGATGGCCACGCACATGGGGCACGTCATGGCCGAGGTGATGGACGGTCACCCCGAGGTCAGCCCGGTCCGCGACATCGCCCCGCCCCGCATCCCCCTCTACAACGGCACCGCCTGGTTCCTGCCCTTCGCGGGCGCCTACTACAAGACGCTGGACCGCATCCGGTGACCGGCAGCCCTTCTACACCCACAAGGAGATACCCACGATGACTGTCGTCCGTGATGTTCCCAAGCAGCTGTTCATCGGCGGTGGCTGGCAGGACGCCGAGTCCGGCCGGACCCTGTCCGTCGACAACCCGGCCACCGGCGAGGAACTGTGCCAGGTCGCCGACGCCTCACCCGCCGACGGCCGGCGTGCCGTCGAGGCGGCGGTCGCCGCGCAGGCCGCCTGGGCCGCCACCCCGCCGCGCGTGCGCAGCGAGATCCTGCGCCGCGCCTACGACATCCTCATCGCGCGCACCGAGGACCTCGCGCTGCTGATGACCCTGGAGATGGGCAAGCCCCTGGCCGAGGCACGCGCCGAAGTCGCCTACGCGGCGGAGTTCTTCCGCTGGTTCTCCGAGGAAGCCGTCCGTGTCGACGGCGGCATGATGACCGCCCCCGACGGCAGGAACCGCCTGCTGGTCAGCCGTCAGCCCGTCGGCCCCTGCCTGCTCATCACCCCCTGGAACTTCCCCCTGGCGATGGGCACCCGCAAGATCGGCCCCGCCGTCGCCGCCGGCTGCACCATCGTCCTCAAACCCGCGCCCCAGACGCCCCTGTCCAGCCTCGCTCTGGCGGAAATCCTCACCGAAGCGGGGCTGCCGGCCGGCGTGCTGAACGTCGTCACCACATCCGACGCCGCCGGCGTCGTCGCTCCCCTCCTGCGCGGCGAGCGAAGCGAGATGGGGGTCCCCCCGGGCGGAGGCTGGGGGAAGATCCGCAAGCTCTCCTTCACCGGCTCCACCCATGTCGGCCGGATCCTGCTGGCCCAGTGCGCAGACACCGTCATCCGCACCTCCATGGAACTGGGCGGCAACGCCCCCCTCATCGTCTTCGACGACGCCGACCTCGACGTGGCCGTCGAGGGCACCATGGTCGCCAAGATGCGCAACATGGGCGAGTCCTGCTGCGCGGCCAACCGCATCTTCGTCCACACCTCCGTCGCCGAGGAGTTCGCCTCCCGCCTCGCCGCACGCATGGCCGCCCTCACCGTCGGGCCCGGCACCGACCCCGGCACGGACGTCGGCCCCCTCATCGACGTGGCCGGCCGCAGCAAGGCGCATGACCTGGTACGGGACGCCGTCAAGCGCGGCGCCACCGTCCTGACCGGGGGTGAACTCCCCGAAGGGCCGGGCTGCTTCTATCCGCCCACCGTCCTCACCGGCATCGCCCCCGACTCCGCGATCATCGACACCGAGATCTTCGGCCCCGTCGCCGCGATCCGCACCTTCGAGGCCGAGGACGAGGCCGTCGCCGCCGCCAACGACACCGAATTCGGTCTGTCCGCCTACCTGTTCACGCAGAACCTCGACCGTGCGCTGCGGGTCGCCGAACGTCTCGAAAGCGGCATGATCGGCATCAACACCGGACTGGTCTCCAACCCCGCCGCGCCCTTCGGCGGCGTCAAGCAGTCCGGTCTGGGCCGCGAGGGCGGACGCGTCGGCATCGACGAGTTCCTCGAGTACAAATACCTGGCCGTCCCCGTCGGAGCTTGACATGCGCGACCGACTCGTCGTCCTCTACCGGGGCAACCGGCCCCCCGCCGCCGCACGCATCGAAAGCCTCGCGGACACCGTCTACGCCACCGAGGAGGAACTGCCCTACCTCCTCCCCGGCGCCGACGTCCTCCTGGCCTGGGTGACCATCACCCCGGCCATCCGGGAGGCGTGGCCCGATGATCCGCGGAAGGCGCCCCGCTGGGTCCACGCGTCCTCCGCGGGCGTGGACTCCTTCCTCTTCCCCGCCCTGGTGGACGATCCGCAGGTCATCCTGACCAACGCCCGCGGGGTCTACGAGCAGCCGACCGCCGAGTACGTCCTGGGCCTGATCCTCGCCCTCGCCAAGGACTTCCCCGGCACGTGGGAGCACCAGCGGCGCCGCGAGTGGCGTCCGCGCCCCAGTGACGCCATCACCGGACGCACCGTGCTGGTCTGGGGGACCGGGCCGATCGGCCGGGCCATCGCCCGGCTGTTGCGCGCCGTCGGGATGCGGGTGAGCGGTGCGGGCCGCAAGTCCCGCATCGACGACCCCGACTTCGGCACGGTCCACGGTGCGACGACCCTGCGCTCCGCCCTGACGGAAGCGGACTACGTCGTCCTGGCCGCCCCCCTCACCCACGACACCCGACACATGGTCGACGCCCCCGTGCTCGCCGCCATGAAGCCGGGGGCGCGGCTGATCAACGTAGGCCGGGGCGGACTCGTCGACGAGGAGGCGCTGGTCGACCACCTCGCCGCCGGTCGGCTCGCCGGCGCGGCCCTGGACGTGTTCGCCCGGGAACCGCTGCCTGCCGAGTCTCCCCTGTGGAACATGCCCGGCGTGATGATCTCCCCGCACACGGCGGGCGAGACCACCAGCGAGCGGGAGGCGCTCGTCGAGGTGTTCCTCGACAACTTCGCCCGCCACCTCGAGGGCCGGCCGCTGTGCAACGTGGTGGACAAGCGGCGCGGATACGTGGTCGACGTTACGCGCCCCGCCTGAAGGCGAGCAGCCCGCGCCCCGGCCGGTGACTCCTACCGTCCGGGGCGCGTGCTGCCGCACGGCTGAGCCGGGTCTGTGAAACGGTCAGGTAGGTCTTGCGCACGGTTTCGACGGTCTTCCAGGCTCCGACGAAGCCTGGCTTCATGACTCAGGACCGGCGGGTGCGATGAACACGCGTTCGCGGTCCAGGGGTTAGGCACCCCAGGGAGGCCATGAGCAACGCCGTGGTCCTCTTCAGTGAGGCGCCCGTCAGGCAATCAGGTCGACGTAGGTCAGTGCGGTACCCGATCATGCGTTCATGCCTCTGAGAGAGACCCTTGCCCGAGTCGATGCAGACCTGGCCGCCGGCCGGATTCCCGTCGCGCGCCAGCGCCTGCGCGGTCTCATCTCGTCCTTCCCGCACGACCTGACGCTCCGCCGTCGCCTGGCCGAGGTGTACCGCCTCTATGGTGACGCCGCCGAGGCTGGACGCTGGATGTACCTCGAGGAGGACCGGAACGCCGACGAGACCGCTGCCTTCGAGGCGCGGTACGGGTCTCCAGGGTGGCGGATGAAAGCCCTCGCCTGGCAGGGTCCCGAGGCGAAGGCCGGCACCGCTTTCGCGGAGGAGCAGCTGGTCGCGGTGCGGACCGCCTGCGCCGAGAAATTGGGGCACCCTGTCGACTGGGACGACCGGGACGTCCTGGAAGGGGAGCACGAGACGCCCTCCCAACCGTGGACGGTGGGCGGTGTGCTGGCGGGCGTCGGCTGCCTGGTGGCGGTCCTTGCGTTTCTCGCGATCTGGGTGAATGGCCTCGTCGCCCTTTTCGACTGACTCAGATCACCTGGGCTCGTGAGGAACGTCGTTCAAGATGGTTCGGTGAGACCGTCCAGAACCGCGGCGAACGGGGCCTCGGTTGGTCGCCGCGCACTGGCGCGCCACGCTGGCCCTGCGCCATTCAGCGGGCTGAGAGCACGCCAGTTCGGCAAACCGATCAGCGTGCACCGGCGCGAGGGTTGCCCACCTTCTGTCATGCCTTGCGTCTGGCGCTCAGGCAGCGGGCGGCGTGTGTGCGTAAGGCGTCGGCGAGTTCGGGGGGCGTGTCGGCGAGGGTGAAATCGGCGTCGACCGAGGTGGTCATCCAGGCGAGGTCACGGGGGTTGTCGGCGCCCAAGTGCAGGAGGCAGCTCTCGTCGTCGACGGGTTCGACGACGCCCATGCCGGGCCAGATGCGGTCGCGCGGCGCACGACACCGGGTGGAGCGACGGTCAGGGCGACTGGGCAGCTGCCCTACGGGGGACCGTGCCCACCGCCGTGCTGCTCTCCGCCCACGATGTGACCATCCGCCGCTGGGCCGAACGCGACCACGACATCGTGCGGTGGACCGAACTCGAGCGCGGTGGCCACTTCCTCGCGATGGAGGCCCCCGAACTGCTCGTCAGTGACGTCCGCGAGTTCTTCGACAAGATGCGCTGACAGCAAGCGCCCCCACCGCTGGGCGGCTGGGCGGTGCGTCATCGGCAGGCGCTGCCTCATGCCGTGGTCGATGCGAGCGGTCGACTGACCTTCGACCAACGTAGGTGGGCTCGGAGGATCGGCGGTGTCGGTGGCCGAGTCCGGACGTGGTCATGGACGGAGCCGGGCGAGCAGACCATCGAAGTAGCTTCGGTGCACGGCGGTCAGGTTCACCTGCTCGGGGTCCAGCAGCCACAGCAGGTGCGCCCCCTCGATGAAGGCCGCCGCCTCCGCCGCCAGGACGGCCGGGTCCAGGTCCGCACGGGCCGAACCGTCGGCCGCGGCACGCGTGAACAGCGAGACCAAGTGGCTCCGCAGCGCCCGGCCGCGGTCCCGGAACCAGGTGTGGAGCACGGAGCCGGGCTCCAGGTTCTCCGCGGTGAGGGTGGTGTGCAGGGCTGCCAGTTCGCGTTCGGCAGCGGCCGTGTGCTCGGCGTCCCGGAGGAACCAGTCGAACGCCTGGACCAGGGTGGGTTCGTCGCCCGGCCGGGCGGAGAGCCGTTCCAGGGCGCGCCGGTCGGCCTCCTCCAGGACGGCTCGGACGAGTCCGTCCTTGCTGCCGAAGTGATGGATGAGAGCGGAGGGGGTGACGCCGGCGCGCTCGGCGATCGCCGCCACTCCGGTTCCGCGCACCCCCTGCCGTGCGAACAGCTCGATCGCGGCGTCGACCATGGCGCGGCGCCGCTCGACGCCCCGCTTCTGCACCTGTCCCTTGACTCCGGCCATGGGTATCAGGGTGCCCGGACCGGCGGGCACCGTCCAACTCTCGGTTCAGGTCCAAAAAAGCCGGTGCGGTACCGGACCTCCAAGCATTATGTTGAACGACCATGCAGGAAAATGAACTCATGAACAGCCGCACGAACCGGGAGCGGACCGTCCACGCACACGATGTCGAACTGTGGGCGGAGGATTTCGGCGACCCCGGCCACCCGGCGGTACTGCTGGTGATGGGCGCGCAGGCCCAGGGCATCCAGTGGAACGACGGACTCGTCGAGCGCCTGGTCGACGGGGGCCGCCGCGTCATCCGTTACGACCACCGCGACACCGGACGCTCCTCCACCGTCGACTTCGCCGCCCGGCCGTACACAGTCGCCGATATGGCTTCCGACGCGCTCGCCGTCCTGGATGCGTTCGGCACTGAACGAGCCCATGTGGTGGGCGCGTCCCTCGGCGGCATCATCGCCCAGCGGCTGGCCGTCACGCACGCGCACCGGGTGCTGACCCTGACGAGCCTCTCGTCCCAGCCCCTCGGCACGGACACACCGGGGGCGGTGCAGCGCGCCATGACCGGAGCTCCTCCACTCCCCGGCGAACTCCCGCCGCCCTCAGCCGAGTTGCTGGCCGCCCTCGTCTCGTCCCTTCCCGAGCCCGACGCGGACGTGGAGGAGTACCTCGCGATCCGCCTGCCGCTGTGGCGGGTGCTGCACGGCCCGGTGCTGCCTTTCCACGAGGACGAGTACCGCGCGATGGAGCGGCGGGTGTACGAGCGCGCCCGCGATCTCCGAGCCGCGCTCAACCACACGTTCGCCGGGGCCGCCGGCACAGGGTCCACGGAAGACCTGACCTCCGTCACCGCACCGACGCTCGTGCTGCACGGCAGCGAGGACCCGATGTTCCCACCCCCGCATGCCGAGGCCACCGCCGCGGCCATCCCCGGCGCCCGCCTGGTCATGATCGAAGGCATGGGACACACCCTCCCCAGGGCACTGGACGGCCGCCTCGCCGAAGAGATCCTGCGCCACACGGAGGGCCTCTAGTGCCGTGACCGGGACCGTATGCCGGGTGGTCAGTCGTGTGGATGTCGCCCGTGCTGATTGAGGAAAGCGCCGGCCTGGCGCTCTCCTCCGGTCGTGCGTCGAGCGCAGTTCTCCGACCTCGCTCACTCAACCGGATTGCGCTTCTACGGGTTGCCGCAGGATCGTCCTGAGCTTGGCGGGGTCGGTCCTGCGTGGATCGCTGAGGTAGATCTCGTGGTGCAGCCCCGTCTCCCGCAGGTTGTTGGCGGGTAGGTACTCGTGGTGCAGCCTGGTCAGGATCGGCGTCTCGTCGTCGTAAGGGCCGATGTGGAGGACCTGGGCGCTGGTGCCCTCGCGCAAGGTCTCTGACCGGACGTTCGGAATGGCCGGAAGGTTCTTCTTGGTCAGGGCGGTGTGCTTGGCGTCTTCGATCATGTCGCCGGTGATCCAGTCGGGGACGTTGATGAGCAGTCTCCATCGCCAGTTGTCCTTCAGCCTGGCCAGGAAGTCGTCCATGTCGTCCGCCCACCACAGCCCCTCAAGTGGACCCACGACGAAGTCCTTGCCGAGGGCGCCTTTGCTCGCGAACTTGACGGTATAGGCGACCGCGTAGAGCGCCTCGACCGCGCGGCTGTACGCGGCGCTGGTGTTCGGGTCGCCGTGCCCGTCGATGGCGAGGAAACGGAGCTCGGGGATGTCGACGAGCTCCCAGTCAGTGTTCTTGGGCGAGTAGCACTTCTTGAGCTCGCGCTTGACGTCGTACTTGTCGGTCATGCCGGGCTGCCTTCTCGTGAGTAACTGTCATTACGGATCAGGGGGTTGTTCGCGCTGCGGTGACCTCGGGGCGTTCGAAGGGGTGCCCCTTCCTGAAGCGGGTCCCCGCCGCCGAGATCCGCACCGCGCGAGCCGCCGACGTGAATCCCGTCCGTGAACCCTCACACTGCGCCGAGGCCTGCTGCGACACACCCTCTCCCTAAAGGTGCTCACCCACCGGCTCGCCGCCGACTGTCTGGCTTGCCGTCACCGACGCCGGCCCGCCGCTGACCGTCTGGCTGCTGAGTGAATCACAGCGACGGGTAGTGCGCGGGGCGGTGCGCCAGGTTGTTGAACCGTTCGTCCAGGAAGAGGGCTTCGTAGGCGGCACGGTCGGCGACACGGATGAAGTGGTCGGGGCGGCCATACGCGCGGTGGAACTCGACCGAGATCCGCAGGAGTTCCACCGTTCGTAACACCCGTCAGCGTGAGCTTCCGTCTGCCGAGCTCCGCCTCAAGCTGGCGGGCCTGAGAGGATCTCGTGACAAGGGGAGCTCCCGATGGCCGGGCACGAACTTGACCTTGACACGGTGACAAGGTTTTCACTTGGGCGCAGGAGGTGGTCCCGATCAGCGCGATCGATGTAACCCCGCAGAACAGCCGTGTGATCAACGCCCTGGGCGCCGAGGACTCGTCGGTTCGGCTTCAGGCGGCCATGGCAGTCGGCTCGAACCCTGACCCTGTGTTCCTTGAGACGCTCGTCGAGCGGTGCGCCGTCGAACCGGACTTCTTCGTACGGGACATGCTGTCCTGGGCGCTGACCCGTCTCCCGCCGGAGATCACCCTGCCCCGGATCCGCCAGGAGCTCGCCTCCGAGCGTACCCAGGCCCGCAGCCAGGCGCTGCACACACTCTCCAAGATCGGGGACAAGGGCACGTGGAACTGGATCACCCGCGGCATGCTGCGGGACGCCGACGACGAGGTCGCGCGGACTGCGTGGCGCGTCGCGGTCGCCCTCGTGCCCGTGGGCGAGGAGAAGGGTTTGGGCGACGAACTGGTCCTGCAGCTCGGCCGTGGCGACCGAGATGTGCAGCTGAGTCTGAGCCGGGCCTTGGTCGACCTCGGTGACGTGATCGAGCCCGCCCTGGAGAGGGCCGCGGAGAGTTCCGACCCGGCGGTGGCCGCGCACGCCCGCGCCACCGAGCTGCTCCGGCAGAACCCGGAGACCGGTTTCGACGCGGCCCTCGACGAGGCTAAGCGCGTCGTCGCACTCGGCCCGAAACGAGCTGCCGCCGCCGCGGCTGTGCCGGCAGGCACCGAGCCTGCCGAGCCGATGGAGGCCGCGAAGGCTGCAGAGGCTTCGGAGGACGCGCATTGCTGATCGGCGATGTGGCCCGCCGCTCCGGGGTGAGCACCCGGATGCTCCGGCACTACGACGCCTTGGGGTTGGTGCGGCCCACGGGCCGCACTGTCGGTGGCTACCGCGAGTACTCCGCCGAGGACGTCCGCAGGATCTTCCACGTGGAGAGCCTGCGGTCCCTCGGGCTCTCGCTCAAGCAGGTCGGGCGCGCGCTGGAGGACCCGGCCTTCACGCCGTCCGACTTGGTCAGCGACCTCGTCCGGCAGACGGAGGACCGGCTGGCGCGAGAACAGGAGCTGCTCGAGCGGCTCCGGGCGATCGACGCGTCGGCGCCCACCGACTGGCAGGGAGTGCTGCGCATCGTCGAACTCATGCGGCAACTCAACTCGACCAGCGCCGCGCACAGACAGCGGGCCGTTCTCTCCCGGCCGGAGGACGCGCCGGTACCGGCCGAACTACTGGCCGGGGCAGTCCTGACCGAATCCGACCCGCACGTCGCAGGCGCCCTGCGCTGGGCGCTCGCCCGATCGGGCGGCGACGGCGTGGCGACGCTGCATGCCGGCATGCACTCCGAGGACGTCGGCATCCGGCGGCGCGCGGTGCTGGCGATCGCCGAGATTCCCGAGGCTCCGGGTGCTACGGCGGTGCTCACGGACGCCCTCGGGGACCCGGACCCCACGGTGCGCAGGCACGCTGCTCTGGCTCTGGGCAGACAGGGCGTGGCCGCGGCTGTGCCCACACTCATCAGCATGGTGGTGGAGGGCGCCAACGACGTGGACGCGGCGGAGGTTCTGGGAATGCTGTCCCTGGACCCCGGGTGCACGGACCGGATCATGACCGCCTTGGTCGACGAACTGGCCGCGCCCACCGCGGACTCCGCGACGCGGATCCGTCTTACCCAGGCTCTGGTCGAGATCGCGGGGACCACCGCGCAGGAGGTCCTTGGCCAACTGGCCCACGACGAGGACGGCGCTGTCGCCCTCGTCGCCTCGGCCCTTTTCGGGGTTCTCAAAGAGCGGTCCCTTGAGGGCCAAGCTGACGAGCATTCCTGAAAGCGCGCCCTGGACGAGGCATCAGCCGTGGCCTCTCAGTGGAACAGCCTTGTCGTGCGCGGACGTTGCCTAAGGTTGGCCTCATGGCCAGTGCTCACTCGTCCCTGTCCCGCGATGATCGTCGCACCGAGTTGCGGGAGTTCCTGCGCAGCCGCCGAGCCCGGGTCTCGCCTGCCGATGTCGGCATGCCCGACGGTGGCCGACGGCGCACGCCGGGCCTGCGGCGCGAGGAGGTCGCGGTGCTGGCAGGCGTCGGCGTGTCCTGGTACACGTGGCTGGAGCAGGGCCGCGACATCAAGGTGTCCGACCAGGTTCTCGACGCGATCGCCCGGGTGCTGTTGTTGGACTCCGCCGAGCACGCCCACTTGTACCGTCTGGCCGGGCTCAATCCGCCGCAGGCTTCCTCTGCGCCTTCGGCGGCGCCCTCGCCCGAGGCGCAGCGGCTGCTGGACGCCTGGTCGCCGCGGCCCGGCTACATCCGCGACCGCCACTGGAATTTCACCGCGGTCAACGACGCGGCGCGTGTGGTGTTCGGCTACCGCGAAAGCGACCACAACTGCCTGGTCTCCTTCTTCACCAACGTCCGTCACCGGGTGCTGCACCGGCACTGGGCCGACACCGCTCCTGATGTGGCCGCTGCCTTCAGGGCCGACGCGGCACGCTACCCGGACGATCCGGAGTTCGGCCGCATCG
The DNA here is from genome assembly GCF_044768125.1 of Streptomyces sp. NPDC101166. Lineage (NCBI taxonomy): Bacteria > Bacillati > Actinomycetota > Actinomycetes > Kitasatosporales > Streptomycetaceae > Streptomyces > Streptomyces sp. NPDC101166. The sequence continues at coordinate 69,402 of NZ_JBIWPF010000001.1, forward strand.
CCGCCGACCTCGCCGCGGTCAGCCCCGAATTCGCCGAGTTGTGGGCACGCCACGACGTGGCCGAGCACACCAGCGCGGTGAAGGCGGTCGACCACCCCGAGGCCGGGACGATGATCTTCGATGCCACGCTGTTGCCGCTGCCCGAGCAGCCCGGGCACCATCTGATCCTGCACAATCCGCGGCCCGGCACCGGCACCCGGCAGCGACTGGAGACGTTGATGGACCAGCCCAACGTGGTGGTGCCACACCCAGGATGAACGGGCACTGCCCGCCGTGCCGCTGTGCCCGCAGTATCGGTGACATGAACAACAGCAGCGCGCAGATGAAGGCAGTGACCATCCCCGAGTTCGGCGAAGCCGAGGTGCTCCGCGTCGACACCGTGACGATCCCCGAGCCCGGGCCGGGCCAGGTCGCCATCGACGTGGCCTACGCGGGCGCGAACTTTGCCGAGGTCCTCTACCGGCGCGGCGTGGTCGACGTGCCGCTGCCCTTCGTGCCCGGCATCGAGGTGGCCGGGCGGATCCGAGCCGTCGGCGAGGGCGTCGAGGATCTGGCTGTCGGGCAGCCGGTGGCCGCGCTCACGATCTCGGCAGTGGTGGATACGCCGAGGTGGTGGTCACCTCCGCGGACCTGGTCGCGCCGCTGGACGGCCTGGGCATCGGGATGGGTGTCGCCGCGGCGCTGCCGTCCAACAGCACCACCGCGTTCCTCGTACTCGACCGGGTGGCCCGGATCGAGCCCGGGGCAAGCGTTCTGGTCCATGCGGCGGCCGGCGGCGTGGGAAGCCAACTCGGGCAGGTCGCGCGGATGTTGGGTTCCGGTCGTGTGGTCGGCACCGTCGGCAGCGAAGCCAAGATCGAAACCGCCCGGAGCTTCGGCTACGACGAGGTGATCCTGCGGGACCGGATCGCCGACGCCGGCGAGTTCGACATCGTGGTGGACATGGTCGGCGGCCCGGCCCGCCGAGCGAGCCTGGACCGGCTGGCCCCGATGGGGCGCCTGGTGGTGATGGGCAACGCCTCGGACGCCGAGGACGTCGGCATCGCGGCCAACGAACTGTGGTTCACCAACAAGACCGTCTCCGGCTTCAACCTGGCCGCCTTCTCCGCCGCCTTCCCCCGGGAGGCGGGCCGGGCACTGCGCCGCGCGGTGGCGGCCGCAGCGAAGGGGGAACTGCTGGTGCAGGTTGACACCCTGCCTCTGGAGCAGGCCGCCGAGGCCCACCGCCGCATCGAGTCGGGCACGACCACCGGCAAGCTCGTGCTCGAGGCCGCGGCGCTCTGACTACGGCAGGCTCACACCTTGCCGGGGCCCGCCTGGGGCCTGGTGATCCCGAGAGCGCGGCCGCCATGCTCGCCGCGTTGGCCGCGCTCGTCGAGGGCGCCGACCTTCGTCAGACGACCTTCACGAAGTCGGTCGCAAAGCGCCGATCCGCCGTCCAGAGGACGCCCTGTACGTATCCCGGGCCTACCCACGTGGGCCAGGTGTGGTAATAAGTGTGGCCGGCCCACATGTAGATGTCCGGTGAACCGAAGCCACCCGCAGTCTTCGTGTTCCACCCGAGACGTCCATAGACTATAGGCCCGCCGGTCTTCGTGTAGATGACCTGGACAGCGCCTTGTGCATTGACAGGAGTAATGGCCACGCACAGTCGTCCGTTGCCGATGTCTTTGCACGTGTCCGACGCCTGTGCAGTGCTGTAGCCGAATGTGATGATCCCCGCCAGAACGGTGAGCAGCATGACAATGCGCTGCAGCCATCTCCGTTGCTTCATGTTCGCGGTTCCTCCTTGCTGTGGAATTCGTTCACTGCGCTGAAGTCAGGGCTCAACAGCCCTACTTGACGACACACCACGGGTTGTTGCAGATGACACACCTGCTGAATCATCACTGCGCAGAACTGACTTCCCTGACCGTAGGCGTGATCAGTGCCCCGGAAGCACCAACGCGCGCACGGTGACTCCCCAGTTCGTGCACGGTGCACGATGCGGCGGTAAGGTTTCCGCGCAAACAGGGGGATGGGGGCGAATCGGCATGACAGACCGCAAGGGTTCCCGCTTAAGAGGAACCGAGTCGTTCGAGGCAGTCGCCTCGGCCTTGTTCGCCCCGTTGCGGGTGACCGATCCAGGCCCGCTGGGTTTCGAAGCCGTGGTGGACCACACCGCCGTCGGCCCCGTGGTCGTCGCCCGTGTCCAGGCCTCCGCTGCGACGGTGACGCGGGACAACCACAGCATCACCTCCAGCGACGTGGAGTGGATGCATTTCACTCTGCACCACCAAGGCGTGGTCACGGCGATCCAGGGTGACCGGATCACGAAGGTGGAACCAGGAGAAGTGTTCGCCTGCGACAACACCCGGCCTTACCGGCTCATCGGTGCCGGCTCCAGTGACATGACCGTGCTCTGCGTTCCCCGGGCAAGTCTTGGCAGGCACGCGAACTCCATAAGCCTGCGCACGGCGCTCCCCATACCGACTCAGGGCGGGATCGGCGGACTCATCGGCCACGCTCTGTCCGCAGTGGGCGAGGACCTGCCCTGCCAGGGTGTGGCACGTACGTATCTGGCCGACGCGCTCACCGCACTCCTCCTCACCGCTTTCGCCGACACCACCCCCGAGCGGGCTCCGGTCGCCAGCGATCTCGTCGACCGTATTCGCGCCCACACACTGGCCCACCTTGGCGACTCCCGTCTCAGTGCGGAACGAGTCGCGCGCCAGCACCACATCTCGGTCCGGTACCTTCATGCGCTCTTCAAAGGCAGTGACCTGACCTTCGCCGCGTGGGTCCGACATGAGCGTCTGTCACGGATCCGCCGAGACCTTCTCGACCCCGCCTCCGCGGACATCTCCACAGCCGCGATCGCGGCACGATGGGGAGTACACGACACCAAACACCTCGGCAGGGCCCTGAAACGCGAGTTCGGGGAAACCCTCAACGACCTGCGCCGCGGGCGAAGGGATTGAGCTTGTGGGCACTTCGGCCTGAAGAGTGGCCGTCCGCCGGTTGAGTACGTGGCCCCGGCGATCTGAGTATGCGGACGGTGCTCGGGGGCCGGCCGCCCGGGTTGGCTTGGGGCATGAACGCATCCTCGTCCGCTCCCCCGGCCCCGGTGACACCCTCACGGGATTTCACCCGGCTTTGGGCCGCCCTGGCCGCCCTCCTGTTCCTGCCGGCGGCCGCGGCCGCCGGCGTCCTGACGCTGGCGTCGGAGCGGGCATCGCGCTGTGTGACGTACGGGGAGCAGTGTGCCTCCGGGTTGCCGGGGTGGCTGTTCGACTGGGGGGCCGGGATCGGTGCCGTGGCGCTGCTCATCGCTGTGGCCGCGCCGGACGTGCGGATCCGGCGGGCGGCACTCGCCGTCCAGGTCCTCGCCGAGTGCACAGCCCTGCTGGTCATCGTCAGCTACGCCTGACCTGCGGTCCGGCGGGGGCCGGTAGCACTTCGGCCAGCCGTTCGCCCGGTGCGCGGATGGTGCGCGAGGTGCCGGCCCACACTCGCCGCCAGACTCGTCGACGAGCCGGTCGAGGCCGCGGACGAGCAGGACGCCGCGAGTTGAGCTCGCACCCGACCCTTCCTCGGCAGTCGCCGCATTCGTCGACCGCGGGAGGTGTCACGGTGGAGGCGCCCGCAGGCCAAGCCGAGGACGAACGACCTTGACACCGCCCGAAGGTCGGCCGTGATCACGGCGCCGAGGAAGGGCCCCATCCAGTCGAAGCGATACAAAGACGGCTCAGCCGCGCTGGCCGGTTCGACGCTCGTAATCGGCGAAGCCGTCCTCGACCGTCGGGAGGACCAGCTCCACCCGGAAGTAGGGCACGCTCCACAGAGGGCTGTCGCGAAGACCCTCGAACAGATCGGACCACGAGGTCAGGTCGTTCGTCGTCGCGACCAGGACGTCGGACGGAGCGGCGGCCCATGCTTCGGCGTCGAACCACCGGACCTGGACGGCGTCGTGCTTGTCCAGCAACGGCTGCACATGATCGGCGATGATCTGCTGACGCTCGGGACGCCCCAGCGCGAGCCACGCCGGCAAGGCCGTGAGGTGGACGAATATGGTGAATTGCGGCTGCGGTTGAATGGCACTCATGCATCCCATTGTGGATCAACCGACGTCGGCGAGCACCCCCATTGGAATAGCCGCCCGGCCCATCGTCAAGGCGTCGAAGTGGAATCACCCGGTCCGTAGTGGTGTCAGTTATCGTCGACATTTCGCGGCCCTGCCCTACGACGCCGGCGGCAAGACCGTGCCTTCAGGTTTCCGGCTCGGCGTCAGCACCGGGGATGCCGCGCGGAACTCCACAAGGCGGTGCAGGGCGCGTTCCCGCGCCCCATGCCGACGTCCCCCGGGGCGGATGCGCTCTCCGGCCAGGGCGCAGGCGCAGTACCCGGCAGGTGGCCGAGCTGCTCGGCGCGGCTCATCCTTCACCTGATTGGACCTCGGCGTGTCCGACGTTGCCGAATGCAGCATCGCTTAGTTTGACGCCCATGGGGAAAAGTCAGATGTCAATGAGCATTCGGCAGCAGATCAAGCGCGCCGCCAAGCGTCAGGCGGTCGTTGCGAACAAGGCCTTCTCCCGGCTGGGAATCCTTGTCGCGCCACGTCATTACTATTCCTCCGCTCCGGACCTGCGCGGTCTGGCGGAAACACGTGAGGTGTGGCGTACCCCTTCCAGTCTTCCGGGCCTGCACATCGACCTCGATGAACAGATGGCCTGGCTCGAGAAGACATGTAAGCCGTTCGTCGATGAGTACCGCGGCAACAGGGTGTTCGAGGAGTCGGGCGACCTCGGCCCGGGATATGGCTATATCGAGGCGCAGGCCCTGCACGGGATTCTGCGCTCGCTGTCCCCCCGCCAGTACCTCGAAGTGGGCAGCGGAGTTTCCACGCATATCGCACTGCAGGCACTCGCCCGCAACGCCAAGGACGGCCATCCGGGCACGGTGACCTGCATCGAACCGTACCCGCGCGACTGGCTGTCCCAGGACGCCCGCGTTCGTCTGCACCGCGTACCGGTCCAGACCGTCGACCTGACGGCGTTCACCTCCCTGACCGCAGGTGATGTGCTGTTCGTGGACTCGTCCCACGTGGTGAAGCCTGGTTCGGACGTGAACTTCCTCGTTCTGGAGGTCTTCCCGCGTCTCGCACCGGGCGTCATCGTCCACGTGCATGACATCTACCTGCCGTACGACTATCAATGTGACCTGCTGGACAGCGTGTTGCACTGGGCGGAGACCTCGCTCGTGCGGGCTTTCCTGGCGAACAACAGCCGTGCCCGGATCCTCGCGTGCATGTCCCACCTGCACTATGAGAGGACCGACCATATGCGGGCGGTCTTCCCGGACTACCGGCCGGCTCCGCATCGTGACGGTCTCCTGGCCGGGGAGGGGCATTTCCCTGCCTCGCTCTGGTTCGAGATCTGCTGAGGCCTGTTGCGCAGCAAGACTCGCTGATCACCACGGCCGCAGTGCGCAGCTCACTGCGGCCGTGGTGACGCGCGGAGCGCGTCCGCGCACGAGCAGCAGCCCGGGCTTCAAGGTCTCGGGCCCGCTCTGCCCCCTACCGAAGGCCGGTGGTTCGCGGTGCGCGGCCCACCGCGGTGGGACGCCTCAGGTGCGGGTCCAGCGTTGGCTGCTGCTGTTCGAGCATGAGGAGAGCTGGATCAGGGTGCCGTTGGCGGTGCCGCCCGCTGCGGTGTCGAGGCAGAGGCCGGACTGGACGCCGGCGATGGTTCCGTCGGAGTTGAGGCGCCACTTCTGGTTGTCGCCGCCCCAGCAGCCGTAGATCTGGACTTTGGTGCCGTTGCCGGTGCCGGCGGCGTCCAGGCACTTGTTGCCGTAGACCCTGAGCTCGCCGGCGGCGGTGTACGTCCACTGCTGGTTGGTGCCGTTGTGGCAGTCCCACAGCTGGAGCTGGGTACCGTCGGTGGTGCTGGTGCCGGGCACGTCCAGGCAGCGGCCCGAGCCGACGCCCTTGATCGGCCGGGAATCCGAAGGCGGCGTGGAAGTGCCGCCGTTGAGTGCGTTGAGGACGGCGGTGTAGGCGGGCTTCTTGCTGCCGTCGCGGTTGAACAGCAACGGCGTGTGCTCCGGTCGCCAGGAGTCGCTGTCGCGCACACCCCAGACGGTGATACCGAGGCAGCGCGGGACAGCCAGACAGTCGTTGGTGACGTTGGCGTAGGTCGTGCCCGAGGCTCCCTGGATGTCGAGTTCGGTGATGGCGACGTCGACGCCGAGGGCGGCGAAGCTTTGCAGTGTGGTGCGGAAGTTGCTGTTGTAGGGGCTGTCGTTGTTGAAGTGCGACTGGAAGCCGACGCAGTCGATCGGCACGCCGCGCTGCTTGAAGTCTCGGACCATGGCGTACACGGCCTGCGTCTTGGCCCAGGTCCAGTTCTCGATGTTGTAGTCGTTGTAGCAGAGCTTGGCGGCCGGGTCGGCGGCGCGCGCGCTGCGGAAGGCGACCTCGATCCAGTCGTTGCCGGTGCGTTGCAGGTTGGAGTCGCGCCGGGCTCCCGAACTGCCGTCGGCGAAGGCCTCGTTCACGACGTCCCACTGGACGATCTTGCCCTTGTAGTGGGCCATCACGCCGTTGATGTGGCCGATCATCGCCTGGCGCAGTGTGCTGCCGCTGAGGCTCTGCATCCAGCCGGGCTGCTGGGAATGCCAGGCCAGGGTGTGCCCGCGCACCTGCTTGCCGTTCTGCACCGCCCAGTTGTAGACGCGGTCACCGGCGGTGAAGTTGAACTGGCCCCGCTGCGGTTCGGTGGCGTCGATCTTCATCTCGTTCTCGGCCGTCACCGAGTTGAACTCACGGCCTGCGATCGTCGTGTACGCCGAGTCGCCCAGCCTGCCCGAGGCGATGGCGGTGCCGAAGTAGCGGCCGCTCTGCGCCGCCGCGGCACCGAGCGTGGTCTCGGCGGCGTGTGCGGTCGGCAGTGCGACGAGTGTGGCGACCGCACTGAGAACGCCGACGAGCGGCGTCAGCAGCAGACCGCGGGTCTTCTGACGGACAACGGGTTGGGGAAGGGCGTGCGAGCCCATGATCGTTCCTCCAAGGTAGAAATCCCGGAAGGGCTGACGCGCAGGGGGTGCCCCGCCGGCTCCCACTCGCCGAACGGGCGGGGCCGGCCGGAGCCCCGGCCGCACGCGAAGTACCGGACACCGCGGCCGTGGGACCGGGCTCTCCCACAGCGCGAAGAGCCCGGATGCGCTCGCGCGAAGCTCACCGGAACGTGACGGGGTGGCCCAGGTGCTTCCGTGCGCGAATCTGTCGTGCGGCTGCGCGTGGATCCGCTGTGCAGCACAGATTCCCCTGAGCCGGTTCGAATCTCGGACCATGACCGGTTTCTCAGACAGGGAGATTGAGGTATCCGCGATGCATCGTCAATACTCGCCGCACAGAAATTTCCGATCTCGCCACGAAACTTTCGGGGATCACGTCAACTGGAAGGCGACCCACGGCGAGCTGAACGGAGAGTTCGGGGGCGCTTCCGGACGGCGTGACAGCCCGTCAAGCCCGAAGGGGAGGCGCTGTTTGTGGACAGATCGGTGACAGGCCTTGACCAGAGGGCCCCGCATTCCTAGCTTGTGGCGTCAGAGCTTCCGGGAATCATTCGAAACGTTTCGAGAGTGTCCCTGCCTCGGCACGTTCCCTCAGCGGTTCGGGGTCACCTCACCCCCGCCCCCGAAGGAGGCCCTTGATGCGGTTCCGCCACCCGTCCCCGGTCAGTCCGAGACGATTACTCGCCATCCTCGCACCCTTGCTGCTCGTGACCACCTTCCTCGGCGCCCAGCCCGCCGGCGCGGCGACCATAGACCCCAACGCCTCGTATGTGCTGGTCAACCGCAACAGCGGCAAGGCCTTGGCCGTCTCCGACATGGCGACCAACGACGGCGCCCGCATCACCCAGTGGACCAGGACCGATCAGAACCAGCAGCAGTGGCAGTTCGTCGATTCCGGGGGCGGCTACTACCGCATCAAGTCCCGCCACTCGGGCAAAGTGCTGGACGTCTACAACTGGTCCACCGCGAACGGGGGCTCGATCGTCCAGTGGGCCGACCTGAACGCCACCAACCAGCAGTGGCGGCTGGCCGACAGCTCGGACGGCTATCTGAGGATCGTCTCGCGCCACAGCAGCAAGGCCCTCGAAGTGCAGGGCGCCTCCACCGCCGACAACGCCAACGTCGTCCAGTACGACGACTGGGGCGGCGCCAACCAGCAGTGGCAGCTCGTCAGGGTCGGCGCCGACACCCCAGGCCCGTGCGATCTCCCGTCGGCATACCGCTGGGCATCGACGGGCGCGCTGGCGCAGCCCAAGTCGGGGTGGGTGTCGCTCAAGGACTTCACCGTCGTCCCCTACAACGGCAGGCAGCTCGTCTATGCGACGACGCACGACACCGGGACGCGTTGGGGGTCGATGAACTTCGGCCTGTTCACCAACTGGTCGGACATGGCCTCGGCCGGGCAGAACACGATGTCGACGTCCACCGTCGCGCCCACGCTCTTCTATTTCGCGCCGAAGAACATCTGGGTGCTCGCCTACCAGTGGGGCGGGACCGCCTTCTCCTACCGGACGTCGAGCGACCCCACCAACCCGAATGGCTGGTCGTCTCAGCAGGTGCTCTTCTCCGGCAGCATCGGCGGGTCCGGAACGGGGCCCATCGACCAGACGCTCATCGGTGACGGGACGAACATGTACCTGTTCTTCGCCGGTGACAACGGCAAGGTCTATCGGGCCAGTATGCCGATCGGGAACTTCCCGGGCAGCTTCGGCTCCACCTCGACCGTGGTCATGAGCGACACGACGAACAACCTGTTCGAAGCCCCGCAGGTCTACAAGCTGCAGGGCCAGAACCGCTACCTCATGATCGTCGAGGCGATCGGCGCGCGGGGCCGCTACTTCCGGTCGTTCACGGCCACCAGTCTGAACGGCTCCTGGACACCCCAGGCCGCGACCGAGGGCAATCCCTTCGCCGGCAAGGCCAACAGCGGCGCCACGTGGACCAACGACATCAGCCACGGCGAACTGATCCGCACCGGCCCCGATCAGACCATGACCGTCGACCCCTGCCGGCTGCAGTTGCTCTACCAGGGACGCAGCCCCGACTCCGGCGGCGACTACGGCCTCCTGCCCTACCGTCCCGGTCTGCTGACACTGCAGCGCTGACGGCGTCTCACGAGTCCGACCGCGACGCACGACCGCGTACCCGGTGGGCCCGGCCTTGTGCCGAGCCCACCGCACCGGTTCCTCATGGGCCCGAGGGCCTGAGGTTGCTCACGACCGGTCGTGAGAGCCGATCTCCCGCAGGATGCCGAAGGCCTGCGGCAACGGCGCGGGGCCGTCGTCCGTGATGCCGGACGCGCGGCGCGCGCGTCGCGTCCGCAGCACCGCACGCACCGCGGACAGCGCGGCGCAGGCGATCACTGCCGCCTTGAGGTCGGCGTCCGGCGTGTCCGGAGGCAGTCTGCGCCGGACGAGGGCGGTCAGCCGCTCCTCGAAGTCGGAGAAGGCCTGCACGAGGCGGGACGTGATGACGTTCTCGAGGCCTTCCAGCGGGTGGCTGAGCGCGGTCAGGGTGGACGCGGTGAACGGCTTGACCGCTTCCAGCAGGGCGTTGCACACCGCGTCCAGCGGCTCCTCGTCCGCCGGACGGCGCTCCAGCGCGTTCTCGACGTAGGTGAAGACCTCGAGGCCGTCGGGCAGCAGCAGCGCTTCCTTGCTCTCGAAGTAGCGAAAGAACGTACGGACGGACACGTTCGCGTGGGCGGCGATGTCCGCGACGGTGGTGTCCTCGAACCCGCGCTCCTTGAACAGCCGGGCGGCCCCTTCCAGCAGGAGGCGTCGCGTCTCCTCCTTCTTGCGTTCACGCAGTCCGGCGGGGGTGATCTCACTCGGCATGCATCGAAGCCTCGGCCATGGTGTCGCGCCTGTCAATCGACGCCCGGCGCCCCGCTGAGCTGTGCGGATGCTGGACGCCGCAGAGAAAGTGGCACGACTGACAATTGTCACGCATGCCACTTCTGCTCTAGTGTGCGCCTCGTTGACGACCCCTCCCTGGGAGGCCACCGTGCCCCGACCCGCACAACACCCCTCGGCGCCGACGGCCTCGTCCACCGACACGGGATCACCGGACGACCGCGCTCCGCTGTCCAGCGCACTCGGCCGGCTCGGCGGCTTCTGCGCCCGGCATCCGGCCGCGGTCATCGCCGGCTGGCTGCTGATCCTCATGGCCTCCCTGATGGGGCGGCATCTCGCCTCGCCCACCTTCAGCGACCAGGTCGACCTGCCCGGAACCGCCTCCGACCGGGGCGCCGAACTCCTCGCCGCCTCCATGCCCCAGGCGGGCCGGCCCAACGGAAAGATCGTCTTCCACGCCGGCACCGGCACCGTGGCCGACCGGCGCTCGGCCGTCGACCTGACCCTGGCCGACCTGCGCGGCCTGCCGCACGTCACCGCCGCCTCCCCTCCCGTGACCAGTGACGACGGGCGGACGGCGTACACCACCGTCTCCTTCGACGTGCAGCTGAAGAACCTGGGCCACGGCTACACCGAGCGGCTCGACACCGCCACAGGGCCGGCCCGCGCGGCCGGACTCGGCGTCGCCTACGGCGGTGACCTCGAACAGGTGGTCCGGGAACCGGCCGACGACAGGCTGAGCGAGGGCGTGGGCCTCGCCACCGCCCTCGTCATCCTCCTGCTGGCCTTCGGCAGTGTCCTCGCCGCGCTGCTGCCGTTGGTCACCGCACTGATCAGCGTGGGCGTCGGGCTCAGCCTGGTGGGCCTCGTCGCGGCCGTTCTCTCCTTCGCCACCTCGTCGATGACCCTCGCCGGCATGATCGGCCTGGGCGTGGGCGTCGACTACGCCCTCTTCCTGACGACGCGCTTCCGTCAGGACCTCGTCGACGGGCGCGATCCGATCGACGCCGCGGCCCGTACGGCGCACACCAGCGGGCGCGCCGTCCTCATCGCCGGCGCGACCGTGGCCGTCGCCATGCTGAGCCTGTACGCGTCAGGGCTGAACTTCATCGGCAAGATCGGGCTGGCGGGCACCCTCGCCGTCGTCGTCACCGCCGGCGCCGCCGTCACCCTGGTCCCGGCGGCCCTGGGCCTGGTCGGCAGGCGTATCGATCGGCTCCGGCTGCGCCGTCCCGTCGCCGAGAGCGGCGGGACGCACGACGGCTGGCGACGCTACGCGCACCTCGTCTCCCGACGTCCGTGGACGTTCCTGGTCGCCGGTCTCGCCGTCCTCGGCGTCTGCTCCGCGCCGATGCTGTCGATGCGCCTCGGTCACGTCGACGCGGGCGCGGACCGACCCGGAAGCAGCACTCGGACCGCGTACGACTGGATCACGCAGGCCGACGGGCCGGGCTTCGGTGCGGGAGCGAACGGCCCGGTCGTCACCGTGATCGACGTCAGCGGCGCGCGCACGCCCGTCGCCCGCGTCTCCGCCGACGTGAGAGCAGCCTTGACGGACACTCACGGTGTCGCGTCCTTCTCCCCCCTCAAGGCCAGCACCGACAAGAAGATCCTCCTCACCACCGTCATCCCGGCCACGGGCCCGCAGGACGCCGCGACCGGCGCCCTGCTCGACACCCTCTCCGGGCAAACCCTGCCCAGGACGCTCCACGGCACGGGCGCCCACGCCTACCTCACCGGCCCCGTGGCCGGGCAGGCCGACTTCCGCGACACGGTCGCCGACAGGCTGCCGGTCATCGTCGCCACCGTGCTGATCCTGGCGTTCCTGCTGCTGATGACGGTGTTCCGCAGCGTCGTGATCCCCCTCAAGGCCGTCGTTCTCAACCTCTTCACCACGGCCGCGTCCTACGGTGTGCTCGTCGCGTGCTTCCAGTGGGGCTGGGGCGACTCGCTGCTGGGGCTGTCGGAGCCCGTGCCCATCGAGTCGTACGTCCCCATGATGATGTTCGCGATCGTCTTCGGCCTGTCGATGGACTACGAGATCTTCCTTCTCTCCCGCATCGCCGAGGCCTGGCACCGCACGGGCGACAACCGGCTCGCGGTGGGAGAGGGACTGTCCGCCACCGCCCGCGTGATCTCCGCCGCCGCGTTCATCATGACGGCGGTGTTCCTCTCCTTCACCGCGTCGCCGACCGTGGTCGTGAAGATGTTCGCCCTCGGACTGGCGATCAGCGTGATCCTCGACGCCACCATGGTGCGCCTGGTCCTGGTGCCGTCCGCCATGTTCCTGATGGGCCGGGCCAACTGGTGGATACCCCGCCGGCTCGACCGCGTACTCCCCCGCCTGCACGCCTGACTCCGCGACCCCACCTACCGATCGGAAGCCAGTGAGCCGAGTGACATCTGACCGCCGCAAGACGATGCGCCTTCTCGTCGCGACGGGCGTGGCCCTGACCACCCTCGTCTTCGCGACCGACCTCCTGGTCGAACACCGGGCCGAGGACCGGATCGCCGCCCAGGCGTCGCGCAGGCTGAAGCCGGAGGGGCCGGTGCAGGCCCGTCTCACCACCCCGCTCGCGGGGCTGCGCACTCTCGGGGGAGAGGTCGGGGACGTACAGGTGAGCGCCCACGGCGTGCACCGTCAGCACGCAGTGATGGACGTGAGCATCCACTTGAAGGACGTCACGACGGACGGTGTCAGCGCGGGCGGCACGGGGACCGCCACCGTCGGCTACGACCAGGTCACCCGGCGACTGGGCGCACTCGGTGACGGGCTGACAGCCGGCGGCCAGGACGGTGACCTGATTCTCTACGGCAGCGTCGGCCGTCTGGGACTGCCGGTGAGTGTGCGGGCCGAGCTGTCCACGACACCGGACGCCTTCACCCTCACGCCCAGGACGGTGAACGTCCTCGGCCGCGGTGTGACGGTCGACGACCTCGCCGCTCTGCCGGCCGCCACCGGACTGCGGGACGAGCTCGAACCTCGCACCGTGCCCCTCACCGGGCTGCCCCACGGGGTGGCGCTCACTTCCGCGTACGCCGCGAGCGACGGTCTCGTGCTCGCCTTCTCGATAGCCGCGGGCCCGACACCGGGGGGCCGGGAGGCGACCTGACGCCGAGCACAGGAGGCGGGCGCCCCTCGGTGCCGCGCCTCAAGGGGGTCATCGCGTGCGGAAGCGGCGGTGGAGGTTGCGCGCGACGTACACGCCGGGGCCGCCGAAGCCGACGATGTCGACGCGCCCGTCACCGGTGACGTCGGCCAGGAAGCGGGGGTGACGGTCGACCCGCCAGGCGCCGGCGTCGTCGTCGTGGCCGAACCCGCGGCACACCAGCTGGGCGTGGCCGAAGCGTCCGCCACCCCGGTTGTGTGAGACCCACACGCCCTCGTCGCCGAAGCCGACGATGTCGGGGTTGCCGTCGCCGGTGACGTCCGCGAGGAAGCGCAGGTGCCGTGAGCCCGTCCACCCCTGTGCGTGTCCGAAGTCGTTCAGGACGAGCTGGGAGGGTTCGAACGTGCCGTCGCCGCGTCCGCGTGCGACGACCACGCCCTGCGGGCCGAAGCCGACGATGTCCGCAGCTCCGCCGCCGGTGGTCGCGAGCAGGAAACGGGGGTGCTCCTCGACCGTTGTCCACCCTGGTCGACGCCGAAGTCGTCGAGGACGTACAGAGGCTCGGCGAACGTGCCGTCCTCGTCCTGGAGCGAGATCCAGACGCCGTCGTCGTGGCAGCCGACGATGTCGACGCGCCCGTCACCGGTGGTGTCGACGAGGAACCGGGCATGCTTGCCGGCGGACCGCGTGTGGCTGCCGCGCTGGCAGTGCTCATCGTCATCCCTTCACCGTTCGCTGACCGCCACCGCAGGCGAGGTGTCGTAGGTCTGCCAGGAGTGGCCAGGTGCCGTACTGCCTGCATGGGCGATGGCCGGCATGGTCCTCGTGGCCGGGCAGGAGACATCTCCGGCGCGCACACGAGAAACGACCAGGCCGCTGCTCCCATGCTGGAGGTGAGCTGCCGCCCGCCCGGCCCCTCGGCAAGCAAACCCATCCATCAAGTGATCCGGCAGCACTGCCCGCCGCACGGGTACGCAACGGCGTCGGCGCGCCCCGGCACACGACAGGCGGCCAGACTGCGCCCGCACCCCGGCGCGCGCACCTGAGCGCGGCGGGCAGAGCGGCTCGGCAGCACTCCCCCACCCGTGGCTGCCCCGGCGCGAGACGGCGCTCCTCCGCCGTCCTCTGTCGTCGTCCCGACAGGGTCGGAGTTCGCGAGGAACTGCGCGTTCGCCGACAATCGGTAGTCAGGCGAGGATGCGCGCGCCCGGCTGTTAGCGGTGGCCGACGCGGTGACCGCATGGATGCTCGGGCAGGGCGCTCTCGAAGGACTCCGCCGCGTCGAGCGGCCGGCCCCGGAGGGATCGGTGAGGACAGATGAGCTCGGCTTTCGCCCAGGTCCCGGACCCCGAGCCCGCCCCCTCCGGCAATGGTCCCGCCGTGTCCCGGGAGCAGTTCGACGCACTCTTCGAAGCGGTTCGCACCTGGGGGCGGTGGGTCCCGGCCGACCGTGGCGCATGGAACCGGGTGACCTCGGAGCATGTGCGGCGGGCCACGGCCTTGGTGCGGTCCGGGACCGTCGTCCCGATGGCGCTGCCCTGGAACACCCGGCCCGGCCCCGACAACCGCAGACCGGCCCTGCACCACATGACCGATCTGGGCGAGGTGGAAGCCCCCGAACCCTCCACCCACAAGGACTTCATCGCTGCCGACTACCACGGCAAGGGTGTCACCCATCTCGACGCACTGAGCCACATCGCCTATCAGGGGCGGCTCTACGACGGCCGGACGGCGAGCGAGGTCGTCGACGCCGCCGGCGCCCGCTTCGGAGCGGTGTCGATGCTCGGCCCCCTCGTCACGAAGGGGGTGCTCCTCGACCTCCCGGCCGTCCAGCAGGTCCGTTGGCTGGAGCCGGGACTGGCTGTCCACGCGAAGGACATCATCGCGGCGGAGCAGGCGCTCGATGTGACGATCGGCGAGGGCGACGCGTTGCTGCTGCGATCCGGACAGGTCCGCCGGCGTAGGGAACTCGGCGCCTGGGACCCCGACACGGCGAGCGCGGGCCTCCACGTGGACGCCGTACCGCTGCTGGCCGAACGCGGTGTCGCGATGCTGGGAGGAGACGGCGACAGCGATGTGCGGCCCTCACCGGTGGACGGCGTTCACTCCCCGGTTCACGCCCTGGCCGTGGCCGCGATGGGGGTGCCGCTGCTGGACAACCTCGACCTGGAGGCGCTCTCCGCCGCGACCGCCGAGGCGGGGCGGCATGAATTCATGCTCGTCGTGGCGCCGTTGAACGTCCCGGGCGGGACCGGCTCACCCGTCACCCCGGTCGCGGTCCTGTGACGACGCCGCCGTCCGGTTACTCTGTGTGAGGGGCATCGGGAATCGTACCCCTCTCCCCTGATGTCCCGTATTCTCGTCAATGCCAGATATTTCCGCAGATCAGGTTATTGAAGGCGGGAGTGAGGCGCAGCGTGGTTCTGCCCGGCGGGGAGTCGATGCCTACGGGGCCTGCGAT
The DNA here is from genome assembly GCF_044768125.1 of Streptomyces sp. NPDC101166. Lineage (NCBI taxonomy): Bacteria > Bacillati > Actinomycetota > Actinomycetes > Kitasatosporales > Streptomycetaceae > Streptomyces > Streptomyces sp. NPDC101166. Next base: position 84,884 of record NZ_JBIWPF010000001.1, read on the forward strand.
GGACGGCGCAGGGCTCGCTCGTTCTCGTGAGCGGTTCCTGCAGGGAGAGCCGGTCGAGTCGGACGTGCGAGCGTCGATCTTGAACTCATGGCAGCGCTGCGGCTCCCTGGGGCTCTCGCCGGACCAGGACGACCTTCCGTACCGGGATGATCTCGATCCGGACGGGCCGATCGTGCGCGCGGCCGTGCCCGTGCTCGACCGGCTGCAGTATCGGTTCTCCGGCAGGCCGATGAACATTTCCGTCGCCGACGCGAGCGGGACGGTCCTCCTGCGCCGTTTCGGAGACGCGTCCCTGGCCGCAGCGCTCCCGGCGATTCAACGCGTTCCGGGATTCGTGTTCTCCGAGAGGGTCGCCGGCACCAACGGCATCGGTCTGGCCCTGGCGGAGCGTCGGCTCATCCGGGTCTACGGCGCCGAGCACTTCGCCGAGCGTTCCCAGGAGAGCGCCTGCCGCGCACTCCCCGTCCGGGACCTGCTCAGCGGCCGCATCGAGGGTGTCCTGTGCTTCGGTTACCCGCGCAGCGCCGAGGACCCGGCGCTGGCCACCGTGATACGCGAAGCGGCGGAGGCCATCGAGCGGCGGCTGCTCGGGCAGAGTTCCGCGCGGGGCCGCGCTCTCCTGCGGGCCTGCCTGGACGCCGGGGCCGCGAACGCGGCCGGTCTCCCCCACCGCGTCGGGGTGACGGAACTGGCCCTCGAACTGCACCCCCGGGACAGGTCCGTCCTCATGGGGAAGGCCACCGAGCTGATCTCCGGAGGGGATCCGGCCACCGTCGACGTGCATCTGTCCGACGGCCGGCGGGTCACGCTCGTGAGCCGTCAGGTGACGAGTGCCTCCGGAGTGGCGGGCATCGCCGTGGAGGCCCTCCTTCCCGACCGTGTCTCCGAAAGGTCCCGCGCCGCCCCCCATCAGGCCGGCGAGCCGCTGAGCCTGTCCGCCGGGCTTGCCGACGTCCCCGGCGTCGGGCTGTCCGGGGCGCTGCATGCTGCCCCGGTGCCCCGACACGGGTCCGTCGACGCGCCGTCCCGGCATCTGCGCGTGGTCGAATCCGGCCGGGGCGGCGCGGCCACCGACGCCGAGGAAGCGACGGACCCGCGCCCCGGCTCTGCGTACCCGGCGCGAGGGCTTGTGCTGGTGGGGGAGCCGGACGTGGGCAGGCACGCCCTGGCCGCGCGACGCCGCCTGGAGCTGCTCTCCGAGGTCAGCGCCCGCATAGGCACCACCTTGGACGTACGCCGCACCGCCGAGGAACTCGCCGAGACGGCGGTGCCGCGACTGGCCGACTTCGTCACCATCGACCTGCCCGAGGCCGTACTGCGCGGTGAGGAGTCCGCCGACGCGGGCACTGATCTGCGTCGCACAGTGGTCCACGGCGTTCGCGACGGTCTTCCCTTCAGGCCGGTCGGCAAGCGGGTCGAGTACGGCCCGACGACGCCCCACCTACGGTGTCTGACCGACGGACAGGCGGTGCTGGAACCGGACCTCAAGGCCGCCGCGGGCTGGCTCGCGCAGGACCCCGAGCTCACCGAGCAGTTGCTGAGCCACCTGCACTCCCTCATCGCGGTGCCCTTGGTCGCCCGAGGTGTCGTGCTGGGCATCGCCGGCTTCTATCGAGGGCGGGACACCGCGCCCTTCGGCGACGACGATCGCAGACTGGCCCAGGAACTGGCCGCCCGGGCCGCCCTGTCCATCGACAACGCCCGGCGCTACACACGCGAACGAACCATGGTCCTGGCCCTGCAGCGCAGTCTGCTCCCGCACGGTCTGCCGGATCAGGGCGCCGTCGATGTCGCGCACCGCTATCTGCCCGCCGAATCCGACGTCGGCGGAGACTGGTACGACGTGGTCCCCCTCTCGGGTACCCGTGTCGGCCTCTTCGTCGGGGACGTCGTCGGCCACGGCATGCTCTCCGCCGCCACCATGGGCCAACTGCGCACCGCCGCACGCAGCTTCGCCGAACTCGACTTCCCTCCGGAGGACGTCCTCACCCACCTCGACAACCTGGTGGGACGCCTGGACCGGGAGGACCCCGCCTCCGACGGAGGCGGCGTCATCGGCGCCACCTGCCTGTACGCGATCTACGATCCGACCTCGCAACAGTGCACCATGGCCCGCGCGGGCCACCCTCCGCCCGCGATGGTCCATCCCGACGGCACCGTGTTCTTCCCCGAACTGCCCCCCGGAGCTCCTCTCGGTCTCGGCGGCCTGCCCTTCGAGGCCGCCGAGTTCCACCTCCCCGGGGACAGCCGGCTCGTGCTCTACACGGACGGCCTCATAGAGGACCGGCAACGCGATGTGGACGTGGTCCTCGACCAGCTGCGGGGCGTCCTGGCCCACTCGGGGCGCACGCCCGAGGAGACCTGTCAAGCTGTCCTGGACACCGTCGCGCCCGCTCATCCCTGCGACGACATCGCCCTGCTCGTCGCCCGCACCCACGCCCTGGATCCCGACCGGATCGCCACCTGGGACCTGCCCGCCGACCCGGCCCTGGTCAGCGAAGTGCGCGCCGCCGCCGTCCGGCAGCTCGCCGACTGGGGGCTCGACGAGGCCGCGTTCGCCGCCGAACTCGTGATCAGTGAGCTGGTCACCAACGCCGTCCGTCATGGCGCCGGGCCCATCCGGGTACGGCTTCTCCACGACCGCACCCTGATCTGTGAGGTCTCCGACGCCAGCAACACCGCCCCGCACCTGCGTCGGGCGGCCGGCACCGACGAGGGAGGCCGTGGGCTGTTCCTCGTCGCGCAGCTGTCACGGAGCTGGGGTACGCGCTACCTCCCGCAGGGCAAGGTCATCTGGGCCGAGTGCGGGCTCGCCGGTGTTTGACGGCAATGCCTCCCATGCGGTGACCGAAATGTCATCATCTGATCTGTCGGTGCCTCTCATGAAAGTCGGGAAGAACGTGCCAGGCCGAGCCCGGGGAGATGTCCGTGTACGACGCTCCCGACACCTCTGACCCGTCGATTCCGCTCCCCGGAGCGGAACCTCTGGTCCGGATCCGCGGGCTCCGCAAGAGGTTCGGCGGGACCGTCGCGCTGGCCGGGGTCGACCTCGATGTCCACGCCGGCAGCGTCCTCGCCCTCCTGGGCCCCAACGGCGCCGGGAAGTCCACGCTCATCAAGGTGCTCTCCGGCGTCCACCGGGCCGACGAGGGGCAGATCACGGTGGACGGGCATCCACTGGGAAGTCATGGCGCATCGCGAAGCATGTCCTTCATCCACCAGGACCTCGGTCTCGTGGAGTGGATGTCGGTAGCCGAGAACATCGCCCTGTGCACCGGGTACGCGCGCCGCGCCGGACTGATCTCCTGGCGGCGGACCCGTGAGAACTGCACGGAGGCCCTGCGGATCGTCGCAGCGCATCTCGACCCCGACACACCGATCGCCCGCCTCTCCCCCACCGAACGCTCCCTGGTCGCCATCGCCCGGGCCCTCGCGTCGCGGGCGAGGCTCATCGTCCTCGACGAGCCGACCGCCCGCCTCCCGGCCGCGGACTGCACCCGGCTGTTCCGGGTTCTGCACGCCCTGCGCGACCGGGGGCACGCCATCCTCTACGTCAGCCATCGCCTGGACGAGGTGTACGAGGTGGCCGACGCCTTCGCGGTTCTGCGCGACGGACACCTCGTCGGGCACGGCCGGCTCGCCGACCGCAGCCGTGCCCGTCTGGTGCACGACATCGTCGGCGAGGAACCGGCGGAGCGCCGTCCCGTTCGCGTGATCGCCGACGGCCCCGCCGTCCTGACCCTTGAGGGCGTACGGACCGCGGGCGCGGGGCCGGTCAGTGCGGAACTCAAGGCCAGAGAGGTCCTGGGCCTGGTCGGCCTCTCGGGCGCCGGGCAGACGGACCTGGGGCGAGCCCTCGCCGGCGCCCGGCCCGTCCTCGACGGGACGGTGCTCCTCGGCGGCCGACCGTACCGCCCTCGTACGGTCGCCGACGCCGTGGCTCTGGGTGTCGGCCTGGTGCCCGGGGACCGACAGCGGGAGGGCTGTCTCGCCGGGCTGACCGTGCGGGAGAACCTCTTGGCCAATCCCCGTGCAGGCGGTCCGCCGGTACCGCGGTGGATGAGCCCCCCTCGCGAACGCGCCGAGGCCACCGCCCTCATGGAGCGGTTCACGGTCCAGCCCCAGGACTGCGAGGCCCCCATCGCCACCCTGTCCGGTGGCAACGAGCAGAAGGTGATGATCAGCCGATGGCTCCGGGCGAACCTGCGCCTGCTGATCCTCGAGGAACCCACGGCGAGCGTGGACGTGGGAGCAAAGGCCGCGGTCTACCGGTTGCTCGACGAGGCGCTGGCGGACGGCCTCGCGGTCCTGCTCATCTCCACCGACTTCGAGGAGGTCGCAGACGTGTGCGGGCGGGCTCTGGTCTTCGTCGGCGGACGCGTGGCGTCGGAGCTGAGCGGCCCGGACCTCACCGTCGCCGGACTCACCCGGTCGGCTTCGGCATTGCCGCACTCCGGAACCGCGACGAATCCATGACCCCCTCGCCGTCACCCTCCTCGCCCCGGCCCCGACGGCAGCGAGCGCGCGCGCTCAGCCGGCTCGGCCGGCCGGGCAGGCCGAGGCGGACGGGCCGAGGCGGACACCTCATCGGGGCCTACGGCCTGCTGGCCCTCACGGGCGTGCTCTTCCTGATCTTCTCCCTCACCCTGCCGCGTACGTTTCCCACGTCGGCCACCGTCGACTCGATCCTGTCCAACCAGTCGATCCCGGCCGTCCTCGCGCTCGCCGCGATGGTCCCCGTCGTGACCGGCGCGTTCGATCTCTCGATCGGCTACGGCCTGGGGCTCGCACACGTCATGGTGATGCAGCTCGTCGTCGACGTCGGGTGGCCCTGGCCGCTCGCCTGTCTCGCGGTGATCGTCGGAGGGGCGGCCGTCGGCGTCATCAACGGTGTCATCGTCGTGTTCGGCCGGATCGACTCCTTCATCGCCACCCTCGGAACCGGCAGCATGATGTACGCCGTGACGGGCTGGGTCACCGACGGCGGCCGGATCGTCCCCGGAGCGCAAGGCCTCCCCGCGGCGTTCACCGACATCTACGACTCCACGTTCCTGGGCCTGCCGCTCCCCGCCTTCTACGTGTTCACGCTCACGGTCGTCCTCTGGCTGGTGCTGGAACGGCTGCCGCTCGGCCGGTACCTGTACGTCATCGGGTCGAATCCGCGCGCCGCCGGCCTGATCGGCATCCCGACTCCGAGGTACACCGTCTACGCGTTCACCGCGTCGGGACTGATCGTCGGCTTCGCCGGGGTGCTGCTCGCGGCCCAGCAGCAGATCGGCAACCCCAGCGTCGGGCTCGACTACCTGCTGCCCGCCTTCGTCGGCGCGCTGCTCGGCGCCACCGCGATCAAGCCCGGCCGACCCAACGCCCTGGGCACCGTCGTCGCCGTCGCCGTCCTCGCCGTCGGCCTCACCGGCATCGGCCAGATGGGAGCCGACTTCTGGACGGTCCCACTGTTCCACGGCGCCACCCTGCTTCTCGCGGTCGGACTGGCCGGCTACTCCGCCCGCCGTCGACTGCGCACCGGCGCCGCGGCCCCCCGCGCCTCGCCCGCCGGACCGCCGGACCCGCCGTTCCCCCCGACGCAGGACGGTGGCCGTGAAGGAACCGCCACATGACCCACGCCACGGGCGCCGCCTCCGTGTCCGGTCACGTCCTCCCGCCCCTGACTCCGTGAGGAGCTCTCGTGCACCGCATCGGCAACCGCAAGGCCACCATCGCCGGCCACCGGGTACGGCTCGACGCCTGCGCCCTGCTGGCGGCGGCAGCCGTCCTCGCGGGCTGCGAACGCGGTTCGCAGAGCGGAACTGACGAGTCCACCGGGGGCCCGAGCGGCTGTCCCGCGGTCCTCGCCCGGGCTCAGGCCGCTGTGAGCAAGGCGGAGAAGAAAGATGTCTCCTGGAACGGGCCGACCACCGGCCCCGCCGCAGCGCCCGGCAAGACCATCGTCTATGTCGCCCAGACCATGACCAACCCCGGAGTCGCCGGCGCCGCGAACGGGGTACGGGAAGCGGCGCGGGTCATCGGCTGGAACGTCCGGGTGATCGACGGTGGGGGCACCCCGGCCGGCATCCAGGCGGCCATGAGCCAGGCCGTGGCGGTCAAGCCCTCCGGCATCGTCGTCGGCGGCTTCGACCCCGACTCGACCTCACAGCAGGTCTCCCGGGCCGACGCGGCGGGCATCCCGCTCGTCGGCTGGCACGCCGTGGCCGCTCCTGGTCCCAGCCGACGGCCCGAACTGTTCACCAACGTGACCACTCGGGTCGAGGACGTCGCCGGAATCAGCGCGCGGTGGATCATCGCGCACTCCGACGGTCGCGCCGGGGTCGTCGTCATCACCGACGCCTCCATCCCCTTCGCCAGGCACAAGTCGGACCTGATCAGAAAGGAGCTGGCGACCTGTTCGAGTGTGGAACTGCTGGCGTACGAGAACATCCCGATCCCGGACGCGAGCAGCCGCACCCCTCAGGTGATCGCCTCTCTCCTCTCCCGCTTCCAAAGCAGGTGGACCCACTCCGTCGCCATCAACGACCTGTACTTCGCCGACGCGGCCGCCGCGTTCCGCGCGGCCGGCGAGAAGGGCTCCGGTCCGCCGTTCAACATCGGCGCCGGCGACGGCGATCCCTCCGCCTTCCAGCGCATCGACGACAGGCTGTACCAGGCCGCCACCGTGCCCGAACCGCTGTCCCAGCAGGGCTGGCAGATCGTCGACGAGTTCAACCGCGCCTTCTCCGGCCGACCCGCCAGTGGCTACGTGGCCCCCGTCCACATCACCACGGCCGACAACAGCGACGGGGCCACGACGTGGGATCCAGTGGGTTACCGCGCGGCGTACCGGAAGATCTGGGGCAAGTGACGGCGTCGGTCGCGTTCCGCGGGAGCGGCTCGGGCCTTCCATCCACCGTGCCACCGCGCCGACCGCCTCACCGGCCGCGCGACGGCCCACGCACACCGAACCTCAGAGCGCCCGCTCCACCTCGGGGTTCGCATCGGCGGCGCGTACAGCGGACAGGGACTGCCGCTGCCGGCCGTCCGCATCGAAGTTGTCGGGCGAGAGCCACTCCCGGAGCGCCTTTCCGACCTGGGGCCACTCGGAGTCGATGACGGAGTGCCAGGCGGTGTCCCGGTTGCGTCCCTTGTACACCACGGCCTGGCGGAAGATCCCTTCGAAGGTGAAGCCGAGCCGCAGTGCCGCCTTGCGCGAGGGCGCGTTGAGGCTGTCGCACTTCCATTCGTAGCGCCGGTAGCCGAGTTCGTCGAAGACGTAGGACATCAGCAGGAACTGGGCCTCCGTCGAGATCGGGGTCTGCTTGAGCAGGGGCGAGAACGCCACGTTCCCCACCTCGACGACGCCGTCGGACGGGTCCTGGCGCATCAGGGAGAGGGTGCCCACCGCCTTGCCGGTTCCGAGGTCGACGACCGCGTAGTGCAGGGGGTCGTCCGTCTGCGTCATCGCCACCACGTGGCCGCGGTGGTCGTCCCGGTTGTCGAACGGACCGACCGTCATGTACGTCCAGTCCCTGCCGTCCGCCGCGTGGGCGTAGGCGGAGTACAGGTCGTCGGTGTGGCGGTTCGCGTCGAGAGGTTCCACCCGGCACAGGCGGCCGGTGAGGGTGACCCGGGCGGGTGCCGGACGCGCCGTCCAGTCGGGCAGCGGCCGGCCGATGGGCTGACCGTATTCGTTCAGACGTGCGGTCATTCTCTATCTCTCACTTCGTGTCGGTTGCTGCCAGGCTAGGCATTCGGTGGACCCCCGATAAGGTCCACAGGAGAGTCATTCCATAGGTCCACACCGCCCGGCCCCGGAAGGGCGGGCGGCGCACGAGGGGAGACGGGACAGTGCCGGCCGACAGCAGCGAGGGCCTGGGGCCGCAGCTCGACTTCCTCCAGCACGAGCCGCTCTCCAGGACGCGCGGCGGAGAATCCCTGCAGAAGCAGCTCCTGCACCGCATCCGCACCGCCGTCCTCGACGGCCGGCTGCCGGCGGGCAGCCGCCTGCCGGGCTCCCGCACCCTGGCCAGAGGGCTCGGGATCTCACGCAACACCGTGACGCTCGTCTACGACGTGCTGGGCGTCGAGGGCTACATCGAGCTCAGCAGGCAAGGGACGCGGGTCGCCGCGCTGACCCGGCCGGAGCCCGACGGCCGCGCCCACCGCTCCCCCGTCCCACCCGCGTTGTCGCAGCGCAGCGACCGGATCCCCAGGTCCCGCATGGGCGACGTCGACGCCCTCGCCTTCACGCCGGGGGTGCCCGCCCTCGCCCAGTTCCCGCTGGCCGCCTGGCGGCGTTCCCTCGACCGGACACTCCAGGAGAGCGGAACGGGCCTGCTGGGCTACGGCCCGCCCCAGGGGGAACCGGCGCTGAGAACAGCCGTCCTGCGCCACCTCGCGCTGGCCCGCGGCGTGCGCTGCGTCCCGGAGCAGGTCGTCATCACCGAGGGAGCGCAGGAGGCGCTCTCGCTGTGCGTCCGGCTGGTCACCGACCCGGGAGACACCGCCTGGGTCGAGGACCCCGGCTACCGTGGCGCGCAGACCGCCCTGGTCGGCGGCGACCTGGACGTCGTCCCGCTGCCGGTCGACGCGGAGGGCCTGCGGATCTCCGCAACCGACTGGAGGGACCGCCCACCCCGCCTCGTCTACACCACCCCGGCGCACCAGTACCCGACGGGTTCGGTCCTCACCGCGTCCAGACGCCTCGATCTGATCGAGAACTGCCGCGACCTCGGCGCCTGGATCATCGAGGACGACTACGACAGCGAATTCCGCCACAGCGGAGAACCCCTGGCCTGCATGCAGGGCCTGACGCCGAACGCACCCGTCTTCTACGTGGGGACCTTCAGCAAGACGCTGTTCCCCTCCCTGCGCCTGGGATTCCTCGTGCTGCCCGAGGCGCTGGTCGACCGGGCGGCACCGGTGGTGGACGAGATGCTGCGAGGCGGGCACCGCTGCGAGCAACTGGCCCTGGCGCACTTCATGGAGAGCGGCCAGTACAGCAGGCACCTCGCACGGATGCGCCGTCTGTACCGCAGCCGTCGGGACGCGCTCAGGGCGGCGCTGGCCGAACACCTGGACGTGCCGCACACCGTGACCGGCGGCGACAGCGGCATGCACCTGACCCTCCGCTTGCCGGCGGACTTCCCGGATCAGCCGGTGGCCCGGGCGGCCCGGCGGCACCGGATGGCCCCCCGGCCCCTGTCCCGGAGCTCGCTGCTTCCGCACTCCGGCCACAACGGGCTCATCCTGGGATACGGCAACACCCCCGTGTCGTCGTTCGTACCCGGCGTGCGACAACTCGCGCAGCTGATCAGGCAGTCAGGCTCCGACGGGCTTGGCCGGACCTTGGCGCCCAGCAGCTCTTCAGCATCTCACCAACCCTGATCTACTTGCCAGTTGGTGCCCCGCGTTCAGCGCGGACCGCATCGCCGGCACGCGCGGCCACAACTCCCCCTACTGCGACTCGAAGTCGCGCAATCTCAAGGAGGACACTCCGGTGGCCCTCCGGGTCTGCCTGGTGAAGGGCGCCGAGAAGAAGTGCACGCTGCCGAAGTACGGCAGCGCCTGATCCAGGGCTCGCCGGCGCACGATCAAGGGGCCGGCACCATGGGCGCCGGCCCGGCCACGTCCGGCCTCGCGTGTGCGTGGCTGTTCGGCTCGCTGCGCGGTCAGCCTGCGCGCCGGCCTGTGACGGGCTTCGGTGTGGTCACCGCGACGCCGTGTGCGTGCCGTGTGGTCGCCTCCCGGCGGGACTCGGACGGGGTTCGCAGGAGGGCCCGCGTCGCCGAGTGACTCGGATCGGTGAAGACGGCTGCCGTGGGGCCGGACTCCACGGTGCGACCAGCGTCGAGGACCGTGACCGTTTGGGTCCGGTGGGCGATGAGAGGGAGGTCGTGGCTGATGAGGACGAGGGCTGTGCCGCGTTCCTCTCGGAGCCAGTCCAGCAGATCCATGATCGCCTCGGCGGTGGCGGGGTCCAGCGCCGAGGTGACCTCGTCGCAGATCAGCACGTCGGGATCGGCCGCCAGGGCTCGTGCGATGGCGACTCGCTGCCGCTGCCCGCCCGACAGTTCGTGCGGGTAGCGGGAGGCGAACTCCGCGTCCAAGCCCACCTGTTCGAGAAGGCCGGCGACCCGGGTCCTCATCTCACCGGACGCACACCGCCGGTGCAGCCGCAGCGGCCTGCCGATCGCGGCGCCCACCGTGCGGCTGGGGTTGAGCGCGCCCAGAGGGTTCTGCGTGACGAGCTGGACTCGGCGTCGCTGTTCGCGGCCGCGGCCGCGCAGACCGGTGCTGAGCGGTACGCCGTCGAGGCGGACGACGCCGGCGCCGGCCGGTTGGAGGCCGACCACGGCGCGGACAAGGGTGGTCTTTCCGGAGCCCGAGGGGCCGACGATGCCGGTCGCCGATCCGGGGGCGACGGCCAGCGTCACGCCGTCCAGCACGGGGGCGTTCGAGCGTCGGCCGAAAGTGACCTGGAGGTCGCTCACCTCGAGCACGGGTGCGTGGGCCGGTTCCGTCTCCTCCGGCCCGCGCGCCGCCGGGTGCGTACGGAGCGTGTCGGACACACGGGAAGTGGGCGGTCGCGCGAACTGCGTGCGGAGTTCCACCACCTCGTCCGCGATCCGCTCGACGAGTTCGGGGTCGTGGCAGGAGAGCGCGACGGCCAGCTGATGCTCGCGGACCAGATGACACAGCAACTCGCCTATTTCAGAGCGCAGTTCGGGGTGCAGGCCGGCGGTCGGCTCGTCGAGGAGGAGGACTCGGGGGCGGCGGGCCAGGGCGCGGGCGAGGGCCACGCGGCGCTGCTGTCCGCCGGACAGGGCGGCCGGCCGTCGCATGAGGAGGCGGTCGTCGGCCGGGAGCCGGACCTCCGCGAGAAGTGCCCGCACCGCCTCCGGACTGCGGTCCCCGGAGAGTTCGCGCACGAGGGAGCGGACGCGCATCCGGGGGTTCAGCCCCGAAGCGGGGTCCTGGCCGACGTAGGCGAGCCGTTCGCGGCGCAGGGTTCGCAAGTCCCGTTCGGGCAGGGCGAACACGTCGCGGCCGAGGACCTCGACGTTCCCGGACGTGCGCTCGGCGCCGGGCGGCAGGAGCCCGGTGAGGGCGCGCAGCAGCGTGGTCTTGCCCGAACCCGAGGGGCCGGTCAGTGCGACCAACCGGCCCGGCCGCAGGGTGAGTCGAGCGTCCTGGAGCAGGATCCGACCGTCGGGGGCGGCCACGGTGAGGTCCGTGACCCGGGCCGCCGCGGTGGCCGGCGGCGTGGGGGGATCGTCGTTCCGATACCGGTCGGATGTGTGGCTCACGCGACGGTCACCGCCTTCCGGCCGGTCTGGGGAGCGAGGGCCGCCGCAGCGAGGTTGACGCTGAGGGCGAGGAGGCCGATGGCGAGGCTGGGGGCGACGACGGACCAGGGGTTGAGGAGGATGCCGGAGGAGTTCTCGCGGATCATCAGGGCCCAGTCGGCGGCGGGAGGCTGGGGCCCCACCTGGAGGAAACCCGCGGTGGCGACGAGGTAGACGGCTGCGACGAAGCGCAGGCCGAAGAGGGCGAGGAGGGTGGAGCGCAGGTTGGGCAGGATGTCGCGCAGCACGAGATGCCACAGCCGTTCGCCGCTCGCCGCCGCGGCCTCGACATAGCCGGAGGCTGCCACCAGCGCCGCCGCGCCGGCCGCGAGCCGCACCGCGTAGGGCACACCGAGCACGACGGCCGCGGCGATCACGGCGAGCCGGCCTCCGCCCGGCCAGGACAGGGTGACGAGGAGGATGCCGAGCACGGCGGGCAGCAGCATCAGCACGTCGGCGGTCCGTTCCACCAGGCGTCCGACACGAGGGCGCAGGGCGCCGATCGCGCCGAGCACCGCGGCGCTGCCGGTGACCAGCGCCGCGACGAGCAGTGAGGAGAGGACCAGTTCGCGCCCGCCGGCCAGCAGTCTGCTCAGCACGTCCCGGCCCAGTTGGTCACCGCCGAGCAGGGCGTCCCCGCCGGGTTCCGCGTACGGCGCGGCGACCGGGGCGTCGATGGGATGCGGAGCGAGCCAGGTCCCGGCGAGGGCGAGACAGACCAGCAGCAACGCGGGCAGTACGCGCAGGACGGTGGCTCGTGGTCGGGTGCTCATCGGCGTGCTCCTGCCGTCAGGTCCCGTACCAGGTCGGCCAGCAGCAGCACGCCTGTGAGGACCGCGCCCGACAAAGCCGTCACGCCGGCGATGACGGGGCTGTCGCGGTCGGTCACGGCGGAGGCCAGGACCGAGCCGACGCCGGGATAGTTGAAGATCGTCTCGACCACGACGGCGCCGCCGAGGAGCATGCCGGCGGAGGTGGCGAGGCCGGCGGCGATGGTGGGCAGGGCGCCGGGCAGGACATGGTGCGTGAGGACGCGGTGCGGCGGGAGTCCGTCGAGGACGGCGGCCTCCACGTGCGGGGCGCGGGCCTCGTCGGCGAGGGCGGCGCGCACGATGCGTACGTTCCAGCCGGCCTGCGGGATGGTCAGGGCGAGCGCGGGCAGGATCAGCATGGTCCAGTCCGCGGGGGTTCCGTCGGCGCCGGTGAGGGTGACGGCGGGCAGCCAGCCCGTCCACAGCGAGAGCACCAGGACCAGGGCGACGGCGACCACGAACTCGGGCAGGGCGAGGACCGCGGTGGCGGTGCCGGAGATCAGGCCGTCGGCGCGTCCGCCGGGCCGGAGCGCGGCCCAGCAGCCGAGGGCCAGGGAGAGCACGGCGGTCAGCAGCAGCGCGAGGCCGCCGAGCAGGAGGGTGTTGGGGAATGCCGACGAGACCAGGTCGGTGACCTTCTCGCCGCGTGCCGACACTCCCAGGTCCCCGGCGGGAAGGCCGCTCATCCAGTCCCAGAAGCGTTCCGCGACCGGCCGGTCGAGGCCGAGAAGTCTGCGGCGGGCCGCGGTGTCGGCGGCGCTCTCCCCGCGCTCGGAGGTGGCGTCGGCGGCGTCGCCCGGCAGCAGTTCGACCGTGCCGAAGACCAACGCCAGGAGCACCGCGAGCAGCACCGCACGTTTCAGTACGACGAGGCCGACGCGGGCTGCGGGCAGCGTGAGGGGAGCCCGTGCCCGCGGGTTCTTCTCCACACCGGGAGAAGAACCCGCGGGCGCGGCCGTGTCAGCGGTCAACGGGCCAGCCATGCCCGCTCGAGCTGGACCCTGCCGTAACCGGGCAGTGTGGGGAGCCCGTTGACCTTGGCCCCGGCGAGGTCGATGCCGTCGGCCATGCCCCACAGGAGGTAGCCGGACCTGTCGTACTCGATCTGCTGGAGTTCCTTCAGCAGAGCCGTGCGCGCGCTCGCGTCGGCGGTGCCGATGGCCTTCTCGTAGGCCGCGTCGAAGGCCTGGTCCTTCCAGCCGGCCTCGTTCTGGCCGCTGTCGGAGACCAGCGTCTTGCTGGCGAAGAACACCACCGAGTCGTTGGTGCCCCAGTAGGTGGTGTAGAGGTCGCCCTTGAGCCAGGTCTTGTCCCAGAAGGTGGCCGACTCCTGCTTGACGACCTTGACCTTGACGCCGGCCTCGCGGACCTGGGTGGCGAAGAGGGTGGCCGACTCGGCGAGGCCGGCGATGTCCTCGGTGGTGTGGAGCTCGTAGGTCTTGGAGGTGTCGAACCCGGCTGCCCGCAGCAGTTCCCTGGCCTTGGCGAGGTCGCGGGCACGCTGCGGGACGCTTCTGTCGTAGGCGGGGTCGCCGGTGCCGAGGATGTCGTTGGCGACGGTGCCGTAGCCGGACAGGACCTGTTCGACCATGGCCTCGCGGTCGACGGCCAGGCGCAGCGCCTCGCGGACCCGGGCGTCGGCGAAGGGGCCGCCGGAGGTGCGCATGACGAGGGGCATGGCCATGTCGTTGGGGCGGCGGACGGTCTGGATGTCCTTGCGGCTCTCGGCGGTGCGCGCGGCGACGGCGCCGACGTTGGAGGCGAGGTCGATCTGGCCGGCGAGCAGGGCGTTCGCCATGGCCTGCGGACTTTCGAAGATCTTGACCTCGATGGCGTCGAGGAGGACGTCTCCGCCGTACCAGTCGTCGTTGCGTACGAGGCGGGCGTTGCCGCCGCGGTACCAGTCGAGCTTGAAGGGGCCCGTGCCGGGGGCTTTGGCGATGTCCTTGTCGATGGTGCCCTTGGGGATGACGAAGGTGGTGAGCCGGACCAGCAGCGGCAGTTCGGCGTTTGCGTAGTCGGAGACGATGACGACGGTGTCGTCGCCCTCGGCGGAGATGTTCTTCTCCTGGATGCCGGGGAGCCGGGAGGCGCCGGCCGGGGTGGCGCGCAGCCGCTTGAGTGAGAAGACGACGTCCTCGGCGGTGACGGGAGAACCGTCGTGGAACGCGGCGCCCTTGGCGATGGTGAACCGCCAGGTTTTCAGGTCGGCCGAGGCCTTCCAGCTCGCGGCCAGGCGGGGGACGGTGTTGGGCTTGACGCCGGGGACGGTCAGGGTGTCGTAGACGAGGCTGATGATGAGGTAGTCGCTCTCATTGGCCTGGGTGCCGTGCGGGTCCCGGGTGAGGGCGCCGGCGCGGCCGAGTGCGCCGACCCGCAGGGTTCCGCCCTTGACCGGCTTGGCCGAACCGCCGGTGGCGGATGCGGCCGGCTCGTCGCCGCCACCGCAGGCGCTGAGCAGGGTGCTCGCCCCGATGACACCGCCCGCCCACAGCACATGACGTCGCGTCAGCTCCACTTGTCCCTCGTTTTCCCGCAGTTGGCCGAGATTTGCTTAGCCTTACCTATCCTGTGGGACTCCACCATGACAAGACCGTCTCCATGTGGGCTAGATCCTAATTAGGTAAGCCTTGCCTATCATCCGATGGCTGGCTATGTTTTCGCAGGGCCCCGCGCTCCGCTCATGCCCCTCGCTCCGGCGGGCCCTCTCCTCCATGCCCGTAGACCACTGCAACGCGCCCCGCACGCCCCCGCACTGGAACGGACAGATCGCCCATGCCCACGGGAACCGCACCCGTACGCCTGCTCGATCCCGACTCGGCGGCCGAGCTGACCGCCGCCGCCCGCAGCCTCCTCGCCGACTTCGGCGGCTCGTCCACCCACCCCGGACTGTCGGCCCAAATCCCCGCCGTCGCGGCCTCGTTGGGCGACGCGATACGCCACGCCTGCCGACCGGTCGACACCGCCGACGGTCTGTTCGTACTGCGCGGTCTGGCCGTCGACGACACCGAGATCGGCCCCACCCCCGGCCACTGGTCGGCCGCCGGCGACGCCGGCGCCGTGTACGACGTGATCGTGCTGCTGCTCTCGACGGTGATGGGCACGCCCATCGCCTGGGAGGGCCAGCAGGAGGGCCGCTTCGTGCACAACATCGTGCCCTCCGCGGGCCACGAGGAGGAGCAGACCGGCGCCAGCAGCACCGTGCTGCTCAGCCCGCACACCGAGGACGCCTTCCACCCCGGCCGGGCCCACCTCCTGGTCCTCGGCTGCATGCGCAACCACGACTCGGTCGCCACCACCGCCGCCAGCGTCCGCAAGGTCGAACTCGACCCCTCGGACGTCGAGTTGCTCAGCCGCCCGATCCTGCCGATCCTGCCCGACGACGCCTACGAGGAGGCCCAGGGCTACACGGGCGAGCCCCCGGCCGTACCCACGCTGTGGGAGTCGGAGGAGGGCCTCACCCTGCGCTTCGACCCCGCCTACACCCCGCTGCACCGGGCGCCCTCCGAGCACCGCGCGGCCTACGCCCGACTTGAGCGGGAGCTCGCCCGCGTCAGCGTGGCGGTGGTCCTGAACCCCGGTGAGGTCCTGGTCGTGGACAACGACGTGGTCAGCCACGGCCGGGTCCCCTTCAAGGCCCGCTACGACGGCACGGACCGCTGGCTGAAGCGGTCCTCCGTGCGGGTCGAGGGCCGCCGCACCAGGCCGCCCGCCGAGGAGGCGGAGCACGGCTACGGACAGGCCGCCGTGGAGGCGTACGCATGACCCGCATCGACGACCAGGAGGAGGCGTCCGTGATGCCTGACGACAGAACCCTGCGGGTGCTCAGCACCAGCGACGTGGCCGGCATCGACATCACACTGACCGATGTGGTCTCCGTGGTGGAACAGGCCTACCGCACGCTCGCCGACGGCCGCTCCGACAACCCGCGCAAGCTCACCGTGAAGCCCGAGGACGGCCACTCCGTGGCCTATGCGATGCTCGGCCGGGACGGGGAGCGCGGGGTCGTCGCGATCAAAACCTCCTACAAGCACGGACTCCACGAGGACCGCGACAAGCAGCACTACTACACGACCCTGACGTTGTACGACGACGAGACGGGGCTGCCGGTGGCGATGCTCGACTGCGGCCGGATCGGAGCCCTGCGCACCCCGGCGGTGTCCGCGCTCCTGGCCCGGGAACTCGCCGCGCCGGGCAGCCGCAGCGCCCTCGTCATCGGCACCGGCACCCAGGGCCGGCTCGCCCTGCCGTTCCTGCTGACCACGCTGCCGGACCTGGAGCGGCTGATGCTCTTCGGCACCCATCCGGACGGCATCCGCGCCGTGCGCGAGCAACTGCACACGTACTTCCCCGAGCGCGAGCTGGAGGTGGTGACGGACCTGCGGGCCGCCGCCGGGGACGCGGACGTCGTCCTCGCCACCGCAGGGCCCGGCACCCCCGCCTCCGTCGAGGCCGAGTGGCTCAAGCCGTCCGCACTGTCCGTGCTGATCGGCTACGGCATCGCCCCCTCCACCCTGCACACCGCCGACCGGGTCGTCGCCACCAGCGAGGCCCAGATGCGCGTCACGGGAACGGACATGGCCGACGCCGACGGCCGACTCCGTGACGTGCACGCCGAGTTCCCCCAGGTGCTGGCCGGCCGCGCCGCGGGGCGCACCGACCCAGGACAGCGGATCTTCGCGTACAACAGCGGCCTCGTCGTCACCGACATCGCCCTCGGCCACCGGTTCGCGCAACTCGCGCTCGCGCAGGGGCTGGGCACGGCGGTTCCGCTGTGGACGTGACCACCGCCCTCCCTCCGCACACCACCGAGGAGTTGCGTGCGCTTCTCGCCCCGCCCGGCAACGCTCTCCTGCACGAGCTGCGCCACGGACTCGGCGGGCCCTACCACTTGCTGTTCCCGCAGCGATTCGACGCGAACGCCGCCGCTTTCCGGCAGGCGTTCGCCGAGGCGGGCGTGGACGGCCGGGTCTACTACGCCAAGAAGGCCAACAAGGCCGCCGTCTTCGCGGAGCGGGCGGCCGTCGGGGGCCTGGGCGTGGACGTGGCCAGCCACGGGGAGCTGCGCGAGGCGCTGGCGGCCGGGGTGCGGGGCACGGACCTGATCGTCACCGGCCCGGCCAAGGACGACGATCTGCTGCGCGTCGCCGTGCTGCACGGCGCGCTCGTAGCGGTGGACGCCCTCGACGAACTGGACCGTGTCCTCGCGCTGGCGGGCCGACTCGGCCGAGCCGCGAAGACGTTGCTGCGTCGCCTTCCTCCCGGACAGCCGCACAGCCGCTTCGGGCTGGATGACGGCGAGATGGAGCTGGCGCTGCGCCGCTGCCGCACCGAGCAGGTGGTCATGGCGGGCTTCAGCTTCCACCTCAACGGCTACGACATCTGCGAACGGGCCGACCTGGCAGCCGAGTTGATACGGCTGTGCACCCGCGCCCGTGCGCTCGGACTGCGGGCCGACCAAGTCAGCGTCGGCGGCGGCTTCGCGGTGGACTACGTGGACGCGCAGGACTGGCGGCGGTTCCACGAGAGCACCCGCCCCGAGCACTTCCACCAGCGCAAGGCCTTCTCCGGCTACTACCCGTACCACTCCCCCATCGCCGGAGCCGACGCCCTCGCCGCCCTGCTGTCGACGAACCCGGCGGGCGAGAAGTCGAGCCTGGCCGACCTCGTGCGGGCGGCCGGGGTGACCCTGCTCGTCGAGCCGGGCCGGGCACTGCTGGACCAGGCGGGCTGCACCGTCATGCGGGTCCAGGGCGTCAAGGAGCGCGACGCCTACGACATCCTCACCGTGGACGGCAGCAGCCTCAGCCTCTCCGAGCAGTGGTTCGGGAGCGAGTTCCTGCCCGACCCGGTGCTCGTCCCGGCCGACCGCGCGGATCGCGCCGACGCCGGCCCGTACCCGGCCTGCGTGGGCGCCGCCACCTGCCTGGAGTCGGACATGCTCACCTGGCGCAAACTCCCCTTCCCCGTCCGCCCGGCCATCGGCGACCTGCTCGTCTACCACAACACGGCGGGCTACCAGATGGACTCCAACGAGTCGCCGTTCCACGAACTGCCCCTGCCGCCCAAGGTCGTCATCGAGCCGTCCGCGCACGACTCGGCCTCCCCCCGCCCCCGCTGGCGTCTGGACCGCCACCCGTAGGGAGTTCTCAGCCATGAGCCATCTGGACGCCCGTCCCCCGCACCACCCGCCCGTCGTCCGCCGGATCTCCGAACTCATCGGCGGCACTCCGCTGTTCGAGCTGTGCCGCACGGAGAGCGATGCCCGACTGCTGCTGAAACTGGAGCAGTTCAACCCGACCGGGACGGCGAAGATACGCATGGCCCGGCAGATGGTCCTCGACGCCGAGGAACGCGGACTGCTGCGCCCCGGCGGCCGGATCATCGAGTCCACCTCCGGCAACACCGGACTCGGCCTCGCCGTGGTCGCCGCCGAGCGCGGCTACACGTTCACCGCGGTCGTCGACCACCACGCGTCCAAGGACAAGCTGCGCGCCATGAAGGCCATGGGCGCCGAGCTCGTCTACGTCGCCCACGAGGGCGACGAGGACCTCGCCACGGCGGCGCGCGAGGAACTGGCGGAGCGACTGGCCGCCGAGTCGGACAACGCGTACTTCACCGAGCAGCACAACAACCTGGCCAACGGGGTCGGCTACCACCCGGTCGCCCATGAGCTGCACGCCGCGCTGGACGGCCGTGTCGACGTCCTGATCGGCGCCGTCGGCACCGGTGGCGGCCTGTTCGGCACCGGGGGCGAGCTGCGCCGGACCGTGCCGGACGTCCGGATCGTCGGGGTCGAGCCCAAGGGGTCCATCGCCTTCGGACCGCCCGCCCACGACTACCACCAGTCGGGCACCGGCACCCCGGAGGGTGCGACGATCGGCGCCATGGTCGACTACTCGCTGCTCGACGAGGGCGCCAAGGTCGGCGACGTCGAGGCCTTCGCCACGGCCCGGACTGTGGCCCGCCGCACCGGGCTGATGCTCGGAGGTTCGGCGGGCGGGGTGGTGTACGAGGCGCTGACCCGGATGTCCTCGTCGCCGCCGGGGACCACCACGGTCGCCCTGGTCAACGACGGTGGCGAGAAGTACCTGGACACCGTCTTCGACGACGACTGGATGAGCGCCCGAGGCCTGCTCTCCCCCGACGTCGAACGCGAGGTCGACGAGCTGCTCGCCAAACTTCGCCGCGTCGCACCGGAGGCCCAGGGGTAGCACCCCGTCGTACCGCCCGCACCTTCCACAGGAACGGAACCGATGCAGCCCGCCCTCGCCCGCCTCCTCGGCGACAGCCGCGCACTCGCCTCACTGGCTGTGCCATTGGCGCTCACTCAGCTCGCCCAAGTCGCCCTCACCACCACCGACACCGTCATGATGGGCCTTCTGGGCACCGAGGCCCTGGCCGCGGGCGGCCTCGCCATGGTGATCTTCAACCAGTTGCGCACCATGGGCGTGGGCATGGTCACCGCCGTCGGCAACCAGGTCGCGGCGGCCGACGCGCGGGCGGAATCGGCCGAGCCGTCGGGGAGCGCCCAGGAGGAGATCCGAGACCTCGTCCGGGCAAGTCTGCTGCTGTCGACCCTGGCCGGTGTCGTGGGCGCCGTGCTGATGGTGCTCATCGGGTACGCCGTGATCTGGCTCGGCCAGGACCCCGAGGTGGTCGAGGCCGCGAAGCCCGTCCTGTGGACGATGGCGCCCGGACTGGTCCCGTGCCTGTGGTTCCAGGCGATACGGCAGTTCACCGTCGGCATGCGCCGCCCGCAGGCCCTGCTGCGCATCACCCTCGCCTCCATCGCCGTCAACGCCGGCCTCAACTGGGCCTTCATCCACGGCGCCTGGTTCTTCCCCGAGCTGGGCCTGCCCGGCATCGGCCTGTCCACCAGCTTGGTGTACGCCCTGTCCTGCCTGGCCCTGTACCTCTCCGCACGGCGCGACACCCGGCTCGCCCCCGTACTGTCGCTCAGCATCTGGAAGACCCGCCCGGCCACCCTGCGCAGACTCACCGGGCTGGGCACGCCGATCGCCGCCACATACGGCTCCGAGGCGGGGTTCTTCTTCGTCGTCGCCCTCTTCGCGGGCAGCTTCGGCACCTCGGCGCTGGCCGCGCACACGGCTGTCAACCAACTCGTCTACATCGTCTTCCAGATAACCGTCGGCCTCTCCCACGCCGCGTCCATCGGGGTCAGCCGGGAGCTGGCGCTGCACAACCGGGCCGCTGCCCAGCGGCTGAAGACCACGGCCCTGGCCTGCGCGGCGGTCGTGATGGCCGTGGTCGGCCTGCTCTACGTGACCGCGCCCGGCCTGGTGCTGGCCCCCTTCTTCGACAGCGGTGACGACCGGGCGGTCGAGATCGCCACGCAGCTGCTCCTGGTCGCCGCGGTGCTGCAGTTCTTCGACTGTGCCCAGAACATCGGCGTCGGACTGCTGCGCGGCCTCGACGACACCAAGGGCGGCTTCCGCGTCACCCTCGTCGGCTACTGGCTCGTCGGCCTGCCGGCCGCGGCCCTCCTCGGCGTCGCCGTCGGCGCCGACACCCTCGGCATCTGGCTGGGCCTCCTCACCGGCCTCGCCACCACCGCCGTACTCCTGCTGCGCCGCTTCAACCGGTCTCTCGGCCGACTGCCCCGGCAGGCGGAACCGGCACAAGCCCCGCTCTGATCGCCGGGCTCCTGCGTGCCCTGGCCGCCTGCGCTCGCCTCCGACCTCGCAGAACGGTCTGGAAGGGCTGGGCGGCGCGCAGGACGCGCTGCGGAAGGTAGGGGGACTCGACGCGGTAGGCGACGGCGCCGGCCGCGGCCTCGGAGGCGTCCTTCAGGGCGGCCTCGGCTTCCGGCGTGTCGAGCTCGGGCGTCTCGACGGAGAGGGCGCCCAGGTGGTCGAGGTACGCCTCGGCGATCGACTGCCATTCGTAGGTGGCCCTCCGGCCGGCCCGCGACATGGACCGCACCAGACGCCCGATCCGGTTCGTGAAGTCCTCGCACCCCGCCGACACGGCGGCCCCGCCCACCTGATGACGTTCTATCCGCACTGCCCGCCCCTTGATCAAATCCTGGTGACAGCGTAGGCGCAGGGTCTGACAGGCGGTCGAGGTGTCGGATCGGGCCTCGCGTCCCGGAGGCGCCCTCCGGGCCCGCGTTCGACACCGACTTCCCTTTCTCTGGACGAGGTCGGATTCGTACACGGTCACCGGTCGGCCAGCCACGCCAGCAGACGGCCTCGCGACCAGCAGCGGCCGATCGCCTCGGCGGACCGAACCGACCCGTCGAAGAACGCCACGCCGATGATGCTGTGACCGGAGGCGCGGCGATCCCCGAGTGTCGGGATCGTCGGCGCGACGCCGACTCCCTCCGCTGACACCCAGGCCACCGGCCGGGCGGCCGCCGCTTCCACCAGACGCTCCAGGAAGCGCCGGCGGCCGCCGAGCGGGAACTGCGACAGCGCCCACGTCGTGGTGACGACAGGCAACGCGTCCGCGGGCACACAGGCGATGGCGTCGGGCAGAACCTCGACGGGGTCGCCACGCAGGAGCAGCGGAGGGGCCGTCGCCGCCAACGCCAACTCCGCGTCGAGCCTCGCGGCACGCTCCGGCTGGTCCGGTCGGCAGCAGGCACGCAGCCACCGGCTGTCGTCCGCGTCGGTCACGTCCGTGGGATCGCGGTCGACGGCGATCCGGGCCACGATCTCGGGCATCGCGCGCGCCGGGACGGGCCGGTCTCCCACGATCGAAGACGTCATCCGCACGGGAGACGCCGGGTCGCCCAGCGATGGACCGTTGCCGTAGGTGATGCCGACGCGGTCGACACTGAGGTTGAGCCCGGCCGAGCGGCCCACATCGATCAGCCCCGCCGTCTGCGCGCCTGCCCGGCGTGCGGCCTCGGCAACGGCCGGATACAGCACGGCGCAGCGTCCGGTCTCCTCGGGCCGCACCTTGCGCCGCACGGCGATGGCCACGACGTCATCGGTCATGCGCAGCAGCGTGTCGATCGCCGCGTCGGCGGCAGCGTCGGCATCCGCGGCGGCGTAGGCCGCGGCGAGCGCCGGGGCACGTCCGGCGAGGGCGAGATCGTGCAGCGCGGCGAGGATCACCGTGGGATGCCGCTTGGGCGCCGGCGCCGCCTGGATGGCGCGCAGCACCTCATCGGATTCACTCACGGCGACGGCGACACGCTCGTACAGCGGCGAGGTTCCCGCGGCATCGGCCTCGGCCTCGCCGAAGCGGCGGTACACCTGAGCGAGTCTGCTGCCCCTGTCCACGGGTGCAGCGCTCCCTGCGGTCGGTTTCGGCATCTTCACGACCCTACTGGGATCGCGGCCGCAGGGAACCTCCAGGATGCCGGGCTCCGGAAGGGCCATGCCCTATGCATAGCTGTCGTGACCGGGCCGGCCGTTCGGCCGGTAGACACCGACGACGGTGCCGCCCTTCGTCGTCGAGACGCTGACCGGCTCCAGCGCGGTGGGGATCGCTCCGTCGGCGAACAGCCGCTTGCCGGTGCCGATGATCACCGGATGGAAGGTCAGCCGGTACTCGTCGACGAGGTTGTGCCGCATGAGGGTCTGGGCGAGGTCGCCACTGCCGACGACGTTGACGGTGCCGCCGTCGGACGCCTTCAGCCTCCGTACGGCTTCGACGACGTCACCCTCCAGCAGCGTGGAGTTCTGCCACTCGACGGACGTCAGGGTCCGGGACGCCACGTACTTGTGCATGCTGTTCATCCGGGCGGTGAACGGGTTGTCGGGGTCGGCGGTCGGCCAGTACGACGCGAAGATCTCGTACGTCTTGCGGCCGAGCAGCATCGCGTCGGAGTGCTCGTACCAACCGGCGACGGCCGCGCCGACCTCGTCGTCGCTCACCGGCTTCTGCCAGCCGCCGTGCTCGAAGCCGCTCTCGGTGTCCGTCCGGACCGCCCGGCGCCTGCATGACGCCGTCCAGCGTCAGAAACGTGCAAACGATGATCTCGCGCATGGTGCGCTCCCTTCGTCGACAGGTAGACCGCACGGCCGCCGGAAAGTCATCGGCATGACCCTGGGCGGTTTGGACTCGGGCGCGCGCCGCGGGATCGAGTCCGGTAACAAAGGTTTACGTTTCCTGTTGCGGTAACTAAAGTTGTCGCATGACTGCGCACGAGATCACCTTCGAAGAGCAGGTGCAGCTCGACAAGGCCCTCTACGACGCCCTGAATCCCCTCGCATCGGTCCTGCGCGCCAGGACCTCAGGGCTGCCCGAGGAACGCATGTGGGAGGCCGATCCGGTTGAAGTGGCCCTGTCCGTACTGGTCGCCTGGAAGGCGGTGGACGCGGAGGTCAAGCGGT
This sequence comes from Streptomyces sp. NPDC101166, assembly GCF_044768125.1. Classification (NCBI taxonomy): domain Bacteria; kingdom Bacillati; phylum Actinomycetota; class Actinomycetes; order Kitasatosporales; family Streptomycetaceae; genus Streptomyces; species Streptomyces sp. NPDC101166. The sequence goes on from NZ_JBIWPF010000001.1 coordinate 108,344, forward strand.
TGACGGCCATCGCGGCGAGAACCGCCGGGTCGTACGGCGCCAGCTACGAGCAGATGGGCGCAGCCTGGGGCATCACCCGCCAGGGCGCCCGCAAGAAGTGGCCTGATGCCGTTCCTCGCCCCACAGCCGCGACAGGGCAGACGATCCCCGTGCTCGAACTGTGCGGGGGTTCCGCCGAGTTGACGCAGGAGCCGTCCTCCGGCGGATGGAGGTGGGTCGCCGAGGCCGCCGACGGTACGCACGGCGCGGCCGACACCGACACCTGGTACGCGACGAGGGAAGAGGCCGCAGCCCATGCGGGGGCCTTCCTGATGGAGCATGCCCAGGTTCGCTCCCAGGACGTGTTTCGAAAGTAGCGTCCCCACCTGACACAGACTCTCGTTCGCAAGGTTTCCACAAGGTCCGTGGCGCACCATTCGGTGGGCGGAGCGGAATGCCGCTGAGCGGAACCGGGATGGCGACGCACTTCAGTCGTCCGGGTCCCGGTCCGGCGAGCGCAGCGGTAGCTCCCCACCCGTACATGTCACTCAACAAAGGAACCCGTGTGAAGAAGTCCCGTTTGGGCCGCGTGGCCGCGGCCTCGGCCGTGCTGATCGGCAGTGGCGCCGCAGTCTTCGTCCCCGCGACGTCGGCCTCGGCCACCGAGGACGACTGCGACGGCATCGCCGTCATCGGCCGTTTCCGCGCCGTCGAGTCCGGAGCCTCGTTCGACTTCCGCGGCCGCCGCGTCGAGCTGCAGAACGAGTCGGCGCTCGACCGCTACAGCCGCGCGGAGATCAAGTCCGGCCGCCAGTCCGGCGACCGGCTGTGGGTCGACCGCAGCTTCCGCTCGTTCCCCGACTTCAAGGGCATCGTCAGCGACCAGCAGGCGAAGCGCGACGGCTGGAAGATGTGCGGCCCCTACACCGGCAGCCGTACGCAGTCGGTCTACAACTCCAACTACGCCGCGCGCGCCTGTGGCGAGTTCGACGGCATCACCAAGTGCGGCAAGTGGTGGGTGGACTGACCTGTCCCGGCGATGGGGCGCCCGAGCGGCGCCCCACCGAATGACCGCATCCCGCAAGGCCGCCGCCCCTCCCCCGTGGACGGGCGGCGGTCTTGTGGGGCGCCCTGCTCACCAGTCGGCGTTCTCCGGTCCGTCAGAACGCGCGCGAGACGCGCTGCACAGCGTCGTCCGATTCCTCAACCGCCGACCATTACGACGTCCACTCGCACCCGCGCGCGCCACGTCCTGCGGCGTTCAGGCTGCGGCGCGGAAGACGTACGCGGTCATCGGGGCGCTGACAGGTCCCGGCCCCAGACGGGCCGTCATCTCCTCGACGACGGTCGCCCGGACAGCCGATGCGTCGCCGCGCGCCTCGACGGCCGCGCGCACCGGTGTTCCGGTGAGGTACCCCGTGGCGAGGTCGGCGATCGACGCCGCCCGGCCCTGAAGCGTCAACTCCTGCTCCTCCTCGACGGCGAGCCCGGCGGCCGCCAGATCAGCGACCACGACAGCAGGGTCCGCGTAGCCGTGCGGAACCGTCGGGAAGAACCGCGGTGGATCGACCGGAAAGGCCCGCTCCAGCCCTGCCTGCAACGCGACCTCGAAGGCGTGCGTCCCGAGCGGGCCCCAGGTGCTGAACAGGAACCGGCCGCCCGGGGCCAGGACCCGCCGGACATCGGTGAAGGCCGCGACCCGGTCGGGAAGGAACATCACGCCGAACTGGCAGACCACCAGATCGAAGCCTCCGCCGGGGAACGGCAGCCGCTGCGCGTCGGCCTGCCGCCACACCGCGCCCGGCGCCCGGGCCGACCCGAAGGCGACCATGGCCTCGTTCAGGTCGGTGGCCGTCACTTCGGGCGCCGACGCGATGTCGAGCAGATGCGACGTCAGGACGCCGGTCCCGGCCGCCAGTTCGAGGATTCGTCGAGGGCGGAGCGCCGCCGCCTTCGCGACCATGTCCTCGGCGAAGGGCCGGAAGACCACCGGTACGAGGTACTGCTCGTAGGCCGCCGGCATGGAGTCGGACCACCGCTGGTCGGCATGGGTTCCCGTCACACCATGACGGTAATGTCGCGTTCGCAGACCTCTGGCCCGCCGCGCCGCCGTGCGCCCGGAGCCGGCCCTACGCGACACCGTGGCCCCGAGCCGGGGTCGCCGACTGCCGCCCTGTACGTGTTCCCTGCCTCGCCCGGGCGTCGGGCCGGCGTCCACTGCGCGTTGCTCCGCGACGCGCCTTCGTCGAACCCCGCACGCCGTGGTCCGGCAAGCGTTCCGACCACCGCCCGGTCAGCTCCTCAGCCGACGAACCGCACATCGGGGTGGAGCAGCGAGGGGCCGTCGAGCAGCGGCTGGTGGCGGCCGCGCAGAGGCTGATCGAAGAAGGCGGTGAGGCAGGCCCGCCGGCTCACGGTGAACCGCGCCGGGTCGACCGTGCCGGTCATCCGGGACGGCAGCCCGTTCGGCTCCTTCGGGGCGGCCGAAGCGCGTGCGGTCGGGCTGCCGAGAGCCGAAGCGGCGCCCAGTGCGGCCAAGGCGCCCGCGCGGGCCCGCAGTTGCCGCCGCGTCACAGGTACGGGCGAGGAATCAGAGGGACCGGAGGAGCTGGGGAAACCGGAAGCGCTTGTGCATCGCATGAGGCAATCCTGGTCGCGGCCCGGGCCCGAATCCATGGGGCCGGCCGGATGGTGTCCGCGGTCCGAACAGTCCCGGAGGCGGCAAGTCGGCGGTCCCGGCCTCCTCCGCCCCGGGGGAAGTGTCCGTCGCCGCTCCACCCATCCAGGGCCCGGAGCCGAGCTGCGCGAACGGGTCGTCCGGGCTGCCGGCGGGCCGCTGAAATCGACGTCGGCGAGGACGACTTGGCCTCAGTCGGCGAGAGAGCGGACGAACTGGAGCGTAGTTATATGCTCGTGGAGATCACCATCGCCAAGCATCAGTTCACGAACATGCCACCCGCTGCTTCCGGAACGCACCGGATGCGGCGGATCCCTCACCGAGGAAATGTTGATGCCACACACCAGACCACTGCGTCTGTCCGCGCTCGCCGCGGTCTTAATATCGGTCCCGATCGCGCTGTGCACCGCTCCAGCCTCCGCCGTGTCCGGCAAGCCGGTCACCTCCGGTGACCCCGCCTACTCCTACACCGCGCAACTGAACGTCGGCGGCAGCACCCGCGGCTGCTCCGCCACCCTGGTCGACGCCGAGTGGCTGCTCACCGCGGCCAGCTGCTTCGTCGACAACCCGGCGACCAGCCTCGCCGTGCCCGCCGGCAAGCCGGCACTTCCGACGACCGCGACCATCGGGCGCTCCGACCTCTCCGGCGCGGACGGCGCCGTGCGGAAGGTCGTCGAGCTCGTCCCGCGTACCGATCGCGACGTCGTCCTGGCCCGACTGAGCCGGCCGGTCACCAACGTCGCCCCCATCGCCTTGGCCGCCGCCGCGCCCACCGCGGGCGAAGAGCTTCAGTTCGCCGGGTACGGCCGCACCAAGACCGAATGGGCGCCCCTGAGGCTGCACACCGGCGCGTTCTCGGTGGACTCCTCGGACGCCACCACGGCCACGGTCACCGGCAAGGACGGCGCTGCCGCGTGCATGGGCGACAGCGGCGGGCCCGTGGTGCGCGTGGCGGGCGGCATCCACCAGCTGGTCGCCCTCAACAGCCGCTCCTTCCAGGGCGGTTGCTTCGGCATCGACCCGACCGTGACCAGCACCGGCGCCATCACCTCCCGCGTCGACGATCTTGCTTCCTGGGTGAACTCCAAGGTCGGGGCGACCCGCGTCACCGACTTCAACTGCGACGGCGTCGAGGACATCGCCGTCGCCGACCCCAAGGCGACGGTCGGCGCCGACGCCGACGCCGGTCTCGTCCGGGTCGTGTACGGCGGCGGCAAGGGCACCGCCGAGATCACCCAGGACCTCGCCTGGGTGGCGGACGCCTCCGAGCCCGGCGACTGGTTCGGTGAGGCGCTCGCCACCGTCGACTACGACGAGGACGGCTGCACCGACCTGGTGGTCGGCACCCCCTCCGAGGACCTCGGCAGCGCCACTGACACCGGCATGGTCGACATCCTGCACGGCGCCCCGGGCGGTGTCGGCACGGGCGCCAAGAAGGACACCAACTACCAGCAGGGCGCCGGCTCCGGCTCGCTGGGCGCATCCGGAAACGAGAGCGGCGACCGTCTCGGCCACGCGCTCGCAGCCGGCACCACCGCCGCAGGCGAACCCTTCCTGGTGATCGGTGAGCCTGGCGAGGCTCTGGGCTCCCTCACGAAGGCGGGCCAGGCGTTCTACGTCCACGGCACGACCAACGTCTCCATCCACCAGGACAGCCTGGACGTGCCGGGCGCGGCGGAGGCCAACGACGGTTTCGGCGGCGCGGTGGCGGCTGACGCCAACCACATCGTCATCAGCGCACCTGGCGAGGCCATCGGTTCGAACGCGAACGCGGGCAACCTGGCGGTCTTCGACCCCAACAAGCTGAACGCCGAGGGCAGGCCGACCCCGCGGTTCGGGCTCGACCAGGAACTGGACACGGTTTCCGACACCGCCGAGGCCGGTGACCAGTTCGGCACATCCCTGGCTCTGGTCCCCTACCGCCCGTCGGGCGCGGCGGCCGCCACCGAATCCATCCTCGCGGTCGGCTCGCCCGGTGAGGACCTCGCCATCGCCGGCGCGACCAAGGCCGACACGGGTACCGTTCAGACCTTCCGTGTCACCGCCTCGGGCACGTACAGCGAGCTCAACTCCTACACGACGGGCACCGCCGACGACGACGTGTCGGGCAGCGCCGAGGCCGGCGACCGCTTCGGTGCGACCGTGACCGCCGTGAACACCGCGCCGCGCGCGGTGAGTACGGCGGCGACGCTGAGGATGGCCGTCGGCGTCCCGGACGAAAAGACCGGTACGGCGGCGAACGCGGGTGCCATCAGCACCTTCTCGCTCCTGGGGACGCCGGGCGCCAACGACAAGTGGCTGGAGCCGGGTGACGGGGACGGCATCCCGGGGACGCCGGGCGCCAACCAGTACGTCGGCACGAGCATCCACTTCACCGGCACCAAGCTGTACGTCGGCATGCCGTACGGTCCGAGCGCCCACGGCGCGCTGTACGCACTGCCGATGTCGAACGTGACCGCCGGCGGCACGATCGCCGCTGTCACCACCTACCAGCCCGGCTCCGGTGGCCTCCCGGCCGTCGGCGCCCGCTTCGGCCACGCGGCACGGTAGACGCGGCACGTCGAACAACGGGCACGCACCCGTCACGTGCGTGGGAGCCGTCGGGGCCCGTACAGGGGCTTCGGCGGCTCCAGCCCGTTCCGGCCCCGGCACGGCGCGCCTCAGGCCGACGCCGGCGGCTCAGGCTGAGCGGACGTCGGCAGACGTCGTCCACCGGGCGGGCGGGGGCCGCCGCGCGGCCGACGAGGCTGCGCGGCGGTCCGTGGGCTCCGGGAAGCCGCGGCCGGTCCCGGGGCGGAGCGGGCGGGTCAGCCGCCGGTGGCCGGCAGGCCGTGACCGCCCCGTCCGGCGTAGACGCTGTCGTAGACGGGCCTTTCGACTCCTCCCGGGTCGGCGAGCACGTTCTTGACCTGGCCGTCGACCACGAACGTGGTGGAGCCGCCACCGTCCAGGTTGAGTGCGTCCACGGCTCCGAGATCCTGCATGATCTTCGCCAGGTCGTGGATCGGCACACCGAGGCGCTCGCCCTCGGTCTTCGACGTGACGACGACGAGGAGCGTTCGGCCTGTAGCGTCCGTGCCGATCGCCGTACGGGGGTCCGGCCTCTCGTTGCCGCCTTCCTCCGGGGGCACGACCTCGTTGTCGCGCATCAGAAGGTGGGTGCCGTTGACGACGTCGACGGACGGATGGGCGGGATCGAGGGCGAGGTCTTCGTCGTCGGCAGGGTCGGTGTTGAAACCGATGTCGGTGACCTGCTGCGTCCTGACGAGTTTCGTTCCCACCTTGGCGTGCTCGTCAAGCCACTTGGCTCCGGCCTCGTCGCCGTTCTGCGCCGAGCCGATGCCCTGGAGGACCATTCCGTTCGCGGGAATGGCGGTGCCGCCTCGCTTGGCCGTCTTGCTGACGACGTAGCCCCCGGCGTCGACGGCGACCTCGACGCCCTCGGCGTTGTCCGCCTTCACGAAGGGCGTGTGATCGGGGTACGGCGTCCGCAGGCCGTAGCCGGAGGTGAAGACGACGATCTCGCCGTCGTCCTCGTAGTAGGGCCCGCTCTTGATCACCCTGCCCTTCTCGTCCACGTACTGGAGCTTGCCGGCGGCGTCCCGGACCGGCTGCCCGTCGGCGTCCTTGAGGAAGGGAGGCAGCCTGTCGTCGGCGCTTTGTCTGCAGAACGGGATCCAGCCCGGGTACCGATTGACTCCGTCGAGCGTGCGTATCGCGTCGTCGGCGTCGCCCGCGGTGGACCCGAGGGATTTGATCTGCAGCGTGGTGGTGATCCTGGTGAAGTGCGGCCGACCGTGCTGGAGGACGACGGCGTTCTGTCCGTTCGTGCAGGACGCTCCCTGCACGACGTCCTCCTGGACCGAGGCCACCATGGGGATCGACCGGTCCTCGAGGATCCCCTTGCCGGCGGCGTCCTCGTCCTTGTAGGCGACGGAGTAACCGCCGTTGACGCCGACATGGGGTCGGTCGGCCGCCGAGGCGCCGACGGTGGCCAGCATCTTGGTCGTGGCTTCCTTCATGCCCACTGCCGCGCCCACTGTGCTGCGCACGGAGACCGCCCCCTTGTCGGGGTCGATGACCGCGACACGGACCACGAGGGGTGAGGAGTCGGCGGAGTACGTCGTCCGCTCGACCCCGTCCGCCACGACCAGGTGATGGGGCGTCAGTCCGTCCAGGATCGAGGTCACCGGGTCAGGTGCGGGGGTGGCGATCGCGCTCGCCGCGGACTGGGTCAGCGCCAGAGTCACCAGGGCGACGGGCAGCGCCGCGACACGGCGCACACGCTGTGCACGGGGTCTGCGAGCGATGACGGCTGTGACGGCCGGAGTACGCGTAATGCCGGATGTGTTCGCCATGGTCAGCACCCCGACTCGGAGTCGGCGAGCTTGTGGGAGCTGAATTTCGATCGGAGGGGCGTGGGAAGGGTCGTCTCCTCGCCGGGCAGCAGGACGTAGGCCCGGAAGGACGTCCCCTGGTCCTGCCACCTTCCGGTGTAGCCGGGCTCCGGATAGAAGCAGGCGACCTTGTCCGACCGGTTGGAGACGGACACGACCGCGTCGTTCCAGGTCTTGGAGTAACTGCTGTTGCCGGACACCCCGTTGCCGAGGTCGTCCTGCGTGGTGACGCCGCCGACACCGCGTCCGCTGGGGCCCTTGAAGATGCACACGCGCGTGGCGGTGCAGCGCTCGAACCCGGTTCGGCAGGCCGACTGCGACTTGACGAACTTGTGCGAGGCGGGGGTCATGTTCGAGAAGTCGGCGCCGAGCGTGGCGTCGCCGGTTCGCTCGGGCGTGACGGCCTGCATGGCGGTGCCGCCGTACTCGGGATCGTCGTACAGACAGCCCCACAGAAGGGTACGGTTGCGGACCGACCGGAAGGTCTTGCCCTGCAGGCGTGCGTCGGTGGCGTAGTCGAGTTCGACGCCCGGCGAGATCGCGACCATGTCGCCCTTGCCGCCGGGCTCGGTGTACAGGCAGAACTTCGTCGGCTCGCAGTCGGCGTAAGCCGCCTGTGCCGACCCGGTCTGCAGCCACACGAGGGACGCGGCGAGAGTCACCACCGCCAGGCCTGCCAGAGACAGGCGGTTGAATAAACGTCTGATCGTGTTCATGGGCGTGAACGATATAGGGGTTGGACCGCTCATCACCCACTAAATGATCGATCACCTCGCCCTGGACGGGACGGCTGCCGCCTCCTTGTCCGCGATGGCACGGTGCGCGATCGCGTCGCCCAAGTCGTCGGCAGCCCCACGTAGTTGTCCGCCGGCACCGGTCGGACGGGTCACCGGCCGGCCGAGCCGTCGGGCTCGACCACCCGGAAGCGTTCCGCGACGACGAGAGTGTCGTCGACGACGACCGGGGTGTGCCCCAGGTACTCGCTCACGCCCTCGCTCCGCGTGACCGTGTCCCCGGCTCGCGCGAAGTCGTCGTCGATCTCCTTCATGGGAACGACGCGCACGCCGACGAGCTCGACGGTGACGGCCGGACGACCTTCGGAGTCGATGACCGGGAACCGCTGACCGGTCACCGGCACCGCCTCTCCGGCGTGCTCGTGGATCTCCAGGAGACCCCGTGAGCGGGGCCTTCCTCGGACCGGTGCGCTCACTGTGCCTGAGCGGCGGATTCCGCGGAGGGAGCATAGCCTTTCGAGTGGGACGGCACTCCGGGACCGCGCCGCAGTCTCCCTGTCAACCGCGGCCGGCTCTTGTGTGTCGGCGACGCGTGAGGGGTGGAAGGAGCAGACCAATGAATGCACAACGCGTGAGGCGTCTCCTCGCGGCCTCCGCGGTCGGAGTTCTCATGGCCGGGGGTGCCACGGTCGGCGCAGCGAGTACAGCCTCAGCCGCCCCGGCGCACCCTTCACCCCTGGTCAACCGTGACTGGTGCGATCACCACCGCTGGTGGAACGACGATTGCAACTTCCACGACAACTTCAACGACGGCGCTGTCGTCGTCATCGTGGTGGTCTGAACGGCATCGGGACGGAGCACGACCGAGGGCCGCCGCTGCACTGCAGACGGCGGCCCTCAGCTCTGTCCTCCTCCGTCAGGGCCTGCCGGCTCCACCCGGGGTCCTTGACGATCCAGGACGTCAGAAGGAGGAGTTGGCGAACCAGTGGGCCAGCAGTCGCTCGTCTCCCTCGTGGGCCAGGGCCTCTGCCTCGTAGGGCAGTCGGCCGTAGAGGAGAAACAGCAAGTCGGCGGCGGTTCCCCGGACGGTCGCGTCGGCGGCGGCCGCGGCCGGGTGGGCGGTGTCGAGGCCGAAGCCGTCGGGCCGCAGGCGGACGACCCAGGCGTCGTCACCGTCGGTCGCGCGGAAGCGGATGGTGCTGTCGCTGCCGGACAGGTTGGCCACCTTCGGGGCAAAAAAGGCGGCGAAAGGCAGATTGACGAGGAACTCGTCGATCCCGTCGACCGCGGCCGGGCGGTCCACGGCGGGCCGGAGCCCGAGTGCGAGCTCCGCGTCGGCCCGGTGCAGCAGTGTCTCGAAGAGCATCCGGCGTGCCCAGAACCGGGCGTGCTGGTCGGCGCCCCATGCCCACATCGGCAGGTCCGGGTCGGTGGCCGCGAAGGCGTCCGCGGCCACCGTCGCGCTCTCGGCCAGCCAGTGGGCGTATCCGTTCACACGGTCCGGGAGCCGAAGGCCCACTTCACGTGTACGCGGGGGTTCCTGGATACGTGCCCGCAGCAGGACGGAGAACCAGCGCTGGACGCTGCCCGCGTGCTTGACCAGGTCGGCCAGCGTCCACCCGGGGCAGCTCGGCACCGCTGTGGCCATGTCCGCGTCCTTGATCACTGCGACGAAGCGGGCGGTCTCCGCTTCGACCGCCGCGCGGTGGTCGATCGTGCTGACGACGGACGCGTGCTGGGTGGGGTCGGACGGCTTCATGGTGAGCATGCCTTTCGGGGAAATTGCGCGTGGCCTTCATGGTGGCCGCCGCGGGCGGGAACCTCACGGCCGGGGTGGGACCCGGCGTACCCCGCCGAGCCCCCACCCGGTCACCTTCGGCGTGGCGCTGCCGATGGCGAACCGCCCTGCACCGTGGTCCGCCACGCCGAGTGCCCGATTCCTCCGGCACGGCCGGACATGCCGAATACCTCCGCTCAGGCGGCGGCAGTTCGGCCCGGGCCGGGGACCGTAGGAAATCGGAACGGTTCCGGGTCGCGGCCGGGCTGGATGAACCAGCACTCCCCCGTGCCGTCTCCGGTGACGATCCGCAGCACCGTGTCCGCCACGACCTCGGCCGGGATGATCGGCAGTCCCTGGCTGGAGAGGATGTCGCGCAGCGGGTCGATGATGCGCGACTCCGCGAAGCCCGGGCAGACGGCGTTGAAGCGCACGCTCTCCGGGGCGAGAGCCGGCCCCAGGGAGCGGGCGAGTCCCACGACCGCGTGCTTGTTGGCCGCGTAGACAGGGTCGAGCGGTACGGCCGTCAGCCCGGCCAGGGACGCGGTCGCCACGATCGAACCGCCGCCGCGGGCCCGCAGCGCCGGCAGGAAGGCGTGAGTGCCGAAGACCACGCCGTCGAGGTTGGCGCCCATGGCGCGCCGGTAGCGTGCCAGGTCGAAGTCGTCGCCGAGGCCGCATCCGGTCGCCACCCCGGCGTTGAGCACCGCGATGTCGACGCCGCCGCACTGCTCCACGGCGAAGTCCACGAGCGCGCGGTTGGCGTCGGGGTCGGAGACGTCGCAGGCGAGGAAGTGGCCGCCGGTCAGGTCGGCCACCTCGCGGCCGCCCCGTTCGTCGAGGTCCGCGACGACCACGCGCGCGCCCGCCTGCGCCAGCGTCAGCGCCGTGGCGCGGCCCAGGCCGCCGGCGCCGCCGGTGACGACGGCCACCTTGCCCCGGAGCGCGGCGCCGTCCGCGGGTCCTTGCCGCTCGGCGGCGTCGCTCTCGACGGCGGTCACGCCAGTTCCAGGACGAGCTTGCCGACGTTCTCGCCGCGGAAGAGCATCCCCAGCGTCTCGGGGAAGTCGTCCACGCTTCCCGTCACCACGTGTTCCTTGACCTTGATGCGGCCGTCCGCGATCCAGGCGGAGATGTCCTGCGCGGCCTGTGCGTAGCGCTTGGCGTAGTCGAAGACGACGAAGCCCTCCATGCGGGCGCGGCGCACGAGCAGCGAGAGGTAGTTGGACGGGCCCTTGACCGGCGTGGCGTTGTTGTACTGGCTGATCGCGCCGCAGATCACGACGCGCGCGTGCATCGCCAGCCGGGTAAGGGCCGCGTCGAGGATGTCCCCGCCGACGTTGTCGAAGTAGACGTCGATGCCGTCGGGGGCCTCGCGTCGCAGCGCCTTCCTGACGTCCTCGGCGCGGTAGTCGATCGCCGCGTCGAATCCGAGTTCGTCGGTGAGCATGGCGCACTTGTCCGGCCCGCCGGCGATGCCCACGACCCGGCAGCCCTTGGCCTTGGCGATCTGACCGGCGATGGTGCCGACCGCTCCGGCCGCGCCCGACACGACGACGGTCTCGCCGTCCTTGAGGGCGCCGACGTCCAGCAGGCCGAAGTAGGCGGTCATGCCGGGCATGCCCAGCGCTCCGAGGTACGTCGAGGGCGGGGCGAGGGAGGTGTCGATCTTCAGTGCGCCCTTGCCGTCGGAGACGACGTACTCCTGGACGCCGAAGGTGCCGACCACGTGATCGCCGGGCTGGTAGTCGGGGTGGTTGGATGCGGTGACCTCGATGACCGATCCGGCGCGCATCACCTCGCCGATGCCCACCGGCGGCAGATAGGAGGGGCGGTCGTCCAGCCAGCCCCGCATGGCAGGGTCCAGGGAGATGACGCGCGTCCGGCCGGCGAACCGGCCCGGGCCCGGCTCGTCGGCGGGCTCGGAACAGTGCTGCCAGTCTTCGGGCTTGACCTCGCCCACGGGGCGGGCTGCCAGACGGATCTGGCGGTTGGTCGCAGACATCGCGTCTCCTGTCGTTCACGGCTTCGCCCTCGCAGGGTACCGACCAGTAGGTATGTAGGGGGGCGTGACCTTCGCCACAGACCACATCGGCGGACATCGAGCCGGCCGACGTCGAGAGCCGGTGGCGGCCGGGATCAGCTGGTGCGCCGCCTGCGCAGGCGGGGTTCTTCACCCCAGGAATGCCGCGGTGGCCGCCACGAACCGGTCGGCGTCGTCGACCCAGGGGTAGTGGCCCGCTCCGGGCTGAACCACGAGGCGGGCGTCGGGGAACAGCGCCGCGAACTCGGCCGCCGACCGAGGAGGGCTGTTCATGTCGAACTCTCCGGTGAGCAGCAGTACGGGGGCCTCGCGGGCGGCGAGCGCCGCACGTGTGGTCTGCGGGTCGAAGGCGCCTTCGGCCGCGAAGAGCGTGACGGCTTCCTCGTTCTCCGGCCGGCCGGCCGAGTGGAGGCGCCGGGCCGTCGCGTCCCATCGGCCCCAGAAGAAGGGAGCGAGGGCTTCCCAGTCGCCGCCCGCGCCCTCGGCGATCGCCTCCAGAGCGGCGAACGCCTGCGGGAACCACGACTCGTGCGCACGGAGCAGCGCAAGCTCCCGCCGCGTCTGCGCACTGACCGCGATGCCGACGGCCCGGGGACTGGGGCCGATCAGGGCGAGTTTGCCGACGTTCTTCGGATACCGGGCCGTGTACTGCGTCGCGATGTTCGTCCCGGCGGAGTGGCCGAGCAGGTCCATCCGAGGGAGCGCGAGGTGCTCCCGTAGAGCCTCGACGTCGTCGACCAGATGATCGCAGCGGTAGGTGGAGGTGTCGTCGGGGATCGCGGACCGCCCGGTGCCTCGGAGATCGGGAATGATCAACTTGCGGTGGGCGGACAGGCCGCCCAGGTCTGCGAGGTAGCGGGAGCCGGCGGGACCTCCCGGGAGGCAGACGAGCGGGTCGCCGTCTCCGGTCACACGGTAGGCGAGCCGGGTTCCGTCAGGTGCCGAGAAGGTGGGCATGGCGCGGATCCTGTCAGTCATAACCCGGTTGTACAACTGGGTTATGACACCGGGCCGGTTCGGTGTATAACCGGGTCATGGCAGGCGAGGAGCACGCGCACCATCAGCCCGGGACGCTGACCGAGGAGCAGGCGAAACGCATGCTCGCCGGCATGAACGAGGTCATCCGCGCGGGCGAGGAGATGCGCCGGCTGCGCGCCGACATGGTCAAGCTGTTCGCCGACTTCGGCTGGACCCAGGACAGGATCGCGCGGCTCACCGAGATGAGTCAGCCCGCCGTGTCCAAGCAGGTCATGAAGTACAGGACGGGCGAGCCGCTCCCCCCGACGACGTTCTCCCTCGACCAGTACGACGTGCCCTGGCTCGAAGGACGCCTCTGGGGCCTCGCCGAGGAGATCGCCGAGAACCATGACAGCGCCCGCTGCGCTCGCTGTCTCCACGCCCTCGCCAGAGGCAAGAAGCGCTTCACGCCCCAGAACGTCGACGAGTTGCGGCGCCTCGTCGAAGAGGACCTCATGGCGCACCGGACGGAGATGCCGAGCAGTTACCGCAGCGCATACGACGAGATCAGTCGCGGACTCGACATCCCCGCGAGGGTCACCGCCACCGGATCGGCTTCCATGCGACGTGCCCTCGCCTGCCAACTCCAGCGCGACCGGCTCAGAGGCGACTCCTGAGCGGTTGTCACGACGACCGGAGCTCCGCGCCCTGACCGATCCGGGACGGCGTCCGCACGCGCGGCCTGTCCGGCGCCCGGCGCCCCGCCGCGTCCGGCGGCCTCTCGCCGTACGCGGCCAGTCAGCGCAGGAAGTCCAGCAGCGCCTGACCGAGCTCGGCCGGCGCCTCTTCGGGCAGGAAGTGGCCGGCTTCGGGGATGACCAGCCCGGTGACGTCCGTGGCCACCATGCGCATGGTCTCCTCCGGCATGGCGCCTGTGCTGTACTGGCCGCCCACCGCCAGGACCGGGATGGTCAGCGGGCCCTCGTCGCGCCAGCGCAGGACGTGTTCGGCGGATGTCTCCAGAGTCCGGTAGAACTCGAAGCTGGCCCGCAGGGCGGCAGGGTCGCGCAGCTGGTCGACGTAGACATCGATGACGTGCTGCGGGATGGCGCCGGGGGTGGCGGTCCTGGACGTGAAGGTGTGGCCGAAGTAGATCTCCTCGCGGCCGGCGACCATGCGCTCGTTGATGTCCTGCAGCCGGTTGAAGGCGAAGTGCCACAGGAATTCGTTGGTGGCCGGGTCCGACATCAGCGGCGGGGACGGCGAGACGCCGGGGAGGATCGACTCGGCGCCGACGAGCCGGGTGACGCGGTCGCGGTGACTCGCGGCCAGTGCGTGGCCGACCAGCATGCCGAGGTCGTAGCCGACGACGGCGAAGCGGTCGCGACCCAGCGCGGTCATCAGGGCGGCCATGTCGTCGGCGAGCGTGGCGGCGTCGTCACCGGTGGCGGGCTTGTCGCTGGCGCACCAGGTCGAGGACCTCTGGGCCCGTCTGCCGGCGACCTCGCCGCCTCCGCGCGGGACGCCGATCCGTCATCGCACGCCGGCGCACCTGAGGCCCGACCGGGCGATCGCCCGGGTACCTAACCGGCACGCACCTCGGTGTTCTGGCATGCGTGCAGCAGCCACCTGCCGTCGTCCTGCTTGGTCATGACGTAGAGCGGAGCTCCTTCGCTGTCGCCCTCTGCCGAGTGGTACACCTGGCGGACCTTGACGGCCGCCACGTCGGGCCGCAGGAACTGCGTGTGCACCGCCTCGTAGGTGACCTCACCGTCCCAGCTCGCGGTGGGCAGGACGGTGCGGGTGAACGCGGCGATCGCGTCGAAGCCGATGAGGACCTTGCCGTGTGCGGTGGTCCACAGGGCGTCAGGATGGAACAGCGCGAGGAAACCCTCCACGTCCTTGGCGCGCTGGGCGCGCTCGACGGCGGCCACGACCTGTTCGATGGCTTTGATGTCTGCGGTCTCGGTGGTCATGCAGGCCACTTTGGCACCTCAAGCACGCTTGAGGTCAAGGACCACACCGAAAGCAGGGCAGACAAGTCGGTTCAGTGTCAGGGCAGTTGGGGGCGGACGGCGGCAGCATCGTCGGAACGCCGCTCCGTCAGACATGGATTCCGTGATGGCTGACCACGCCGGGCGCGGTCAGCGTGGTGAGGGGCACGGACGGTGACTGACGAAGGTCCTGGACAGAGGAGACGTAAGCCGTCCTGATGTTCCAGACGCCGTCACGGCACGTGAGGTGGACCGTGCGCAGGGGCGGCACCGGAAGTTTCCAGAATGCCCGCAGCGGCGCGGCCAGGGCGTGGACGAGCACGGCCTGCAGCACGGGCGCTTCGACGATGGCCAGGGTGCGGGCGGTGTCCGGCGGCAGCTCGCTGAGCCAGTCCCCGATCCGCTCGCAGAGCCGGCGCGTGGTCTCGCCGCCGTGCGGGGCGGCGTCCGGGTCGGTCAGCCACCTGCTGTACCCGTACGGGTCCGCGGCGACGATCTCGGCGACCGTGCGGCCACGCCAGGCGCCGTAGTCGATGTCGCGCAGCTCGGGCTCCACCGCGGCCCGCAGTCCGAGGGCTGTGGCGACCAGCGCGGAAGCCACCGAAGGGGACATCAGGGTCGCCGTGTGCGCGGGAAGCGACGCCAGGGAGGCGCCCGCGCCGTCGAGGTCACGCTCGCTGAGCGGTGCGGGGCCGAAGGTGGTGTGCGTCGGACGCACGCACAGAAGTGTCAAGCGGATCGTCATGCGGACGCCTCCTCGTCGGCCCGGTGCTGGCGACAGTGCAACGCCATGCTCCCCAGGGTTCGGGCACGGGCCTGCCGCAGCAATCCGCCAGGAGACCGGAACACCCCCGCCGACCGGCGTATCGACGTCACACCCGACGTAATCTCTTTCCGTGCCGACCTCCCGCCTCCATCGTGTCGCCGTCCTCGTGCTCGAGGGCGCCAAGCCGCTGGATGTCGGGATTCCCGCGCAGGTGTTCACGACCCGGGCGAGCATGCCGTACGAGGTGCGGGTGTGCGGGGCGACACCGGGGCTCGTCACCGGCGGGGACGGTCTCGCCTACCACGTCGGCCACGGTCTCGACGCGCTCGCGTGGGCCGACATCGTCTTCGTCCCCGGGTACCGGTCCCCGGACCGCGACGACCCGCCGCGGGCCGTCGTCGACGCCCTGATCGCCGCCCACGCCCGGGGTGCGCGGCTGGCCGCCATCTCGACGGGCGCCTTCGCGTTGGCCGCAACGGGCCTGCTCGACGGCCGGCGCGCCACGACGCACTGGCACTACACGCGTGCCCTCGCGGCGGGGCATCCGCTCGTCCGGGTCGACGAGAACGTGCTGTTCGTCGACGAGGGCAGTGTGCTCACCTCGGCCGGCGCCGCCTCCGGGATCGACCTGTGCCTGCACATCCTGCGGGGCGACCTCGGCGTGGCCGCGTCCAACCACGCGGCCCGGCGCCTGGTCGCGGCTCCCTACCGCAGCGGGGGCCAGGCCCAGTACGTGCCGCGCAGCGTCCCCGAACCGATCGGCGAGCGCTTCGGCGCCACCCGCGAGTGGGCGCTGCACCGGCTCGGTGAGCCCCTCACCCTCGACCTGCTGGCGCGGCGGGCGGGGGTCTCGCCGCGCACGTTCTCCCGGCGCTTCGTCGAGGAGACCGGTTACACCCCGATGCAGTGGGTGATGCGCGCCCGTGTCGACCTGGCCCGTGAACTGCTCGAAAGCTCGCAGCGCAGCGTCGAGCAGATCGCCGCCGACGTCGGGCTCGGCACCGGCGCGAATCTGCGCCTGCACTTCCAGCGCATCCTGGGCACCACACCGAGCGAGTACCGGCGCACCTTCACCCTGGGTGAATAACCCGCCCGGCGCGCTCGCCATGGCGAGATCCTTTTGAACCGTGGCGATCACGCCACTGTCAGCGGTGCCGGACGCGCAGGAGTCTGGTGGCGAAGGGAAGGGACATCACTCATGACTCGCATCGCCATCAACGGATTCGGCCGCATCGGACGCAATGTGCTGCGTGCGCTGCTGGAGCGCGACAGCGCCCTCGAGATCGTCGCCGTCAACGACCTCACCGAGCCCGCCACCCTCGCCCGGCTGCTCGCGTACGACAGCACGGCCGGCCGGCTGGGGCGCCCGGTGACCGTCGACGAGGGCGCGCTCGTCGTCGACGGCCGTCGGATCAAGGTGCTGGCCGAGCGCGACCCGGCGCAGCTGCCGTGGGCGGAGCTCGGCGTCGACATCGTCCTGGAAGCCACCGGCCGCTTCACCTCGGCGAAGGCCGCCCGCGCGCACCTCGACGCGGGCGCCAAGAAGGTGCTCGTCAGCGCTCCGTCGGACGGCGCCGACGTCACGCTCGCGTTCGGGGTCAACACCGATGCCTACGACCCGGCCGTGCACACGGTCGTCTCCAACGCCTCGTGCACCACCAACGCGCTCGCACCGCTCGCCGCGGTCCTCGATCGGCTCGCCGGCATCGAGCACGGGTTCATGACGACGGTGCACGCCTACACGCAGGAGCAGAACCTGCAGGACGGCCCGCACCGCGACGCCCGTCGCGCACGGGCCGCCGGGGTCAACATCGTGCCGACCACGACCGGTGCCGCCAAGGCGATCGGCCTGGTGCTGCCGAACCTCGACGGCAAGCTGTCGGGCGACTCGATCCGCGTACCGGTGCCGGTGGGCTCGATCGTCGAACTCAACACGACCGTCACCCGTGATGTGACGCTCGACGACGTGCTGGCGGCGTACCGCACCGCGGCCGAGGGGCCGCTCGCCGGGATCCTCGAGTACTCGGAGGACCCGCTCGTGTCGTCCGACATCACGGGCAACCCGGCGTCGTCGATCTTCGACTCGGCCCTCACCCGCGTCGACGGCCGACACGTGAAGGTGGTCGCCTGGTACGACAACGAGTGGGGCTTCTCCAACCGAGTGATCGACACACTCGAGTTGCTGGGCGCCCGCTGACCGGACCGGGCTCCATCCCGGCTGACGTCTCGCGGGGCACGGCGGCCGCCGCCGTGCCCCGCGAGACGGTCCCCGAGGTGTCGCGGGTGGGCCGGTCGGGCGGCGTCCCCGATATCCGAGTGAATATGGGGAAGTTGCTGCGTAGGGTGACGAGCGTGGACCCAGCTGACTTCTACACCGGCATCGTCGCGGAGATATACGGACCGCTGAAGTCCTTCCCTCAGGACCACGAGCCCTACGCAGCCTTCATCCGACAAGCGGGCATGCCTGCACTGGAGTTGGGGTGCGGGGACGGTGATCCCCTGCTCGAACTGCGCCGCCTTGGCCTGGACGTCGACGGCGTTGACTCGTCCGCCGACATGCTGGAGCGGCTGAGACGCCGGGCAGACGAACAGGGCGTCCGCGTCACCGTGTTCCACCAGCGCATGGAGGCTCTGAACGTGCCTCGCCGCTACGGGGCGATCTTCCTCGCCGGGCCGACCTTCACGCTGCTCCCCGACGACGCGACAGCGACGGCCGCCTTGCGCGGCATCCGCGCTCACCTGGCTGACGGCGGTACCGCCCTGGTGCCTCTGTTCACTCCCGCTCCGACCCCTGCGGAACAGATCGGCCGGGTGCGCACGGCCGTCGGTCCCGATGGCGCCGAATTCCGGGTGTCTGTCGTCGCCGAACAGCGGGACGAGGCAGCCCGGACACAGACGACGCTGCTGCGCTACGAACGCCACCATGGCTCGGACAGCATCGTCGAGGACCGCCCGTGGACCATGCACTGGTACCCCCGGGAGCGGTTCGAGGAGCTCGCGGCGGCTGCCGGCCTGGCCGTGACGGCGGTCACCGATACCGCCGGCAGGCCGGCCCCTGCCGATGCCGCCGAGTTGCTGTACTTCCGGCTGCACGTCGCCTGACCTCCCCGCCTGAGAAGTCAGGGGACCACCTGCGCGACAGTGCCACAGCACGCGACGGTCGGGGGCCCGCTCGTCACGGCGGCCCGATACTGCTCCGTCAGGCTGTGCACATACCCGGAACTGTGGCTTCCACCACGGCGAGTGCGGTGTTGTGCTGGTGAGATCGCGGGATGCTCGGTTTCCTCATCCGTCGCCTGCCGTTCTCCCGCGAATTCCCGAACGCCCCGCTCATTAGGGCGTGGAGAGCACTCCGGTGAAGAGCGAGGTCGGCTTTGCTGACCATGTGTCAGTCAGGGCATGGCAGAATCCCCGGCATGCCGTTGTGCGACTACTTCTCCGCCGCTGACGACGAGGCTGCCGTCGCCGTCCTCCGGGTTCCGGAAGGGCCGGGTCGGTCGGGCCTCGACGTGGTCTCGCTGAAGAACATCGACCCGGTCGTCGCGATCGCCCGGCTAGAAGCGATCATGACGGGCTGCAGCTTCGCGGAGGCCGGCGGTCGTCCGCGATCCGGGCAGCTGCTGTCCGACCCGGAGGAAGGCGGGGCGTTCGTGGTCAGCCTGACGGACACCTTGGCCGCCGCCCTCGCTTCGGCGTCGCAGGACGACCTCGACCGCTTCGCGGAGCCGTGGTCGAAGACGGACGAGCTCCGGCAGACGGGCATCAGCGTCGAGTCCACGACTGGCGTTCTGCAAGCCCTGGCCGGTCTGGCTCAGCGCGCTCACACCTCCGGCCGGCGGCTGTACTGCTGGTGGGCTCTGTGACTCACCGACGTCCGGTCCGCACGGGCCGCCGCCCGGGGACCGAGGAGGCGGCCGGACCGGCCATCACCCCGCATGCCGTTCACCGGCGTGTCGCTGTACCCTCTCCGACCCGTTTGCGGCGCACCAACTCATCCGCCGCCTGCGGCCATTGTGCGTACCAGAAGTCGAAGCCTGCCTGAGTCAGTCGGCCCGGAACGACACGGCGGCTCTTCAGCAGCAGTTCGGTGTCGGAACGCAGAGCGAACGCGCCGACCTCGGCCATCCACTTGGTCGCGGGGAGACCCACCGGTACACCCCACGCGGAGCGCAGGGTGCGCATGAACGCGCGCTGCGGCAGAGGATGAGGTGCCGCCAGGTTCACCGGCCCTGCGATGTCCTCCCGGTCGATCAGGAATTCCACCGCGCGCACGAAGTCGTGTTCGTGGATCCACGACACGTACTGCGCCCCGCCGGCGACCGGGCCTCCGAGCCCCAGGCGGGCCAGTCCCAGCAGGACGGCGAAGACCCCGCCGGGGTCCGGGCTCATCACCATGGCCGAGCGCAGCGCGACCTTGCGTGTGGCCGGCGTTTCGGCCTGCTGCTGAGCCTGCTCCCAGGCCTTGGCGATCTCGACGCTGTACGCCCAGTAGTCCGGAACGCCCGGCTCGGTACCGCCGATCAGGCCGGCGGCCTCGTCGTTGGGGGCGTCAAAGCGGTGTGCGTACACCGTGGCGGTGCTCATCTGCAGCCAGACCCGGGGCGGTCGGGTGGCGCCCGCGATCGCGGCGCCCACGACCCGGGTGGAGTCGACCCGGGAGTTCATCATTTCGTGCAGGTTGGCGGGCGTGTAACGGCAACTCACAGTGCGCCCGGCCAAGTTGATCACAACATCACTGCCGTCCACCACCTCCGCCCATGGCCCCAGGGTCCGACCGTCCCATTGGATCTCGCCCTCGCGCCCGGGGCGTCTGGTGAGAACCACGACCTCGTGGCCGGCGGCGTCCAGTGCGCGCTTCAGGACCGCGCCGACCTGCCCGGTCCCCCCGGGAATCACAATCTTCACCGGCTGCCCCTCCTTCGTCCGAGGTGAGCCTAGACCTAAAGCTGAACACGTTCAAAATTCGGGGACGCGGAGGGCTGCGACGTCGACGGTCCAGACCTCCTGGTCGCAACACCCTTGCCTGATCGCGGCGAACAGCATCGTCGGCCTCCGGCGCGGCCACGTCTACGCTGGCGGCATGACCTTGGTGTGGGTGACGGGCAATTCAGGGACCGGCAAGTCCACGGTCTGCGGGATGCTGCGAGAGCGCGGCCACGTCGCGCTCGACGCCGACGAGGACGGCTTCAGTCGCTGGTTCGACCGCGCCGACGGCGAGGTGGTGACAGACCCTCCCTTTCCAGTTCCCGGAGGTTGGCTCGATCGCTACGGGTGGGCGATCGTCCGCGAGCGCGTTCAGAATCTCGTCGATGAGTCTCGTACCGGAGTCATGTTCTTGTGCGGGTCGGCGGAGAACGAGGCAGACGTCCTCGACCTCTTCGACATTGTCGTGTGCCTGGTGATCGACGAGGCCACGCTTCGCCACCGACTCGCGACCCGCACCACGAACCCGTTCGGCCGGCATCCCGAAGAGCTCGCAGCGGCACTCGAGTGGAATCCTCGGATGCGAGCGATGTACGAAAGCCGCGGTGCGACGATCATCGACGCCTCCAAGCCGGTGACCGAGGTGGTGGACAGCGTGATCGACGCGGTTCAGGGACTGGGAGGCAATGCGTAGGACTCGCCGTGAGGCCGAGATCCGTCACAGGCCGGCCCAGTAGGGTCGTGGCATGACGACTTCCGTTGCCGGCAGCGCTTTCGACTCACTCCAACTCGACGCCGTGCGCGATCAGGAGACGCTGCGCCGGGCCTACGAACTCCCCAGCGACGCGGCGATGCGCAAGCAGATGACCGAACTCACCGAGCAGACAAGGCGGTTGATCGGCTGCTCGTCGCTGGTTCTGATCGCCAGCGCGGACGCCGAGGGCAATTGCGACGTTTCCCCGCGCGGCGGCCCTGCCGGGTTCGTCGCGGTCCTGGACGCGCGGACGGTGGCCATACCGGACGCGACCGGCAACAAGCGTCTCGACACCCTGCAGAACGTCATCGCCACCGGGCGGGCCGGGCTTTTGTTCATGACTCCGGGGCGCACCACGACGCTCAGGGTGAACGGCCGGGCCTGCGTCTCCACTCGCCCGGAGCTGCTGTCACAGCTGACCGCCGTGGGCAAGCCGCCGGCCAGTGCACTGGTGATCGGGATCGAGGAGGTCTACCCGCACTGTCCCAAGTCGCTGCTGCGCAGCGGGGCTTGGAAGCCCGAGCAGTGGCTGCCGGCGGATGCACAGCCGACCTCGGCCGAGGTGACGCTGGCCCAACTGCGGATGCCAGGGCTGACGATCGCCGACATCGAGCAGGCCGAGGCGGATTCGCTGAAGTACCGGTACGAGTGACGGCCGACCGGCCAGGGGTCACCTGACACCTGTCAGGCGCTCCTCCCGCGCTTTCGGCGGGAGTCGGCAGCGCCTGACAGGGCCCGGCAGACGGATCACGCGGCGTTCGCCGGGCTGTGCGGGCAGAGCAGTTCTCGGTTGCACCGCGCAACGACCGCCGGACGCCGTTTTCGCGCGGTCGCATGGCTTCCTCGACGCAAGCAGCGGCGCGGCTGACGGCACCCGAAGCGTGTTGGTCCGGTAGGTCGGTCGGTCAATGATCGGAATAGCTGAAGTCGCCCACTGTCCAGGCACTCACGTCCTCGATGGCGACGCGGTACATCCCGCCCGTCTCCGGGATACCCACGGTGCCCTGCAGGATCCGGGCGACGTGGAAGTGGAGATGAGTGGGCGGCCCGTCCCCTTTCGCCGCGGCGTCGAAGACCGCGGAGAACTCGCCGAGATCGGCGGAGTCCGTCAGCACCTCCGAGACCCTCTGCCTCCACATGGCTTCTGGAGCAAGCCGACCGGTGATGACAGCACCACCGGTGACCACGGTCAGAGACATCTGACTGCTCTGCCCGGACTCCACAAGAGCGGCGATGTCAACGATCAGCTCGTCAGGCTTCGACATGAGACCTGATTCTATCCACCCGCCCGGCGCGCGGCTGCGGCAATGCCACTGAGCGAGGCGTGGACAGCGCCGTCCCGGTGGACGCTTCTTCAGTCCTGGCAGCCGCATCCGGCGGCACTCTTGGCCTCGGTCACGGTGACGGAGGGGTCGGCCGCCTGTTCGCCCGGGGTGCAGCAGGCGGTGACGCCGCAGCAGGAGTCGCCTGTCGTGGAGGTGTCCGGTGCGGTGGCAGGGGTGGGCTTGGTGGCGCGAACGATGGCGGAGTGCATGCCGTCGGCTACCGGGTGGGTCGGGGTGATCTCGATGTCCTTGAAGCCGGCCGCCTCCAGCCCCGCGCGGTATTCGGCGAAGGACAGTGCGCCGGCGATGCAGCCGACGTAGTCGCCGCGTTCGGCCCGCTGTTCGGTGGTGAGGGTGTCGTCCGCGACGACGTCGGAGACACCGATCCGGCCGCCGGGCCTGAGGACGCGGAAGGTTTCGGCGAACACGGCGGGCTTGTCGACGGACAGGTTGATCACGCAGTTGGAGATCACGACGTCGATGGTGTTCGCGGGCAGCGGGACCGCCTCGATCGCGCCCTTGAGGAACTCGACGTTCGTCGCGCCGGCCTCCGCGGCGTTGGCGAGGGCCAGCGCGAGCATCTCCTCGGTCATGTCGAGCCCGTACGCCTTGCCGGTGGGTCCGACGCGGCGGGCGGAGAGGAGGACGTCGATTCCGCCGCCCGAGCCGAGGTCGAGGACGCGTTCGCCCTCGCGGAGTTCGGCGACGGCGGTGGGGTTGCCGCAGCCCAGGGAGGCGGCGACCGCCGCGACCGGCAGGGCGTCGCGCTCGTTGGCGGCATAGAGGGTGGAGCCGAAGTCGTCGTCGATCTCGACCGGCTCGGGCCCGCAGCAGGCGGTGCCTCCCCCGGTGACCTTCACGGCCGCCGCGGCGTACCGCCGGCGGACGGTTTCACGCAGGTCGGCGGTGGTCTGCTCGCTCATGACTCACTCCTAGACGATGGGCCGCACATGGGTCCGGAACGGCCTGTATCGATGTTCATTGATGCAACCTTGCGCCTTGAATCGAAAAACGTCAACATAGAGGCATGTCGAAACAAGAGCTTGCTGTGATCGGCCAGGACGCCGGCTGCTGCCCGGGCCTGTCCGCCGCCCCCCTGGAGGAGGACCAGGCCGCCGAACTGGCGAAAGTGTTCAAGGCACTGGGTGACCCGGTCCGGCTGCGGCTGATGTCGATGATCGCCTCGCGCGGTGAGGGCGGGGAGGTGTGCGTGTGCGAGCTGACTCCGGCCTTCGAGCTGTCCCAGCCGACGATCTCCCATCACCTGAAGCTGCTGCGCCAAGCCGGCCTCATCGACTGTGAGCGCCGCGGGACCTGGGTCTACTACTGGGTGCTGCCCGGCGTTCTCGACAAGCTCGCCGCGTTCTTGACCACCGCCCAGCCCGCCGGGGTCACCGCGTGAACGCCTCCCTCGGCCGCAGGGTCGTCGCCGAGGCGGTCGGCACCGGCCTGCTGGGGGCGGTGGTGGTCGGCTCCGGCATCCAGGCGACCGAGCTGTCGCGGGACGTCGGTGTGCAGCTGCTCGCCAACTCCTTCGCCACGGTCCTCGGCCTGGGCGTGCTCATCCTGCTGCTCGGGCCCGTCTCCGGCGCGCACTTCAACCCGGTCGTCACGCTCGCCGCCTGGTTCGGTGGCCGTCGCGATCCAGACGGCCTGGCCCTGCGGGACGTCGCCGCGTACGTGCCCGCCCAGATCGCGGGCGCGATCGGCGGCGCGGTCCTGGCCGACGCGATGTTCGCCGAGCCGCTGGTCGAGTTCTCCACCCACGATCGGTCCGCCGGGCACCTGCTGCTGGCCGAGGTCGTCGCCACGGCCGGGCTGGTCCTCCTGATCTTCGGCCTCAGCCGGATCGGCCGCGCCGCGCTCGCCCCGGCCGCGGTGGCCTCCTACATCGGGGCCGCGTACTGGTTCACCTCCTCCACGTCCTTCGCGAACCCGGCGGTGACCATCGGCCGGACGTTCACCGACACCTTCGCCGGCATCGCCCCTGCCTCCGTCGCCCCGTTCATCGCGGCCCAGCTGCTGGGAGCCGTGCTCGGGCTGGGGGCCGTCGCCGTGATCTACGGCCGCCCTGCCCCCGCCCCGGATGACATCGTCGTCCCGCACGGCGAACCGGAACCCGCCGTCTCCTGATTGATCCGATCTCCCGAGAAAGCCCCCGCCCATGAGCTCTTCCGCCACGCCGCGTCCGTCGGTGCTCTTCGTCTGCGTCCACAACGCCGGCCGCTCCCAGATGGCCGCCGCCTTCCTCGCTCACCTCGCGGGCGGCCGCGTCGAGGTTTGCTCCGCCGGGTCCTCCCCCGCCGACGACGTCAACCCGGCCGTTGTGGAGGCGATGAGGGAGGTCGGCATCGACATCTCCGCCGAGACCCCGAAGATCCTCACGGTGGAGGCCGTCCAGGCGTCCGACGTCGTGATCACCATGGGGTGCGGCGACACCTGCCCCGTCTTCCCCGGCAAGCGGTACCTCGACTGGCAGCTCGACGACCCGGCCGGGCAGGGTGTCGAGGCCGTACGCCCCATCCGTGACGCGATCGAGGCCCGCGTCCGGGTGCTGATCTCGGAAGTGGCGCCGGGCTGACGGTCAGGTCGCTCCCTTCTCCATCCGCTGGACATGGGCGACGAGCCGGGTGCTGCGCGCCTGCCCGGTTGCGCCGGATGGATCGAGGATGCGCTGGACCGTTTCCCGGACCGGTCCGAACGTCAGGTCCTCGCGCTATGGGCGATGCGATACAGCACGTTCGGACGCAGTGGCCCTTCGGGAGCGGTGGGGTCGTCGAAGTCGTCGGCAGGGTCCCGGGTCATGCCGATCCGTCGCATCACCGCCTGCGAACGGAGGTTGGTCGCCGTCGTGACAGCGAGGATCTCGGAAAGTCCAAGAGTGTCGAAGCCGTGGGCCAGGACCGTCAGCGCGGCCTCGGTGGCGTAGCCCTGGCCCCAGGCCGGGCGGGCGAGCCTCCAGCCGATCTCCACGCCTGTGAACGGCATGCCGTCATCCACCTGGTCCAAGCCCGCGAAGCCGATGAACTCGCCCGTCGCCCGCACCTCGACCGCCCACCACCCATGGCCTCGCTGGTCGAACTCGGCCTGGAACCGAGCGACGGAGGCATCGCACTGTTCGCGGGTGAGCAGGTCGCCCAAGTGCTCCCGAACCTCGGGGTCGGCATTCATCGCCGCCCATGGTTCAAGGTCGGAGTCCCGCCATCGACGGAGAGTGAGGCGATCGGTACGCAGTTCAGCCATGCTGCCCAGCCAACGTGAGCTGTGCGCCCGAGGCAATCCCTTTTCCCTCAGGACGACATCTCCGCGCAGGAAGAAGAACCGGCACGGCTCGCTCTCAGGCGACCTTGTGCGGCCACAGCGCCAGCGCCGCGTCAGTCACCGTCGGCCTGCCGCGACCGTGTCGCCGGTCACTGGTCCTCAGCCGTCTCTCTCCGCGGTCTTCCGCGGATCGTCCGCCAGAATGCGGTCCGCCAGCCGCCCGACG
The DNA here is from genome assembly GCF_044768125.1 of Streptomyces sp. NPDC101166. Classification (NCBI taxonomy): domain Bacteria; kingdom Bacillati; phylum Actinomycetota; class Actinomycetes; order Kitasatosporales; family Streptomycetaceae; genus Streptomyces; species Streptomyces sp. NPDC101166. Next base: position 134,158 of record NZ_JBIWPF010000001.1, read on the forward strand.
AACCGGTGGCCTCGCTCGAACTGGTCCACCGCCCCGGCGACGGACCGGTCGACGTGGGCAGCGGTTTCGACCACCTCGCGATCCAGGTGGAAGCGCTCGCCACCACTCTGGAAGCGCTCACCGAAGCCGGCCTGAGGCCCGGCCCCCTCCAGCACCCGGGCGGCCCCCACGGCCCGAAGGCGTCGTGGCTCACGGAGTTGGGGACCATTGGTGCAGCCGTTGGCGCTGAACGGCGTCCGGCGCCGATTGCTTGAGTCTCCAGCAAGGGGAGACCTGAAGGTGGGGACATGAACGGTCACACGCTCTACTCGATCGGCGAACTGGCCCGGCGAACCGGTATCACGGTCAAAACCATCCGGTTCTACTCCGACCGCGGGCTCATCCCGCCCACCGACCGCAGCCCGGCGGGCTACCGCCTCTACGACAACGGCGCCGTCGCACGCCTGGACCTTGTCCGAACCCTGCGCGAGCTGGGCCTGGACCTTGACGCCATCCGGAAGGTCATGGACCGGGAACTCCCGCTGCCGGAAGTCGCCGCGGCGCATGTCGAGGCGTTGGACGTGCAGATCCGCATCCTGCGCCTGCGGCGCGCAGTGCTGGCTGCCGCAGCGAGGCGTGAGGCCACCCCTGAGGAGACGGATCTGATGCACAAGCTGGCAAAGCTCTCTGAAGCGGAACGCCGACGGCTGGTCGGTGACTTCCTCGACGCCGTCTTCGGTGGCGTGGGAGCCGGTTCGGTGTTCGTGGGGATCAGGCGCTCGATGACTCCGCAACTGCCGGACGACCCCGATACCGAACAGCTCCAAGCGTGGGTGGAGCTGGCCGAACTGGCCGAAGACCCGGAATTCCGTGCCCATGTGCGGCAGATGGTCGAGGACCAGGCGGCCGGGTGCATCCCGCACACTCCCCCCAGCCGGCACAGCGTTTTGGCCGTGATCGTCCGCGACCAGATCGCCCCGGCTGTAGCAGCCGGCATCGAACCGGCCTCGCCCCAGGCCGATCCGATCGTCTCGGCCCTGGTGACCCGCTGCGCACACCTCTTTGAACACCGGGACGATGCCGAGTACCGGCGGCATCTCCTCACCCGGCTGGAACGCTTGAACGACCCTCGCAGAGAGCGGTACTTCTCGCTGCTCGCGGTGATCAACGGCTGGCCTGGCCCGGAGAGTCTTCAGCCGGTGCTCGACTGGTCCGTCCACGCTCTGCGAGCACGGACACAGCGATGACGGGCGGCCGGAGCATCGCCTGCACCGCGTCTGTCATCGGCGGCCTTCCGCTTGCGCGTCACTCCTTCGCCAGTGGTGTGAGGAAGATCCACACGTGGCCGAACGGGTCGCGCAGCGTCGACTGGCGTGCGCCGTAGGGCATGTCGGCGGGCTTGGTGAGCAACTCGGCGCCGGCGGCCGCTGCCGTCGCGGTCAGGCTGTCCACGTCCGGCACGTAGACGTGCAGCGCAACCGACGGCGCGGTCCGGTCGGGAGCCGAGAAGGGTGCGTCGGCGTCTCCCAGCATGAGCGTGGAGCCGTGGATGCCGATCTCTGCGTGCGTGATCCGCCCGGCCTCGCCTTCGAGCCGGAAGAGCTCGACCGCGCCGAACGCTTTCGCGTAGAAGTCGATCGCCTCAGCGGCGCCGTCGACCATGATGTGGGGAATGACCGCCTGCCTGTGGTGCTCGGGTATCTCCATGTGGATCACGGTAGGGCGGCTGCGGGCGCTGGAGATCGGGCCACGGCCTCACCCTGCCTAGGACCTTGGGCCTAGGGTCCTCGCTCAAGCGGGCTGCCGGTGAACGCATCTTTCAGTCGGGCCGCGTGAAGTCGATGGTCTGCTCGCTCGTCGCGGGACCGGTGGTCTGCCATTGTTCGGGGCTGAGCAGGCGGGTTCGTGCGGCGAGGCGGCGCAGGGCGGCGATGGCGGCCTCGTCGAACGGGGCGCCGCTGTAGCCGACGTACGCCACGACGCCGGGCGTCGGCTCCCACGCCAGGGCGCCGTTGCCGCCGAAGGCGGACGTGATGACAGCGGGCTTGCCGTTCACGGTTCCCGCGGGCCGGGCGCGGGCGGCGTACAACTGGTCTTCGAGTCCGCCGCATCGGGTGGCTCCGGTGAAGGTGAGGCCGCCTGAGAGGGCGTCGGCTTCACCGGTGTCGGTCGAGTCGTACCGGGTCTCGTGCAGGTAGGGCGGTCGCGAGGTGCCCGCGGCCGTGATCGAGAGTCCGGGCGGTGGTTCGACGTGAGGGCGGCCCGAGGCGATGCCGGTGGCGGAGGCGACCGCGATCAGCTCGGGACGGGGCAGGTCACCGCGGACCCGCGCGTATGAACCCGCGATCGGCCAGGTGATCTCATGCTCCAGGGCCCTTCCCGCGACGCCGCCGACCTGGACCGTGCGTCCCTCCTGCGGCGCCGGCACGGGGAAGGTGACTACCGCGCCGTGCCGCCCCAGCGATCCGTCCCGGCGTCGTACGACCACTGTCGCCGGGCCTGCGGAGGCCCTGCGGTCACGCCTGATCAGCGTGGCGCCCTCGGGCAAGGGCACCCCTGCGATCACCAGGCCGGGGGTCTGTCCCGCCCTGACCACCGCGTCCGGCCCCGCCGGAAAGGCGCTGCCGGAAGGCGGCGCCGACGTCGGGCTCGCAGGCGCTGCCGGGGTCTGCTCGTCCGGTCCACCGCCCACGGTCGTCACGCCCACCGCGAGCGCCGCCGCGAGGATCACGACCGCGACCGCGATGCTCAGTCTGCGTGACGGCCTCCAGGGCGGGCGATCCGGTCCGTTGCTGAGCACATCCCCCATGTCCGCAGTCTCCCCCAAGGTTTCGGGGATGTACAGGTCGGCGGCAACCGGGGGCGCTCTGCGGCGCGACGGTGGGTCAGGGTGTGTGCCGGGGCGGTCGGCGTGGCGTGCGAGGTGTGCGGATGCGTCGGGCGGGTTCGCACGCTCCCTGTCCGGGGTGCGGCTGCGCGCGGCAGGGTGTGCGGGGTCGGTTGGCCATGGGGAGGTGGGCGCGGGTGAGCGATGTTCGTTTCGACGGCCGTGTGGTGGTCGTGACGGGGGGAGGCCGTGGACTGGGCCGGGAGTACGCCCTGTTGCTCGCGGCGCGGGGCGCGCGCGTCGTCGTCAATGACGTGGGGACCGGGATCGACGGGTGTGGGGCGTCGCCGTCACCGGCGCACGCGGTGGCCGAGGAGATTCGTGTGCTGGGCGGGGAGGCGGCGGCCGACGTCCACGACGTGGCGACCGTGGGCGGCGCTCGCGCTGTGACCAGGGCCGCCGTGGAGCGTTGGGGACGGCTGGACGTGCTGGTCAACAATGCGGGCATCTCGATTTTGCGCCCGCTGGGGGATCTGTCCGACCAGGAGTGCCGGCGTGTGCTGGACACCCATGTGGGCGGGACGCTGAACATGGTGCGGGCCGTCTGGCCGCACATGGTCGCGGCGGGGTACGGACGGATCGTCAACACGTGTTCCGACGCCGTCTTCGGCGATGCGGGGCTGAGCGTCTACGCCGCCGGAAAGGGCGGTGTGCTGGGGCTGACCACGTCGCTGGCCGCCGAGGGAGCCCCGTACGGCATCAAGGTCAACGCGGTCGTGCCGATCGCCGCGACCCGCATGTCCCTTCAGGCGCTTCAGGGCGACGAATCGACGGCCGGCCTGCTCGTCGACATGTTCCCCGCCCGCCTCGTCGCGCCCGTGGTGGCCGTCCTGGCCCATGAGGACGTGCCCTGCACGGGCGAGTTCCTCCACGCGGCGGGCCGTCGTGTCGGGCGGGTCTTCCTGGGGGCCACCGAGGGAGTGGTGTGGAAGGAGGACCCCACACCCGAGTCGGTCCGCGATCAACTGCCCGGCGTCCGCAGCACCGAGGAGTTCCGCACGCCGCAGAGCGTTCGCGCGTCCATGGCGTTCAGCCTCGAGCGGCTCGGGATCGGGGGCGGTGAGCCGCTCACGCTGGACCTGACGACGCCGGAGGCCGTGGACGAGGGTCGCGTGAGCCCGGTCGAAGACTGAAGCCGGCGGGGCCGGAGCGCTCCAGCTCGTCGGCGGCCGCGCGGGCAGAGCCGCGCCGCGTGCACACCGGGTGAGCCGGGTCGCCCTGGGACGTCGGCGCATCCCTGGCGGTGACCGGGGCCGCCGAGGCCGCCGCCGTCTCGTCGAGGCCGCGACCCGGGCCGTGCAGCTCTTCAGAAACTCCGGGAGGACTCCGTGCCGCAGGACGTCGACTTCGACCTTCCCGACGCCGTGGCGCCGAGTCCCGGGCTTGACGAGGCGCGCCGTCGCAATCTGGCATGGGTGCGCCGCATGGGCCTGGTCACGGACGACCGATCCGTCGCCTGGTACACCTCCTGGGACATGCCGCGGCTGGCCGCTCTCGGCTTTCCCCGTGCCCGGGGGCGCGCTCTGAGGCTGTGCGCGGACACGATGGCCTTCTTCTTCGTCTTCGACGACCAGTTCGACGGCCCGCTCGGCAGGGACCCCGCGCGCACCGCCCGCGCCTGCCGGCGGCTGACAGACATCGCTCACGGCGCGGCTCCGCCCGCCGGGGCCGATCCCTGCACGGCGGCCTTCGCCGACATCCGTGCCCGCGGTGTGCGCGGCGCCCACCCCGCCTGGATCGCCCGCACCGCGCACGAGTGGGAGTACTATTTCGCCGCACACGCCCACGAGGCGATCGGCCGCCTGCGCGGGGCGCCCGCCGACATGGAGGCCTACCTCGAGGTCCGCCGGGGCGTCGCCGCCACCGATCTGCCCCTCTCCCTCGGGGAGCGCGCCGCCGGCATCACCGTCCCCGCGGCGGCCTTTCACGCACCTCACCTGAGGATCATGCGCCGGACGGCGATCGACGTCACCTTGATGTGCAACGACGTGTACTCGCTGGAGAAGGAGGAGGCTCGCGGCGACATGGACAACCTGGTCCTCGTCCTCGAACACTCCGGCTCCCTCACCCGCGCCGAGGCCGTCGCGGCCGCGGTCGACCGAGTGAACCGGTGTGTGGGACGGTTCGGGGAACTCGCCGCCGAGACGCCGGCCTTGTGTGCCCGACTCGGGCTCAACCGCAGGGAACAGGCCGCTGTGGACGTCTACGTCGACCTCATGGCCGCGTGGATGAGCGGCTACCACACGTGGCAGCGCGAGACGCTGCGCTATCGCACCGCTCACGAGGTGGTCCCACCGTCGGGGCCCGGCTATTTCGACCAGGTGCTGTAGCGCGGCCGCACGCCGGCCGCGTCCCGGTTTGCCGCTCCCCCTCGTCCTCCTCGTGCGCCCGGCCCGCTCGGCACTGTTCGCCATGGCCCCCCTGAACTCCGCCGACGGCCGCAGCGGCCCCGCCTCAGCCGACAGCACCGGCCGCGCCCGGCTGCGTGCCCGGAGCCGGCGGTGACGGTCCATTCGGGGCAACGGCGGGCGTCGTACTGCGGGGCGCGCGGGGCGCGGTCCTACATTGGGGCGTCATGACAGACGTAGCGCCTGATCACGCTCTCGGCCCAGGACGACGCAGCGCCCTTTCCGGGATCCTCGGCGTGGCGGGGGCCACCGTGCTGGCCGCGGGGTGCACCCCCACGCGGGCCTCCTCCGCCCAGGCTCCCACGAGCTCGGCCTCCGCCTCCGCCTCCGCCGGCGGGCCGGCGCCCGGCGTGATGACGCTCTTCGACGACCCGGAGTTCAATTTCGGCGGGCTCCTGGCGCTCGGTGGGGCCGATCAGGGCAGCGCCGACGTGGGCGAGGTGCTCACCGCCGTGAACACGATCAACAAGGCGGGACTGTCGGCGCAGAGTTACGTCGACACCTTCAGCAAGCTCGGCGACCGGCTGATGAAGGCGCCCGAGGGCGGGCGTCCTGACCAGGAGACCACGCGCTTCCGGGCGTTGAGAGCGTCGCAGTACTACGCCCAGGCGCTCTTCTTCGTCCTCGGTTCCCGGGACCCCGGCCGCGAGGAGGACCTGTACAAGGCGTGCCGCGGCGCATGGGGCACCTTCTGCAGGCTGTGCGACCCGGCGCCGGTGACGGCGAAGGTCGCGTACGGGAAGACCTCCATGCCCGTGTGGCTCTTCCGCCCCGACGCCTCAGGGCGGCGGCGCCCCACGGTGATCCTCACCAACGGCAGCGACGGGCAGAACGTCGACATGTGGACGTACGGTGTCGCGGCCGCCCTGGACCGGGACTTCAACGCCCTGGTCTACGACGGTCCCGGCCAGGGGCAGATGCTCTTCGTGGACCAGGTGGTGTTCAGCCCGCGCTGGGAGACCGTGGTCACGCCGCTCGTGGACTGGCTGACGGCCCGTTCCGACGTGGACGCCGGCAAGATCGCTCTCACCGGCCTGAGCATGGGAGGCGACCTGGCGCCCCGCGCCGCGGCCTTCGAACAGCGGATCGCCGCGTTGGCGGCGATGCCCGGATGTCTGAATCCGTGGCTGGCCTTCGGGGAGCTTCAGAAGGTGCTCACTCCGGACAAGGAGGAGACCAACACCATCTGGAACAAGGAAGTCGCGCCCCAGCTGTCTCCTCCCGAGGCCGCGACGGTGAAGAAGCGCTTCGAGCCCTTCTCCGTGCCGGCGATGCTCGCCGCTCGGCAGGGCAAGATGTTCACCGACTTCTACACGCCTGCCAAGCTCATCCAGTCGATGGACATCACGGACGTGGTGGGCCGGATCAAGGCGCCCACCCTGGTCCTCGACTACGACTTCGAGCAGTTCTATCCCGGCCAGCCGCGCCAGATGTTCGACAAACTGACGGCTCCCAAGGAGTATCTGAAGCTCACCACGGCGACCGGCGCGCAGCTGCACTGCTCGCCGATGGCTCCCCGGCAGCACTGCGAGGTCGTCTTCGACTGGCTGCAGGAGACACTCCAGGGCGGCTGACCCCCGAGAGCGCAGCGCCGGGCCGGGCTGCGCTCCCCCGGGCATCCGGCCGTTCCGCGATGGCTACCGCCGGTCCGCGTCGTCCGCGGTGAAGCGAGGCGGGGTCAGGCGCTCTGAGCCGAAGTCACCTGAGATCATGGCCTCATGAGCACACCACCGGACGGGTTGCCCGTCTACCGAGTTCTGACCGGCCCGGACGACGAGACGTTCTGCCGCCGTGTGAGTGAGGCGATCGGGCTCGGCTACGAGCTGCATGCCGGCCCTGCCGTGACGTTCGACGGCGAGAGGGTCGTCGTCGCTCAGGCCCTGGTGTGGCCGGCACGGTCATGACGGCACCTCGGCCGGACTCACCGCTTCCGGTCCAGTAGCCTGTCATCGGTGACGACACGTCGGCGGCCGTCCACCGTTCGCCGGTCTCCAGCAGGGCAGCCCTTCTCGGGTGCTGTTCGTCTGTTCGCGGGTTGACCACCTTGTGTGAACCGGCCGCGTCCGTTCGGACGCAGCTGTGGCGCGCCCCCGTGTGCCCGCCCCTCCCCGTGGTTTGAGTGATCCCGTCTTTCCGGTCGATCCGTGGCGCCGTTTTCCGGCGGGCCGCGGGATCGCCCGGTCCGCCGGGCCCATGTGGGAGGTTCAGTGAAAGCGTCAAGGTGGTGTGCCGGCGTCGTCGCAGCCGCCGGTCTGTCCGGTTCGCTCGTCATGGGGGCGTCCGCCCCGTCGGCCGCGACCGCGGCCGGCCACGGCGGTGGAGCGGAGACCCCCGGGCCGGCCCGGTCGAGCATGTCGACGCCCGCCCCGGTCGGGTCGCTCGCGCAGCCGGGAGACGGGCAGGACGGGTACGGTGAGCCGCGCGCGTGCAAGGGCCTGGTGCCGTATCCGATCCTGGAGGCCTACCGCCGGTACTACTTCTGCGGTGACTGGCGGCTGGGCCCCCGGCAGTTGCCGGACCGCGGTCCGGTGGGTGACATCCTCAAGGGCTACAAGCGGCTCGGCGGCCTCACCGCGGTGGAGTTCCTCGACCGGTGGTGGAACCCGGCCGCCGATTCCGGCCAGGGCGACTGGCGCTATCCCGCGGACGACGGCTTCGCGCACAACGCCCAGGGCGGTGTGATCGCGGCGGCGCTGGTGCTCCACGCGGGGCAGGACATGATGCTCGACCGCTTCGGCAACGAGGCGGGACGCTTCCTCGCCCCGGCCGGTACGAAGTACGGGCTGCGGGCCCTTCCGCCGTCGAACCTCAACACCTCGGACCCCCGCTACCCGCACGACTACCACCTGTACCGGCTGGCCAAGGACGTCACCGTGTGCGCGGGTCCGCAGGCGCCGGCGTTCGAGCAACCGGGCACCGGCACCCAGTACGTGACGTCGAGCAAGTTCTGCCCGGACATTCCCCCGACGCGCGTCATCGACCTGGTGAACAACGGCACCCTCGTACGGCTGAAGACGACGCAACCGTCTTCGCCGTGATCGCGACGCTCCCGGTGGGAGAATCGCTTCATGGACCGGTTCGAGTTGTGCCGCGCCCTTCGGGCGGCCGGGGTGCCGGAGGCGTACTACGAGATCCAGGACTGTCATCGCGGGCCTCATCCGGCCGACCGCTACTTCCTCGAGAAGCGCGGTGGCGTGTGGGTGGTGGGCGTCCGTGAGCGGGGTTCGCGGGACGTGCTCGAACGGTTCACGGACGAGGACCAGGCGTGCCGGTGGCTCCACTCCCGGCTGACCGAGGAGGGGCCGCCGCCCGTCCCGCCCACTGCCGAGGAGATGGATCAGCTTCTGCACGACAGTGACGGGATTCAGCGCCGGGCCCGGGAGGCGCTGGAGCGGGCTCTGGCCGAGCCCCGCGATCGGCCCGCCGAGGGGCCTCCCGCCGAGCGGCCTCCCGCTGGGAAGCCCCGCACATCGGAGCCTCCCGCCGACGAGGGTCGTACACAACCCCCGTCGGCGGGATGACCCCGTCCCCGCGCGTGGCGGGGCCGCGTCACGCGACGGCGGTGCCCTCCAGTTCGACCATCAGGGTGGGGATCGCCAGCCGCGTCACCCCGAGCATCGTCGTGGTCGGCGCCACCCGCGCGGCACCCAACCGCGCCGCCAGCAACCCGTAGTGCTGGAAGAGCAGGTCGACGTCGGTGGTGCAGACGTTGAGCCGGACGAGATGCGCGAGGGACATGCCGGCCTCGCTGAGCACCGCCTCCAGATTGTCGATGCTCAGCGTCAACTGCGCCGCCATGTCACCGTCGTGCTGGGGCTTGCCTTCGGCGCTCATCGCTGTCTGCCCCGAGATGTACAGGGTGCGGCTGTGCCCGGACACCACCTCACCCTGGTTGAATCCCAGCTCCGTCGACCACGTCACCGGGTTGACCGCTGTTCGTTCCATCACCACGTCAGCTCCGTTCACATCGTCAGAAGTACGCGCGCACGGCCGTCAACTCGACTGTCGGAGACAGATGTTGACGTCGTGCGGCATGAGCCTCTCGCCTCATCACGACATCCTCTGTCAGGTATCTCGCTAGTGTTCTCGCATGCGAGCCGACCGGTTGGTCTCACTTGTGCTGCTGCTGCGCCGGCACGGCAGGCTTACCGCGGACGCGCTGGCCCGCGAGCTGGAGGTCTCGACCCGCACCGTGCTGCGTGACGTCGAGGCGCTGTCCGCGGCAGGTGTGCCCGTCTACGCCGAACGCGGCCGGCACGGCGGTTACGCGTTGATGCCCGGCTTCCGGACCGAGCTCACCGGGCTGAACCACGACGAGGCCCTTGCTCTGCTGACGGCCGGATCGGGGCGCGGTGAGCAGGTGTTCGGCCTCGGCTCGGCGCTGGCTTCGGCGATGCGGAAGGTGTTCGACGCGCTGCCCGAGAGCCATCAGGCGACCGCGAGCGACGCGGCCCAGCGTTTCCTCTTCTCCCCTGAGAGCGACCTGCTCTCGCGCCGGCTGGTCACCGATGAGGTGCCGGACGCCACCATGATCGAGGTGCGGCGCGCGGTGCTCGCCGGACACAAGCTGCGCATCCGTTACGCGGCCACGGGCGAGGCTCCCCGGTGGCGTACGGTCGACCCGATCGGCCTGGTCACCGTACGCGACCGGGGCTACTTGCTGGCCACGAGGTCCGGCGAGGACCGCACCTACCGGCTGTCGCGGCTGTCGGCCGCCGAGGAACTTCCCGAGGCGGCGCAGCGGCCGAACCGGGTCGACCTGGACCGCGTCTGGCGGGAACGCTCCGCCGGGTTTCTCTCCGGTGGCGACCACATCACCGTGCTGGTGCGGGTGAACCCGGAGCGGAGGGAGGAGTTGCTGGACACCGCGCTCGCCGTCCGCGCGGAAGAACCCGGCGCGGACGGTCGGCTGCGGCTGGAGGTGACGTTCCAGGACGCACGGCACGCCGAGTGGGCGCTGTGGCAGCTCGGTACGGACGCGGAGGCCCTGTCCCCGACGTCGCTGCGCGCCGCCCTGCGCGACCGGGCGGCCGCGGTTGCCGCCCTCTACACGGCCTCGCCCGGAGAGTGAGAGGCCGGCTGTCCGTGTGTCCGGGAGCCGCTCGCCCAGCCGTTGTCTCGAGAGTCCTCCGAAACACTTCCTTCATTCGGGAAGCGTTCAGGAGTAACGACCGGCTCCTAGCGTCCCCCTTCATGGACGCAAGGGAGTTCACGCGTCCACCCCCCACAGCAGTCCCCCACCCGCAGCAAGGAGGCGCGGTATGAGCACCGAGCCACGACTGGCAGAGGTCACCGAGCCGGGACCGGCGAAGAAGACGGAGCCCGGTGCCGACCAGGCCGTCAGGGAGACCTTGGAGGACTACACCCTCCGCTTCGCGCCCCGCAGTTACCGCCGCTGGACCCCGATGGTCGTGGCCACCACGGCGCTCGGCGGCATCGCGTACATGGCCGACTTCTCCATCGGCGCCGGCATCGGCCTGGCCCACGGCACCGGCAACGCTCTCGTCGCGATCGCCGTCGCCGCGGTCGTCATCTTCGTCACCGGCTTCCCGCTCGCCTACTACGGCGCCCGCTACAACATCGACCTCGACCTGATCACCCGTGGCTCCGGCTTCGGCTACTACGGTTCGGTCCTCACCAGCGTCATCTTCGCCAGCTTCACGTTCATCTTCTTCGCCCTCGAAGGCTCGATCATGGCCCAGGGCCTCAAGCTCGGCCTCGGACTTCCGCTGTGGCTGGGCTACTTGGTCTCCACGCTGATGGTGGTTCCGCTGGTCGTCTACGGCATGAAGGCGCTCAGCAAGCTCCAGGTGTGGACCACGCCCGTCTGGCTGGTGCTGATGGTCGCCCCGCTGGGCTATCTGATCGCCACCGACCCGGGCACCGTGGACCGCTTCCTCTCCTACGCCGGCACCGACGGCGAGGGCGGCGTCGACACCGCCTCCGTCCTCCTGGGCGCAGGTGTGTGCCTCTCCCTCATAGCGCAGATCGGTGAGCAGATCGACTACCTGCGCTTCATGCCGCCCAAGACCGAGGCGAACAAGCGCGCTTGGTGGACGGCCGTCGTCATGGCCGGGCCCGGCTGGGTCGTCCTCGGCGCGCTCAAGCAGGCCATCGGGGTCTTCCTCGCCGTGTACATTCTCGCCGAGGTCGGCGCGGAGGCCGCGCCCGAGCCGATCCAGCAGTTCCGCGGCGCCTTCGACGCGATGATGCCGTCCTGGCTGGTCGTCCCGCTCGCCGTGGCCCTCGTCGTGATCAGCCAGATCAAGATCAACGTCACCAACGCCTACTCCGGCTCGCTGGCGTGGACCAACTCCTTCACCCGGGTCACCAGGCACTACCCCGGCCGCATGATCTTCGTCCTGGTCAACCTCGGTTTCGCGCTCGCGCTGATGGAAGCCGACATGTTCAGCTTCCTCAACGACATCCTCGGCTTCTACTCCAACTGCGCCATCGCCTGGGTCGTCACCGTCGCGACCGACATCGGCGTCAACAAGTACCTGCTCGAACTGTCCCCGATCCAGCCCGAGTTCCGGCGCGGCATGCTCCACGCGGTCAACCCGGTGGGCGTCGTCGCCTTCGTGGCCGCCTCCGGCCTGTCCATCGCCATGTACTTCCACGCCCTCGGCGACACCCTGCAGCCGTACTCCCCCGTCGCCGCCGCCGTCATCGCCTTCGTCCTCACCCCGATCATGGCGATCGTCACCCGGGGCAGGTACTACCTGCGCCGCACCGACGACGGCATCACCGAGCCGCTCCTGGACGCGGACGGCAACCCCAGCGCCGTGACGTACCAGTGCCATGTGTGCCGAGAGGATTTCGAGCGACCCGACGTGGCCGCCTGCGCGACGCACGACGCCGTCGTCTGCTCGCTGTGCCTGAGCACCGACGGAGTCGGCGACCACGTGCTGCCGGATGTTGGTCGGCGTCCGTCCCCAAGAGGCAGCGCTGCGTGACGGGGGCTCTTCGCGGCGGGGACATACAGGATCTAACAGTGGCGAAATGACCGCCATCTGCGGTTGCCTCTGGCAGAGTCGACGCGTGTTCAGGGGCCGCGAAGCCAGGCGCCCCGTGCGCCCAGCTATCCGGGGAATGCCATGCGCGACGTACGAGGCGGCTGCGGCCGGAACAGGGGCCGGAGGGCCCCGGACGGTGCTCTCCGCCTGATCAGCGAGGCCGTGAGTGCGGTCGCGTCCGGCCGGAGCCGTGCGATCGTCGTCAACGGCGAGGACGAGGGCGGCGTCGCGGCCGTGGCGTCCGCGTGACATCCACCGACCAGCGGGCCGAGGGCGCGGGACCGTTCACCACCCGGCTCACCTGGCGTCTTCCCGGCGGCGGCACCGCGGTGTGGGAGTCACGGGCCGCCCGGCGGCGCGGCGTCATCGCCGTCCGCGCGCCCGGCGCGCCCACCGGTCGGCATGCCACCGCCGACAAGGTCTCACTCAGCCGTTTGCGCCGGCTCAACGCCGTCGCCGCGACCGCCTTCGTGATCGGCGGCGCGCTCTTCGCCGTCGGGGCCGGCGTCGCCCGGTTCGGCTCCGGGGACGCCGTCTCGTCCGCCTCGGTCTACTTCGCCGGCGGGTTGTTCTTCAACACCGGCGGCTACGTCTCGCTGCTCCAGGTCGTCAACGCCCCCCGCCATGTGCCCGGCGGTACGGGCCGGCTCGTCACGCGCGACTGGCGCTGGTGGAGCTACGAGCCGACCCGGGTGGACTGGCTGAGCGCGTTCGTCCTGTTCGCCGGCACACTGGTGTTCGCCGTCGACCTGCTGGACTCCTTCCTCCAGGGTTTGAGCGTCCGGCAGGTCAACCGGTTGATCTGGGCGCCTGACGTGATCGGCTGTGTGCTCTTCCTGGTCTCCGGTCGTCTCGCGTTCGTCGAGATCTGCCACGGTCGCAGGCACTGCGTGCGCCGGCGCAGTCTCGGGTGGTGGATCGTCGCCGTGAACCAGCTCGGCTCGGTTCTCTTCATGGTCTCGGCTCTCGCCGCCTACACCCGTCCCGTCACCGGCAGCATGATCAACGCCGACATCGCCGACTGGGCCACCCTTCTGGGCGCCGTGTGCTTCTCTCTCGGGGGCGTGCTCCAGCTCTACGAACGCCCGTGACGGGGGCGGTGTCCAGTCGGCGTGCCTCAGTACGGCGCGGACGGTCACGCTGGAGGGGGCCAGCCGGAGTCCGGTGTTGCGCAGGGCCACGGCCAGGGGGTGTGCCAGCTGCTGGCCCATCCGGCCGGCCTGGCGTGCGGCTCGGGCCACGGCCTCGGTGCGGGGGCGGCGTTCGGCGTCGTAACGGGTGAGCGCCGATTCGACAGTGGGTTCGGAGGCGAGCGCGGCGGCCAGTGTGGCGGCGTCCTCCAGTGCCTGGCACGCTCCCTGGCCGAGGTTCGGGGTCATGGCGTGTGCCGCGTCGCCGAGCAGTGCGATCCGGCCGTGGGTGAAGGAGGGCAAGGGCGTTGCCAGTTCACGGATGTCGTGGTGCAGGACGGCGTCGGCCCGGGTCGCTTCGAGCAGGGCGGGGATCGGGTCGTGCCAGCGGCCGAACCGGCGGCGCATGACGGCGAGCGCGTCCGTGTGGCGGGTGCCGGGCGGTGAGTTGAGCACCGCGTGCCATTCGGCTCTGCCGTCGGCGAAGGCGATGTGGCCGAACTCGGCGCCCCGGCCCCAGGTCAGTTCGAAGTCGGTGGCCAGCGTCACCGGATGCTCGGTCACGGCCCGCAGGACGGTGGAGCCGGCGTACACGGGGCCGGGGTGGCCGGGGAACAGCCGGCCGCGCAGCCGGCTGTCCACGCCGTCGGCCGCCACGACCAGGTCCGCGTCCAGGACGCCCTCCTGGACCGGCACGCGTGCCCGGCCGGGGTCGGAGCAGTCCACGGACATCACCTCGGCCCCGATGACCAGGCACTGGGGTGGCAGCGCCTCGCGCAGCAGCCGGTGCAGCACGGCCCGCGGGATGCCGACGATCGGTGTGCCCAGCTTGCGCTCCAGCACGGCCCCGTCCATGCGGGCCAGTCGGCCGCCGCGGGGCGTGCGGGCCGCCGGTGTACTGGGGGGCGTGCGGCGGCGCGCACCGCTCGGCCGACGCCGAGGACGTCCAGGGCGCGGATGCCGTTGGCGTGCAGGGAGATGCCCGCACCCACGTCGGCCAGGACGCGGGCGCGTTCCACGACCGTCACCTCCCAGCCGATCCGGCGCAGGCCGATCGCCGCGGCCAGCCCGCCGATACCGCCGCCGACCACGACCGCGCTGCGGCCCGTGCCGAACCTCTCTCCTGACATCGCACCCCTTCCGCCCCACGCCTTTTCGGCGGAGCACCGACGGTTCAGCCGATGTCCGCGCGCATCCGGCCATAGGCAGCCGACTCACGAACGACAGTGACCCGGCATGCCCCACCGTGTACATGCTCCATCACGAACTCAAGGAGATCACCATGAGAACGAAACTGAGGGCACTGCTGGGTGCCTCCGCAGCCACGGCGACGGTCGTCGGCACCATGCTGGCGGGAGCCGGAACGGCCCATGCCGCCACGCTCTACGGCTGTCCGTCCGGTGCCGTCTGCGTGTACGCCCAGGACCAGCCCGCGAACAGCAGCACGTTGACCCATGCCTACTACTCCTACGGAGCTCACAACCTGTCCAACCAGGAAGGTTGGCACTGGGTGATCAACAATCAGACCGGTGGGGCCAGCACGACCATGTGCTACGGCTACAACGGAGGCAACTGCACGGGCACGACGATCGCGGCGGGGAGCTGGTCCGCGGAGAACCTCTCTCCCATCAACTCGATCAGGCTCAACCGACCGTAGGACCGGGCCACTTCAGCCCGTGGAAGCTGTCCGCTCCGCGCGGTTCCCGGCTGGGGCGGACAGCTTCTCGCCGCGGCTGTCCCTGCTCGCCTCACCCTTGTTCATGGCTCAATGCCGTTCAGTCCAGGCCGCCTTGGTCCGATCTAACGTGTAGATGAGCGTGCACGTGCCGTCCAGCAGCGCTTCGAACCCCTCCGGGCCGAGAGACGCGGCGAACTGCTCGATCAGCCGCTGCTGTTGCGGGTCGGTCTCCGTCTTGCTGTCGTAGAGGGCTTTGAGCCGTGAGTCGATCATCATGAGCGCTGCGCTCACATCGCCGGCGGAAGCGTACTCGGGGTCGCAAGGCGATGACACGGGACTCCTCTTCGTACGGCCGCGTCGGGCGGCGCGGCATGTCCGTACGGTAGCCCTCAGGCCGGTGGCGGGCGGGGCGAATTCCGTTGCGCGGCCGCCCTCCGACCACGTTCGGGTACGCGGCCGTGCGGGGGTTCGAAATGCCGGTGCTGCCCGGGTCCTCACGGCGGTACATTCGGCGCGGGGCGTGCCGGGGAGAAGGCTCCGGGGTCCCTGGGGCCGGTCAGGCCGGGGGGCGATGCCGATGATGTTCGGGTATGCGGACGAGTGGTGGGTGCTGCTGCTGTACCCGGCGGTGCTGTGGGTGCCGTTCGGGCCGTTCGCCATGGTCTCGCTGGGAGTGTGGTGTGCCTCCGGTCCGGGTCCGCGGGCCCGGTTGTGGTCGGTGCTGGTACCGCTGGTACCGGTGGTGGCCTCGGCGATCTCCATGATCTTCCCGCTGAGCCGGTGGGACCGGCCGGTGAGGGTCGACGGCGCCGTGGAACCGCCGGCGCAGCTGTACGACTTGCTCGGCTGTCTGGCCGTGTACGTCGGGGGCATCACGGTGCTGCCGTGGCTTCTCGGCTACGGCGGCACGCGCCTGGTGCGCTTCCTACGGGAGCGTCCGCCCGAGGCGGGCGAGGGGTGACAGGGCCATCAGGGCCGGCGACAGCAGCATGCCCGCCGCTGTCACCAGGAGGCTGGTGCGCGTCCCCCACGTCTGCGCCAAGAGGCCTCCGAGCAGTGAGCCGAGCGGGGTCATCCCCATGCCCACGAAGTTGATCGTCGCGGCCGCCCGGCCTTGCATTCCGTCGGGAGTGACGGTCTGCCGGACCGCCATGATCGTGACGTTCACCAGCTGACCGAAGGTCCCGAAGACGAAGTTGACCGCGAGGAGCGCGGCAACCGTCATCGCGGAGGAGCCGTGCAGCGCGGGCACCAGCAGGAACACACCGTCGCCGAGCGCTGCGGCGGACACGAGAACAGCGCCGTGCCCGAAGCGGCTCGGCAGGCGGGCGGCCAGCAGGGAGCCCAGGAGCGCGCCCGGCCCCGTCGCCGCGAGGGCCAGCCCGACGACGGTGCCCGACAGGTGCAACTCTCGCGGCATGAACAGCAGATAGACGGTCATCACGGCCGCGAAGAAGAACTGGAAGGCGGCCGAAGCCATGCATACGGTACGCAGCGTCGTGTCGCCGACGACGAAGCGGAGGCCGGCACGGATGCGCCGCCAGACCCGAGCAGGACGCTCCGATTGTTCCAAGTGGTCTTCTTTGCTTGTGCGTTCCGGGATGGGCTCGGGGCGGCGGATCCGTCGTATGGAGAGGAACGACAACGCGAAGAACACCGCGCTGGAGGCCGCGGCGATCGGCGCCGACAGCACGGACACCAACACGCCGCCGAGAGCGGGCCCGCCGATCTGGGCGGCGGACCGACTTCCCTCAAGTGCGCTGTTGCCCCTCACCAGTTGATCGCGTGGCACCAGTCGCACCAACGACGTCTGGTAGGCCACGTCGAAGAACACGGACAGCGCGCCGACGGCGAAGGCGGCCGCCACCAGCGCCGGCAGACCGAGCCCGCCGAGGAGGCCGGCCACGGCGACGGCCCCCAGCACCAGGGCACGGCCCGCGTCGGTCAGCACCATCAGCGTGCGGGTCCGCCGACTGTCGACCCACGCGCCGGCGAAGAGCGACAGCAGCAGGATCGGCGCCTGCCCCACCGCGCGCAGGACACCCAACTCGCCGGCCCCGACGTCGAGCATCAGGACGGCGAAGAGTGGCAGGATCACCAGGCAGGTCTGTTCGCCCAGTTGGGAGACCGTCTGCCCCACCCAGAGGCGAAGGAAGTCGCGGTCCCGCCATAGGCCGGACGCGGCGGAGGAAGAGGACATCACAGGAGACCCCTCGGGGACGACCGAAGACGAGTCCCGCCGCCCGGCGCAGCAGGGGCACGCCGAGGGCTTCAGGCAGCGGGAAGGGAAGGCTCGCTGCTCCGTGCATCAGGGGCAGTACCCGAGGCACGGTCCCCCGTCAGGCGGAGCGTCGCGAGGGCTGCCAGTCCTGCGAGCGTGCCGAAGGTGAGGGCGGCCGGAGTGCCGTTGCCGAGGGCGGAGAACAGATGGGTCGGGCCCCAGACGGCGACCGTGTCGTCCATCGCCATGTGCAGCACCTGGCTCGCCAGCAGTCCCAGTACGGTGGCGCAGACCGTTCCCACCGCCATCGCCGGGGCCGTGGTGCGGGTGAGCAGTACGGGCAGCAGTCGTAGCGCCCACCACACCACCGCCAGCGTGACCACGTCGGCGGCCCGGTAGAGCAGCCACTCGCCGAACGGTGCGGTCGACGGACCCGCCCAGCCGCCGAGCAGCAGCCACTGGCGCAGCAGGTCGCCGGGCTCGGACAGCAGCCCCGCGCCGCTGAACGAGGTCTGGATCCACGCCGCGGCGGAATCGTAGGACAGGATGACCAAGGACAGCGCGATCACGCCGGTTCCGACGCTCGCGGCCAGACGGGCGGCACGCGGCGGCACACTCCGGCGGGGCACCGGGTCCGTCCCCTTGACGGCGGCACGCGCCACGAGCACCGTGACGCCTGCGGTCACCAACGCCGCGAACACCACGACCGCGCCGCTCGACGCGACCACCCCGGCCAGCTGCGGCAGGAGCCGGTAACTGCCGCGCCCCCGCGACGCGATCAGCCACGGCGCCGAGACCGTGACGGCCAGCGTTCCGGCGACCGGGCCCCATGCCCACAGCGCGAGCAGCATGGCCGGGGTGCGGCCCTGCGTGGGCGGGATTCGGCGGGCCAGAAGCAGTGCGCCGGCCACGAAGAACGCGAAGACCGCGAAGAACCTGATCTGCATGGCCGTGTGGTAGAGGTCGGAGTACTGGCCGGCGGCGCTCACGGCCGGGTCGCCCGCCGATGCGTCGTACGATCCCGTCGGGGGGTCGTACGACCAGGGGGCGAGCCACCTCTGGAGTTCCGCCGCGGATTCGATGCTGAACACGGTTGACGCGCCGCGCAGTTGGAGTGCCTGTGCGCTCGCGCCCGCCCACCACAGCAGCAGCGTCATGAGCACTCCCCCGACCAGTGCCGGTATCACCGCGCGTCGATACGTCATGTGTCTGTCCCCCGCCTCGGCCCGGCCTCGGTGGCCGTTGATCGTCGATCAACCGAAGAGTAGGTGATGAGGTCTCCGGCGTGTGCACCCGTTTCGATGGAGAAACAGAGCCCGATGCCCGCCAGATCGGTGAAGAAACCAGGGAAATTCGTTGTGTGTTCTTCTATTTGCCGGGCACCAGAAGCGTCGGAGGTTGATAACTATGGTTCCTTTGCTTCTCGTTCTTCTGCTGGCTCTGATCCTCTTCGGCGCGGGCTTCGCGCTGAAGGCTCTCTGGTGGATCGCCGTCATCGTGCTGGTCGTCTGGCTGCTGGGCTTCGTGATGCGCAGCGCGGACTCGGGCGGACGCAAGGGTCGTTGGTATCGCTGGTAGGCGACCCACTGAATGACGAGCCTGTGGGCCCCGGGAACATCCGGGGCCCACAGGCTTGTCTCCTCTCAGGGACCCAGGTGCACCATGGCCGCGCGGACGAGTATCGCTTCGGGAAAGGGGACGGTCGACTCCACACGACGCACCGCGTCGTGCAGGGCCAGTGCGGTGCGTTCGGGACGCAGCCCTCCCATGGGGCCGGTGATTCCCAGGTACAGATGTTGCGTGACCCGGGCCGCCATGAAGTCGTCGAGGCTGCCCAGCATGGCGATGACATGGGCGTACCCCGCGGTCTGGAAGGCCGCAGCGGTCGACATGTGGCTTGACGCGCGCGGAGTGGCGGTGTCCCTGCCGGACAGAAAGGCCAGGGCTCCGTCGACGGGCAGGGGCAGCGGCAGCCGCAGCCAGTCGAGCAGTTCGGTGCCGGGGCTTCTCGGAAGCTCGTCCTCGGCGGCACCGGGACCGATGAAGTGGACGCAGGGGTGGTCGCCGAGCGCCTGGCTCAAGCCGGTCGGCGTGGCATCGCTCGCGTTGATGAAGGTCGCCCCCGGGATATAACGACGGGCCTCGTTCAGGTGGGGGAACACGGACCTCGTGCCGTCCGCGACGACGAGCACCCGGGCTGTGGTCGCGCCGCGGAGCCGGATCATCCTCGACCGGGCTGCCTTGAGCGCGCGAACGCTCGGTGTGTAGGAGTGCACGGCATGGTCCATGGCCGTGGTGGCGTCGCCGGCGGCATGGAGGGGCAGTGCGGCGAAGGGACCTGTGGGGCACCACCACATCCTCGGCAGATCCGTTCCCGAGTGCCCCGGAGGGGTGGCCGGGGACTCGTCGGGCCGCGGGAGAGAGGACTCGGTGCGCCCCATGATCAGGCCGGCCGTCGACATCACCGGTTCCACCGTGGTGTGCCACAGCCATGCGAGCAGATTCGACGTCTCCTGGGCCCGGTCTCGCGGGTCGCGGTGCACGGCCTCATTGCGGTGGTACCGCGCGCGGCGGTCGACGGCGTCCCACTCGGGCAGGGGCAGGGAAGAGATCCCGTGACGTGTGGCGATGAGCGCGTCGCAGCGGCACGCGGCGGCGTTCAGCACGGCGATGGGACCATCGGAGGCGGCCGCGATCATGTCGTCCGCGGTCATCGCGGTGAAGAGGTGCTCGAAGCCGGGTGTGGCCCGAAGCGTCTGGAGCAATCCGTCCGCCTGGGCCGCCACTTCGTGCCGGCGCAGCAGCACCGGTGGTTCGGCCGCCCCGGTTTCCAGGTCGAGCAACGCCCACAGCCACCGCAGTTCTTCCGCGAGGCCGGGAGCGGCTTGGGTGAGCCGGCCCAGACCGGTGCGGGCGAACTCGGAGTGCGCGGACAGCAGAGAATTACGCTGCTCCACGAACTCCATTGCGCGCCCGGGCTCTCCCGTCTCGATCGCGCAGGCGGCTGCTTCGCCCGTGCCTTCGGCCCATTCGCGGACGATGTCGTCGTGGTCGTGACCGGACAACAGCATGAGCGCGGGGATGCCCCGGGTGACGTCCTCGTGGCTGCGGATGATGTCGTCGGGGGCGTCGAGCCGCCTGGCCAGGCGGCCCTGGAGCAGCGCCGCCCGCAGGCGGGTGACGGGCGGCGTCCGGGAACTGCGGACGACATCTGCCAACGCGGCAGACGTGTCACGAAGGAGCGACGGAGACGCGAAGGGGTTGTTCGTCTCAGCGAGCTCGGCCATGGCCGTGGACACCGCTAGCAAGGCATCCTCCGTGTACGGAAGGCCTTCGAGCGTCTCCCGCTGCGCCTGGTCGAAGAAGCTCAAGGCCAGTTCGGCATCCGTCACCGAATCCCCTGGCTCACCGGTCCCGGTCATCAGCGCCCAGGCGAGGTCGACGACACACGCCCTCCGCATGGAGGGCGTGACACCCAGAGTCGTGTTGATGAGGGAGTCGAGGATGTTGATGGCCTCCTCACGCTGCGCAGCCTCACCGGTCAACTTGAACTTGCGCATCAGAGTGCCGGCGAGACGGGCCTTGGCCAGGGGCGTGTGCGGGAACGCGCGCGGACCGCTCGCGGCCGACCTCGCCACCTCGACGGCTTGGTCGAGTTCGCCCGTTCGTCCGAACTCGCGGCCGGAGTCGACCAGGCAGCGGTTGAGGCTGACGAGCGCGGCCTGCCTCCACACCGACGCTTCCGGTGCCAGGTCGACGGCCTCGAAGGCAAGAACCCGTGCCTCGTCGAGGTCCGCCCTGCTGCCGACGAGCCGGAACCGCAGGCGCAGGGCGTCGGCGAGGTCGATCAGCAGGTTGACCCGTTGCGGCAGGGCGCTCGGCGATACCATGAGGAGGGCGCTGCGCAGCTGGGACGTCGCTTCGTCCAGGGCCCAGCGTTCGCCCGTCGAGCGGAATCCGGCCATGGCCACCATCGCCCGCACGGCCTTTGTCTCGGTGTGTTCCGGTGCGCGGCTGCTGTGCCCCAGCCTCTCGGCCCGTCGAAGGTCGGTCTCGTCCTGCGTGGTCTCGTACCGCGCCAGATGGATGCGGATGAGCGGAAACGTCATGGTGCTCGGCGGACCGTCCTGGTGTACGGGATGCCGCCGTACGAAGGACAGGGCTTGGTCCAGGTGTTCCGGGCGGGCCTCCGACTCGAACAGGGTCAGGCGGGTGCTGAGCAGTTCGGCGGCGGAGCGGTCCGATCCCGGGTGCGTCCACGGCAACGGCTCCAGCTCCGCCGCCACCTCGAGGGCGGTCAGAGCTGTCGCCAGGTCCGAAGGATCCCCGGTGTGGGCAAACCTCTCCCGATGTGCGGCACCATAAGTCGTTTGAGCGTGCCGGCGCATGGCGGCGTCGTCCACTTCGCCGCTGAGCTCGATGGCCCGCTCCAGCGACGCGCGCGCGCCGAAATGCGCGCCATGCAGATGGTGTGCCAGAGCCGCCTCCGCGCCGACGCCCGGACACCTCCGCGGTGAGTACCCGTTACGCACGGCGTGTTCGGCGAGGGCGATCGCCTCGGTCAGCGCCTGTTCGTCAGTCGTGGCGAGGAAGCGCTGAGTGAGATTACGAAGCTCGTTCTCGGCTCGGGGGGCCAACTCGTCGCGGGGTCGCCCCCGTTCGAGGAGGCCGTACAAGTCATCGAGCCGCTCCTCCTCCCCCACGTCCCGGTCGGGCTCGGCCGTGTGCGGGCCGATCGCGTAGACATCGCCCGAGCCGGTGTGCAGATGGACCGTGCCGTGCCCGACCTCGGTGTCGACGACGGTCCCGCTCGCGATCTGGACAGAGCGCCGACCCGCTTCGGTGACGACCTCGACGACCCGGGGGTTGGTGTCGGGGACGAGAATCGCCACGGCCCCGGGTCCGTCGACGTCTCCGAGCAGCAGGCCGCCTTCCTCGGTCCGCCGCACGCCCAGGCGAATCCTGTCCACGGCCTGGGCGATCGGGCGGACGGCGTCGAGGCCGATGTCCGGCAGCGGGCCCGGGTCGAGCGCGGGGGCGTGGGCGCGGGACGCGTTGGCCAGGCTCCAGGCGCCGGCGGTCGAGCGGATCTCCTGGGGCAGTCGGGGCCATGACTCGGCGAACCATCCGGCCAGCCCCGTCCGGTTCTCGGCCACCAGCGCGTGCAGGGCGCGGTCGAGCTGTCGGGAGGCGGCGGCGGTGTCGCCGTTGAGGGTGAGCCAGGTGACCTGCTCCTCCAGGAACAGGGCCGGTGACAGGTCGCGGTGGAACTCGGTGACGACGTCGATGACACGCCTGAGGCCGGGATCGTCCGCGAGTTGGAGCACCAGGCCGGCCCGGAGGGAGGGGAGGCATTCCGGGAGCAGGGAGATCGCCTGCGGGGTGCGGGCGGCCACCCAGTCGCTGAACCAGAGGTCGGCCTCGTCGGCGGCGTCGAGGTGCGGCAGGACGCGCAGGCGCACGGCCCTGATCAGCTCGGGTTCGATGCGGGTCGCGAAGCTCAGCGCCGTGGCCAGTTGCACGGCGCCGTCCGGGGGCGGGGGCGGCAGCTCGGACAGCGGTTCGCTCATCGCGTTCTCGCCCGTACGACGGCCCGGGCCCGGCCTGTGGTGGTGGAGCGGTCCCAGGTCAGCTGGGGCAGCAGCTGTGCCGTCCGGTCGAGTCTGCGGTTCGGCGGGTAGGGGGTCAGCGCCACGACGGGGCAGCCGGCCCTCGTGACGAGGCCGACGAACTCCTCCCAGTCCTCGGGGTCGGGCCCGCTGTCGTGCGAGCGGCCGCCCACTCCGAGGTCGGAGAGGAGCAGGACGGGTGTTCCGCGCGCGGGCGGTTCGTAGCGGGCTGGCCGTCGGCGGCGGCCGGGGCCCGTTCCGTGGTGGGGAACGCCCGAGAAGTGGACGACGTCGACGAGATCGGCGCCTACGACCTCGCGGATGCGGGTGACGAGGTCGTCCTGATCGCGGCGGAAGGGCTGCATGCCGATGCTCCGGTCGACGAGCACCTGTGCTCCGTGGCGCAGGGTCGGCACGGGCCTGCGCGGGAGCCGGGTGACGGGGCGGCCGTGCGCGAGCGTGTCGAGCAGGGCCGGGATGTCGACGGGCCCCTCGTCCACCTGCCGGGACAGGGTCGTCCGCAGGATGGCGCTCGTCCAGCGAGGGGTGAGCAGGGGCAGGTGCGGCAGTGTCGCTCGCCGGCGGGCGACCGGTTCGGCGAGGGGTTCGTCCGGTGCGGGGGGCGCGACGGGCGGGTCGGTGCGCACCGGGTCGAGCAGGGGCAGTCCGGCCGTCGCGGCCGTCGGTTCCGGGTGGTGTGCCTCGTCCGCGGGCGGTTCGGGCGCGGTGTCGTCCTCGGCCGGGGAGGGCGGCTCGTCGACGCAGTCGTCTTCGGTGTGGTGGGCTGTCGGGTGGCTGCCGGGCACGGACGGCCAGGTGCGGGCGGGCCGGGGCTCCTCGGCAGGTGCCGTGGACGTGGCTTCGTAGCCCAGCAGGCGGAGGATCTTCGTCTCCTGTTCCTCGTTCTGCGCCACTGCCAGGGCCCGGACGACGTCGCCGATCCACACGCGCGCACGCACCGGGTCAGCCTCCGCTCTGCCGGGGCTTGAGCAGGGTGAGGTTGCGGAGCAGGTGCCACTTGGGGTGGCCGGGGCGCAGGCCCATGGTGCGGCAGGCGCGCAGCGCGTCCAGGAACTCGGCCGTGCTGGGCAGACGGTCGCGGCTGACGTTCTTCTCCTCGCGTGCCTTGGCGAGTTCCTCGGCGAGGAGCATCACGAGTTCCATGGTCTCGTCGCCCATGGCCACGTTCTCGTGGGCGAGGTGCAGTTCGGCGATGCGCACGAGGCTGTCCTCGGTGGGCGGGGGCAGTTCGAAGGTGATGCAGCGGCGCAGGAAGGCCGGAGGGAGTTCGCGTTCGCCGTTGGTGGTGATGACGACGAGGTGCGGGTCGACGCCGTCCTCGCGGCATACGGTGGCGCCGGTCTCGGCGATCGTGAACTCCTGCGAACCGAGCGGCA
Organism: Streptomyces sp. NPDC101166; assembly: GCF_044768125.1. NCBI lineage: Bacteria > Bacillati > Actinomycetota > Actinomycetes > Kitasatosporales > Streptomycetaceae > Streptomyces > Streptomyces sp. NPDC101166. Next base: position 158,483 of record NZ_JBIWPF010000001.1, read on the forward strand.
CGAGAAGGCCGTTGGGCATGTCGGGGTCGGCTTTGTCGATCTCGTCGATGAGGACGACGGCTCCCCTGGCCCGTTCCTGACGGTAGAACCGTTCCAGCGGATCGAGGCGGTCGGGCGGCTTGAGCAGGCCGCCGCGCGTGCGCGCGGACTCGGGGGCCAGGGACCACCACAGGACGCCGGGCTGGAGGTATCCGCCGTCGTTGCCGTGCATGCGGTGCGCCTGGGCGTCGGCGAGGCGGCGCACGCTGTCGAACGTCCAGAGCAGGTCGGTGGCCTGGGTCCGGGACGTGACGACATGCTCGTAGTAGCGCAGGTGCCTCTCGCGGGCGAGGAACGGAGCCAGGGAGGACTTCCCGGATCCCGGGTCTCCGCTCAGCAGCAGTGGCCGCTCGGTGGCGAGGGCGACCTCGACCGCGAGGCGCAGGTCCTCCGTCATGTCGTAGGGGCGGCCGTCCCGGGGGTCCGGGCCGTGCAGGACGCGTGCGGTCACAGGACTCCTAGTCGACATGGAGCAGACGCTCGGGCAGTTTCTTCAGGCGGCCGACGCGGACGCGCGCGGTCACCTCGGTGGAGGCGGTGAGAAGCGGTTCCAGCAGGACGGGGTTCTCGAAGGAGGCGCACGCGTCGGCTTCGGGGGCCGCGTTGCCGGTCGTCACCATGACTATCAGCCAGGAGAAGAGCCGGTGGAGGCGCGCGACGGCTTCGGCGAACTCCGGTTCGGGCGGGAGAGTCTTGTCGATGACCAGGTAGTGCGTGCGGTCGTCGAGGTCGTCAGGGAGGATGCGGTCCTCGTCCGCCACGACGCCGAAGAACAGCTCCCACACGGCACTCTCCCAGTCCTGGACGCGCTCGCCGACGCGGTCCTCGCCGGTCGGCAGGTCTCCCAGCGCCTCCACCTCGTAGCCGTAGGTGGCGCCACAGGTGGCGCGTTGGATGTACTGCTTGGCGGTGCCACGCCGGGAGGCGTTGAGCAGGACGGTCAGGTTCTGGGGGCGCCTGCCAGGGGCGGGCAGCGCCGGACGGGCCGCCTCCTCGTCCACCCAGGTGGCGGTCAGGTCGCGGATCAGCCCGCGCAGCGCGGTCTGCGGCATCGCCGGGGCCAGGAGGTGCAGCGCCTTCTCCATCCGCTCGGGCGGCGCGACCAGGAACTGGCGGGCGAGGAACAGGCAGCCGCCCTGCCCGCGGGTGACTTCGGCGACGTGCTTGTGGTCGAGTCCGAGCGCGGTCGCCGCCTTGCTCAGGACGCCGGGGCGGGTCACTTGGGACAGGTGCGTCTCCAGGCGTTCGAGCCACTCGGTCATCGGCCCGTCGTCGGGGCCGGGTTCGGGGAGTTCGGCGAACCGTTTGAGGACCTGGGCGGCGACCGCGTCGGCTTCCTGCTCCGATTCGCCCTGGACCCGGGCGAACTGAATGGGTCTCAGTTCTCCGAGTCCGGCTTTCTTCACCATGCCGGTGGAGGGGACGCCGAGCAGGACCGGAATCACGTACACGGGTGAGCCCAACGCCCGCCGCCACATGAGAATGTTGACCTCGCGCCGCACCCAATCGGATTTCAGGGCTTTGTCGTTGAGCAGAACCACCGCCGCGTGGCAGCGGGCGAGCCAGTCGACGACTTCCGGGAGCCACTCGTCGCCCGGCGGGAGGTCCTCCTGGTCCACCAGGGGAGTCCAGTTCGCGTGGCGCAGTCCGGCGGCGATCTTTTCCAGCACGGTGGTGGCGAAGGCGTCGCCGCGCGCGCTGTGGCTGATGAAGGCCTCCCTCACACCCCGATTGTGATCCATTGCGCGCCGTCGTGCGAGGGGGTCCGCCAAAGTGCCCGTGTACCGGGGCTGTTCACAGTCCGGCGTCGAACTCGGGTTTGGCGACGATGATCCGCCAGCGGCGGTGTTCCTCGGTCAGCGTCGACTCCACGGCGAGGGCGAGGGCGCGGAAGGCGGCGCCGCGGTCGTCGGCGGTGTGCTCGGCGATGAGCCGGCGCAGTGTGTTCTCGTGGCCGAGGAGTTCCTGGCGGGTCTCGCGGTACGACACGGACAGCCGCTGGAAGGCGAGCAGGTTCTGCACCGCGAGCACGCTGTTGCACAGGGGCGGCAGTCCCGCCGCGAGCAGCGCGATGACCAGGGACACCGTCGGCCGTCCGGTGCCGGGAGCCAGCGTGAGGAGGAGGGCGTAGCCGAGGGCGACGGCGACCGCGGTGACGACGGCCGCTTTGGCGACGGCGCCGAACCTGAGTTCGGCGCGGTCGCATTTGTCGGCGGCGAGCCGGAAGTAGCGGGCCTGACGGCGGACGCGGTGGTCGAGGTAGGTTCGCATCCGCTCGACGGTGTCGGCGTGGGCGGGGCCGGGCCGCCGCCAGACCTCGTCGCGCCAGTGCCGCTCACCGCCGTCGTCGTCGCGGTCGCGCAGGTACAGGAGTTCGTCGAGCCGGGCGGGGTCGGAGGCGGCGATGAGGCTCAGCCGGGCGTCCCGGGTCCGGGGCACGACGTCGGGGTCCAGCCCGAGGTAGGGGCCGGCCTGCGCCACGATGAGGAACATCTCGCGGCGGAACAGCTCGGTCCTGGTCCGGCTGACGACCCACGGGCGGGAGGGCTCCTGTCTCCTCCACACCGTCCAGATCATCGCGAGCAGCAGCAGGACCTCCGCGAGGACGAAGCCGCGGCCCAGGTCGCCGCCCTGCGGGAGCAGCACGGTCTGCACGGTCAGGAACGTCACCGCGAGCGCGGGCAGCACGGCGAGGCGGATACCCGTCGCCCGGTAGCGCCCCTGCAGGTCTACCGGTTCGTGCGCGGTCGACGTCCCGGCGGCGGGACGGCGGATCACTCCGGGGTGGTCGAGGGGGCGGCGCACCTCCGGCGGCGGGGTCCATGCCTCGCCCGAGGAGGCGTCGGCGCGACGGCGCCGGCGGTGGGCCCACTCCCGGCCGAGCAGATAGCCGCTGTCCAGCACCACCAGCAGCCACAGGGCGCCGAGCACCGGCGCGCCCGCGAGCAGCGCGGGTGTCCCGGTCCACGCCGCCGCCGTGGTCCAGCCGGCGGTGACCGCCGTGGTCGCCACGACACCTGCGACCCGCCCCGCGTTCGGCATGCTCCGGTCCCTCCTTCAGTCGGCGAGGCGACGTTAGCGGCAACCGGGGCCTCTCAGGGGGCTGTTCGGCGTTGAAGGCGCGAGGCGGTGGGGCGTCGACAGTGATGCGTCGCCCTGTCTCGGGGCGGGGGCCGGGCCTGGCCCGTCGGGCGGGGATCACGGCGCGTACGCTCGGACGCATGGCTGAGCATCGAATGGTCGACGTGAACGGAGTGCGGCTGCACGTGGTGGAGGAGGGCGAGGGGCCGCTGGTGGTCCTTCTGCACGGCTTTCCCGAGTCGTGGCACTCCTGGCGGCATCAGCTGAGGCCGCTGGCCGATGCCGGCTTCCGTGTCGTCGCCCCGGACCAGCGCGGCTACGGGCGCAGTGACGCTCCGGCCGACGTCGAGGCGTACACCATCCTGCATCTGGTCGGCGACGTGGTGGGTCTGATCCGGGCCCTGGGCGAGGAGTCGGCGTACGTCGTCGGGCACGACTGGGGTGCGCCGGTCGCCTGGCACACGGCGCTGCTGCGGCCGGACATGGTGCGGGGCGTGGCCGGTCTGAGCGTGCCGCCGCCCTCCCGGGGTGCGGAACCTCCGCTGGTCTCCATGGAGAAGCGGTTCGAGGGCCGTTTCTACTGGAACTACTTCGCCCGCCCCGGTGTCGCCGACGCCGAGTTCGCCGCGGACACCCGTACCACGCTGCGCAAGTTCCTCTACTCGGCCTCGGGTGACGTCCCCGGCGAGATCAAGCAGCCGCTGGTCGACCCCGGGCGGGGCTGGTTGTCGGCCATGCCCGATCCGGAGGTGCTGCCGCCGTGGCTCACCGAGGACGACCTCGACGCTCTCACCGAGAGCTTCTCGCGGGGCTTCACCGGGGCCCTCAACTGGTACCGCAATCTCGACCGCAACTGGGAGCTGACCGCGCCCTGGGACGGCGCCGCCGTCACCCCGCCCGCCCTCTACGTGTACGGCGACCGCGACCCGGTGCCCGCTTTCCCCGGCACGCCGGAGTTCATCGCGATGCTCGCCGACCGCATGCCCAACCTGCACCGCCCGCCGGTCGAGCTGGCCGGCTGCGGGCACTGGACGCAGCAGGAACGGCCCGACGAGGTGAACGAAGCCCTCGTCGACTTCCTGCGCGCCTGTTCCTGACCCGGTCGGGGGACGCCGTTCGGTTCGCGGCCGGACCCGCTTTCCTCATCCGGTGGGGGTTCCTGGCCTCGGCGGGGGTTTCACCAGGCGGCTCTGGCGGGTGTGCTCGCCGCCCGCCTGCCCGGTGTCGCGTGCCGGGCGCGGTGAGGCCCGAGCCCTCGACGCGGGGCAGCAGCCGGTCGAGCCGGCCCGGCAGCCACCAGGCCTTGTCGCCGAGCAGGGCCAGTACGGCGGGCACCAACGCCATCCGCCCCGAGCAGGCCCTTGCCCCAGCCCCGTTGGAACACGGCGACGACCGCGCCGAGCGCCGCCAGCAGGCAGCCGAAGGCCGCCTTGACCGGCACGGGCGGGAGCCGGATCGTCGCCTGCCGTGCGCGGGATGCGCCTGTGGCCCGCACGGGTTGCGCGGGCCACAGGCGGTCGGTCTCCGTCAGAGGGCGCCGCGGGCGGCCAGCAGACCGCAGACGCCGGTCACGCTCTCACACTCTGCGTTGCCCGCGGCCAGCACGGCGCGGGTGCCGGGGACGCCTTCCACGTCGAAGACCGTGCTTCCCGCGCTCGTCGAGGTGAGGTCCGCCGGAAGCTCCTCGTCGGTCCAGGTGTGGCCGTCCCAGCGGGACAGCAGTGTGTGGCTGCTGCCCTGGGGCGCCCAGCCGGCGACCCACACGTTCCCCGATCCGTCCACGCCCGCGGCGTTCACCTCGTCGACCCCGGGGACCGAGGTCGGCTGCCACGCTCGGCCGTCCCAACGCGTGGACAGCACCCCGGTGGGCACCTGCGGATCGTTGGTCTTGCCGAGCACATGGACCGTTCCGCGCCGGGTCGACACGATGTGGTTGGCCATCCAGCCGGGGCCGTACTCGTAGGGCACGGGGACGGTCCTCACCGTCCAGCGCCGGCCGTCGAAACGGTAGAGGAGGGGGGTGGCGACTCCGCCCGCCTCGGTCAGGGCGCTCACCCATACGTCGTCGGGGCCGGTGCCGGTGACGCCGAGCGGCTGCACCGGCCTGCCGTCCGGGGCCTGGGGCAACTTGGTACGGCTCCATCCGCGGCCGTCCCAGTGCTCCAGGTGCCCGGCGTACGCCTTGTCCGGGTCGCCGGGGTCCGCCGTCGGGTTCCAGTCCATCGTGGTCAGCCACACGGAGTCGGCGCTCACCGACTTGAGTTCGAGGACGAAGCGGATCCAGCCGTCGGCGGGCGCCGGACGTGACACGGCCTTCCAGCGGGTGCCGTTCCAGTGCTGCAGCACGATCGCGCCGGTCGCCTGCGGGAGCGCGGCGCCCTTGCGGAGCCGGTCCGCCGTGGCGTCCGGCAGCCGGTCCAGGAGCGTGTCCGGCAGCCTGGCCGCGGTGCGGCCGTCCGGTGTGCGGGCGGCCGCCGGGGAGGCGGTGCGGGCTTCGATGTCGGTGTAGGTCCCGGCCGCCCAGACGTCGTCGGGAGCCGAGGCGGCCACCGCCTCCCACTGCGCGGGTCTGCCGCCGGTGCCCGCGGTCGGGACGTCGCTCCACCGGGTGCCGTCCCAGTGCTTGACCGCCGGTGCCGTGGCCAAGGACTCGTCCGTCTTCCTGCCGACGGCCCACGCGTCGGTCCGGCCCGTCGCGGTGACGTCGTAGAAGTCGGTCGACTCGGCTCCGGACAGCGGCAACGCCAGTCGCCAGGAGGTGTTCCGCTGCTCGGCCGGTGCGGGAGTCTGCGCGTGCGCCTGCGTGGCGTACGGTGCGAGGGCGAGGACGCAGGCCGCGAGCGCGGTGGCCACGCGGGGGGCGGATGGGGCCGAGCGTCGTAAGGATGTCGTCATCTGCTTCTGTGCTCCTGTCGGATCGCGTGTTCTCGCGGAGGGTGTCCCGCCGGATGACGGGCGTTCAGCGCCGTGCGGCGTCCGGCACCGTGATCTGGCTGTCGCCCCAGCTCATCCGGGTCGTCGCCGAGTAGTTCAGCGTCGTGCCCGCGCCGAGGCCCGCCTCCAGGGCCCTGGCCGACGGTTCGACCAGCACGAGCTGCTCGCAGAGCATCGCGCCGGTGGCCGGGTCCACGACCAGCCGCTGTTCCACGCTCCCCAGCGGGGTCCGCGACGTGCCGGGGAAAGCGACCCCGACGCCCACGCGGCCCAGCGGGTCGGTGACCCGGCCCAGCCCCCGCACACCGGGCAGTTCCGCCATCACCCGGTACGCGGCCGCCCGGACCTCGGGCGTCACCGGCATCGTGATGAGGTCGGCCGCCTGGCGCATCACGTGAGCGGCGGGGTTCCCACCGGCTTCCGCGTCGCTGTCCTGCCCGTGCAGGCTCTCCAGCCGTCGGCGCAACTCGCCGCTTTCGGAAGGCAGTTCACGCAGGTCCTGGTAGGAGACATTGCGCGGGCCGAGGGCGTAGATCTTGTCGTGGGCGTCCGTTCGCATGACCATCGGCCGCAGCGGTCCCATCGTGTGCCCCAGTGTGCCCGCGCCGGCCGCCTCCGTGGCCACGGCCTGCACCGTGCGGGGCGAGCCCGCCGCGCGCCAGCGCGTCTCGTCCGCCTCGGTGCGGGGGGCGGTCACACCGTCCAGACCGGAGATCATCAGGCTCCGGGTCCCCGGACGCACCCCCACCGACCACTCGCCGGTCGACGTGGTGCGGACGGCGAACAACCCGCCCCGCTCCCCCACGACGTCCACGTCCTGCGAGCGCGTGGTGGTCTGCCAGTACGTTCCCTCGGCGGCCGGCTTCTCCGCCTTCTTCGCCGCGCTGAGCAGTTGGAGGCGGACGTCGCCCCGGGCGTCGGACGCCGGCGAGCCCGGCCCCGCAGGGGCGGAGGCGGACCGCGGGGGCGTGCCCGGGCGACCTCCCGAAGGATCGCCGTCGAACGTGCTCACGACCACCGCGGAGGCAGCGACGGCCGCCAGGGCCGCCGCGGTCCCGAGCGGCCGGAACCCGCCCCTGAGCCGCCCCGGCGCCCAGAGGCGCGGCGAGTGACCGACCGTCGCGGCAGCCAGGATGCGTGCCAGGTCCTCACGCCGGCGCGGGGAGTCCGCCAGTGCTGCGGGGTCCAGTTCCTCGGGCCGGGCGTCCGCGAGGATCTTCATGACGTCGGGCCGCCGTGGCCGTTCGTGGGTGTGCTTCATGCGAGGGCTCCTTGGCGATCGGTGCGGTGCGGGGTCCGGGCGGGGGGTTCCGTCCCGGGGGCGGGTGACGGCTCGGGTGCGGATGCCGGTGCCGGCAGGGACCTCGGCGCCGGGGCTGGTACGGCCCCCTGTGCCGGCGCCGGGGCTGGTACGGCCCCCGGTGCCGGCACGGACGCCGGTGTCGTGTCCGCCGTGTGCGTCGGCTCCAGAGCTCTCTCCAGACGGCGGCGGGCCCGGTGCAGCCGGACGGTCAGCGTCGCGGTGGTGCAGCCGAGGACCCGTGCGGCGTGCTTGGCGCTGAGTCCGTGCCAGGCGATGAGCGTCAGCAGTTCCCGGTCGGCGTCGGACAGGCTCGCCAGGGCCTGCAGCGCCGCGTCCCGGTCGGTCACGTCCGCCGCGACGTCGCCGACGTCCGTCCGGGCGCCGCTGCTGATGCGCTGCGCCTCGGCGACGGCGAGGGAGTACTGACGGCTGTCCCGGCGACGCAGCTCGCGCACCAGGTTGCGCGCCACTCCCAGCAGCCAGGGCAGCGGAGGTTGGGAGATGTCCCGCACCCGCCGCCAGGCCACGGTGAACGTCTCGCTGGTGATGTCCTCCCCCACCTGCCGTCCCACCAGGCTCGTGGCGTAGGCGAGGACGCGCGGATAGCACTCCTCGTAGACGTCCCGGAAACGTTGGGCATGTGTCATGCGCCGTCCCCTCATATCGGCTCTGTCACCTAGCAATGCGCGCAGCGGCGCACTTCTTACAGGGAGAGGTGCGATCCCGGCCGGGGGCTGGGGCCGAGGGGTGGGAAAAACGGCGCGGGCGGCGCTCGCGCGGTGTGCGCGGGCGCCGCCCGGGGCGACGTGAAAGGCGAGGAAAGCGAAGGAACTTGTTTCTTGAAAGGAAGTGAGAAGGAAGCCCCTTCATGGCCTCGCCGCGGGTAACGCTAGCACTCAGGCGGGGATCAGGTCGCCGAGATTTTCGAGGGTGATGACCCTGGAGTCCGGGTGGAGCCCCTCGGGGCGTTCGAGACCGATGTAGATGACGGGCTCGTCCGGGACCTGATCGCGGTTCCACAAATCGACGGTTGCGGGGTCGGACATCAGCTCGACCAGGTACCGCACCGTCAGCTGCTCGCGTTCCACGACGGCGCGCACGACTTTGGACACCGACACCTGGTTCTCCTCGACCCGGTTGGCCGCGGAGACGCCTCTGAGGTACAGGTGCAGCCACTTCGCGCGCCACCGGCCGTCGTCCTCGCGCAGGAACACCAGCGGCAGCGCCACTCGGCCCACTCCGCGCAGCTCCGACTTCATCCGCACCGTGCGCGGCTCGAAGGGCCGGCCCTTCTGCTCGTCGTCGCGGAGCATGAAGCCGAAGAACGACTCCTCGACCTGCTCGAAGTTCTCGCCGGCGAAGATGTTGACCTGCGGGACGATGAAGGTGCTGCGTACGCGGTCCAGAGTCAGGTCGATGAACTCGGAGGCGCCGTCGGGCGCCTCGGTGACGTCGCCCGAGTGCGTGCCGCCGACCGTCTTGAGGGAGGTGTAGGAGAGCCAGGAGTCGGTGCTGAAGTCGGAGTGCAGCAGCAGTGCCGAGAGGTCGAAGTCGGTCCGGTGCCCGGTCTCCTTCCAGTACACGAAGAAGCGCAGCTTCTCGCCGTCGACCGTCGAGGTGGAACCGCGCGGCAGGACGCCGAGCCCGGCCGCCTTCGCCCGGCCGCTCAGGGGGAGCGCCACGTCGAGGACGTCGGGGTCGAGCAGCAGCCGGCCCGGCGTCGGGAGGCGGCGGCGTGTCTCCGCGTCGAGGGCGGTGACCAGACGGTCGCGGTCGGCGGCCGGCACCGGCCGCCGGGAGTCGGGGGCGACCCAGGCGCGGCCGCGGCGGTTGACGAAGATGCGGGGCTCGGCGGTCTCCCGCTCCCGGTTGTGGAAGTGCTCGCGCACCGACAGCACGACCCGGCCGGAGACCCCCGGTGCGACCTCGATCGCGGCGGCCACCACGGCGTCCCGTTCCTCCTGGGTGGCGGCGAGGCGCAGCAGGTGGTCCAGGGCGCGGAACAGCTTGCCCGGTGCCGACTTGAGCAGTCGCACCGCGCCGGGCACGTCGAAGTCGTCGAGCAGCTTCTCGACGCGGCTGTCGAAGGACCGCGCCTCTTTCTCGCCGCGCGCCACGGCGAACACGTCGGCGGCGTGCGGCCAGCGCGGGTACTCGTGCGGGTGGAGGCGCTCGCCGAGGCGCTTGAAGGGCTCGCGATGCGCGTGGACGTCGGCCAGCTTGGCGGGGTTCGCGGCGACCACGGCGTCGAGCGCGGCGAGCAGCGCACGCCGGACCGGCCGGGGCAGAGTGCGGAACCGGGTGGGCTCCTGCAGGGTCACGTCGCCGCCCGACAGCGCGCAGGCGAGCCTCAGCACGTCGGCGACGGTGTCGAGCATGAGGTCCGCGCCGGCCTGCAGTCGGGCCGCGTTGACGACCGCCCGGTTCTCCCGGACGGGGATCGACTCCGGCTGGGGGCCGAGCGCGCACCGTCCGGCGAGGGTCGCGAGGTCGAGCAGGTCCTCGTCGCCCAGTGGGGTGGTGCTGCCCGCCAACGCCAGGTAGAGGGCGGTGAGTTCGTCGTCGAGGTCACCGCCGAGGTGCAGCACGGTCACCCGGTCGCCCGCCGAGGCGATCAGCTCGTCCTGCGCCGCGAGCATCTCCTCGTAGGTGTGCTGGTAGCGGCCGTAGGTGGGCAGGCTGAGCAGGTCGAGCACGCCGTGCGCCAGCTGCGACAGCACGTTCGCGTGCGACTTCTCGTCGCCCAGCGCCTTCGCGACGCATCGCATCCAGAACTCTTCGGTGTCCGGCACGTTGGCCGGGAAGTCGATGAAGTAGCTGTTGTGCCGAACGTGGTCGCCGACCATCTCGCGCACGGTGGCCAGCGTCCGCTTGGCGTTGTACAGGACTGCGGTCTCGGACAGCCCCGACAGCCGCTGCAGCAGCTCCGCCGAGAGCTTGAAGCCGACGGAGGTCAGCGCGGCGTCGAACTGCCTTGCCGCGGCGCTTCCTTGGCCGGCGGAGCCCTTGGGGGACGGGAGGCGGTGGGTGTGCCGGATGACCAGCGATTCGAGACTGTGCGCCATTCGTGGATGATCGCAGAGGTGTACGAGTCGGCGCACAGGGGTTTTTCCGCCCGCTGACGCGCTGCCAGGCGGCCGTGGACTGCGTGGGCCGCTCTCACACCTGGCGGAGAGTCGCGGAGCGCTGAAAAACCTGTGGAACGGTGCCGCTGTGCGGCTCTAGCGTGCTGCCGCACCTTCAAGTCGTCCAGTGAAAGGTCGGCCGTTGTACACCCTGTGAGATCTCCCGAGCGCTGATCTGTCGCGCGTCGCGCCCATCGTGCGCCGCGCTCCTTTCTGCTGCGGTCTTCTCACTGGAACCGGTGTACTTCTGTGCTCAACACCTGGGTTGTCATGCCCACCCGCCTTCCGCTCGTCATCCGCCGTTGTCACGCGTGCGCGTCCGCGCGCTTCCGGGCGAGCGGCAAGTTCCGCGTCAACGCGAACCACAAGCTCCTCGACGCCTGGCTCCTCGTGCTCTGCACCGGGTGCGGGGAAACGGCGAAGCTGACGCTCCTGGAGCGGATGAACATACGCTCCTTCCGGCCTGAGCTGCTGACGCGGCTGCATGCCAACGACCTCGGTCTGACAGCGGAGTTGCTTCAGGACCCGGTCGTGCTGCGCCGCAATCGCGTCGCCCTCGACTGGGACGGCGCCTGGCGTCTCGACACCGGCGGAACGGATCACTTGGACCGCGAGGTGATCGACGTCTCGGTCCGCTTCACGGCGCGCATCCCTGTCCGGCCGGTTCGGCTCATCGCCGAAGGGTGCGGTCTGTCGCGAGCCGAGGTGGAGCGACTGATCGCGGAGGAGAAGCTCGTGTCGGCAGTCCGGCTGCGGGGCAAGCTCGCCGGCGACTTCAGCTTCACACTGAAACGCTGACGCCGGCTCCGCCTCGGTCGACAAACGAGGTGCTGCCCACCGGAGACGATCCGGTGGGCAGCACTGTTCTCAGGCGTCCTGGGCGCCCTGCTCGAAGAAGGAGCCCTTCTTCAGCCTCTCGTAGGCGGGTTCGGCTCTCGCCATCCACGCGTCCACGTCAGCCGCCATCGAGGGGAACCTCTCCTTGAGCGGTTCCGCCAGCTCGGCGATCGCCTCCCAGGAATCGGCCAGGTACGTCTCGTTCTCCAAGCCGATCGCGACGGCCACCCGGAACTGATCGTCCGACTTCAGCCACTGTTTCGCCACCTCGATGATGCGAGCCACATCGTCGGCGTCGATGATCCACGACATGGAGAGGAGCTGCTCGGAGACATAACCCGGGACGACGTTGGGCGCCCTGTGGTCGACCAGGAAGTCCATGACGTCTTCCACTTGCATGAATCACAACCTCCGGGTTCGGCTCCGGCTTACGTGGCTTCGGCAATGACCTCTCTGCATCGAAGTTCACCGTGGCCTGGCCCCACCAGTCTTCGGTTGGCTGCCCTGCCCTTCTCGGTCGCCGAAGCGGTGACGCGAAGGGGCTCCACACGGCCTGCCCGTGCGGAGCCCCTTCGGTCAGACGGAAACAGCGTCAGGTGTCCAGCCGCTCCGCTGTGTCGAGGACGTGGCGAGGCAGCTTGGAGTCAGCTCCCAAGACCTCGATGCCCACCAGACGGCCGTCCTCGTCGAAATCGAGGTTGATCATTCCTCCGACCGCGACCGGGTCGCAGGGGTACATGCGTGCGACCTGTGGGTGTGCCTGGGGCTCACTGAGGTACACGTATGCCGCATTGGCCTTCGCGTCGAAGGTGACCCTCAAGTCCGTCATCTGCGACCTCCGCTGCCCTTGAGACGCTGGATGTAGTCCCTCCCGATGTTGGTCATCACTGTATTGATGTTGCCATCGATGGTCTTGGCGATGAACACCTTGGACGCGGCGTCGTAGTAGCCGATCTTGTTCTGGCCTTCGTGCTCGTAGGAGAACGGCGTCTGCGCAAGGACTTGCCGAGCGGTGTCCAACGACACCCCTCGCTCCCTCAGACGCTGCTGAGCGTGCGAGGTGAAATCGCTGGCGTCGTCGGCAGCGTCTGCAACGTCTTCGACGTCATCCGCCGCGTTGGCTCCAGCGTTGTATGAGTCCCAGGCGTCATCGGCGGATCCCGCGTCCGCGAAGATCTCGTTCTTCCCGCTGCCGTTGCACTGGCACTCCTGAGCGTGCCCCGGCATCAGGCCCTCGCAGTTGTGCACGAGGACTGACGTGTTCTCGGCCGCCACGTAGTACGTGTGGAGATCGGAAACGGTGAGGTTATGGACTTCTTCCTGCTGGACGGTCCGACGCTGGATGGAAACGATCTGGAGGAAGGACCCCGCCTCGGTCCGGAGCTTCTCGCCAGGCTTCAGGTCGTTGGCCTTGATCCATCGGCCGAGTTCGGCAACCCAGAACGGGTGGCCGTCAGTCGCCGTGACCTGGGCAGTCTTGGTGCCCATCTTTCCGTCGACGTCGATCGTGACCTTGACGAGGCGCTTCAGGCCCTGGCCCTTGATCTCTGCCGTGATCGTCTCGATCCGGGTCTCACCCGTTGTCGGGTCCGTCGCCACGACCTTGTCGCCGGCCTTGACCTTCTCGATCGGCTTCCTGCTGCCGTCGGCCATCAAGACCTTGGTTCCCGGGACGAAGCTGTTGCACTTTCCGCCACCGCCCTCGGCCTTGCCCGAGCCGCCGCTGCCGCTTGTTCCGCCCTTGCTCTTGGACGAGCCGCCTGACGAACCGCCGGGCTTGCCGCCGCCCGACTTCGAGCCGCCGCCCTTTCCGCCGCCCCCGTGGGACGAGACCTTCGGGGCTGCCTTGGCCTGGGCCTGCTTCTGGACCCGGTTGCCTGTTTTCCTGGCTGCGGCTGCCGCTCTGTCCGCTGTGCGTTTGGCTTGCTCGGCTGCCTTCTTCTTCGCTCGCTGCGCCGCCAGCTTCTTGGCTCGCTCGATCGCGGCCTTCTTCGCTCTCAGCGCCGCCGCCTCGGCCGCCTTCGCGGCCTTCAGGACGAGCTGGGCCGCCTTCTTCGCGGCCTTGAAGGACTCGATCGCCTTGATCGTGCGCTTCACTGCCTTGATGACGGACGGGATCTTCCCCAGCTTGGTCCACGGGATCGCGTCGACCGCGATGCCGACGCAGGACCACATGTCGCCGCCGAAGCACGCCATCGCGTCGTTGATGCCGATGAAGTCCTTCAGCGTCTCCCACGCCACGGCGAGGATCACCGAGGTCATGGACTTGCCCATCATCGACTGCGCCTGCGCGACCTGCGCCGCCGACAGCCCCGCGCCCGCGAGGGCCGCGGCCCGCTCGGAGGCGGTCAGCGAGATGGCCAGACCCGTCGGGTCGGACATCGTCACCGGGTTGTTGTGCGCGTAGGTGTAGCCGTTGGACTGCAGGACGTCGTTCAGGTCCAGGACCGGGTCGGCGGACAGGAAGCGTCCGACGACGGGGTCGTAGAGGCGCGCGCCCAGCGGCTGGTAGCCGGAGGCGTCGTCCTCGGTGGCGCCGAGGAACCCGGTGTGCGTCTGCAGGTTGACGCCGGTCGTGCTCGCCGCACGCTGGTTGCCGAACGGGTCCTGCTTGCGGATCCGGACCGGCATCTCGCCGCTGAGGGCGATCTCGGCATAGGCGCTGCCCTGGTGGTCGGTCGTGATGGCGACCAGGTTCTCCGCACCGGTGCCGTAGACGTAGCGCGTGACCGCGCCGCCCGGGGCGGAATAGGTGCGCTGGGTGTTGACCGGGACGCCGCCCTTCTGGACGGTGACCTCCGCCTCGCCCAGCATCAGCGTGGCCTGCTTGCCCTTGATAGTCAGCAGACGCGAGCCGTCGGGGCCGTAGATGTGACGGGTGTCGTTCTGCGGCGACCACTGCTGTTCGGCCTTGGCGGCGTCACAGGTCGCCAGCACGAGCGGGGTCGAGTTCGCCGAGTTGGCGTCCTTGACCGCGACGCACAGGCCCGAGGCGACGTGAGTCAGCTGACCGGAGGTGGTCCGCTTGAGCTCCTGGGCCGCGGAGCCGTCGCACTTCTGGAGCTGGAGCGCCGATCCGGCCGTGTCGGCGGCGGGCTGCACGCACCAGTTGTCGTAGACGTTCAGCGTTCCCCGGTTGGCGTCGGTCTGGCCCGGGGTGGTGCTGAAGCGCCAGTTCTGCGCCGGGGAGGCGTTGCAGGCATACAGCTGGAGAGCCTGTCCCGCGGCGGCCAGACCGCTCTTGAGGTCCAGGCACTTGTCGGCGAGGCCCACGTACGGGGTCTTGCCGGCGGTGCCCTGGCCGGTGATGCGGTCGACCTTGCCGTCGTACGTCCAGCTCAGCGACTGCTTGTCGCCGTTGTCGACGGAGGTGACGGTCTTGGTCTCGCCGGTGAGCTCGTACAGCCGCTCCGCCTCGGCCTTGACCTGCGCGCCGGCCGGCGTGGTGTAGGTCTTCGACACCTTGGTCAGCGTGCGCGGCTGGGTGCCGTCGGCCTTGCCGTAGGCGTAGGTGGTCGTGGCGTCCTTGGCGGTGTTGCCGGTGAGGTCCTTCTCGGTCAGCTTCTTGCGGTTGCCGACCAGGTCGTACTCGTACTCCTGCCAGTAGCCGGAGTTGTCCTTGCCGGCGGCCACGTCGAGGGTGCCGTCGCTGTTCTTCGGGCCGGTGCAGGCGGTCTGGTCCTTGGCGGTCCAGGCCGACTTCAGCTGGCCCAGCGGGTCATATGTGAAGCACTGCCGCTCCTCGATGCCGAGGGAGCCCTCCTGTACGGAGGTGACGTTGCCGGACGGGTCGTAGGCGTAGGAGCGCTGCGAGACCAGCCACGGGTTGTTCGGGTTCTTGCCGACCAGGGAGGTGTCCCCGGGCTTCTCACGGAAGACGGACTGCTGCTTGAGCTCGCCGCTGGACTCGTCGAAGGTGTTCTGCGTCCACACCCGGTAGGGCTGGGCGCCGAGCGTGGAGCGCAGCACCTGGCCGTAGGGGTCGTAGACCGTCTCGGCGCCGTACCAGTCCTTGCCGGAGATGGAGAGCGGCTTGCCCTCCTTGTTGTAGCGGACGACGAGCTTCTCGGCGTCGAGCTTGCCGACCTTCGGCAGCGTCGACTCCTCGAGCACGCCGTTGTCGCTGTACTTGTAGGAGTACGTGTACGAGGTGTCCAGGCCCCAGGTGTCCTTCAGGGACTGCGGCAGGGTCAGCGTGGTCGAGGTCGGCTGGTAGTCCTTGTCGTAGCCGTTGACCTGCTGGGTGTAGGCCTCGCCGTCGGTGTAGCGGGTGGCGGTGTGGGGCATGCCCTTGCCGCCGGGGGCCAGGTCGTAGGTGAAGCCGGCCAGGAGCGGGCCGTCAGCGGTGTTGAGGTGCTGTTCGGTGGGCCGGGACAGCAGGTCGTAGTTGTTCCAGACCTCGGTGCCGCGGGCGTTCCTGGTGTGCAGTACGCGGTCGTACTTGTCGTACCACGTGGTGGTGGTGCCGGTGTCGGGGTCGGTGGCGGTCTCCTGGCGGCCGCGCTTGTCGTACGTCCACGTCCACGGGTGGGCGGTGTCGGCGGAGTTGGTCGCCTTCACCATCTGGCCGCGGGTGTCGTAGTCGTACTTCATCGATGTGAAGCCGCCGGGAGCGGCCGCGTTGAAGGTGTCCACGCGCTTGGTGCGGCCGAGGGCGTCGGTGTAGACGCGGTAGTCGGAGGTGCCCTCGGGGTTGTCGACCTTGGACCAGTCCAGGCCGTACTCGTAGCGGGTGGCCCGCGCCGGGACCGGTTCCGACTTCGACTCGCCGGTCAGCGGGTCCGCGACCTTGAGGACCGGCGTCTCCTGCAGCACGCGGCCGGAGCCGTCGTAGGTGTAGCGCGTGATGTTCGGGACTTCGGTGTCGCTGACCGGGCTGAACAGCTCGCCGGGCTTGGCCTCGTACGTCAGGTAGGCGTTGTTGGTCTGCCACACCTCACCGGAGCTGTTGTACAGGGTGTCGGTGATCAGGTGGCCGCCGCCGTCCGCCTGCTCCTGGGTCTGCCGCTCGCGGCCGAGTCCGTCGTACAGGGTGACGGAGGTCTCGACGCGGTCGTTGTAGCCACGCGAGTAGGTGGTGACGTAGGGGGGCTTGCGGTCCTCGCCCTCCTTGTATTCGGGGATGGTGTAGACGGCCCGGAAGTCCGGCACGGCCGCGTCGGAGGGGGCGCGGTCCGCCGCCCAGGCCTTGACCAGCCGGCCCAGGGGGTCGAACTCGGCCTGGGTGACGTGGTTGTTGGCGTCGGTCGTCTTCAAGGTCGTGCCACGACCGGGTTCGACCTCACGCGTCTGGGCGTGGCCGACGGCGTTGGTCTCCACGACGGTGAAGACCTGACCGATCGCCGGCTTGTAGGTGATGGTGCCGGAGGTCTTGTAGTCCATGTCGGTCATGCGGGTGACACGGCCGACGTCGTCGAACTCGGTGGTGCCGCCCGTCTGCCAGCCCGTGCCGGCGTCGTTCAGCGACCAGGACTCGGTGGCCTCGCCCTTGGTGGCGGCGGCGAGCGCGGCCCCGTAGGTCTGGCCGTCGTAGGCGGTACGGGCGCCGCCGGTGAGTGTGGCCAGGTCGCCGAAGTCGGCGGCCGCGCAGGTGGTCGGGGAGACCAGGACCTGCTTGGTCAGGCCGATGATGTTCTTGACGGTCTGGTGGACGTACTCCGACCTGGTGCAGGACTCGTCGCCGGTCTTGCCGGTGTCGCCGAGCGATTCGACCAGGGTCGGCAGACCGTACTCCGGCTCGTACGTGGTGCTGGTCTTGACGATCCGCTCGGTGCGGGGGTCGTCGGTGTTGGTTCCGGAGGACTTGGTGTACGCGATCTCGGTGGGCTCGGTGACCCGCCAGGCGTACACCGGGTCCAGGCCGTCGTCGCGGTCGCGGTGGGCGAGTTCGGTGGCGGCGGGGACGGTGACGCTGCGGGACACCCAGTCGGTGTCGGCGTCGCCCGGCTCGTTGTAGTCGAGCTCCTCGGCGATGCGGCCCGCGAACGCCTCGCGGTCCTTGGCGATCTCCGCGCCGGTGATGTCCTTCATCGACACGGTGTCGCCCATGCCGCGGAAGAACCGGGTGATCGACTTCGACCGCTTGGAGCCGATGTCGGCGTTGTCCGCACCGGTGATGACCGTGGTCTGCTCGACACCGGCGAACTGCGAGTAGGTCCGCGTGGACTTCTTCGTGAACTCCGCGTCGGAGAGCTTCCAGCCGGGGTTCTTGTACTGGTACTCGGTCTTGGTCGCGAACGCGCCGTCGACGTTGGGGAGTTCCTCGATGGTGTCCACGACGTACTTGTGGAACCAGTCGATGTCCTCGACCTCGGGGTCCGGGGACCAGAACATCGGGTAGCACAGTCGGGTGTTGGCCTTGAGCCCGGCCTTGTCCTTCTTGTCCGGCAGGCCGGTGCCGGTGGCGCAGTCGCCCGCGGCCGGCTTGTAGGTGACGACGGTCTCGCCGCCGTACTCGTTGATGACGCGGCCGATGCGCAGCCGGGAGAAGCCGGGGCGCGGGTCGTTCGGGCGCATCACCCGGTTGGGCATGTTCTCGGCGTTGGATTCAAAGCGCACCGCGTTGATCGTGGCGCTCTTGCCCGCCCGGTCGTAGCCGGTGCGCTGGACGGACTCCAGCCACAGAGCGGTGTTGGGGCCGGTCTTCAGAACGGGGAAGTTCTGCTTGAGGGTGTGCTTGTCGACCGTCTGACGGGCGGTGGTGCTGGACAGACGCTGCGCCTCGGTGGTGATCTCCGTCAGGCGCTTGCGGCTCCAGAACGACGGGCCTGCGTTCCAGCACTTCCTGGTGTAAGTGGAGCTGACGGCCTTGCAGTTGAGGTCGGCCGGGGTGTCGTACCAGATGCGGTACTTGCCCGGGTCCTTGTCCTCGAAGTTGGCGTCCGAGCAGGCCAGGCCGCCTTCGGGCAGGCATCGCTCCTCGACCTTGAACTTCACACTGGCCGGGGCGGTCGCGGTGAACAGCGTGTTCGCGCGCTGACCGTAGTCGATGTGGTCGAGCCAGCCGTCACGGTCGTAGGCGACGGGCTTCTTGAAGTCGAAGTTGCGGGCGTAGTAGTTCTGGTCCTTCTTCCACCACAGCGACATGGCGTTGCCGTGGACGTCCTCGACGTAGTCGAGGTTCCAGCGCCAGGCCTGGGTGCAGGCGGAGCCCTTCCAGTCGCCGGCCTTGTAGCAGTCCTCGCCGTCGTGGTTGCCGTACACCGGTACGGTCAGCACGGAGTTGGTGACCGGCCGGCCGGTGTCCCAGTCCGGCAGCTTGTGCTTGCCGAAGTGGTACCTGGTGCCGTCACGGGTGGTGACGACCCAGTACTCGCCCTTGTAGGCGCCGTTGCCGGACTTGTCGTCGCGGACCCGCTCGATCTTCGAGCCGTCGCCGTTGGCGGTGAACCACTCGCCCTTGCCCTGGTTCTTGTCCTTGTCCCAGACCAGCTCGGTGGTCATCCCGCCGAGCGAGAGGGTGGCGTTGTTCGAGCCCCAGCACAGGTCGGCGGTGCGGTGTGTCTTGTTGTTGGAGCCGTCCTTCTTGGAGTCCTCGCGGCAGTTGGCGTACGTCCGGGTGATGGAACCCGGGTTGTAGTCCCAGCCGTCGCCGATCCAGGAGGCCTGGTTGTTGGTGGCGGAGGTGCGGCCGTCGACGGACTGCGAGGAGTAGCCGAGGGACACCTTCGGCATGAGACCGCCGGCGGTCTCGGGCACCTGCACGTCGTAGGAGTAGGTGAACGCGCCGGAGGAGGAGCCGGCCGACCAGGAACCCGACGACAGCAGCGGGGAGGCGGTGAAGTCGCCGGAGGCGGAGGCGCCGGTGTCCATGGCGCCGATGACCTGCGGTCCGGAGGCGTCCACGACCGGCAGGACGTCGCCGCTTCGGAACGAGGCCGTGCGCGCGGAGGCGCCGGACGTGGTGGCGCCCGGGTTGCCGCCGAGCAGATCGGAGACCGGGACCGAGCCGGTGAGGATCTTGCGGTTGGCGGCCTTCTTCGCGGCGGTGGTCTTGGTGGGGGCCTTCTGCGCCGGGACCACCTTGACCGAGCTGCGCAGCCGTTCGGGCTGCTGCTCGTCCTTGCCCGACATGGTCGCCGTGCCGCTGTCGGGAGCGCAGTCGCCGCTGTCGGGCGCGTCCATGACGCAGTTGGGCAGCAGCACGAGGCCGAACCGGTCCGCGGCCTGCGGGCCGTAGAGGTCGGCGAAGCCGGTGGTGTCGACGGCGAGCGCGACCTGCGCGGTCGGGTCGGCGGTGGCCGGCGGCGTGACCTTCATGATCAGGCCGGAGACGTTGGCGTCCTGGGACGTGCTGGGCGCGGCCAGGTCGACCTTCCACTCGCCGGCGAGCGCGGCCGGGTCGGCGCCCGCGGGCACGCCGACGGCGATCGGCAGGTCGTCGACCGGGACCGTGGTGCCGGGCGCGGTGTCCGCCTTCAGGGTGGCGACACCGGTGTCCTTCGCCCAGGGCGTCACCGCGCTCGGCGCGTAGGGGTCGACGGGAACCTCGGGGGCGGTGGTGAGGTTCTTCTCCGCCTCCTCGTCGGCCGGCAGTGCGGTGCTCTCCGGCAGATCGGGGAGCTTGACCTGCTCGCGCGTCATGCCGGGGCCGGGTATCGCCCAGGCCTGCGCGCTGAGAGTGCCCACCAACAAGGCCGAGGACAGCAGTAGGACGGTCGCCGCACGGCTTTGCCGGCGGCGCCGTCGTTGTGACTCCGTTCTGACCGGGCGTGAACGCCCCAGCCACGACGGCGGACTTTGAGCACGCATACGCGTCGACCCCACCAAGGCATGCAAGAAGAACGACAGATGGAGATCGCACCCTCTGTCATCACCCGCACACAGTTCAACGTGGATCCGGGAGAGTTCCTGAGGTCGATGTGACCTGCCCCACAGGACAAGTGATGACTGATCGTCAACTTTGTTTCCAACGTGGCCAGATGACTGAAGTCGGCTCCTATGGCCGCACTTCAGGTGAGCAAAAGCCGCAAGTCGCGACACGATCAACAACCGCCAAAACACTCACCATTGCATCGTCACAGCTTCCTAAAATCTTCATATGTGGACCTGTTGAGAAGTTCGTGTGATCGTGTCCGCGCCCCTGCCCCGCGGCCTGCCGACCGGGGCCGTACGTGCCGTCTGCATCGTCCGCGTTCGTTTCCATCCGCCTGGTTCACACGGGAGTAGACCGTCGCCGTGTCCGCGCCGCCTCGTTTTCTCAGCCCCTTCGTGCGCACGCGCACCAGGTTGGCTCTCAGCCTCGGCCTCGTACTGGCCGCCCTGACCACCGCGCTGTTGCCGTGGTGGCACCCTGACGATCCGTCACCTCCACAAGCCCGCAGGGCGACCGACGCCCGGCAGGCCGGCACCGGCCCGCGCGACGAGACGGCCGCCCAGGCCGAGGCCCGCCGCACCCGCAAACCGGTGCTCGTCGACACCGCCACCACCGCCGACTCCCAGACCTGGGCGCAGCCGGACGGGCAGCTGCGCACCCGGATCACCGCCCTGCCGCAGCGGGCGAAGAACGCCGCCGGCGTCTGGGCGCCGATCGACAACCGACTGCGGCGGGTGAAGAACGCCGCCCGCGGTCTGGGCGTCCAGCCGGCCAACCCCGCCCGGCCGGTCCGCTTCGCGAGCGGCGGCGCGGGCAAGGACACCGCCCGCGCCGACCGCTCCTTCGCCCGGCTGCCGCTGACCGACGGCCCTCAGGCGCAGGAGACCGTCCTCGCCGAGGTGGACGTCGACGGCCACACCGTCGCCTACACCTGGCCCGGCGCACTGCCCGAGCCGGTGCTCGACGGCCCGCGCGCCCTCTACTCCGAAGTGCTCCCCGGCGTCGACCTGTTGCTGGTCGCGCGTGAGGAGGGCGGCTTCGCCCAACTGCTCGTCGTCAAGAACGAGGAGGCCGCGCGGAGCGAGGCGCTGGCCACGGTGGCCTACGGGCTGCGCTCGGCGACGGCCGTCTTCCGCGAGGACGAGGGCAGCACCCGCGTCGTGGTGCAGGACCGCTCCGGCCAGGAGGTCGGCTCCATCCCGACCCCGTTCGCCTGGGACTCCAGCGGACGTGACCCGGAGCTCGACGAGGGCCGGGGCGCCCCGCGCACCTCGGTCGCCACACCCGCCGACGTGCTGAAGCTGTCCGGCCTGAGTGGCATCGAGCCGGGCGCCCACAGCGCCCCGGTCCCCGTCCGGCTCGCCGGCGAGGGCACCGGCGCCGCCCGCCTCGACCTCCAGGCCGCGCGGAGCGGTCTGTTCACCGACCCCGCCGTGAAGTACCCGGTGTTCGTCGACCCGCCGCTCAACACCGGCTGGGCGGCGTGGACCGTGGCCTACAAGCCGTATCCGAACAGCAGCTTCTGGAACGGCACCAACTTCAGCTCCGGCACCTCCGACGCCCGCGTCGGCCGCGAGAAGGAGACCAACGGCACCGCCCGCTCCTTCTGGCGGATGAAGTTCAGCACCAGCCTGAAGGGCGCGGACATCTCCAGCGCCACCTTCAAGGTGCTCAACAACCACTCCTGGTCGTGCACCAAACGCGAGTTCCAGCTCTGGCTGACCGGCGCGATCTCCTCCGGCACCACCTGGAACAAGCAGCCGAGCTGGTCCTCGGAGATCCAGCGCAAGTCCTTCGCGCACGGCTGGTCCGCCGCCGAATGCAAGGACGAGTACGAGGCGTTCAACGTCGAGTCGGCCGCCCAGAAGGCGGCGAACGGCGGCTGGTCGAGCATCACCCTCGGCATGCGCGCCACCAGCGAGTCCGACACCGAGACCTGGCGCAAGTTCCAGGCGACCAGCGCGACGCTGGAAGTGGCCTACAACCGGCCGCCCGCCACGCCGGGCAGCGTCGCCAGCAAGCCCGGCGGCGCCTGCAACCAGACCGCGGCCGGGGCCACCGTCGGCAAGACCAACCTGGTCCTGTCGGCGAAGTCCTCCGATCCCGACGGCAACCTCAAGGGCCTGCGCTTCAGGTTCTGGAAGTCCGGCGCCACCGTGCCGCCCGGCACCCTCGTGACCAACCTGTCCAGCGGCAAGGCCAGTCTGACCGTCGCCGCGAGCACCCTGGTCGACAAGGGCGTCTACTTCTGGGACGTACGGGCCGAGGACAGCAACTCCCCCTCGGCGGTGTCCGCCTACTACCCGACCAGCGGCAACCGCTGCACCGTCACCGTCGACGGCTCCGGCCCGCCGCCGCCCGACGTGGACAGCGACACCTTCCCCGAGTCCACGCCCGACGCCCAGACCTGGGCGAAGGTCGTCTTCGGGCAGAAGGGACCGGTCACCTTCACCTCCGAGGGCGCGACCAAGTTCCGCTGGTCCATCGAGGGCAACGACCCCGTCGAGGTGCCCGCCACGAACAACACCGCCACCCTGTCCGCCTTCGAGCCGGCGCACGCGGGTCCCAACACCCTCCAGGTGTACGCGTACGACTCCCTCGGCAACCCCAGCAAGCGCACGGACTACACGTTCTACGTGCCACCGCGGGACAAGGCCGACGGCCCGATGGACACCGGCGGCGACGGTGTGCCCGACCTGCTGCTCGTCAACGCCGACGGCAACCTGCGCACCTGCGTGGGCGGTGACGACGGCGACCTGTACAACTGCCTCGCCGCGTCCTACGACGCCGCGAAGAAGCCCGACCCGCAGGGCCACTGGTTCGACCCGGCCACCGGCAAGGCGGCCCTGATCGCCCACTACCAGGACACCTATCCCGGTGACGGGGCCACGGACCTGTTCGCGGTCTCCCCGGCCGGCGACTTCTGGCTCTACCCGGGCGACGGCTACGGCAGCTTCGACGTCACCGACCGGATGGAGATCCGCCTCCCCTCGAACGCCCCGACGCCCTCGACGTGGACGCAGATGAAGGCCGTCGGCGACATCACCGGCGACAAGCTGCCCGACCTGGTCCTGCGGGCCGGCCCCGCGCTGTGGGTGCTGTCCGGCTACACCGGCGCCACGTTCCAGACCGCCACGCAGATGAACTCGGACGCGTGGACGCGCCGTGAGGTCGTCAACGTCGCCGACATCAACGGCGACAACACGCCCGACCTGCTGTGGCGCAACCTGGACAACGGCAACATGTACGACCGCCAGGGCAAGCCGGGCGCTGTCGCCGGGAGCGTCGACCTCAACTCGCTCAAGCTGGCGTCCGACTCCCTCACCGGCAAGGACGAGCCGTACGGCACCAGCTGGACCGAGGCCAACGTGCCCACGGCCATCGGCATCCCCGACGTCAACAAGGACGGGATCCCCGACATCTGGGCCCGCCTCGCCAGCGACGGATACACACGGATCTACAACCCGTCGCGGACGAACACCAACGCTCCGGTGAAGGTCGTCCTGACGGTGAACTGGAACACGGTCAAGGCCTTCGGCTGAGCCGAACCGCGTAACGGCCGGGCCCCGGCCACCCTCTCAAGGGGTGGCCGGGGCCCGGCCGTCGTGCGCGCCGCTGATCGTCAGACCAGGTCGTTCTTGTAGAAGATGCTGGAGCGCCGGTCGCCCTCCTCGCCGGTGGCGAAGCCGAGGAAGAGACGCGACTCGCCGCCGTCGGTGCGGTAGATGGCGAGCCCCTCGGGCTCACGGTAGGTCAGCGTGGAGCCCGCCTTGGTGAGGGTCGGGCCCTGGGCTATGGCACCGGTGTTGACGTTGATGCTCGTCAGGTAGGTGTTGCCCGGCTCCTCGTTGGTCTTGGAGTAGGCGGTGCCGGTGAGGAAGTACATGTACGAGCCGTAGAGGGTGTAGCCCTGCGGCGTACCGGAGATCGCCGGCGGGGTGAAGTTGACCAGCGGGTTGCTGAAGTCGCCCTGGTCGGTGTCGGAGACGTTGTAGACGGCGATGTGCTTGCCGCCGTCCTTGTGGTACCGGACGATCATGCGGTTGTAGACGGGGTCGATGGAGCAGGTGTACTCGGTGGCGCCCGAGATCGGCTGGAACCTGCCGAAGCTGGTGGAGGAGGCGTCCAGCGTGGTGCCCGCGGTGTACTTGACGTAGGCGAGCTTGGTGCCGTAGCCGTTGCCGTTGGCTTCCGTCTCGATCCACAGGTAGCTGGAGGAGCCCGAGGGCCGGACGCCGAACGCGACACCGTGGCCGAAGCCGTTGAGGTGCATGTACGAGACGTAGTTGCCGTCGAAGTCGAGCTGGCTGATGCACAGGTCGCCGTCCGATTCCGCGCTGCCCGACCGCTTGGCGGCCACGAACAGGCGCTTGTTGACGGAGTCGAAGGCGAAGCTCTGCTGGACCCGTACGCTGTGCAGCTGCTTGCTGCGGAACAGGTCGTAGGACGGCTGCGACAGGTCGAACCGGGCGCTCCCCGGGACCGCCGCGGAGGCGCTCTGGGCGCCGTACCCCAGTCCGACCGCGGCGAGAGAGGCACCGGCGCCGGTGCGCAGAAGTCCGCGACGGGACAGGGGCGAACGGAAGGCTTCGGTCATGGCGCAACTCCTGAGTACTGCGACGAGCGATGAGATCAACATCAACGACCGTACGCAGCGCGGCGGGTGCGATCGTGCGATGGTCCGGGGACCTCACCCGCTTCTCCCCCATCCCTCCACAGGGCGGGCACCTGGGGGACACATCGCTTCAGCGTGACTGTGTGCGGACGTTGTTGACGGGGCGTCGGTGGAGAGGCTTGCGGCAGGCGGTCGGGCGGCGCCGTCCGAGCGGAGCAGCGCTTTCACTGTCGCGGGTGCGACGAGTTCAGGCGGGCTGCCTGGCGGGTCAGATGGTCGCGTTCGGCGAGGTCGTGGGCCTTTCGGGCGGCTTCGGCGTACAGCCGTGCCGCGGTCTTCGGGTCGCCGTCGCGCTCGTGGAGATAGGCGGCGACCGCGGTGTGGCGGGGCAGTCCCGCGTCCAGCTCCGCGAGTGCCGCGAGTCCGGCCCGCGGGCCGTCCGCCTCGCCGACGGCGACCGCGCGGTTGAGGCGGGCCACGGGGCTGTCGGTGAGGCGGATGAGCTCGTCGTACCACTCGACGATCTGCACCCAGTCGGTCTCCCCGGCGGTGGGCGCGTCGGCGTGGAGGGCGGCGACCGCCGCCTGGGCCTGGTACTCCCCCAGCCGGTCGCGGGCGAGGGCTTTCTGCAGCACGGTGACGCCTTCGGCGATCGCCTCGGTGTCCCATCGGCCTCGGTCCTGCTCGGCGAGCGGCACCAGGCTGCCGTCGGGCGCGGTGCGGGCGGCGCGCCGGGCGTGGTGGAGCAGCATCAGCGCGAGCAGGCCCGCCACCTCGGGGTGGTCGATCGCGGCCGCGAGCTGCCGGGTGAGCCGGATGGCCTCGGCGGCCAGGTCGACGTCGCCGGAGTAGCCCTCGTTGAACACCAGGTACAGGACCCGCAGGACGGTGGCGACGTCGCCGGGGCGGTCGAAGCGCACGGTGGAGACGGTGCGCTTGGCCCGGCTGATCCGCTGGGCCATGGTCGCCTCGGGCACGAGGTAGGCCCGGGCGATCTGGCGGGTGGTGAGTCCGCCGACGGCGCGCAGGGTGAGGGCGACGGCGGAGGACGGCGTGAGCGACGGGTGGGCGCACAGGAAGTACAGCTGGAGCGTGTCGTCCGCCGCCGGCGCTGGGCCGGGCGCCGGCTCCTCGTCGACGAGATCCTCGCGCCGGCGGCGGGCGGTGTCGGCGCGGGCGGCGTCGAGGAACTTGCGCCAGGCGACGGTGACCAGCCAGCCCTTCGCGTCGCGCGGCGGGTCCGCGGGCCACCCGCGGACCGCTTCGACCAGCGCTTCCTGTACGGCGTCCTCGGCCGCCGCGAAGTCGGCTCCGCGGCGGACGAGGACGGCGAGGACGCTCGGGGTGAGGCTGCGGAGCAGGGCCTCGTCCATCGACCAGGTCACTCGGTGATGGTGGGCGGGGCGGCCAGGAACGGGCGCACCTCGAGCCACTCGTGGATGGGCTTGCCGCCCGCACCGGGGGCGGCGGACAGTTCGCCGGCCAGCTCGACGGCGCGCTCGTGGCTGTCGACGTCGATCACCATCCAGCCGGCGATGAGGTCCTTGGTCTCGGCGAACGGCCCGTCGGTGACCGGCGGGCGTCCCTCGCCGTCGTAGCGGACCCATGTCCCCTCGGGGGCGAGCGCCTGCCCGTCCACGAACTCCCCGGTGCGCTCCAGCCGGGCGGCGAAGTCGTTCATGTACTGCACGTGGTCCGAGATCTCCTGGGGGCTCCACTTGTCCATGGGGATGTCGTTCACCGCCGCCGGGGCGCCGCGGTAGTGCTTGAGCAGCAGGTACTTGGCCATGGTGCTTCTCCTCGGTGCTGATGCGACCCATTGTGGTCGCGTTCACGGCGGGGACGGAGCGGAGCGGGGATTCTCGACACGGGCGGCGGAACTTTTTTCAAAATTCCTCGGATCGGGAGCGGCCGCGACCGGCGGGGCCCGCCGTTCCAGGCGTTTTCGGTGTCCGGGTGCTGCGCCGAGCTGAGCGGACACGACCGTCGGGTCGGGCCGGGATGTGACGGTGGGGAGGGCACCGGGTCGGAGGAGCCGCTGTGGGTAGGCTGCTCGGCATGGTGCGTGGGTGGGGTTGGGCCGTCGTGTTGGCGGTGTGCGGGGTGTTCCTCGCCTCCTGGGTCGGTCTGCGGGGTGGCCCCGGGGTGGGCCTCGCGGTGCTGGTGGTGTTCCTGGGGGTCGCCGGGGTGCATTCTCCGCTGGTGTTTCCTCGGTCGGTCGGGGCTTTGGAGGCGCAACGCCGCAGTGCTCTCGACGGGCGGCCGGTCGTCTACTGGCGGCCGGGGTGCGCGTACTGTCTGCGGCTGCGCTTGCGGTTGGGGCGTGGGGCGCGCCGGCTGCACTGGGTCGACATCTGGCGTGACCGGGACGGTGCGGCGGTGGTGCGGGCGATCAACGACGGGAACGAGACGGTCCCCACCGTCGTCGTGGACGGGCGGCCGCACACCAATCCGGATCCTGAGTGGGTGCGCAAGGTGGTCCGGTCCGGCGGGTGATCAGGGCGGAGGGGGTGGGCCGGCTGCCAGGCTGTTGTCGACCAGGGTCAGGAACTCCTGGTCCGTCAGGCCCAGTTCGCGTGCCTGAGTGATCACGGCGTGCACCGCCTCGGTGAGCCGGGCCTGGTCCGCGACGCCGGGGGTCGCGGCGATCACCGCTCCCCTGCCGCGGCGCAGTTCGATCAGGCCCTCGTCGCGCAGTCGTCGGTAGCCGCGCAGCACCGTGTGCACGTTGACGCCCAGCGATTCGGCGACCTCGCGGGCGGGGGGCAGCCGCTCGCCGGGGGTTGCGGCGCCGCGCGCGATCGCCCCGCGGACACAGGCGGCGATCTGCTCGCCCAGGGGGACGGGAGAGCCCGGAAGCACGCGGAAGAGCACGCCTGTTCACGCTCCTGCCGTGCGCCGGTCCACCAGGCCGTTGAGCAGCGCGGCCGCGGTGGCGGAGTCGTCGACGGTGATCACATAGTCACGTCCCGCCGCCGTGCGGACCGAGAGCGCCTCGCCCGAACGCAGCACCACGCCACGCCGGTCGGGGCGTATCCGGTAGCCCCAGCCGCCGAAGTCGCCCATGGCGTCGACCTGGACGCCGGCGGCGCTCACCACGTCGGCGAGCGGCAGGGCGAGTCGGGGCCTGGGCAGGACCGTCGAGGCGACCGTGAGCCCGCGTCGGTCGACGGTGACCCGGACGCCGGCGAACGGTGCGCAGACCAGGCCGAGGACGAGCGCCGGCAGTCCCGCCCGCCACGAGCCGAGGGCCATGGCCGGCAGTGCGCCGACGACGACCGCGCCGGCCGTGAGCAGCAGGGCTCGGGAGGTGACGGTGCGGCTCCAGGCCACGGCCTCGCCTTCGGCCAACGTCATCGAGGGGCCCGGCGGTGTGGGCTCGGAACGTCCTCCGGGACCTGCCAGTCGCCAGGCGAGCGCGCCGGCGGCCACGCCGGCGAGCAGCAGGACGGCGATGTGCCAGAGCGGCAGGCTCACTTCGGCCGAGTCCCGGGCGTCCCTGTTGGCCAGGACGGTGAGCACCAGCGGGTAGCCGAGCGTGACGGCCGTGCCGGCGCCGGAGGCCACGGCCAGCCTCGCTCCCGGGTCCTTCCTGGAGAGGGCGGCCAGGACCGTGAACAGCAGACCGAGTCCGGTGAGCGCGCCGACGCCGGACCACAGCGCGGCGGTCCGGCTCATGAAGTCGTCCGCCCTGCCGTCCGCCGCGAAGTGGGTGGCGATACGCGGGGGCAGCCGGTCGTGGCTGATCAGGAAGGTGACCGTGTAGGCCGCGACGGCGACGGCGAACGGTACCGCTGTGAGGACACTTCTGCGAATGACCGGCATCCGACTCCCCCAGGTCCATTGTTCGTATTGAGCTAGAACAATAGGACCTTACTGCCGGAGTCATTCGTTCCGCTCTCTTCAGGTGAACTCCAGGACGTCCCGGACGGGCCGGCGGGGTGTGGCCGGGCCCCGAGGGCCGTATCCGAGACGCAGGACCATCTGCACCTGACCGGCGCCCGAGAGCGGGTCGCGGGTCAGCAGGCGCAGGTCTGGGGTCTCCAGGGCGTGCGAGGTCAGCGAGGTGGCCAGGTCCGCCCGGGTGGCCGTCAGCAGGACGCGCTCCAGGGCCTGGCCGGCTCGCAGCCAGTCCGCGGGTGCGTCGCCGGGGGTGCTCAGCAGGGCGAGGTGCGGGGTGTGCTCGAACGTGGTGGCGCCACGGTCGGCGACCCGGCGGTGGGCGGAGAAGTCGCGTACGGGGGCCTTGCCGTCCCACTTGCGGGGGCCGAAGGCGTACTCGGGGACCCCGTCGACAGCGGCGTCCGCGTCCGTGCCGAGCCGGGTCCAGCGGACCAGGTCCTCCTCGGCGTCCGGGTCCAGGGCGTCGCGGCTCTCCGCGTCGCGGACCAGGCCGAGGACGGTCTCGGAGTGCCACGGGCCGGGGAACACCAACGTGGCGCCCTCGCTCACGGCGGCCTCCCGAAGGGCGGTGCGTACCTCGTCGGGGATGTCCCTGTCGGCGAAGGGGTGACGGCTGGTGTGCCGCTCCCGGATCGCCGGGTACAGCGGCGCCAGTTCCTCGTCCCGTGTGTCCTCGGGCGCGTCGGCGAGGTGGACGGCGGCCAGGAGCCGTGGGTCTCGGGGATCGGGCAGAAGAGTCGTCCCGGGGATGAGGTGCGCGTCCGCGGCGGCGACGCGCAGGTTGAACAGGGCGGCCCCGCAGCCGATGTGCAGCGCCCGGTCGCCGGGGTCCGAGCGGGTCATGGCCCGCTCGGGGTCGCCGCGCAGCAGCAGTACCCGCTCACCGGCGAGGTAGCGAAAGCGCCACGGCTGTGCGTTGTGCATGGAGGGGGCGGTGGTGGCGGCCGCCACCAGGGTGCTGATCGTCTTCTCGTCGAGTGGTCTCTCGGCCATGGCGTCCTCCTTCTGTGGTGACGCGGAGGGGAAGGGCGGCGGCCAGGAGGTGTTCGCCGTCGGCGCCCTGTGGTCGGGGACGGGCGCCGACGGTCCCGGGCCGGGTTGCCGGTGGGCCGGTGAGGAAACCCCCTTCTCTCTGCGGCAGCTCCACGGCGGCTGCGCGGCGTGTGCTCGGGGACCGTCCGCCGGGCAGGCCTCAGCCGAAGGGCGGCCGGGTGAGTGTGTTGTCGCTGGGCCGGTCCGTCAGGTAGGCCCTGACGTTGTCCGCGGTCGTCTCCGCGATCTGGAACACAGCGTCGCGGGTGAAGTAGGCCTGGTGGGACGTGATCAGGACGTTGTTGAAGGTCATCAGCCTCGCCAGCCGCTCGTCGGTCATCACCTCCAGGGACTTGTCGAGGAAGAACACCCCCGCCTCCTCCTCGTACACGTCCAGGCCCACGCCGCTCAGTCGTCCCGCGCGCAGCGTCTCCAGCAGCGCGTCGGTGTCCACCAGACCCCCGCGGCTCGAGTTGACGAGGATCGCGTCGTCCTTCATGAGGTCGAGGGCCTTGGCGTCGATCAGGTGGTGCGTGTCCGGCAGCAGCGGCACGTGCAGGCTGACCAGGTCCGCCTCGGCGAACAGACGCTCCCGCTCGACGTACCGCATGCCGAGGGCCGCGCAGTCGGGGTTCTCGGCGACGTCCCAGCCCAGCAGCCGCATGCCGAAGCCGTGGGCGATCCGGGCGAACGCGGTGCCGATCTTCCCGGTGCCCACCACGCCGACGGTCCTGCCGTGCAGATCGCGGCCCATCAAGCCGTCGAGCCGGAAGTCGAACTCCCGGGTGCGGTGGGCGGCCCGCACGATGCGCCGGTCCACGGCGAGGGCGAGCGCCCAGGCGAACTCGGCGACGGAGTAAGGCGAGTACGACGACACCCGGGCCACCGTCAGCCCGAGTGCGCGGGCCGCGGTCAGGTCGATGTTGTTGTGGCCGGTGGCCCTCTGGGCGATCATCCGGGTGCCGCCCTCGGCGAGCGAGCGCAGCACCTCGGCG
The DNA here is from genome assembly GCF_044768125.1 of Streptomyces sp. NPDC101166. Taxonomy (NCBI): domain Bacteria; kingdom Bacillati; phylum Actinomycetota; class Actinomycetes; order Kitasatosporales; family Streptomycetaceae; genus Streptomyces; species Streptomyces sp. NPDC101166. Next base: position 189,162 of record NZ_JBIWPF010000001.1, read on the forward strand.
TCCAGGGTGCAGTTGACGCTGCTGAGCACGACCTCGTGGCCGGCGGCGGTCGGGACGGTGTCCCGGTTGAGGAACAGCTTCAGGCAGCGCAGCTCGTGGCGGTCGGCGAGGTCGCCGTCGAACGCCTGCCGCAGCAGCGGCTCCTCGTCCGTGAGGACTCCGTACGCGGCGATCTCCACGTGCTCCCCTTTCTCGGACTTTCCCTCGGACCGGACGATCACCTCTCCACGGTAGGACGACGGCCCGGTGCGGGGCAGGGCCGTCCGGCCCTGGACGGGGGGACCTGTGGGGGCGGCTTCGGCCGCGGTCATGCCCGGGGAGCGAGGCGGTGCGCCAGGAAGGGTTCGCGGCTGAGGACGGCGCCCGTGGTGACGCCGACGGCGATGGCGACGCACACCACGATCAGCCAGGAGAGCAGGACGAACACCGAGCCGGCGGAACCGTAGTCGGCGAGAGCCCGGTTGAGCGCCCGGGGCATGTAGATCCCCGCGGCCAGCGACAGCGCGGTGACCGACACCGCCGTGAGCACCGCGCCCGGCAGGAGAGGGGCCCAGGAGACGACCGAGCCCATCAGAAGGTGCTGCGTCCACCACCACAGCGCCGTCTGCGTCAGAAGAACGAGGGGGACGCCCAGCCACATTCCGAGGCCGAAGCCGTCCCGCAGCGGTCCCTGGACCAGCAGGAAGCCGACCCAGAGAACGATCCAGGCGAGCCAGCGCCAGGGAGCGACGCGCGCCTCGGACCGGGGGATCGCCCACGCCCGTCTGCACAGCCGCTGCATCGCACGGCTCACGGCGGTCGCCGAGATCAGCACCATCAGTCCCCCGATGATGCCGGTGGCCTGCTGGAGTTCGTCGTCCGGGGGCCGGAAGGCGTGCTCCAGCTGCGCCTTCGCCTCACCGGTCAGGCCGAAGGCGTCGCTCACCGACGCCACGAGCTGCTCCTGCAGCGCCGTCGGGGCGTACGCGCCGAGGACGAAGAGCAGCGGCACGGCGGTGAGGAAACACTGGGCGGCGAGGCGGGTGGCGGAATCGAAGATGTTCACCGCCGCCATCCGGTCCACCAGGCGCGTGATCACCGGCAGCCGGATCTCGAGGCGCCTGTGGACGGCCTCGGCCCGGGCTGCCAGCTCCGCGGTCCGCAGCCGCCACCAGGACGGGCGCAGCACGCGGGGCGCTCGGCGGCGCGTGCCGGAAGTCTCCATCGGCTCGCTCCTTCCTGTGACCAGGGTGCGGGAAGCGGCCCTGGTCGGCACCCGGCGGCTCGCCCGTCGGGGCACGGCGGCACGGCGGCACGGCGGCACGGCGGAGATGCGTTGATCGATCTCCGTGCATAGGCTCGACGCGTCGCTGCACGACGGGATCCCGCCATGGTCTTGGACCTGCTGCTCATCGCCTTGGCCATCACCCTCGACCCGCTTCCCCTGATGGCCTTCGTGCTGGTCGTGGCGTCGCCACGGGGTGTGTGGAGGGGGTTCGCCTTCGTCCTGGGGTGGCTGGCGTGCTTCGTCGTGGTGATCACCGCGGTGCTGTCGCTGACCGGTGGCCGGCCGCCTCCGCCGAGATCGCCGCCGTCCACGGCGGCCCTGGCGGCGAAGCTCGCGATCGGCGTCGGGCTGGTGGTGTACGGGGCGTACCGGCACCGCCGTGACGCTGCCCGGCACGGCTCACCCGCCCGGTCGGATCCGTCGCGCTCGGGACGGGCCCGCTCCCCCGGCGACGCGCGTCAGGAGCGCGGCTCGATCGCCACGGCGGCCGGGCTGGCGGTGCTTCTCCAGCCGTGGGGGCTGGTGGCGGCGGGCTCGGTGACCGTCGTGGAGGCGGACACCTCCCACTCCTCGACCTGGCTGGTGCTCGTCACCTTCTGCGTGCTGGCCACGGCCAGTCTGCTCGCCGCCCAGTTCTACGTGGTGTGCGCGCCGGCCTCCGCGCAGCGCCGGCTCCTCGCCCTGCGCGCCTGGATGGAGCGCCGCGAGGAGCGGGCCGTCGTCCTGGGCAGCCTCGTGCTCGGCCTGTGGCTGATCGGGAAAAGCGTCTACGAGCTGACCGGGTGACGTGTCCCGATCAGCGCCGCCGTCCCCATGCCATCGCCATGCCCGGTCCCAGTTCGGCGAGTTCCGGTGCGGCCAGATAGGCCAGCGCCTCGTCGAGGGCGTCGGCGGTGTCCTGGCCGGCCCCCTCCAGTTCGGGTCGCATCCGGCTCCAGGTCTCCGACCAGAAACGGGCCGCGGGGCCGCCCGTGACCAGGGGCGGGCAGTACAGCTCCGCGCCGACGTCGCGCAGTCCCTCCTCCCTGAGGAAGTGCGGGTACGCTGGCACGGAGGTGATGTCGGTGCCGATCGTCTCCTTCAGCACCCGCCACATGGCGTCCATGGTGCGCCGGTAGGCGGAGGAGCCGTCCAGGATGTCGGGCACGTCCACCGCGTCGCCGAGCACCAGCCGGCCGCCCGGGTTCAGCCAGCCGGCGAGACGCGAGATCAGCCGGCGCCGTCCGGGCAGGTGCATCAGGACGAACCGGGCGTGGATCAGGTCGAAGCCGCCCGGACGCAGACTCTCGTCCGTGAGGTCGGCGGCGACCGCGCGCAGCCGGGGGCCTTCGAGGTGGGACAGGGCGCTGGTGTCCCTGTCCAGGGCGACCACCTCCTCTACGCCCGCCTCCTCCACCAGCCAGCGCGCCACCGTTCCCGTCCCGGCGCCGACCTCCAGGCAGCGCAGGCCCGGGCCCGCGCCCAGGGCCCGCAGGCGGCGGACGGTGACGGGGTCGTAGACCAGCGCGGCCGTGTCGATCCGCTCGGCCTCGCCGGGGTGCTCCGGCTCGAACAGGTCCTCTCCGTATCGGCCGCCTGTGCCGGCCCGAGCCTCGTCCTGCGGTCGCGGAGCCGTCATGGCGACCTCCTTCGCGTACGGACGGGCGGCCCTGGTCACCGGCCCCGCCGTCGGGATGCTCCCTCCTCAACTGTGCCGCCCGACGGGGAGCCGCGCCGCTTCACCTCGCCCCGGAACCTGCCCGGGAGAGGTCGTCGGCCGCCGAATCCGGTCGCGGGTCCGGGTTCGCGTCGGGCTCCGGGGGCGGTGGGGCGTCGTCCCCCGACCGCTGCCGCTCGCGCTCCCGGTCCCCCGGCGGCATCGCCGACACGGCCTGGAGCGCGCGGGCCAGCAGGTGCGCGCGGGCGGCGGCGATGGGACTGAGGACGGCGAGCAGAAGGACGTAGCTGGCGATGAACGGAGCCAGCCGGTCGTCGAGTCCCGCGCCGGCGGCCATGGAGGCCAGGATCAGCGCGAACTCGCCGCGGCCCAGGAGGGTGGTGGCGATGTTGGCGGTGGGCTGGGCGCCGTAGCCGTACAGGCGGGCCGCGAAGAGTCCCGCGCCGACGTTCATGGCGATGGTCAGGGCCACCGCGGCGGTCACGGGCCCGGCGACGGTGACGAGGTCGGCGGGGTTGATGGCGAGACCGAACGCGAAGAAGAAGATCGCGGCGAAGGCGTCCCGCAGGGGATGCACCAGTTCGCGGATCCGTGGCCCGGAGGGGGTTCCGGCGAGGATGAGGCCGACCATGAAGGCGCCGATGGCGTCGACCACACCGAGGACCTCGGAGACCCCGGCGACGAGGATGGCCGCGCCGAGGAAGCTGATGACCAGCAGTTCGTTGTCGCGTACGGCGATCAGACGCCCGATCAGACGGGTGCCGTAGCGTGCGGCGACGGCCAGCGCCATCAGGAACGCGAACGCCTTGGCCGCCTGGAGGACCGTCTCCGTGATGCCGTGGGCGCCGCTGATGACGGGCTGGAGGGCGGCGAGGTACAGGGCGAGGAAGATGTCCTCCACGACGGTGACGCCCAGGATGAGCCGGGTCTCGGGGCGGCTGAGCCGGCCGAGGTCGACGAGGATCTTGGTGACGATCGCGGAGGAGGAGATGCCGAGGACGCCGGAGAGGACCAGGGTCTCGCGTGCTCCCCAGCCCAGGGCGAACCCGAAACCCAGGCCCGCGCCGACGTTCAGCAGCAGGTAGACGCCGCCGACGGCCGACAGACGCCGTCCGCCGCGCCGGAGGTCGTCGAGGTGGAACTCCAGACCCAGGTAGAACAGCAGCAGCACCAGCCCGAGCGCGGAGAGCATCTCGAAGTCGTGCGGGTCCTCGACGAGGACCAGGCCGGGGGTGTGGGGGCCGAGCAGGATGCCGGCGAGCATGAACAGGGGGATGGTCGGCAGGCCGATCCGGCTGCCGAGGCGGGCGAGGACGGCGGCGGCCAGGAAGGCGCCGCCCATGGCGAGCAGGGTGTCAGCATGTCCCACGGGTCACCGCCTTCCACAGCGGGGCGGGCATGACGTGCGGTGGTGAGCGGAAGTGGATGCGTCCTCCTGCGGGTCGGGGATCTTGGTCATGTGCCTTGTGGGCTCAGTGGGCTGAGTGCCCGTCAGCGGTGGTGACGGTCGTCGCCGGGCCGGGCCGGCGCCGGTAACGGCACAGTGTGGCGGTCCGGGACGCGGGGCGACGGCGCGGTGAGGAGATGTGTCGCCATGCCGGCCGTGACCAGTCCCGTGGCGAGGAGCAGGCCCTGCGGCAACGCAACGCCTGCGACCAGCGTCACCGCGGCGAAGGCCAGCAGGGCCCAGGCCGGGCCGCGCCGTCGCGATCGCCGCAGCGGGCGCGGTGGACGGGTGTGTTCCGTGTCGAGCCCGCGCGGCAACGGGGGGCCGCCGGGCGGACTCGGTGGTTCGAGCTCGTGCGGGGAGTGGGCGCCGGGGTGGGACATGCCTCCTCCTTCCGGGGACCGGTGGCGGGGGTGACTCCACCCTCGCACGCGACGGTGCGGCGCGGCATCGGGCACGATACCCATGTTCGGGCTGCCGGCGTCAGCCCGCGACGCAGAACTCGTTGCCCTCCGGGTCCTGGAGGACGGTCCAGGTCAGGGGGCCCACGGAGTGCTCGCCGACCTCCGTGGCGCCCAGCGCTGTCAGGCGCTCCACCTCGGCCCGCCGGTCCTCGGTGTGGAAGTCGACGTGGAGCCGGTTCTTGCCCGCTCTGGGCTCGGGCACCTTCTGGAAGCCGAGGGCGAGCGGCTCCGCGCCGACGATGACGAACTCCCCGCCGAAGTCCTGGGCGATCTTCGCGTCCAGGGCTTCGGCCCACCAGGCGGCCAGCGCACGGGGGTCGGCACAGTCGACAGTGATCATTTTGGGTTCCAGGGTCATACGGCACACCTTAGAGAACGGCGCACGCTGAAATAGCGAGCCGGGCGACGGTGGTCAGGAGGTGGTCGTGTAGGCCTCCGCGTCGAACCGGTCGAGGCGCCGGCGCATACGCCCGGTCGACCAGGGCCAGCTGAAGCTGTTCACGCCGTGCGCGTCAAGGTAGTAACTGGAGCAGCCGCCCGCGTTGTAGACGGTGGAGGGCAGTGCCTCCTGGACCTCGGCGCGGAAGGCGGCCTGGACTTCGGGGCGTACGTCCATGCTCGTCCAGCCCGCCGACCGGAAACGGCGCACCGCCGCTGCCACATAGGCGAGTTGGGCTTCGAGCACCATGAACGCCGAGGAGTGCCCGGTGCCCAGGTGCGGGCCGAGGAGGACGAACGCGTTGGGGAATCCGCTGACGGCGGTGCCCAGATAGGCGTCGGGGCTGCCCTTCCAGTGGTCGTCGAGGCTGGCGCCGTCGGCGTCGAACACGCGGGTGGCGATGGGCATGTCGAGGATGTGGAAGCCGGTGCCGAGGATGACGGTGTCGACCTCGGCGGTGCTGCCGTCCGCGCCGACGACCCGGTTGCCTCGGACGCTGTCGACCGCGGTGGGGTGCACGGTGACGTTGGGCCGGGTCAGCGCCGGATAGTACGAGTTGGACAGCAGCAGGCGCTTGCAGCCCAGGGTGTGGTCGGGGGTCAACGCCCGCCGCAGTGCGGGGTCCTTGACCGTCGCCCGCAGATGCAGGCTGCCGATCCTCTGCACCGCGCGCAGGAGGGAGGGGTGGCGGAATCCGACGCCCAGAGTTTCCAGCGCCGCGTACTCGGCGTTGCGCAGGGCGCGTTGGGCCGCGGGGAAACGTCGCATGAGCCGGCGCTCGACGCGCGGGACGTGGTGGTCGGGCTTGGGCAGCACCCATTGGGCTGTGCGCTGGAACAGGTGCAGTCGGCTCACCCGGGGCTGGATCTCCGGGACGAACTGCACGGCTGACGCCCCGCTGCCCACGACCGCCACCCGCGCGCCGTCGAGGGGGTGGTCGTGGCGCCAGCGGGAGGAGTGGAACACGGGGCCGGGGAAGTCGGCGAGGCCCGGGATGTCGGGGGTGAGCGGCTCGTGCCAGGGGCCCGCGGCGGAGATGAGGAAGCGGGCGGTGTACCGGCCCCGGCCGGTGTCGACGTGCCAACGGGCTTCGTCCGGCCGCCACTGCGCCCGGGTGACCTCGGCGCCGAAGTGGATGAGGGGCGTGATCCCGTACCGGGACGCGGTGTCGGTGAGGTAGGCGCGGATCTCGGCCTGGCCGGCGAAGGCGCGCGTCCATTCGGGGTTGGGCGCGAAGGAGTAGGAGTACAGGGCGGACGGCACGTCGCAGGCACAGCCCGGGTAGGTGTTGTCCCGCCAGGTGCCGCCGAGTCGGTCCGCCTTCTCCAGGAGCACGAGGTCGCGTACGCCCGCCCGGCGCAGTGCCACGGCGGCTCCGATGCCGCTGATGCCGCTGCCTATGATCAGCGCCTCCACGTCGAGGGGTTCGGGGGGCGGACGGGTGTCCTGGGCGTCGTCGGGTCGAGGCATGTCGAGGGCTCCTGTGGCGGGGCGACGGGGAAGGTGGCGTAACTCAGGCGCGTGGTACGGGTGTTGCCGTAAGGGCGTCGCGGACCGCCGCTCGCGTCGTGCGCAGCGCTGTCTCCAGCACCGCGGGGCGGCGCCGGGCGTCCATGAAGTTGCCGCCCATGATGTCCAGGTCGGCGGCGGTGGGTTCGAGGCGGATCACGCGGGTGCCGGCGGCTCGCAGTGCGGCGCATTCGGCGTTCAGCACGCCGGTCATGACGCGGCGCAGCACGGCCTCCGCCCGGCCGAGTCCGGTGCGGCGGCCCGGAGCGGCCGAACTCATCGGCGCGACGATGTACACCTCGTCGAGTCCGCGGTCGGCCAGCAGGTCCGCGGAGGTGGGTGAGCTGATGCCGCCGTCGGCGTAGAGGCGGCCGTCGACGCGCACCGGGGGGAACCAGCCGGGGATGGCCCAGGAGGCGCGGAGCGCGTCGCGCAGGGCGGCCTTCGGGGCGTCGGGGTGACCGAAGAGAGTGCGGCGGCCGGTGTCGAGGTCGGTCGCCGCCAGCCAGGTCGCGGGGTGGCTCACCCATGCGCCGTCGGGGGCGAGGCGGTCGGCGAGGGCGGCCAGCCGGGCCGCGTCGCCGCGCCCTCGGGGCAGCAGGCCGGACAGGCCGGTCAGGGCGGGCACGGCGCCGGCGAGGGCGTGTACGGCGAGCCGGGGCGCTCCGAGCATGAGTGCGGGCCGTGGTGGTGTCCGGCGGGGCGGGTGGGCGAAGTGCCGTGCCAGTTCGGGCCAGGCCGAGGCGGTGACTGGTGCCGCGGCAGGCGACGTCTGCCCGTGAAGGAGCGGCGTCCGGTGAATGCCGGTGCGTGCCGGGCGTCGCGACGGGGCAGTCGTTGCCTGCCGGGGCGCCAGCTGCGCGGCGAGGAGTTCGTCGACGCCGACGCCTGCGCCCAGCAGGGCCGCGAGTTCCGCGCCGGCCGAGGTGCCCACCAGGACGTCGGCGTCGCGGGGGTCCCATGCGGTGGCCTGCCGCAGCGAGTGCAGAGCGGCGACGGTCCAGGCGGTGCCGAGGGTGCCGCCGCAGCCCAGTACCAGGCCTCGGGAGGGTGGGGTCACTGGCCGCTCCGCTCTTCGGTTCTTCGGTCGGGATGCCGATGGCGCACCGGTGCGACACCTGCCGGCACCGGGAAGACACCGGTGGGATACCGGCGAGATCCGGATACTAGCGGTATTCGAAAGGGGGCGACAGAGCGCGCGGAGATAGAATCCGTGAGCCAGTCGGAGAGGCTTCCCGGGAAGCCGCGCGGAACGGACCAACGGGAGAAGGACACAGCACATGGCCCGCCTCAGCCGCGTCGAGAGTCAGGAGCTGACGCGCGAGCGGCTCGTCGCGACCGCGCGCACGCTGTTCCTGCGCAAGGGGTACGCGGCCACCTCGCTCAGCGACGTCGCGGAGACGGCCGGCTATTCCAAGGGCGCGGTGTACTCCAACTTCCGCAACAAGGACCGCCTCTGCCTCGCCGTCCTCGACGACATCCGCGCCGAGCAGCTGGCCCTCCTCACCGACTCCGTGATGGGCGAGGGGGCGGTGGAGAGCCGTCTCGCCGCGTTCACGGCCTGGGGCGAAGCGCATATCGGCGACGAGGCGTGGACGACGTTCGAGGTCGAGTTCCTCACCCGGGCGCGTCACGACGACGAGCTCCGGGGGGAGATGACGGCCCGCGTCGGCGTGATCCGCGAGATGCTGGCCCAGCTGCTCGAAGCGCTGGCCGAGGAGGCCGGCGTCCGGCTGGCCATGCCCGCCGACCGGGCGGCCACGATGCTGCTGAGCCTCGGCATCGGACTCGGGGTGCAGCGGGTGGCCGATCCTTCGGTCCCCACGGCGGTGCTCACCGACACCCTGCGCCTCGTCCTGGGACTGGACGCCGGGCGCTCCTGAAACCCTGTGCCGGCGGGCCGTTCCCCCCGGGGCCGGGACCCCGCTGCCCGCCCGGTCTCGGGCGTCCTGTGCGGCGTCGGTGTGAGAGTCTGGGGACAGGGGCCTGTCTGTGGATGGGACCGGGACATGGGTGCTTTGAGCGTGCCCTCCGACGGCGGCTGGGGCGATCCGCTCGGCCTGTCGAGTGTCGCGCTGGCGGTCGTGGACGCGGACGGCTGCGTCGAGTACTGGAGTTCGGCGGCTGAGGACCTGCTCGGTCATACGCCGGCCGACGTGCTGAACCGCCCGGTGCTGTCCCTGCTCGACGACTACGCCGCGTCCGCCGCCCGGCGGCGCGGACGGCCGGCGGACGGCCACTGGGCGGGAAAGGTCTCGGTGCGTCACCGCGCGGGCCACCAGGTGGAACTCGCGCTCCAGGTCCGCGCCCTGCCCGCGGACGGCGGGCGGGACGGCTGGCTCGTCGCGGCGTGCGCCGCCGCGAGTCAGCGTCAGTGGGATCTCCGCCAGGCGGCGGTACACGGTCTGCTGCACGGTTCCCCGATCGGGGTGGCCGTGCTCGACACGCAGTTGCGCTGCCGTTGGGTGAACGGCCTGCTGGCCGGCATGGAGGAGGTCCAGCCGTCGGAGCAGGGGCTCGCGCCCCGTCCGGCGGCCGACGTCGGCGGGCAGTTGGCGCCGGCCGTGGAGCGGCAGGCCAGGCAGGCGCTGACCGCGGGTGAGACCGTGTCGTCCTTCGAGCATGTGACGCCGTCGCCCGGGTCCCGGCGGCCGCTCCCGGGGTGCCTGAGGCTGCGTTCGTCCGTGCCGCTGCGCGACGGGTCCGGCACCACCGTCGGGGTGTGCCAGAGCGCGGTGGACTTCGACGACCAGGACCGCGCGCGTCAGCGACTGCTGCTGGTGAACGAGGCCAGCGAACACATCGGAAGCACCCTGGACCTGGAGCGCACCGTCGCGGAACTGGCGGAGATCCTGGTGCCCCGGGTCGCCGACTTCGCGGCGGTGGACCTCCTCGACGGCGTCCGGGACGGGCGGGAGCCCGGGCCGCCCGGTGACCGGGGCGGTCGGGCCGGTCTGATCCGCGCCGCTCACCTGTCGATCCGCGCCGATCATCCGGAGGTGGTCGTAGACGTCGGCGCCGCGACCCGGTATCCGGCGCGGTCGCCCCAGAGCCGGTGCCTGGCGTCGGGCAGATCGGTGCGGACGGCGGCGGTGACGCCTTCGACGGGCTGGCTGAGCGACGATCCGCTGCGGCGGAGCCCGTTCTTGCGGATAGGCGTGCACTCCCACATGGTGGTGCCGCTGCGGGCGCGGGGCGTGACGGCGGGGGTGGTGACCCTGCTGCGCTGGGAGAACCCCGATCCGTTCGACGAGGACGATCTGCTCCTCGTCGAGGAGTTGTCAGCCCGGGCGGCGGTGTGCGTGGACAACGCCAGGCGGTTCGCCCGTGAGCACAGCGCGGCGCTGGCGCTCCAGACCAGTCTGCTGCCCCCGGTGCTGCCCCAGCACACGGCTGTCGAGGTGGCGTACCGCTATCTTCCGGCGGACGCGGAGGCCGGCGTGGGCGGGGACTGGTTCGACGTGATCCCGCTGTCCGGAGCGCGGGTCGCCCTGGTGGTGGGGGACGTCGTGGGGCACGGCATCCACGCGGCGGCCAGCATGGGGAGGCTGCGTGCGGCCGTGCAGACGCTCGCCGACATGGACCTGCCTCCCGAGGAACTGCTGGCGCACGTCGACGACCTCGTCCTGCGGCTGGCCGAGGAGGCCGAGGCGAGCGCAGAGGGCCCGGTGGTGGTCGGCGCCACGTGCGTGTACGCGGTGTACGACCCCATCGTGCACAAGCTGTGCCTGGCCCGCGCCGGGCACCCCAGCCCGGGGATCGCGCACCTGCGGGAACCCGTCGGGTTCCTCGACGTCCCCGCCGGTCCCCCGCTCGGCCTCGGGGGCCTGCCGTTCGAGTCGGTCGAGATCGAGCTGGAGGAGGGGAGCGTCCTCGCCTTCTTCACCGACGGGCTGATCGAGGCGCACGACCACGACGTGGACACGGGGCTGGAGCGGCTGTCGTTCGCGCTGGCGCATCCCGACCGGCCGCTGGAGGAGATCTGCGAGACCATGGTGCGCACCCTGCTGCCCGACCGCCCCTGGGACGACGTGGCCTTCCTCGTCGTGCGGACCCGCACCCTGAGCCCCGACCGGGTGGCCTCCTGGGACGTCCCGTCCACTCCGTCGGCCGTGGCGGAAGCCAGACGCCTGGCGATGGCGCAGCTGACCCGGTGGGGCCTCGCCGATCTCGCCTTCACCACGGAGCTGATCGTCAGTGAGCTGATCACCAACGCGATGCGGCACGCGCACGGCCCCATCTCGCTGCGGCTGATCCATGACCGCATCCTCACCTGCGAGGTGTCCGACGCCGGCAACACCTCCCCGCGCATGCGGCGGGCGCGCCACACCGACGAGGGCGGGCGCGGCCTGTTCCTGGTGGCGCAGGTCGCGCAGCGCTGGGGCACGCGCTACACGCCGCAGGGCAAGACGATCTGGACGGAGCAGGCGCTGCCGTAGCCGGGGCCGGCACGGAAGGCTTCGGCGCGGGGTCGTTCTACTCGGGCAGTCCGATGAGGAGCAGGGTCACGTCGTCGTCGTGCGTGGAGGTGTCCGGGATGAGGGTGTCGACCAGCAGGGCCGCGGCCCGGTCGAGCGTCCCCGCGTCCGCGGCCGGGCGGGTCAGGACGGCGCCCAGCGTGTGGGCGAGGACGTCGATCTGGGCGTCGATGTCGGTGCCGGGCCGTTCGACCAGACCGTCGGTGTAGAGGGCGAGCGCGGTGCCCGGGGGCAACGGGTGCGTCGTCACTCGGTACGGCACGCCCTCGCCGCGCGCCTGGTTGACGCCCAGCGGCACGTTCACGTGCGTCGTCAGCGGGCGGGCGGCGTCCTCGGGGCGCAGCGCGATGGCCGGCAGGTGTCCGGCCGAGCACAGGGTGACCTCGTGGGCGTCGTGGTCGATCACCAGGTAGAGGCAGGTGACGAGCTGGTCGGCGAGGTCGCCGACGAAGGCGTCCAGTCCGCTCATGAGCCGTCCGGGCGGGATGCCCGTGCGGGCCAGCGCGTGGGAGGCCGCGCGCAGCTGCCCCATGACGGCCGCCGCTTCCAGGCCCCGGCCCATCACGTCGCCGATGACGACGCCCGTGCGGGCCCGGTCCAGCGGGATGATGTCGAACCAGTCGCCGCCGACCCCGGGGTCCTGCGCGGACGCCAGGTACCGGTGGGCGCTGGGCAGCCAGGGCAGTCGGGGCGGCTCTCCCATGAGGCTGTGCTGCAGTGTGTAGGCGATGCGCCGGTGCTGTTCGTAGCGTTCGGCGCGTTCGCGCTCGATCTGCCTGCGTTCGGTGATGTCCCGCACGGTGAGGAACACCAGCACTTCCCGTTCGGCCTGGAAGGTGCTGACGCTCACCTCGACGGGGAAGGCCCGGCCGGCGCTGTGCAGTCCGTACAGGCCCGTGCCGAGCACCGCCGGCCGCGGGCGGCGCGCCCCGAGGTAGCGGCGCAGCAGGGCGTGGTGCCGTGCGCGGTGGGGGCCGGGCACCAGGTCGTCGACGCTGGTCCCGACGAGGTCGGTCGGCAGGTGGCCGAACACCTGTTCCGCCTGGGCGTTGGCCATGACGATGGTGCCGTGGCCGTTCGTGATCAGCGTGGCGTCGGGGCCCGACTCCAGCAGGGCGAGGAAGCGCCGGTTGGTGCGTTCCGCCTCGCGCTGGGCGGCGACCCGTTCGGTGACGTCGGTGACGACTCCGCACACGGCGTAGGGCGCGCCGTCCGGATCCCTGAGCGGGAAGAGGCTGGTGAGGACGTCTCGTGGGCCGCCCGGCAGCACGACGCGTTCCTGACGTTGCACCGGGGCTCCGCTTTCGAGCATGTCGAGGTCGGCGGCCCGTGCCTGACGCGCCAGTTCCGAGGGGAGGACGTCCTGGTCGCGGCGGCCCAGGACGTACCGGCGCGGCAGGCGGGTGCTCTCCTCGAACGTCGTGTTGACGGCGAGGTAGCGGCCTTCGAGGTCCTTGACGAACACGGTGGCGGGGGTGTGGTCCATGATCGCCTGGAGCAGTTCGTTCTGCCTGACCTGCCACTGGGCGCGCTCGTGCGCCACCTCGGTGCGGCAGCCCACGACCAGGGCGACGAAGATCACGACGGTGAACACGACGACGTGGCCGCAGACCAGCAGCGCGGTCGCCATGCGGGTCCCGTACAGCCCGGCGTCCTCCCCTGCCAGGGTCGCCATGCCGAGCAGCAGCGGCGCGACGACGGTGGTGACGATCAGCCGGCGTCCCAGGGCGCCGGTGGTGCCCGCGTTGGTCAAAAGCGCGGCAGGCCCTTCGCCGGGCCGGGCCAGGAAGGCCGCGACGCCCAGCAGCACCAGGGCGAGCGCGGTGTGCAGGGCCATGCCCGCGTAGTCGCCGAACCGCTCCAGCTGGGGCACGCGGTAGACGAAGCCGTAGAGGCGCACCATGCCGGTGGCGGCCACGGCCAGTCCCGGGATCTGGCTCGTCCAGGCGGGCAGCCGGGGCGCGCTCGCGCACAGGGTCGCCGCGCTCGCGAACAGCAGGGCGACGAGCGTGTTCGGCGCCATCCGCCCGGGCGCCGCTATGCCCCCCGGCGCGCTCTCCTGAAAGAGGAGTTCGTCGACGCGGAGGTTCGCACCGGTGAGGTACTCCGCGGCGGTGAGCGCGCAGATCACGACGACCAGGACCGCGGCGACACGGACCGCGGCGGTCGTCCTGCGGTCGACGGGTCTTCGGACGACGGCGGCCAGGGAGAGTCCCAGCGCCGTCAGCGCCACGGCGGTGTTGGGCTTCATGGACGCGTCGGCGGCGAGGAGCAGGCCCTTCAGCAGGTCGCTGCCGATCGTCCAGCCGACGAGACCCATCATGCCGAGGGCGGCCGCCACGAGAGCCGCGCCCTGGGCCGCGGCGCGGGCGGCGGCCAGTGCCCTCGCATGGAAAGGCAACGCCCCGGTCCGCACGGCCTCACGCGTGCCGTGCAGACCGCGAGTGCGCCACTTGCTGTCTGCCACAGGTTCCCGTCCTCGTGCGCGAACGCCCCGCCAGCATGAATCAGCTTAAATGCTGACGACAGCGGCGGGTCGGCGATCACGAGGGCCCGACGGGCGGATGCCGGGCGTCACGGCGTGACGACGGTCAGTCGTCGCCTTCCAGGTCGCCCTCCGTCTCCAGGTACACCTGCCGCAGCGCCTCCAGCACCGCCGGGTCGGGCTTCTCCCACATGCCCCGCGACTCCGCCTCCAGCAGCCGCTCGGCGATCCCGTGCAGCGCCCAGGGGTTGGCCTCCTGGAGGAACTCACGGTTGGCGGGGTCCAGGACGTAGGTCTCGGTGAGCTTGTCGTACATCCAGTCGGCGATCACGCCCGTCGTGGCGTCGTAGCCGAACAGGTAGTCCACCGTGGCGGCCAGTTCGAAGGCCCCCTTGTAGCCGTGGCGGCGCATCGCCTCGATCCACTTGGGGTTGACGACACGCGCCCGGAAGACGCGGGAGGTCTCCTCGACGAGGGTGCGGGTGCGGACCGTCTCCGGCCGGGTGGAGTCGCCGATGTAGGCCTCGGGGGCGGTGCCGCGCAGGGCGCGGACGGTGGCCACCATGCCGCCGTGGTACTGGAAGTAGTCGTCGGAGTCGGCGATGTCGTGCTCGCGGGTGTCGGTGTTCTTCGCGGCCACCGCGATCCGCTTGTACGCCGTCTCCATCTCCTCGCGGGCCGGACGGCCGTCCAGTTCACGGCCGTAGGCGTAGCCGCCCCAGACGGTGTAGACCTCGGCGAGGTCGGCGTCGGTGCGCCAGTCGCGGGAGTCGATGAGCTGGAGCAGCCCGGCGCCGTACGTGCCCGGTCGGGAGCCGAAGATACGGGTGGTGGCGCGGCGTTCGTCGCCGTGGGCGGCGAGGTCGGCGGTGACGTGCGCCCGCACGTGGTTGGCCTCGGCCGGTTCGTCCAGCGAGGCGGCCAGGCGCACCGCGTCGTCGAGCAGGCCGACGGTGTGCGGGAAGGCGTCGCGGAAGAAGCCCGAGATGCGCAGGGTGACGTCGATGCGGGGCCGGCCCAGCTCTTCGGCCGGGATGGCTTCGAGGCCCGTCACACGGCGGGAGGCGTCGTCCCAGACGGGGCGGACGCCGAGCAGGGCGAGGGCCTCGGCGACGTCGTCGCCGGCGGTGCGCATGGCGCTGGTGCCCCACAGCGACAGGCCGACGGAGGTGGGCCATTCGCCGTTGTCGCTGCGGTAGCGCTCCAGGAGCGAGTCGGCCAGGGCCTGGCCGGTCTCCCAGGCGAGCCGGGAGGGGACGGCCTTGGGGTCGACGGAGTAGAAGTTGCGGCCGGTCGGCAGGACGTTGACCAGGCCGCGCAGCGGGGAGCCGGACGGGCCCGCCGGGACGAAGCCGCCGTTCAGCGCGTGGACGGCGTGGTCGAGTTCGCCGGTGGTGGCCGACAGTCGCGGGACGACCTCGCGGGCCGCGAACTCGAGGATGGCGGCGACCTGTTCGCCGTGCCCGGCGGGGACGGCGGCCGGATCCCAGTCCGCGTCCTCCATCGCCTGGACCAGGGCGCGGGCCTGCTCCTCCGCCTGGTCGGCGGTGGTGCGGGTGGCGGCCGACTCGTCCAGGCCGAGGGCCTCGCGCAGACCGGGCAGTGCGCTGGCGCCGCCCCAGATCTGGCGGGCGCGCAGGATGGCGAGGACGAGGTTGACGCGGTCGGCGCCGGCAGGCGGGGAGCCCAGGACGTGCAGTCCGTCGCGGATCTGGGCGTCCTTGACCTCGCAGAGCCAGCCGTCGACGTGCAGGAGGAAGTCGTCGAAGCCGTCGTCGTCGGGGCGGTCGTCCATGCCGAGGTCGTGGTCGAGCTTGGCGGCCTGGATGAGGGTCCAGATCTGGGCGCGGATCGCCGGCAGCTTCGCCGGGTCCATGGAGGAGATCTGGGCGTACTCGTCGAGGAGCTGCTCCAGCCGCGCGATGTCGCCGTAGGAGTCGGCGCGGGCCATCGGCGGGACGAGGTGGTCGACGAGGGTGGCGTGCGTGCGGCGCTTGGCCTGGGTGCCCTCGCCGGGGTCGTTGACGAGGAACGGGTAGATCAGGGGGAGGTCGCCGAGGGCGGCGTCGGGGCCGCAGGCGGCGGACAGGCCGGCGTTCTTGCCGGGCAGCCACTCCAGGTTGCCGTGCTTGCCCAGGTGGATCATGGCGTCGGCCCCGAAGCCGCCGTCGTCCCCGCGCGCGGCGATCCAGCGGTAGGCGGCCAGGTAGTGGTGGGACGGCGGCAGGTCCGGGTCGTGGTAGATGGCGATGGGGTTCTCGCCGAAGCCTCGCGGAGGCTGGATCAGGATCAGCAGGTTCCCGTAGCGCAGGCCGGCGAGGACGATGTCGCCCTCCGGGTTGCGGCTGCGGTCGACGAACATCTCGCCGGGCGCAGGACCCCAGTGCTCCTCGACCGAGGTGCGCAGCTCCTCGGGGAGTGTGGCGTACCAGCGGCGGTAGTCGGCCGCCGGGATGCGGACGGGGTTGCGGGCGAGCTGCTCCTCGGTGAGCCAGGCCTGGTCGTGGCCGCCGGCCTCGATCAGCGCCCGGATCAGCTCGTCGCCGTCACCGGAGGCGAGGCCCGGGATGTCGGCGCCGCCGAAGTCGTAGCCCTCCTCGCGCAGCCGGCGCAGCAGGGCCACGGCGCTGGCGGGGGTGTCCAGGCCGACGGCGTTGCCGATGCGGGAGTGCTTGGTCGGGTAGGCGGAGAGCACGAGCGCGAGGCGCTTGTCGGCGTTGGCGATGTGGCGAAGTCGCGCGTGGCGTACGGCGATCCCGGCGACGCGGGCGGCGCGCTCGGGGTCGGCGACGTAGGCCGGGAGTCCGTCCTCGTCGATCTCCTTGAAGGAGAAGGGGACGGTGATCAGACGGCCGTCGAACTCGGGGACGGCGATCTGGCTGGCCGCGTCGAGCGGGGAGACGCCCTCGTCGTTGTCCTCCCAGTCGGCGCGTGAGCCGGTCAGGCACAGGGCCTGGAGGATCGGGACGTCCAGCGCGGTGAGCGCGCCCGCGTCCCAGGACTCGTCGTCACCCCCGGCGGAGGCCTCGGCGGGCTTGGTGCCGCCGGCGGCGAGGACGGTGGTGACGATGACGTCGGCGGCGCGCAGTTCCTCGATCAGCTCGGGCTCGGGGGCGCGCAGGGAGGCGACGTACAGGGGCAGCGGGCGGCCGCCGGCGTCCTCGACGGCGTCGCACAGGGCGCCGACGAAGGCGGTGTTGCCGCTCATGTGGTGGGCGCGGTAGTAGAGCACGGCGACGGTCGGGCCGTCGCTCTCGGAGGCCTCCCTGGGCAGCGGGCCCCAGGTGGGGGCGGCGGCGGGGGCGTCGAAGCCGTGGCCGGTGAGCAGGACCGTGTCGGAGAGGAACCGGGCGAGCTGCTCCAGGTTGGCGGGGCCGCCGTGGGCGAGGTAGGCGTGGGCCTCCGCGGCGATGCCCACGGGGACGGTGGAGGCGGCCATCAGCTGGGCGTCGGGGGCCTGTTCGCCGCTGAGGACGACGACCGGGCGCCCGTCGGCGAGGAGCAGGTCGAGCCCCTCCTCCCAGGCGCGCAGCCCGCCGAGGAGGCGTACGACGACCAGTTCGACGCCGTCGAGGAGGGCGGGCAGGTCGTCCAGGGGCAGCCGGGCGGGGTTGGCGAAGCGGTAACGGACCGGTCCGTCGGCCGCACGTGCGCTGAGCAGGTCGGTGTCGGACGTCGACAGCAGAAGGATCATGCGTCGTCTGGCCTTCCTCGGGGTCCGCGCCCCGGGCGGTGTCGGACGGCGGGAGTTCCTGACTCGCCCGGCCTGTCCGTGGCCGGGCTCACAGTGGCGGGACCGCGCCGGATTCGCACCGGGCTTCCTCCCCTGTCGCCGTCTGGCGTGAGCGGATCGGGTGATCCGCCAAGAAGCATAGTAGGGGGCGGGGCAAGAGGGCCCGGGGTGCATCGTGCCTGATGGTGGGTATGCTCGCCGCCATGTCCACGGCTGACCTTCGTTCATCGCCCCAGGCCCCGCCGGCCTCACGCGAACGCGGTGACGCCTGCCCGGGTTCGCTGCGGTTGCACACGGCGGACGACGGCGCGCTGGCCCGGATCCGTGTCCCCGGCGGCGTTCTGACCGTCCGGCAGGCGCGGACGCTCGCCGAGGCGTCGGCGCGGCTGGGTGACGGCGAACTGCATCTGACCTCGCGAGGGAACGTGCAGGTGCGTGGCCTGGGCGCGGGCTGCGGTGGGGAGTTGGCCGCGCTGCTGGACACGGCCGGGCTGCTCCCTTCGCCCGGTCACGAACGGGTCCGCAACATCGTCGCCTCCCCGCTGTCCGGTCTCGACGGACGCGGCCGGCTCGACGTACGGCCGTGGCTCACGGCGTTGGACACGGCACTGTGCGCGAGCGAGCCGGCGCGGGCGCTGTCGGGGCGCTTCCTGTTCGCGCTCGACGACGGGCGCGGGGACGTGGCCGGGCTCGACGCGGACGTCACGCTCCGGGCTGCGGCGGACGGCGGCGCGGAACTCGGCCTCGGATCGGCCGGCGAGGCGCTGCTGGTGTCCGTCGAGGACGCGCCGCGCGCCGCCCTGGCGGCCGCCGAGACGTTCCTTCAGACCGTGCGGGCCACGGGGACCGGCGTCTGGCGGGTGGACGAACTCCCCCGCGCTCACGGCTCGTTCATCGATCTGGTCGGCCGCCGCCTCGCGGGTGACGGCATCGGCCATGAGCGGTGCGTCCGGGACGCCGGACGTACGGACGGGCCTGCCCCGGGAGCCGTCGGCGCCGGCCTGTCGGCGCATGTCCCCTTCGGTCGCCTCGCGGCCCCTCAGTGGCGGGAGCTGACCGATGCCGCCGTCGGCGAGATGCGTCTCACGCCGTGGCGCGGTGTGGTTCTTCCCACACCGCGCGCGGACGTCGACGCGTCCCTCGGCCGTCTCGCGGCCGCCGGCCTCGTCACCGATCCCTCCTCGCCCTGGGTACGCGTCGGGGCCTGCATCGGCCGGCCCGGGTGCGGCAGGTCGCGGGCCGACGTGCAGGCCGACGCGACCGAGGCCCGCGCGGCCCTCGCCCCGGGCGGCCTCCCCCTGTACTGGTCGGGGTGCGAACGCCGTTGCGGACATCCCCGGGGCGACCGGATCGACGTGGTCGCCGCACCTGAGGGCGGCTACCTGCTCTCGACCGCCGTGACCGGGCAGGAGCCCCGCACCATCACCTTGGACCATCCCTCCCGACTCGCCACCGCCCTGGCAGCGATCACCGCATGAGCCGCATGACGACCGAGAGCAGTGAGAAGAACACCGTGACGAAGTACGAGTATGAGAAGGACGGCGCGGCCATCTACCGCCGGTCCTTCGCCACCATCCGGGCGGAGGCCGACCTCGAGGGTCTGCCCGCCGACGTCAGCCAGGTCGCGGTCCGGATGATCCACGCCTGCGGCATGGTCGACCTCGTACGGGACCTGGACTGCACGCCCACCGTCGTGGCCCGCGCCCGCGAGGCCCTACGTTCGGGCGCGCCCATCTTCACCGACGTGCAGATGGTGGCCAGCGGAGTGACCCGCAAGCGGCTGCCCGCCGACAACGACGTGCTGTGCACCCTGTCCGACCCGTCGGTGCCGGGGCTCGCCGCCGAGCTGGGCACCACCCGCACCGCCGCCGCGATGGAACTGTGGCGGGACCGGCTGGAGGGCTCGGTGGTCGCCGTCGGCAACGCGCCCACCGCGCTGTTCCGCCTGCTGGAGATGATCGACGAGGGCGCGCCCCGGCCCGCCGCCGTCATCGGCGTGCCCGTCGGGTTCGTCGGCGCCGTCGAGTCCAAGGACGCGCTGGCGGCGCACCCGTCCGGCCTGGAGTACCTGGTGGTGCGCGGGCGCCGGGGCGGCAGCGCCCTCGCCGCCGCCGCGCTCAACGCGATCGCGAGCGAGGAAGAGTGAGCGGCAAGCTGTACGGCGTCGGGCTGGGCCCCGGCGACCCGTCCCTGATGACCGTCCGGGCCGTCGAGGTCATCGCCGAGGCCGATGTGATCGCCTATCACAGCGCCCGGCACGGCCGGTCCATCGCCCGCTCGATCGCGGCGCGGCACATCCGCGCCGACCACGTCGAGGAGCCGCTGGTCTACCCGGTCACCACCGAGACCACCGACCACCCGGGCGGCTATCAGGGCGCCATCGACGACTTCTACGCCGAGGCGTCGGCCCGGCTCGCCGCGCACCTGGAGGCGGGGCGGACCGTCGCGGTCCTCGCCGAGGGCGACCCGCTCTTCTACGGCTCCTACATGCACATGCACAAGCGGCTCGCCGACCGCTTCGACACCGAGGTGATCCCCGGGGTCACCTCCGTGTCGGCCGCCGCCGCCCGGCTGGGCGCCCCGCTCGTCGAGGGCGAGGAGGTGCTGACCATCCTGCCGGGCACGCTCCCCGAGGAGGAGCTGACCGCGCGGCTCTCCGCGACGGACGTGGCGGTGGTGATGAAGCTGGGCCGCACCTTCCCCAAGGTCCGCCGGGCGATGGAGAGTTCCGGCCGGCTGGGCGAGGCCCGGTACGTGGAGCGGGCCACCATGGCCGGGGAACGGGTCGGTGAACTCGCCGATGTGGACGAGGAGTCGGTGCCGTACTTCTCGGTGGCCGTGCTGCCGAGCCAGGTCGACGCGGAGCGGCCCGCGGCGCGCGAGCGCGGCGAGGTGGTCGTCGTCGGGACCGGGCCGGCCGGACCGCGGTGGCTGACGCCCGAGACGCGGGGCGCGCTCGCCGCCGCCGACGACCTCGTCGGCTACACCACCTACCTGGACCGGGTGCCGGTGCGGGCCGGCCAGGTGCGGCACGGCTCGGACAACCGGGTCGAGTCCGAGCGGGCCGAGTTCGCGCTCGATCTGGCCCGGCGGGGGCGGCGGGTGGCCGTCGTCTCCGGGGGCGATCCGGGGGTCTTCGCCATGGCGACGGCCGTCCTGGAGGTCGCCTCGCAGAAGGAGTACGAGGATGTCGCGGTGCGCGTGCTGCCGGGCGTGACCGCCGCCAACGCGGCCGCCGCCCGCGCCGGTGCGCCCCTCGGGCACGACTACGCCACGATCTCGCTCTCCGACCAGCTCAAGCCGTGGGAGGTCATCGCCGAACGGCTGCGCGCGGCGGCCTCGGCGGATCTGGTGCTCGCCCTGTACAACCCGGGCTCGCACAGCCGTACCTGGCAGGTGGCCAAGGCTCGCGAACTGCTGCTGGAGCACCGGGAAGCGGACACCCCGGTCGTGGTCGCGCGGGACGTGGGCGGCTCCGGGGAGAGCGTGCGGATCGTGCGGCTCGCCGACCTGGATCCGGCCGAGGTCGACATGCGGACGATCCTGCTGGTCGGCTCCTCGCAGACGCGGGCCGTACGGCGCGGCGACGGCGAGGAGATCGTCTGGACGCCTCGCCGGTATCCCGAGGCATGAGGAGCGCCGGCGCCGACCGGGACCGGGGGTTGCTTCCGGTGGGCGCCGGCCGGCAGACACTCGTCGTCGAGACCGGCCGGCAGGCACTCGTGGTCGAGACCGGCCGGCAGGCACCCGGCGTCGAGACCGGCCGACGGGGGCCCGGCGTCCGGACCGGACGTGAGGCCGGCCGGGGGCCGGAAGGCCGCCAGACCGACCGGGGGCCCGAGAGCCGTCAGACCAGCCGAGGGCCGGAAGGCCGTCAGGCCGGCCGGCGGCCGGAAGGCCGTCAGGCCGGCCGGGGGCCCGAGAGCCGTCAGGCCGACCGGCGGCCGGAAGGCCGTCAGGCCGGCCGGGGGCCCGAAGGCCGTCAGGCCGGCCGGGGGCCCGAAGGCCGTCAGGCCGGCCGGGGGCCCGAAGGCCGTCAGGCCGGCCGGGGGCCGGAAGGGCGTCCGAGGCGTTCGGTGATCCATCGGGCCGCCTGCTCCGGGTCGGTCGCCACCGGGACGCCTTCGGGGGCCTCCGGGCGCCGGACCACCACCACCGGAACCCCCGCCTCTCTCGCCGCCGTCAGCTTCGGCGCGGTGGCCGCTCCCCCGCTGTCCTTCGTCACCAGCACGTCGACGCGGTGCCGGCGCAGCAGCTCGCGTTCGCCGTCCAGGGTGAAAGGACCCCGGTCGAGCAGCACCTCCATACGGGGCGGGTGCGGCGGCTCGGGCGCGTCGACGGACCGGACGAGGAACCACAGGCCGGCGAGGTCCGCGAAGGCGGCGAGGCCCATGCGCCCGGTGGTCAGGAAGACCCGCTCCCCCAGTCCGGGCAGCAGCCCGGCCGCCGCCTCCAGCGAGGAGACCTCGTGCCAGCGGTCGCCCTCGACGGGGACCCAGCCGGGGCGGCGCAGGGCGAGCAGGGGAACATGGGCGGTGGCGGCGGCTCGCGCCGCGTGGAAGCTGATGGTCCCGGCGAAAGGGTGGGTGGCGTCGATGAGCGCGTCGACGGCGTTGTCGCGCAGCCACGCGGTCAGGCCCTCGGTCCCGCCGAACCCCCCGACGCGGACCTCGCCCGGCGGCAGCCGGGGAGCGGCGACCCGCCCCGCGAGGGAGCTGGTCAGCCGCAACCCGGGAGCGCCGTGCAGCAGTTCGGCGAGGCGGCGGGCCTCCGTGGTGCCGCCGAGGATCAGTACGTGCATGGAAGTCCAGGTCCGTTCATGAGCGAGTCACAGAGCACCGGCGAGGCCGGGGCGCAGGGCGCCGGCGAGGCGAAGGGCGGTCGCACCGCGCAGCTGAAGCACACCGGTCTGCGGCCCGGCTGGACCACGGGCGCCTGTGCGACGGCGGCCACGACGGCCGCGTACACCGCGCTGCTGACCGGCGAGTTCCCCGACCCGGTGACGATCACGCTGCCCAAGGGGCAGACGCCGTCCTTCGCGCTCGCGGCCGAGGAGCTGAGCGACGCGTACGCGATGGCGGGGATCGTGAAGGACGCGGGCGACGATCCCGACGTCACGCACGGCGCGCTGGTGCGGGCCACGGTCAGGCGGCTGCCCGCCGGGTCCGGCGTCGTCTTCCGGGCCGGCCCGGGGGTCGGGACGGTCACCCGGCCCGGCCTGCCGCTGCCGGTCGGCGAGCCCGCCGTGAACCCGGTGCCGCGCCGGATGATGTGCGACCACGTCGCCGAGGTCGCCGCCCTGCACGGCGGCACGTCGGACGTGGAGATCACGGTCTCCGTGGACCACGGCGAGGAGATCGCCCGCTCCACGTGGAACCCCCGGCTCGGCATCCTGGGCGGTCTGTCCATCCTGGGCACGACCGGCATCGTCGTCCCGTACTCCTGCTCGGCATGGATCGACTCCATCCGGCGGGGCGTGGACGTGGCGCGGGCGGCGGGGCGCACGCATGTCGCGGGGTGCACCGGGTCGACGTCGGAGCGGACGGTGGTCGCCGAGTACGGCCTGCCCGAGGACGCCCTGCTCGACATGGGCGACTTCGCGGGGGCGGTGCTGAAGTACGTCCGCCGCCACCCCGTCGACCGTCTCACGGTGTGCGGCGGGTTCGCCAAGCTCTCCAAGCTGGCCGCGGGCCATCTCGACCTGCACTCCGCCCGCTCCCAGGTCGACAAGGGCTTCCTCGCCGAACTCGCCCGGCGCGGCGGCGCGGACGAGGCGCTGGCGGCGGAGGTGGCCGACGCCAACACCGGGCTCGCCGCGCTCCAGTCGTGCATGGCGGCCGGGGTGCCGCTGGGCGACCTGGTGGCGACGGCGGCCCGCGACCAGGCGCTGGCCGTGCTGCGGGGCGCTCCCGTCGCGGTGGACGTCGTCTGCATCGACCGGGCGGGGACGGTGGTGGGCCGCAGCACGGTCGCCTGACCGCTCCCGGCGGCGGCCGGGTCAGTCACCGGCGACGACCGGGCCGACGCGCAGGCGGTTGCCGTCCGGATCCCGCAGGCGCAGCTCGCACCCCCACGGCAGCTCCTCCGGCCGTACACCGAACTCCGCTGCCACCGCGTCGAGATCGACGACCCGCAGGTACACCAGGGTGTCGGGCCGGGCGTCGCCCTCGTGCTCCGACAGGTACAGCCGGACGCGGCCTCGGGCGACCTCGGTGAACACGGGCAGGCCGGGCTCGAACCGGTGCTCCCACCGCTGCCGGAAGCCCAGCCGCGCGTACCAGCGGGCGGCGGCCCCCGCGTCCCGTACGCGCAGGATGGGAACGACTTCCTCGTGCGCGTCGCCCGCGTCGGCCTGGTCGCTCAGCATGTGTGGCGGTCCCGGTCCGGGGAGTACAGGTGGCTGTCGCGGAAGTGTTCGGCGGCCAGGGTCCGGCCGACCATGATGACGGCCGTGCGCAGGACGCCCGCCTCC
The DNA here is from genome assembly GCF_044768125.1 of Streptomyces sp. NPDC101166. NCBI lineage: Bacteria > Bacillati > Actinomycetota > Actinomycetes > Kitasatosporales > Streptomycetaceae > Streptomyces > Streptomyces sp. NPDC101166. The sequence continues at coordinate 213,113 of NZ_JBIWPF010000001.1, forward strand.
TTCACCTTGCCGGCGATCTCGTCGAGCGTGCCGCGGATGACCAGTTCGTCGGGGCGGGAGGCGTAGGCGACGACGGCGGCCGGGCAGTCGGCGCCGTAGTGCGGGAGGAGTTCGTCGACCACGCGGTCGACGTAGCGGACGGCCAGGTGCAGCACGATGAGCGCGCCGCTGCGGCCGAGCGTGGCGAGGTCCTCGCCGTCGGGCATGGCGGTGGCCTGCTGGGCGATCCGGGTGAGGATGACGGTCTGGCCGACGGTCGGCACGGTCAGTTCCCGCTTGAGGGCGGCGGCCGCCGCGGCGAACGCGGGCACGCCCGGGACGACCTCGTAGGGCACCCCGGCCGCGTCGAGCCGCCGCATCTGCTCGGCGACGGCGCTGAAGACCGAGGGGTCCCCGGAGTGCAGCCGGGCCACGTCGTGGCCCTCCTCGTGCGCACGGACCAGTTCGGCGACGATCTGGTCCAGGTCGAGCCGCGCGGTGTCCACCAGCCGTGCGCCGGGCGGGCATTCGGCGAGCAGTTCGCGCGGGACCAGGCTGCCCGCGTACAGGCAGACCGGGCTCGCGGCGAGCACGCGGGCGCCGCGCACCGTGATCAGGTCGGCGGCGCCGGGGCCGGCGCCGATGAAGTACACGGTCATCTGTCTGCTCCTGAGGACGGATCGGGGGTCTTGTGCACGGCCCACTGGGTCACCGGCATCGCCTGCCGCCACCCGGTGAAGCCGCCGACGGGCACGGCGTGCGCCACGGCCAGTTTCACCAACTCACCGCCGTGCCGACGGCAGGCGCCGGCCAGCAGCGCCTCCGACTCCAGCGTCACGGTGTTGGCGACGAGCCGCCCGCCGTCGGGCAGCGCCTCCCAGCACGCGTCGAGGAGACCCGGGGCGGTGAGTCCGCCGCCGATGAACACGGCGTCGGGCGGCGGGAGTTCGGCGAGGGCGGCGGGCGCGGCGCCGGTGACGACGCGCAGCCCGGGCACGCCCAGCCGGTCGGCGTTGCGGACGATGCGGGCGGCGCGCACGGGGTCGCGTTCGACGGTGATCGCGCGGCACGAGGGGTGGGTGCGCATCCATTCGACGGCGATGGAGCCGGAGCCGCCGCCGACGTCCCACAGCAGTTCGCCGGGTGCGGGCGCGAGGGCGGCGAGGGTCGCGGCGCGGACGTGCCGCTTGGTGAGCTGCCCGTCGTGTTCGTACGCCTCGTCGGGGAGCCCGGGAACGGCGCCGAGCCGCAGGGCGCCGGGGGCGCGTCGGCATTCGACGGCGACGATGTTGAGAGGATCACCGGGCGGCCGTGACTCCTCCCATGCGTCGGCGGTGCTCTCGCCGCCGATGTGCTCGCGCGGACCGCCGAGTTGCTCCAGGACGCGGACGCGGCTCGGTCCGAAGCCGCGGTCCCGCAGCAGGGCGACGACCTCGCCGGGGGTGCCGGCGTCCGCGCCGAGCACGAGGAGCCGCCGGCCGTCGTGCAGGGCGGCGGCGAGGCGGGCGGCGGGGCGGCCGACGAGCGTGACCACCTCGACGTCCTCCAGGGGCCAGCCGAGGCGGGCGGCGGCGTGGGAGACGGAGGAGGGGTGCGGCAGGACGTGCAGGGCGTCGCCGCCCGTCTCCTCGGCGAGGGCGCGTCCGATGCCGTAGAACATGGGGTCGCCACTGGCGAGGACGGCGATGCGGCGGCCGGCGTGCGCGGCGAGGAGCGCGGGGACGGCCGGGCGCAGGGGCGTGGGCCAGGCGACTCGCTGCCCGGCGCACCGCGCGGGCAGCAGGTCCAGTTGGCGCGGGCCGCCGATGAGCACCTCGGCCTCGCTGAGCGCGGCGCGCGAGGCGTCCGTGAGCCCCGCCCATCCGTCGGCTCCGATTCCGACGACCGTGACGGCGGCGACGGCGGGCGGCGGTCCTGGTCGTGCGGGATTCACTGCGCGTACCTCGTGGTTCGGGGGCAACAGGGGCGCACTCTACTGGGCGGTGCACGGCCCCCACCTGCTCGGGGGCCGCTTTCCCCTCGCTTTTCAGCGCCCCGCCGCGGCGGTCGGGCCTACCCGGCCGCCTGCGCCGCTCAGCGGTGTTCGGGGTTGTCCGCGCCCGGCCGGCAGCCGGCGTCCCACTCCGTGCGCTGGTTGCCGTGGGCGGGGACTCCCCCGGCGCGTTTGAGCAGGGCCGCCAGGTGCATCAGGTTCCAGGTCATGAACGCGGTGTTGCGGTTGGTGAAGTCGTTCTCCGGGCCGCCCGAACCGGGGTCCAGGTACGAGGGGCCCGGTCCGGCCGCGCCGATCCAGCCCGCGTCGGCCTGCGGCGGGATGGTGTAGCCGAGGTGCTGGAGGCTGTAGAGCACGTTCATGGCGCAGTGCTTGACGCCGTCCTCGTTGCCGGTGATGAGACAGCCGCCGACGCGCCCGTAGTAGGCGTACTGTCCCTGGGAGTTGAGCAGACTGGAGCAGCTGTAGAGGCGTTCGACGACGCGTTTGGTGACCGAGCTGTTGTCGCCCAGCCAGATGGGCCCGGCGAGCACCAGGATGTCCGCGGCCATCACCTGCTCGTACAAGGCCGGCCAGGCGTCGGTGGCGATGCCGTGCTCGGTCATGTCGGGGTAGACGCCCGTCGCGATGTCGTGGTCGACGGCACGGACCAGTTCCGTGGTCACCCCGCGCGCTTCCATGAGGGACCGGCTCATGTCGATGAGCCCCTGGGTGTGGCTGAGTTGTGGAGACGGCTTCAGCGTGCAGTTGACGAAGAGCGCGCGCAGGTCGTCGAAGCGGTAGCCGTCCTCGGTGGACGGGGTGGGCGATGCGGTCACGGAGGACTCCGGGGAGGGAGAGCGAACAGGAGGGCGTGCCGGTGTCAGCGTCTCCCGGGGCGGGCGCGCCGCCCGGTTGCGACGCACCTCCATCCGGGCACCGGCCGCGGGTGGGCGGCGATGAGGCCGCGTCAGCGCGACGTGGCCGGCCGCGGGTGGGCGGCGATGAGGCCGCGTCAGCGCGACGTGGCCGGCCGCGGATGGGCGGCGATGAGGCCGCGTCAGCGCGGCGTGGCCGGCCGCCGCTTCGCCGCACCGCGCAGTCTCAGCACGAGCACCAGCGCCGACCCGCCGAACAGGACGGCGGTGATCAGCAGCCAGCGGGTGAGGAAACCGTCGGCCGGCAGGCCGGTGGAGTACTCGTAGCGCTCCCTCGTCCGGCCGCTGATCAACGGGAACCACACCAGCAGCAGAAGGCCGGACAGGACGGCCGGCACCCGGACGTACATCGTCCGCTCCCGGTGACCGGCCGCGCCGAGGACACCGGTGACGGCCCTGTCCGCGGACGCGTACAGCGGCAGCAGGACGAGGTCGTGCAGCACCGCCGCGCCCACGAACCACAGCGCCGTGCCGAGCCAGTCGCCGGAGAGCAGGCGCACGCCCGCGTATCCGGCGAGCGCGAACGAGCAGACCAGGAGCAGGATCTGCAGAGGGCTTCCGAGCGGAGGTCTTCTCATGACAGAGCTCTTCTCATGTCGTCACCGGGCTCGCTTCCGTTCGTCACAGGTCCGCGAAGGTCAACCTGGCCACCCACTTGGTGTTCAGAACGCCGGGCGCCGCGGGCACGATGATCCGTGCCGGGTAGCCGTGGTCGGGGGTCAGCGGCTCGCCGTTGACGTCGAGGGCGAGCAGGGAGCGGGGGTCGCGCACCTGGTTGGCCCGCAGGGCGGCCGTACGGAAGGCTCCGTGCCGTTGGAGGGACTCCACCAGGACGTCGGGCGCGGTGTCCGCGTCGTGCCCGGCCAGGGCGGCGAGATCCCGCAGGCGCACGCCCCGCCACCACTGGTCGGAGGTCGACCAGCCCTCGACGCAGGCGATGGGCAGGGCCGAGCTGTGCAGCGTGAGGGCCAGCAGGTCGGCGCGGCTGAGCCGGACGGTCCCGGCGGGCCCGGTGACGGCCAGCCGCCACACCTGGGCGCTCGTCTCCCGCGCGGTGATGCCCCGCGACGCGGCCGTCTTGTTGATCTGGAAGCCCCCGGGGCCGCTGCCCGGGTCGGCGCCCCCGTGCGGCGCGAGCAGCGCCGTCCGGCGCAGCGGGCCGTCCGTGTTCTGCCCCGCGGTGGTCGCGAACAGCAGCAGTGAGCCGCCGCCGACCAGCCACAACGCCCCGCGCCGCGACACCGTGGCGTCAGCGGGCCGCGGGGTGACCAGCGGGAAGTCCGGCTCCCCGCCCGCCTCCTCCTGGGCCCCCTCCCCCTCCCCCTCCCGCATGCGTCGCAGGTTGCGCAGGGCGGCCGGCGCCCTGAGGGCCACGTGCGCCAGGAACGCGGCGAAGAACACCCAGGCGCCGTAGAAGTGCAGCGGGTAGAACGAGCCGGGGAAGACGTAGTCCAGCTGTACGTCGAGCAGGCCGGTCACGAACTCGAAGAGCGCGCCGCCGACCAGCAGGAGCAGCGAGATGCGCTCCAGGGCGTGGGCGAGCGAGCGGACCGGCGGCAGCGCGAAGAGCTTGGGCACCACCGACCAGAGCTTGGCGAGCAGGACGGGGACGAGGGTGACGCCGAGGGTGACGTGGACGCCCTGGGTGAGCCGGTACAGCCAGGGCGGGTCGGTCGGCCAGGAGAAGAGGTAGAAGCCGAGGAGGCCCTTGCCGGGGGTCTTGTCGTTCACCGGCGACAGGCCGGGGTTGTAGGCGGCGTACGACAGCAGCCCGGTGAGGAACAGCACGGTGATGCCCGCGAGCAGCACCACACCGAGGACCGAGGTGAACCGGGGGCCGCGTACCGGGCTGCGCCAGAAGCCGGGAGAGGAGGGGAACCGTGCCATGCGCCGACCGTAGGCGCGGAAGGGCCCGTACGGGGGTGTGCGACTCATGACGAAACGCTGACGTCGTCGTCCCGGGCGACCATCGCGCCGCCTTCCGGCTCTAGCGTTCCGGTGTGACCCGCTCTTCTCACCGTGACCTCGCCGCCGTGGCGGCGGCCGCCGCCCTCGTCGTGGCGGCCGTCGTGATCGGCCGGTACCTCCAGGACGCCCACGGCACCCTCCTCGTCGGCAACGCCCCGCTCTACGGGCGCTGGGGGCCGCATGCCGGTCCGGGCACCCCGGCCGCCCTGGCGACGGCCGCGGCCGTCGTCGCCTACGGTCCCCCGCTCGCCGCTCGTCTGCCCTGGCGTGCCCTGCTGTGGGCGGCCTGGGGCGCGGCCCTGGCCTGGACCTGGTCGCTGGCACTGGTCGACGGCTGGGAGCGGGGCGTCGCTCAGCGGCTGACCACCCGTCATGAATACCTTCAGGTCATCGAGCGCTTCCACGACATCCCGGCCGCGCTGCGGGACTTCGACCGTCACATCCTGCTGCACTCGCCGGACAACTGGCCCGCGCACGTGGCCGGTCATCCGCCGGGGGCGACGCTCACGTTCGTCCTGCTCGACCGGGTCGGTCTGGGCGGCGGGGGCTGGGCGGGGGCCTGGTGCATCACCGTCGGCGCGACGGCGTGCGTGGCCGTGCTGGTGGCGGTGCGCGCACTGGCCGGGGAGGAACGGGCGCGCAAGGCCGCCGCGTTCATCGCGATGATGCCCGCGGCGGTGTGGGTGGGGACGTCGGCGGACGGCTACTTCGCGGCGGTGGCCGCCTGGTGCGTCGCGTTCCTGGCGCTGGCCGTGACCGGGTGCCGGCCGCGGCTCACCGGTTTCGCCGCCGGACTCCTCTTCGGCCTCACGTGCTATCTCTCCTACGGCCTCACCCTCTTCACGGTGATCGCCGGCGCCGTCGTGCTGCTCGGCGCGCGGCGGGTGAGGCCGCTGCCGTACGCCCTGGCGGGAGCGGCGGTCGTGCCGCTCGCGTTCACCCTCGCGGGCTTCGACTGGTGGGCGGCGTACCGTCTGCTGGTGGAGCGCTACTACGAGGGGGCCGCCGGGGTACGCCCCTACGGCTACTGGGTGTGGGCCAATCTCGCCTGCACGGTGCTGATCGTGGGCCCCGCGACGGTCGCGGGCCTGCGGCGGACCGGCGCGACGCTCCTCGCGGGGCGCGGGCGGCTCCGCGCGAGCGTCCTGAGCGGACCGGACGCATCCGGTGTCCGTGCGGACGTCCGTCTCGCGCTGCTGGTCGCCGCCGCGCTCGTCGCGCTGCTGACGGCCGACGTGTCCGGGATGAGCAAGGCGGAGACCGAGCGCATCTGGCTGCCGTTCGCCCCGTGGCTCGCGGCCGCGTGCGCGTTCCTGCCCCGCCCGCGCGCCTGGCTCGCCGCGCAGGCGGTGCTCGCGCTGCTGCTCAACCACCTGTGTCTGACGGGATGGTGAGGCGCGGCAGGGGTGGGCGCACCGTGCGGCGGGGACCTGCTCGTCTCAGAGCTCCGAACAAAAGGCGAGCCGGGCTCCACTTTTGTTCGGAGCTCTTACGGAAGAATGACGCGGTGGGCGTGGCCCTGCCGGGCGACGGGACGGCGCGCCTACCCTGCGGTCCATGCGTGTACTGGTCACCGGCGGCGCCGGTTTCATCGGGTCCCATGTCGTGGAGGCACTGCGGGCGGGCGGGCACGAACCTGTGGTGTTCGACCTGCGGGAGGGGGCGGGCCGCGATGTGCGGGACGCGGCGGCGGTCTCGTCGGCGCTGGCCGGCGTCGACGCCGTGTGCCATCAGGCGGCGATGGTGGGCCTGGGCGACGGCGTCGCCGACGCGGCGGACTACGTCTCCCACAACGACCTCGGGACCGCCGTGCTGTTGTCGTCCATGGCCCGGGCGGGGGTGCGGCGGCTGGTGCTCGCCGGTTCGATGGTGGTGTACGGGGAAGGGCGGTACACCTGCGGGAAGCACGGGGCGGTCCGTCCGGGTCCGCGTACGGCGGCCGATCTGTCGCGGGGGCGCTTCGAGCCCGTGTGCCCGGAGTGCGGGGCTGATCTGGCCCCGGGGCTGATCGGCGAGGACGCGCCGGCCGACCCCCGGAACGTGTACGCGACGACCAAGCTCGCGCAGGAGCACCTGGCTGCCGCGTGGGCCCGCTGCACGGGCGGATCGGCGGTGTCGCTGCGCTACCACAACGTCTACGGGCCGAGGATGCCCCGGGACACGCCCTACGCCGGCGTGGCCTCGTTCTTCCGTTCCGCGCTGGCGCGGGGCGAGGCTCCGCGGGTCTTCGAGGACGGCCGCCAGCGGCGGGACTTCGTCCATGTGGAGGACGTGGCGCGGGCCAACGTGGCGGCGCTCACGGCCGGTTCGGCGGACGGCGTGCTCACGGTGTTCAACACCGGCAGCGGTGAGCCGCACACCGTCGGGGAGATGGCGTCGGCGCTGGCCTCGGCGTACGGCGGGCCGGCCCCGGTGGTCACCGGTCAGTTCCGGCTGGGCGACGTACGGCACATCACCGCGGACTCGACGCGCCTGGGCGCCGAGCTGGGCTGGAAGCCCGTGGTCGGGTTCGAGGAGGGTGTGCGGGAGTTCGCGGCGGCGCCCCTGCGCGGGGAGTGAGGGGCCTGTCGGCGGGCGACGTCCGCGTTTCGTAAGGGGTGGACATCCGATTCGCGCCCTTTGTCTCCGTAGGGTGAGTGACGTGACCAACCCATCCCGCTCACCGCTCGTCGACGTCGTCCTGCCCTGCCTGAACGAGGCCGAGGCTCTGCCCTGGGTGCTGTCCCGGATCCCGCCCGGGTGGCGGGCCCTCGTGGTGGACAACGGCTCCACCGACGGCTCCGCGGACATCGCCCGCGCCCTCGGCGCGACCGTCGTCGACGAACCGCGCCGCGGCTTCGGCGCGGCCTGCCACGCGGGGCTCGCCTCGGCCACCGCCGACATCGTCTGCTTCTGCGACTGCGACGCCTCGCTCGACCCGACGTCTCTCCTGCCCTTCGTCGAGGCGGTCCGGTCCGGCGACGCCGACCTGGTGCTCGGACGGCGGCGGCCGCGGGCCCGGGGCGCGTGGCCGGTCCACGCACGGGTGGGCAACCTGGTGCTGGCCCGGCTGCTGCGCCGCCGCACCGGCCTGCGCCTGCACGACCTCGGCCCGCTGCGCGCCGCCCGCCGCGAGCCGCTGCTGGAGCTCGGCCTCACCGACCGGCGCAGCGGCTACCCGCTGCAGATGGTGGTGCGCGCCGCCGACGAGGGCTGGCGGATCACCGAGCGCGAAGTGCCGTATCTGCCCCGGGCCGGTGTCTCCAAGGTGACCGGCACCTGGCGCGGCACCTGGCAGGCCGTCCGCGACATGAGCCGGGTGCTCGCCGACCCGGGCGCGCCGGCCCGTGCCGCACAGGAGGGGACCCCTCGATGACCACTCTGCTCGTCATCGCCAAGGAGCCGCGCCCCGGACGGGTGAAGACCCGCCTCACCCCGCCGTTCAGCCCCGAGGCGGCCGCGGCCCTCGCCGAGGCTGCGCTCACCGACACCCTCGCGGCGGTGGCGGCCGCTCCGGCGACCCGCCGGGTCCTCGTCCTGGACGGGACGCCGGGACCCTGGCTGCCGCCCGGCTTCGAGGTGGTGTCCCAGTGCGCGGGCGGCCTGGACGAACGGCTCGCGGCCGCCTTCGCGGGCTGCGACGGCCCGGCCCTGCTGATCGGGATGGACACCCCGCAGGTGACGCCGGACCTGCTCGCCGAGGACTTCGCCGACTGCGACGCGTGTTTCGGGCCCGCCGAGGACGGCGGCTTCTGGGCGCTCGGGCTCGCGGACCCGGATCCGGACCTGCTGCGCGGAGTTCCCATGTCGACCGCGAGCACCGGAGCCGTGCAGCGGGGCCGCCTGGCGGCGGCCGGCCTGCGGGTACGGGACATGCCGCGCCTGCGGGACGTCGACACGGCCGCCGACGCCGAGGCGGTCGCGGCGGCGGCGCCCCACAGCGGGTTCGCCGCACTGCTCGGCCGGCTCACGGTCGTCAGGCGAGGCTGATGGGGGGCGCGAGTTCCACGACGTTCAGCAGCCGGCCGTCCTCCAGCCGGGCGGCGGCGCGGGCCAGGGCGCGCACTCCGGCGAGGCCGATGAACTCCAGTTCCCTCATGTCGACACGGACGTCGCCCGGCGAGGCCGGCGTGGTCTCCAGGGCGGCCGCGAGGGTGCCGGTGTTGCGGTGGTCGACGCTGCCCACGACGCGCAGGGCGCGCTGCCCCTGCTGGAAGGTGGGGATGAGCCGCAGGGTGCTGTCGCTGTGCAGCGGCTCGCACTCGACGACCGCGCCGTGGCAGCCCTGGAAGGCGTCCAGCCGGTCGGCCGGGGAAGCGCCGGGCGTCGTACTGGCAGACGACGGAGGCCCGGTGCCCGGAGAAGACCTGGTCGACCTTGGTCTCGTACTCGTGGAGCCGGTCGGCCCCGGGGACGTCGCGCAGGGCCCAGCCCATCTCGCCGCTCACGCGGAAGCCGGTGCAGCCGGCGGCCAGCGACTCGGCGGCCTCCTCGCGGAGTGCGGCCACCATGCTGTCGGGGTCGAACGGGCCGGCCGCCAGGTAACTGTCGTCCGCGGTGGTCACGACGAGCCGCCCGGCGTCCAGGGCCGGGCGCGGGTCGGTGCCGGACTCGGTCAGCCAGCCGAGGACGTCCTCGGGGCGGGTTCCGGTCGGCGAAGTACACGACCCGCTCGCCCCGTTGCAGCCCTTCGGAGAGGAAGGCCGTGACCACGCGCCGCTGTTCGCCCTCGTCGGCGAACGCCAGACACAAGTGATCGCCGTGGCCCACGTGCTGGACCCGGGGTTCCGTGCCCTCGTACGTGATCACCTCAGTCCTCAGCCCCTCCCCTGCCGACATCGTCGGCGCTGTCGAACTCAAGCCGCTCTCAAGCTGATTCGGAGTGGGCCGAGCCGGTCCCGCGCGGGCCCACTCCAGTCAGTGCGGCAGCATGCCGGTACAGCGGCCGTCAGCGGCTCAGCGAGGCCGCGGCCTCCTCGACGGTGGTGTGGAAGGTGAAGACCTGGTCGAGGCCGACGACGCGGAAGACGCGCATCTGGTCGGGGTTGGCGCCGGCGAGGCTGAGCGGGGAGCCGGCGGCCTGCGAGCGGTGGTAGGCGGTGACGAGGACGGTGATGCCGGTGGAGTCGCAGTAGGTCAGCCCGGACAGGTCGATGACCACGCCGCGGTCGTCGAACGGGGCGTCCTTGACGGCCCGGGTGAGCAGCGGGGCGGTGTGGTGGTCGAGTTCGCCGTTCACCTGGAGGACGAAGGGTCCCGGGTCGTCGTGCCGCGAGGTGACGGTCAGCGGAAGGTCGGATTCGGTCACCGGTTCTCCTGGATGCGGGTGTCGGGCTGAGCGAGTACGGACAGGGCGAGCAGGGCGGTGTCGTCGCTGACGCCGTCGCCGAGGCGGTGCAGCAGCGCCTCCACGGAGCCGAGCAGGCCGTCGGCCGGACGGTCGCCGGTGTGGGCGGCGGCGGACGTGAGACGGCGGACGAGTCCGTCCTCGCCGAGCATGGAGCCGTCGGCGGTGCGCGCCTCGGTGAGGCCGTCGGTGTAGAGCAGCAGGCTGTCTCCCGGGTGCAGCCGGGTGGTGGTCCGCACGAAGCGGGGGTCGGGCAGCATGCCGATGAGCTGGCCGCCGGCGGTGGAGATCGCCTCCACGGTCCCGTCCGCCCGGACCGCGAGGGCCGAGGGGTGGCCGCCGCCCGCGAGGGTGACGGCGAAGGAGCCGTCGGGCAGCCCCTGGAGCACGCCGAACACCGCGGTGCAGTAGCGGGGGCCACTGCCCTGCTGTTCGCCTTTGAGGACGGTGTCGAGGTTGGTGAGGGCGGCGCACGGGTCGGGGTCGTAGATCGCGGCGGCGCGCAGGGTGTAGCGGGTCAGCGAGGTCAGGGCGGCGGCGTCCGCTCCCTTGCCGCACACGTCGCCGAGGAAGAACGCCCACCGGCCGTCGTCCAGGGGGAAGAGGTCGTAGAAGTCGCCGCCCACCTCCTGCGGGGAGGCGGTGTGGTAGGCGGCGGCCGCGTGCAGCCCGGGGACGTCGGGCAGCGCGGGGGGCAGCAGGGTGCGCTGGAGGGTGCGGGCGAGTCGTTCCGCCTCGGTGCGCCGCTCGCGTTCGGCGGCGACCGTGCGGATGGCCGACAGCCGCAGCTCCAGTTCGTCGATGACGAGGTCGGCGAGGTCCCGCAGGGCGTCGAGCTGGGCGTCCGTGGGCCGGCGGGGCCGGGTGTCGAGGACGTTGACCGTGCCGAGGCGTTCGCCGTCGGCGGTGGTGATGGGTGCCGCCGCGTAGAAGCGGATGCCGAGGCCGCCGTCGAGAAGGGGGTCGGCGAGGGCTCGGGCGTCGGTGACCGCGTCGGTGATCACTCGGGGTTCGCCGTGCAGGAAGGCGGAGGCGCACAGGCCCGGGTCGCGGCTGATCTCGGTGAGGTCGCCCAGTCCGTGGGCGGCCTTGAACCAGACGCGGTCGGTGTCCACGATCGCCACGGTGGCCATCGGCGCGTCGAAGATGCGGGCGGCGAGGGCCGCGATCCGGTCGAAGGTGCCGTCCGGGGGCGTGTCGAGTATCCGGTAACGGCGGACGGCGGCCATGCGGGCCTGTTCGTCGGCCGGTGCCGGCGGGGACGCCTGCGCGGGTCTCGTCGTCATCTTCTTCCGCCCCCGCTGCCCTTTTCGTTTCTCCGGTCTTGATACCACCCGTGGCCTGGTGCCCGGGTACGACTGGCTTATCCTACGAAGCTGTCAGCGCGGGCGGGCGGGTTCCGCGGGGCTGCCGCGACGCGCACGGCGTGTCCGTGAGGTCGGCGGCGGAGCGAAGGGGTGTCAGTGGCGCGCTCGCAGGACGCCGGGCACGAGCCGTCGGGGGCGGCCGCCGAGGTCGACGAGTCCACGGCCGGGATCGGCCTGTTCGCCGCCGAGGCGGGGGTCGGCCGCGACCTCGCCCGGGTGGACTGGCAGGCGACCCCGCTGGGCCCGCCGGCCAGGTGGCCGCAGAGTCTGCGGACGGCGGTGAACATCCTGCTGCCGTCCCGCTTCTCGATGTGGATGGCGTGGGGCCCGGAGCTGACGTTCTTCTGCAACTCCGCCTACCGACGCGACACGCTGGGCCGCAAGTACCCGTGGGCGCTGGGCCGGCCGGCGCGCGAGGTGTGGGCGGAGATCTGGGACGACATCAGCCCCCGGATCGACACCGTGACCGCGACCGGGGAGGCTACCTGGGACGAGGGGCTGCTGCTGTTCCTGGAGCGCTCCGGCTACCCGGAGGAGACCTACCACACCTTCTCCTACAGCCCGTTGCGCGACGACGACGGCACGGTCGTCGGCATGCTGTGCGTGGTCAGCGAGGACACCGAGCGCGTCATCGGCGAGCGACGGATGGCGACGCTGCGCGACCTGGGCTCCGACCCCAGTGTGGTGCGCACCGAGCAGGAGGTGCTGGCCTTCGCCGGCCGGCAGTTGAGCCGCAATCCGTACGACCTGCCGTTCACGCTGGCCTACTTGTTCCAGCCGGACGGTTCGGCCCGGCTGGCGAGCGTCAGCGGGCTGCCCGCCGGGCACCGGGCCGCGCCCGGGTCGATCCCGGCAACCGGCGGTGCCATGGACCTCGCCGACGACGCCGGCCGCCCATGGCCCGTCGAGCCGCTGAAGCGCGGCGAGTCGGTCCTCGTGCCGATGGACGGGGCGGCGTTCGCGGAGCTGCCGTCCGGGGCGTGGCCCGAGCCGCCGACGCAGGCGCTGGTGGTGCCGCTGCTGCAACAGGGCAGCGCGCCTTACGGGTTCCTGGTGGCCGGGCTGAACCGGTACCGGGTCCTGGAGGACGGTTACCGCGGCTACGTCGAACTGGTCGCCGGGCATCTCGCGGCGGGCATCGCCAGCGCCCGGAGCTACGAGGCGCAGCAGCGGCGGGCCGAGGAGCTCGCGGAGCTGGACCGGGCCAAGACCGCCTTCTTCTCCAACATCAGCCATGAGTTCCGCACCCCGCTCACGCTGATCATGGGCCCGTTGGAGGAGCTGCGCACCCGCCTGGCGGACGCCGACGGGCCGGTGCGCGAGGAGCTGGAGGTCATCCACCGCAACGGGCTGCGGCTGGGCAAGCTGGTCAACTCCCTGCTGGACTTCTCCCGTATCGAGGCGGGCCGGACGCAGGCCCGCTATGAGCCGGTCGATCTGGCCGCGGTCACCGCCGAGTTGGCGAGCGTCTTCCGCTCGGCCGTCGACAAGGCGGGCCTGGCCTTCCACGTCGACTGCCGTCCGCTGCCCGAGGAGGTGTTCATCGACCGCGGCATGTGGGAGAAGGTGGTCCTCAACCTCCTCAGCAACGCGCTGAAGTTCACCTTCGAGGGGTCGATCCGGGTCACGGTGGGCGCCGAGGAGGGGCGCGCGGTCGTCGCGGTCGCCGACACCGGCATCGGGGTGCCCGCCTCGGAGGCGCCCCGGCTGTTCGAGCGGTTCCACCGCATCGAGAACGCCCGCGCCCGCTCCAACGAGGGCAGCGGTATCGGGCTGGCGCTGGTGAAGGAGCTGGTCGGGCTGCACGGCGGGGCCATCACCGCCGACAGCGTCGAAGGCGAGGGCACCTGCTTCACCGTCCGGCTGCCGTTCGGCGCGGACCATCTGCCCGCCGACGCTCTCGTTCCCGCCCAGGACACCGGCGTCGGGCCGGCCGCCGACCCCTATCTGCAGGAGGCGCTGCGCTGGCTGCCGGGCGGGGCGGGTGAAGCGGACGCCGGGCAGGCCTCGGCCGGCGTCCCGGACGCCGCCGGCGGGCCCGCCGTACCGGCACGGGTGCTGGTCGCCGACGACAACGCCGACATGCGGGAGTACCTCACCCGGCTCCTGCACGGCGCGGGCTACCGGGTGGACGCGGTGAACGACGGTCTGACGGCTCTTGAGGCCGTCCGCGGCGACGCGCCCGACCTGGTCGTCAGCGATGTCATGATGCCCGGCCTCGACGGTCTCGGACTGGTGGCGGCGCTGCGCACCGACCCGCGCACCGCGTCGGTGCCGGTGCTGCTGCTGTCCGCGCGGGCCGGGCAGGAGGCGTCCATCGAGGGGCTTCAGGCGGGCGCTGACGACTACCTCGTCAAGCCGTTCGCCGCGGCCGAACTGCTGGCCCGGGTGGGGGCCAACGTCGAGCTGGCCCGGCTGCGCAACCACCAGGCCCGCTGGCGCACCGCGCTGGTCGACTCCCTCCAGGAGGCGTTCTTCGTCTGCGACGAGGAGGGCGCCGTCATCGAGATCAACACCGCCTTCACCGACATCCTCGGCTACGGCCCCGAGGGCCTGCCCTACCGGCCGGTGCACCCCTGGTGGCCCGACCCCGCCGGCGACCCCGAGGCGCACCGCCGGACCGCCGACGCCTTCGAACGGCTGCTCGGCGACCAGCAGGGCTCCTACACCGTTCCCGTCGTCCACCGCGACGGGCGCCGGCTGTGGGCGCACGCCACGTTCAGCCGGGCGGCCGACCCGGACACCGGTCGCCGGGTCGTCGTCGGCACCTTCCGTGACGTCACCGCCGAGCACTACGCGATCCAGCGCAAGAGCGCGCAGGCCGCGCTGGGCCTGCGGATGACGCAGGCGACGAGCCTGGTGGAGACCTTGTCGGGGGCGCTGGCGGAACTGCGGCAGCTGTGGCACGCCGACACCGTGCTGGCCGCCGTCTCCCCGCCCGACGGGCCGCCCGCGGTCACGGCGACGGATCCCGGCCTGTGCTGGGAGGACCTGCCCGCCGAACGCCGGGACAAGCTCACCGCCTGGCTGGATGAGCCCCTCCTCACGCCCGTCGACGACGCCACCGGCGCCGCCGTCGCCATCGGCCACCCCGAGGGCCTGATGGTGCTGTGGCTCGACTTCGGGCAGCACCGCCCCTTCAGCGACGAGGACCAGCTGCTGCTGTCCCTGCTCGCGGGCCAGCTCGCCCAGGGGCTCGCCCGCGCCCACCAGATCGACCAGCAGCGGGAGACGGCCCTCGCGCTACAGCGCTCCATCCTCGGCCCGGCCCAGTTGCCCGAGGGGTTCGCCGTCCGCTACGAGCCCGCCACCCGGCCCCTGGAGGTGGGCGGCGACTGGTACGACACCGTGCGGCTCCCGAACGGGCGGATCGGCATCGTGGTGGGCGACTGCGTCGGGCGCGGCCTCGAAGCGGCCACCGTGATGGGGCAGTTGCGCAGCGCGTGCCGTGCCCTGCTGCTCCAGGACGCGGGGCCGGCCCAGACCCTGATGGCTCTGGACCACTTCGCCGCAGGCCTGCCCGGCGCGATGTGCACCACCGTGTTCTGCGGCGTCCTCGATCCCGAGTCCGGTCACCTCACCTACTCCAGCGCCGGGCACCCGCCGGGCATCCTCGCCCGACCCGACGGCGTCACCCGTCTGTTGGAGGAGGGCCGTTCGGTCCCGCTGGGCGTGCGGCCCGGCCGGGTGCGGCCGGAGGGCGCGTGCACGATGCCGGGCCGCGCCACCCTGCTGCTCTACACCGACGGTCTGGTGGAGCGCCGTCGCCGCCCGCTGACGGCGGGCATCGACCAGGCCGGAGAGGCCGTCCAGGCGGGCCGTGACGTGGCGGTGGACGAGCTAGCCACCGAGGTCATGGCGCGGCTCGCGCCGAGCGGCGGCTACGACGACGACGTGGCCCTGCTGCTCTACCGGCACCCGGCCCCGCTGGAGATGGCGTTCCCGGCGGAGTCGACGCAGCTGGCGCCGGTCCGCAAGGCGCTGCGCAGTTGGCTCGCCCAGTGCGAGCTGCCGCCGGACACCGTGCAGAACATCCTGGTGGCCGCCGGAGAGGCGTGCGCCAACGCCATCGAGCACGGGCACCGGCACACTCCGGGCGACACGGTCCGTCTGCGTGCCGAGGCCCTCGTCGACGACCTGTGCCTGACCGTCGCCGACACCGGCCGGTGGAAGACGCCCCAGCCGGAACTCAACGCCCACCGCGGCCGCGGCGTGGCCCTGATGCGCGCTCTCATGCATCAGGTCACCATCACCTCGAACACCGACGGCACCACCGTGAACATGCATACGAGGACCGCCTGATGACCACTTCGCTCACCCTGACCTCCGGCCGGCGGCCCGACGGCGCCGCCGTGCTGACGGTCGCCGGCGAGATCGACATGAGCAACGCCGGGGAGCTCGACAAGGCCATCGCGTCCGTCGACGGACCCCTCGTCGTCGTCGACCTCACCGCCGTCGGGTATCTCGACAGCGCGGGCCTGAGTGTGCTGTTCCGGCACACCGACCGGGTCGAGCTGGTCGCCACGCCGCTGCTGGAGCCCGTGCTGACCATCTCCGGGCTCGCCGAACTGGTCACCGTCCACGGTCTGCGGGCGGGCTGAACGACTCGTGCCGCGCAGGCCTGGCACACTGTCCGAATCCGACGGTCCGGTGAGGGAGGATCTGCATGTCGATGGTCGGCAACCTGCGCAAAGTCGCGAGCCTGGCGCGGCGCAGCCGTGGTCGACGCGTGGATCTCAGCCATCCGGCCCGCTCTCCGCTCGGCTCGACGGTCGTCAACTGCGTCGTCTACCGCGACGGGGTACGGCGGGCGGGCACGGACTCGGTGGAGGAGGCCGTGCGGCAGGCCCGCAAGCACCGGGGCGGGTTCGTGTGGCTGGGGCTGCACGAGCCGGGAGTGGAGGAGTTCGCGGGGGTGGCGGAGCTGTTCGGGCTGCACCCGCTGGCCGTCGAGGACGCCGTCCACGCGCATCAGCGGCCCAAGGTCGAGCAGTACGGGGAGGTGCTGTTCGCCGTCTTCAAGACCGTCACGTACGTCGAGCACGCCGAGCTGACCGCGACCAGCGAGGTCGTCGACACCGGTGAGCTGATGGTGTTCACCGGACCCGACTTCGTGGTCACCGTCCGCCATGGCCGGCACGGCTCGCTGGGGCCTGTGCGCGAGGATCTCGAGGCGCAGCCCGATCAGTTGGCCAAGGGCCCCTCCGCGGTGCTGCACGCCCTCGCCGACCATGTCGTCGACGACTACGTCACGGTCGCCGACTCGGTGCAGAACGACATAGACCAGGTCGAGACCGACGTTTTCTCCCCGCACAGCCCGCGCAACGCCGACGCCGGCCGTATTTACCAACTCAAGCGGGAGCTACTGGAGTTGAGGCGGGCCGTGGTTCCTCTCGCCCGCCCTCTCGACCGGCTCGCCACCGAGCCGCGCTCCTGCGTCGACAAGGAGATACAGGCGTACTTCCGGGACGTCGCCGACCATCTCACCCGCGTCACCGAGCAGATCACCGCCTACGACGCCCTGCTGGACTCCATCCTTCAGGCCCATCTCGCCCAGGTGACCGTGGCCCAGAACGAGGACATGCGCAAAATCACCGCCTGGGCCGCGATCATCGCCGTCCCGACCATGGTGTGCGGCGTCTACGGAATGAACTTCGACCACATGCCCGAACTCCACTGGCGCTACGGCTACCCCCTGGCCCTGACCGTCATCGCCGTGGCCTGCTACATCATCCACCGAGGCTTCAAACGCAACGGGTGGCTGTGACGTCCCAGCGCGAGGAGGCCTGCCGCGGTGCGATCGTCGCCCATGATCGTGGTGCCGGGGTGGGCGGGACAAATCGGTTTCGGGGGCTGGGGTGGGCGGACTAGGGTGGCGCGGTGACTCAAGTGATCGTGGTCAACGGGGGTTCCAGTTCGGGGAAGTCGGGCATCGTGCGATGTCTGCAGGCCGTGTTGGACGAGCCCTGGCTGGCGTTGGGGTGTGACTCGTTCGTGGACGCGCTGCCCGCGAGGATGCGGGCGTCGGACGAGGGAATCGTGTTCGCGGCCGACGGCGGGGTGAGCGTCGGGGCCAAGTTCCGGGCGCTGGACGCGGCCTGGTCGCAGGGCGTGGCGGCGATGGCCCGGGCCGGCGCGAGGATCATCGTCGACGACGTCTTCCTCGGCCAGGCCGCGTCCCGGCGGCGGTGGGAGGAGGCGCTGGGCGACCTGGACGTGCTGTGGGTCGGCGTGCGCTGCGAGAGCGCGGTCGCCGCGGGGCGTGAGATCGCGCGGGGTGACCGCCCTGTGGGGATGGCGGCGTCGCAGGCCGAGGCGGTGCATGTGGGCGTGCGCTACGACCTGGAGGTGGACACCACGCACACCGAGTCCCTCGTCTGCGCGCGAGTCATCGCGGCCCGCGTGAGCTGACCGGGAGCCCTTCGCCATGACGTCGGTGAGCGAGGCGTACGAGGGTGCTACGCCGTCACGGCGCGAGCAGCAGGCTGTCGCCCCGCTCCTTCGCGGCGGCGTGACGGCGGTCCACGTCCTGCCAGTTGACGACGGTGCACGTTCCTGGAACCGCCATCGCGCCACGGTCTCCTGAGCCGACGCCGGTTCCACGGCGGCCCCCTCGCGCACGAGCCCGAGCGCCTCCGCGAGGACGGGGGCGGCAGGGGACGATGCGAGACGACCGGACGAGTTGCCGAACGGCTCCGCCGACTGCCCCGACCGTCATCCGTCTGCTTTCCCGCACCCACCACCGGGGCCGATCGGACCGGTCCCGGTGCCCAAAGGCCCCTGCCGCCGGCCGGGCCCGTAAGTGAGGCCTGCGCGGGTCCGGTGGTCCGAGAGGCCGGGCGGAGCGATCGGGGCGGGCGGCGCTCATGCCCCCGCTGAGCGGGCTACCGGTCGGCCACCGGCACCCGCCAGCGCAAGACGGTGCCGCCGGCGGCCGGGCTGGTCCACTCCAGATCCCCGCCCCACTGCTGCGCACGTTCCGCCATGTTCTTCAGGCCGCTGCGCCGGCCCTCGGCCGGGATACCCACACCGTCGTCGGAGACCTCCAGCCGCACTTCGCGCCCGTCGGTCTCCAGCACCACGTCGGCGCGGTCGGCCCGCGCGTGCCGGGCGATGTTCGTGAGGGACTCGGACAGGACGGCCACGACATGGTCGGCGATCTCCTTGGGCACGTGGGTGTCCAGCAGTCCATCCATCCGCAGGCTCGGCGCGAATCCCAGCACCGGCGCGGTCTCTCCGACCACACGCACCGCCCGTGCCCTCAGGCCGGGCCCGGCTGCTTCGTCGTGCGTCCGCAGACCGAAAATAGTGGACCGGATGATCTTGATGGTCTCGTCCAGGTCCTCCACCGCCCGCACCACGCGCTCCGAGGCCTCCGCGTGCTCGATGAAGCGGCCGGCGCTCTGCAACGTCATACCGGTGGCGAACAGTCGCTGGATCGCCAGGTCGTGCAGGTCCCGGGCGATCCGGTCGCGGTCCTCGAGCATGGCGATCTGCTCCGCGTCCCTGCGGCGTTCGGCCAGTTCCATCGCCACCGCGGCCTGTGCCGCGAAACCTTGCAGTGGTTCGGTCTCCTTGTCCGCGAACACCTTTCGGCCCGCCTCACGTACCAGCAGCACGACGCCTCGCAGCCCGTCGCCCGAGCCGATGGGGACGGCCACGGCCGGCCCGAGGCCGGTGAAACGCTGGAGGTCCGCCGAAACGCGCTCGTCCTGGCAGATGTCGGGGCTGGAGACGGGGGTGGCGTCCGAGAAGGCCTGGCCGATCAGGCTGCCGCTCAGGGGAAGCACCAGTCCGCGGTGCGCCTCCGCCTCCTGGCCGATGGCCAGCTCCACCGTCAACGCGTCCGTCGCCGGCATGGGCAACGCGACCACGGCCAGGGCCGCCCCGGTGATCTCCCGGGCCCGTTCGGCGATGAGGGCGAGGACCTCGCCGCGCTCGCTTCCGGACATCAGGCTGTGTGTGATCTCCGCGCTGGCCTGCAGCCACCGCTCGCGCAGCCTGGACTCTTCGTACAGCCGGGCGTTGTCGATGGCCACACCGGCCGCCACGGCCAGGGTGGAGAGCACCGACTCGTCGTCCTCGTCGAACTGCGCCCCGTCCCGCTTCTCGGTCAGGTAGAGGTTGCCGAAGACCTGGTCGCGCACCCGGATCGGCACGCCGAGGAAGGTGTTCATCGGAGGGTGGTGGGGCGGGAAGCCGTAGGAGGCGGAATGCTCGGAGAGCTTCATCAGCCGCAGGGGCTCCGGGTGGCGAATGAGTTCGCCGAGGATGCCGTGGCCTTCCGGGTAGTTGCCGATCTGCAGGATCTGCTCGTCGCTGATGCCGACCGTGAGGAAGTCCGAAAGCCGGTTGCCGTCCGGACCGATCACGCCGAGGGCGGCGTACTCGGCGTCGACCAGCACCGCCGCGGCCTCCACGATGCTGCGCAGCGCCTGTTCGAGGTCCAGCTCCCGGCCGACCGAGAGCACGGCCTCCAGCAGGCTGTGCACCCGGTCTCGGGTGCCCCGGGCCGCGTCCAGGCGCGCCTGCAGCTCCTCCAGCAGCTCGTCCAGCCTCAGCTGCGGCAGCCGCACGCGGGCCTCCCGAAGCTCCTCGGAACGTCCCACCCCTGATCCTCCAGCTCCCCGATCACCGTGCAGACCCCGACGTGACCAGTCATGTGCCACGGTACGGCCCACCGCAGGGGACGGTACAGGATCAGGCCGAGCAGCGGCTGCACAGGCCGAGGCCTCCTCGACGCCCACGGCCTCGCGCCGCCCGGCGCGTGATCAAGTCGTGTCGGGCACGACGGCGACCGGGCAGGCGGAGTGGTGCAGCACCGCGTGGGAGACGCGGCCGAGCTGGAGCCCGAAGGCGCCCTTGTGGCGTCGGGCTCCGACGACGAGCAGGTCGGCGGTGGCCGACGCGTCGAGAAGGATCTCACGGGCGGGCCCCTCAGCGATGCGCCGGTGCAGCCGCACGGACGGGTGTTCCTCGGCCACCTCGTTCAGGGCTGCCTCCAGCATCTCGGCGGCCCGCTCTTCGTGCGAGCGGGCGGGGTCGCCGGCCAGCAGGAGATGGTCGGTGGTCTCGTGCGAGGGGCACCGCCAGGCCCGTACGGCTTCGAGGACGGCTCCGCGTCGCTCCGCCTCGTCGAAGGCGAAACGCACAGCCGGCGAGCAGTGTGCCTCCTCGCCCACACCGAGCAGGACGCGCCCGTGCGTGGCGGGCTGTGTCTGCTCGTCCTGGCGGCCTCGCAGCACGATCACCGGGCAGGAGGCCTGCGCAGCCACGGTGAGGCTCACCGAACCGAGCAGGAACCCGGCGATGTCGCCGCGCCCGCGGTTCCCGACGACCAGTGCGCAGGCGCGTCGGCCCTCCCGCACCAGCGCGTGCTCCGGTTCCTCCGGTACCACCTCGGTGGACACTTTCAGGGTCGGTCGTCGGCTCTGCGCCCGTCGGGCGGCGCCGTCGACGATCTCGGCGGCCAGGACCGGCTCGGGCGTGCCGAGATCCTCCGCGGGCGCGGCGCTCTCGTACCACTCCCACAGCGAGGCATGCACGAGCCGCACGGCACGCCTCGCAGGACGGCCTCGTCGGCGGCCCAGTCGACGGCCCGCAGGCTGGGCTCGGAGCCGTCGACTCCGACGATCAGGGGGAGCTTCGCCTGTTCCAACCGTCCTCACCCTCCCATGCCGAGATCGAAGACGATCCGGGCCTTGATCTCGCCGCGCAGCACCGCGTCGATCGACTCGTTGACGGCGGCGAGCGGACGGGTCTCGTAGATGACCTCGGTGCGTCCCGCCGCGTGGAGCCGGAAGACCTCCGCGAGGTCCTGTCGCGTGCCGACGATCGAGCCGATCACCGAGGTGCCGTTCAGGACGGTGTCGAAGATCGGGACCTGGATCGTGCCGTGGGCCGGCAGGGCGACCATCACGAGCTTCCCCCCGCGCCGCAGCCCGGAGTTGACCGCGGCGAACGCCGCCTCGTTCACGGCGAGCGCGATGGCGGCATGCGCCCCGCCGTGCCGCTTGAGCACCTCGCCCACGTTCTCCTTGCGGGCGTCGATGACGAGGTCGGCGCCGAGCTCCCGGGCGAGTTCGAGCTTTTCGTCGGTGACGTCGATGGCCGCGACGGTGGCCCCGGCGATCCTCGCGTACTGCACGGCCAGGTGCCCGAGCCCGCCGATGCCGGAGATCGCCACCAGCTGGGTGGGATGAACGCCCGCGACCTTGAGCGCCTTGTACGTGGTCACGCCCGCACAGGTCAGCGGGGCGGCCTCGGCGGCGGTGATTTCGTCGGGGACCGGCTGCGCGAAGTCGGCCCAGGCGAGCATCTTCTCCGCGTACCCGCCGTCGCACCCGTAGCCGGTGTTGACCTGCTGCTCGCACAACGTCTCCCAGCCGGACAGGCAGTGCTCGCACCGCCCGCACGCCTTGCCCAGCCACGGCACCGCCACTCGCTGTCCGACGGACAGGTGGGTGACGCCGTCGCCGAGGGCCTCGACCAGGCCGACACCCTCGTGACCGGGGACGAACGGGGGGTTCGGCCTGACCGGCCAGTCGCCGTGCGCGGCGTGGATGTCGGTGTGGCACAGCCCGGACGCCTCCACCCGGACGCGGACCTGACCGGCGCCGGGCTCCGGGTCCGGGCGCTCCTCGATGACCAGGGGCTCCCCGAACGCTCGTACGACCGCTGCCTTCATGATCCCTGCTCTCCTCAGTGCCTCGGGCCGGTTGTCTCGGTCGCGTCAGTCGTGCGCGACGACGGCGACGGGCGCGGTGGCGTGGTGCAGGACGGCGTGGGTGACGGAGCCGATGTGGGTGCCGAACGCGCTGCGCCGGATCCGGCGGCCCACGACGACGAGGGAAGCCTCGCGGGCGGCGTCGACCAGGTGGTCTGCCGGGCTGCCGCAGCAGGACTCCTCGACGACCGCCACCTGGGGGAACTTCTCCTTCCACGGGCGCAGCACCGCGGTCAGCGCGGAGGCGTCCAGCCGGCCCAGCTCCACCCCGATCCCGGGAGCGGCAGGCAGGCTGGAGACGTAGTGGGGCGGCAGGTTCCAGCCGTGGACGACCCGCAGGGATGTCTGCCGACGGGCCGCTTCCTCGAAGGCGAAGCTGATCACGGCGTCGTCCGGCCTGGCGGTGTCGAGGCCGAGCACCACGGGCCGGAAGCCGGTCGCGGCGGAAGGGATGCCCGCCGGGTCCATCTCGTGCTCGTCGGCGGCCTGCTCCCAGGCCCGGACGAGGACCACGGGGCTCTCGGCGTGCGCGACGACGGCCTGACCGACGGAGCCGACCAGGAAGCCGCCGATGCCGCTCATCCCCCGGGAGCCGAGAACCAGCAGCTCGGCGTCCTTCGCCTCCGCCGCCAGTACGTCGCTCGCCCGGCCCGTGATCTGCTCGACGGTGACTTCGACGCCCGGATGACGCAGCCGGAGGCCGGCGGCCGCCTCCCGGGGAATCCGCTCGCTCCAGTGCGCTTGCGTCTCGGCCCCCAGCAGCGGCGCCTGCGCGATGGGCTCGGGGACCGGCTCCCAGACGTTGACGAGCCGCAGCGGCAGCTCACGCAGCTTCGCCTCGCGGGCGGCCCACTCGGCGGCGGCCAGGCTCTCGCGCGAGCCGTCGAGACCCACGGTGACAGTGCGGAACATGGTGCGTACCTCCTACGGGCGCTTCAAGCGCCATGGGTGGGGGAATCCGTTGTCAGCATCGCCGCCCGGGACGGCAGGCGGGGAGAGGCCGCTGGGTCCGCGGCAGAGGGCCGAACGGCCCCATCTGCGATCCTGCGGTCTTTCGGCCAAGTGCCGTCCGGGTCAGGCGCGTTCATGCGGGCCCTTCCTGATGGAACTGCCCTGCGTGGACGGCCGCCGCCCTGTGTGTCGGTGAGGACGGCGGCCGTTGCGCGAGTTCTCGCGTCCCCCCAGGCGTGAGGAATCGCGCCGGAACCTTGCGGCCTCTCGGGGCATGCGGGACATGCCTCACCGACGCGAGCCGCAAGGAACTGGCTCAACGACTCCTTTCCCACTCGCCCACGAGCTCCGCGCCGACGCGGGACGCCCACGCCTCGACGGCGGCGAAGTCCCGGAAGTCCCCTCCCTTGCCGGAGCGGAGGATCATCCGGGCGACCCATCCCTTCGCGCCTTCCTCCAGGCAGCCGCCGAAGGTGACGTGATCCCTGGCGTCCAGTCGGTCCATGGCCTTCCTCACGCCCGCCACGGGCGGGATGTCCCGCTCGGAGGCCGAGGCGTCGAGCGGGCCGCTGCTGAACAGCCACAGGGGCCGTTCGGCGAGGGCGCGGCGGTGGCGACGGACGAAACGGCGCGCGTCCTTGTGCCAGCGGCCGGTGTACAGTCCGCCGCCGACCACCACGGCGTCGTAGGGCGTCACGCTCGTCACGGACCGGGCCGGGCGGGCCTCGACCGCGAGTCCGTCCCTGCGCAGGACCTCGGCGACGGCTTCGGCGATCCGCGCGGTCGATCCGTTCGTCGTCCCGTAGGCGACCAGCACGCTGTCCGGCATGGTGGTCCGCCTCCTCTCACGTCGGTCTCAGTTCCTTCGCAGCCGGGCGTCGGCGACGCCGTGCTGCGCCGACTCCTCCGTCGCGCGCGTCGTCCAGCCGATGGGTGACGCCCTGTCGGGGACTCGGGACACCCTCACATCGTGAGCGACGTGACGACGCAGACCGTCGTCCTGCTCCGCTAGTGTGCTCGCGCAGCAGGACGCGTGTCCTGATGAGGCGCTCCGGCCGGCGGGATCGCTGGTTCCCGGCGATGCGGCCGAGGCGGGTTCCCGGCCTGCACGCGGGTGATCGGGAGGGGCTTGAGCCGGACGGGCGCGAGCTGAGGGACGTTCGGTCCGTCGGGCTTCGCCGCCGGCGGTGCCGGCTGCCATGCGGTGTCAGGTGTCGCGTCGGTGGCCTTCCTGCCTCAGCCGGTCCCGTGCCTCGGTGGCGATCACGGCGGCTTGGATGCGCCGCTCCACGCCCAGCTTGGCGAGGAGCCGGGAGATGTGGTTCTTCACCGTCTTCTCGGCCAGGTACAGGCGCCGGCCGATCTGGCGGTTGGTCAGCCCTTCGCCGATCAGCGCCAGGATCTCCCGCTCGCGGTCGGTCAGACCCGGCAGGGCGTCCGGTTCCTCTTCCTTCTGCTGTCCGCCGCGCAGCCGGGCCATCAGCTTGCCGGTGGCGCTGGGGTCGAGCAGGGACTGGCCCCGGGCAACCGTGCGGACGGCCGACACCAGGTCGGAGCCCTGGATCTGCTTCAGTACGTAGCCGGACGCCCCCGCCATGATCGAGTCCAGCAGCGCCTCCTCGTCGTCGAACGAGGTCAGCATCAGGCAGGCCAGATCCGGCATGCGCGAACGCAGCTCCCGGCACACCGTGACACCGTCGCCGTCCGGCAGACGCACGTCCAGGACCGCGACCTGCGGGCGCAGAGCGGGGACGCGGACGAGGGCCTGCTCCGCCGTTGCCGCCTCGCCGATCACGGTGATGTCCGGTTCGTCGTTCAGCAGGTCGTGCACCCCGCGCCGTACCACCTCGTGGTCGTCCAGCAGGAAGACCCGGATCGGGTTGTCGGGTCCGGGCTGCTCGCCGTCCGCCATCGAATGCTCCTGTTCCGCGTAGGCCGTTCCATGCCCATGCCATATGGCCGCGATGGGTCGCCTTTCGGGAGATCCTCCCCCGATCCGGGATCGTCTGCCCAGGGCCGATCGACCCTGTTTCCGGGTGCGCGCTGCCGCCGCCGGTCGAGGAACGGGAATGCCGGCCGGCAGCGGGTGACGGGGGCCCCACGGTCCCGGTTCCGGGGCCGGGTGGCCCTGGGGCCGGGACGGGTGCGCGCGTCAGGCTGGAGCCGCGGAAACGATCACAAGGAGTGAAACACATGACCGTCAGGGACACCGGCATCCGGCAGACGCCCGCCCCCGTGCGGGTGCGACGCACGGGCGGCGTGGACGACCAGGCGCTCGCCTACGTCCGCACCAAGGTCGACGCGGTCCTCGGCAGGTCGGGCCTTCCACCAGTCAGCGGCGAGGTGCGGATCGAGAAGGCCACGGCTCATCATGCCGGGCACCCGTGGACGGTCACGGCCGAGATCCGGGTCGGCCGCGACCTCGTGGTCGTCCACGCCGAGGAGGCCACCGCCCACGAGCTCGCGGACCGGCTGCAGCACCGGCTGCGGGGCCAGGTGGAGCGGGTCGCGCACCGCGGGGACGCGGCCCGCAAGTCGGCCACGCCGCCGCCCTGGCGCGGCGGCCCGGCGGACGGACGGCAGGAGTAGGGACCTGGAGCCGGGTGCGGGAGGGGTCTGCCTTCCCGCACCAGGCCCGAGGTCCTGGGAGAGAAGGAGAGCGGCGTGAAGACCCACACCGTCGGAGAAGTGATGACCCGTGAGGTCGTCCAGGCCAACCGGCAGACGACGTTCAAGGATCTCGTACGGCTCATGGACCGGCACCGGATCAGCGGACTGCCCGTCGTCGACGCGGACGACAAGGTGGTCGGGGTGATCTCGGCGACCGACCTCGTCCGCGGGCAGGCGTACCGCGCGGACCGGCGGATACGGCTGCCGGGCCTGCGTCGTCCGATGCGCGTGCCGGCGGACGGGGCACCGGGACTCGTCGCGGCGGAGCTGATGTCCTCACCAGCGGTCACGATGCATCCGGAGCAACTGGTTCCGGAGGCAGCCCGGATGATGGAGCGTCACCACATCGAGCGGCTTCCCGTCGTGGACGAGGAGGATCGCCTCATCGGCATCGCCACTCGCCGCGACCTCCTGCGTGTCTTCCTGCGCACGGACGAGGAGATCCGCAGGCAGGTGATCGACGACGTCCTGGTCGCCGCCCTCGGCCCGTCCTGCGAGGCGGTCACCGTGTTCGTCCGGGACGGCGTGGTCACGCTGAAGGGACGCCTGGAACGCCGGAGCGACATCCCCCCGGCGATCCGATCGGCCTGGCGGGTCGAAGGGGCCGTCGGAGTGGTCAACGGCCTGACCTTCAGCGTCGACGACGGCCGCCCGGCCGAGCCGCGCCCCGTGGGCCGACCCGTATGGCGTCCACGAGCGTCGCCCGGTTCAGCACGTTGACGTTCATGTGGAAGCCGCCGGAGGTCATGTAGGCGTCGAGGATGCCGGCCAGGTTCGCGGCACGCTGGGCCGGGTCGTGACCGAGGCCCTCAGGTGTGACGGTCGAGGTGGGGAAATGCCGTCGCGGGCGCACTCGTACGGGAGTTTCGCCACCGACAGCGCGGAGGCGACCATCCCGTGCCGGTCGCGGCCGTTCATCTTCAGCCGGCCCGCGCGGCCGCGTCGACCTCGTCCGCCTCGAAGGCGACCACCGCCCCGTCGACCGCATGGGGCAGTTCCCGAACCGCGCCGGTGCGCAGCAGGACCGCACCGTCGTCGTCCAGACAGACGTCGACCGGCAGGACCGCGGGCAGGGCCTGCCGGGTGTACACGATGCGGCCGACGGACATCTTCGCCGACAGGCCCAGACATTTCCTGCCGACCGAGTTCACGGAATCCATCGTCGGGATACACAGCCGGTCCGTCTCTCACGCAGGACGACGCTCGCCCTCCGTCGTCCGTCGCCTCGGCACCGGAGAGGAGGGGCCGGGAGTCCCGCTGTGTCCGAAAGCGGCCCATGCCGGGGTGCGCTCCGCCCTGGGGCGAAAGGCGCCGCCCGATCCCCAGCGGGCCGGCCGCCCACCGCATCTCCACGCCGAACCCCACCATCGGAGGACTGTGGGCACCGCACAGGGGCCGTCCGGGCTCTTGCCGGACCGGACGGCCCCTCCCTCGCGGCGCGACGCGGTACAACGATGAGAAGGAGCCGAAAGGCCTGGACCGTGCGAGGGTCCACAGGTGAACAACGGAGGTGCGCGCCCATGCCACGACCCATCGTCGCCGGAGTCGACGGATCCGCTGAGAGCCTTGCCGCCGCCGCATGGGCAGCCCGCGAAGCGGTGGGTC
Source organism: Streptomyces sp. NPDC101166 (assembly GCF_044768125.1). Lineage (NCBI taxonomy): Bacteria > Bacillati > Actinomycetota > Actinomycetes > Kitasatosporales > Streptomycetaceae > Streptomyces > Streptomyces sp. NPDC101166. Next base: position 240,615 of record NZ_JBIWPF010000001.1, read on the forward strand.
GCGGCCTGTCGCTGCATCTCCTCCATGCCTCGAACTGGAGCCCGCCCAGCACCCGCTCCGCCGCGGGCGAAGCCGTACGCCGACATGCCGCACGGCGGGTCCTGCACGAGGCCGGGGAGCACATCGCGCGAACCTGCCCCCGAGCCCTCGTCACCGACGTACAGGTGAACGGTCCCGCGAGCACCGCACTGCTGCACGCTGCGGACCGGGCCGAGATGCTGGTGCTCGGCTCCCGTGGCCTGAGCGGCTTGACCGGGTTCCTCGTCGGCTCGGTCGCCCAGACGGTCGTGGCGCGGGCCGGCCGCCCCGTCGTCCTCGTCCGCGCGGGTGAGAGACAGGAGGGCGAGCCCCTGCCGGACCATGCGGGCAATGCGCCGACGCGTATGCCGTACCGTGAGGTCGTCCTCGGTCTCGATCTCGGCGATCCGTGTGACGAGGTGATCGGGTTCGCCTTCGAGGCGGCCCGGATGCGTGGGGCGACCTTGCACGCCGTGTCCGCCCGGGCCGATCCCTCGCCCCTCTCGCTCGGTTCGGGTGAGATCGGGCTCCTGGACGCCCCCCGGCTCGACGAGGAGTGGCACGGGTTCCTCATGGCCGTGCTCCAGCCCTGGCGGGAGAAGTTTCCCGAGGTCGAGGTCTCGGAGACGGTCACGGAGGGGAAGGCGGGCATCCGCCTGGTGCACGCCTCCTCCGGTGCGAGTCTGCTCGTCGTCGGCCGCCGTATCAGCGACGCGGCGTTCGGCTTGCGCACCGGCCCCGTCGCCCACACGGTGATCCACCAAGCGAACTGCCCCGTCGCCGTCGTGGCCCACGGCTGAGGGCCTCCGGACCATCCCCGGCGGCTCAGCTCAGACCGGGTGCGGCGCCCTCAGGGCGGCGATCCGGCCGAGCGCGCTGCCGGCGCCGGTGGCCGTGACCACGACACGTCCCCGGCCGCGGACGACGATCGTGCCCGCCGACACCGCACCGCGCGACGCGTCCTGGTCAGGGGCTTTCTCCACCGGCACGGACTCACCTGTCAGCGAGGACTCGTCCGCCAGCAGCGACGCCGCGGCCAGCACGTCTGCGTCCGCGGGAACGATGTCCCCTTCGGCCAGGAGCACCAGGTCGCCCGGCACCACTCGGCGGCCGGAACGGAGCGTTCCTCGCCGTCCCGCACCACCCTGGCGGCGGGGGCGCTCATCGCGGACAGAGCCATCACCGCCTGCTCCGCCCGTACTTCCTGGACGACACCGACCACGGTGTTCACGGTGATCACGAGCAGGATGACGGCGGCGTCGGAGAGATCGCCGGTGGCGACCGTCAGGGCGGCGGCCGCGAGCAGGACGAGGATCAGCGGGTCGCGCAGCTGTTGCAGTACCCGATGCCACACCGGGATCCGTGGCTCCGCCGGGATCTCGTTGGACCATGGAACTCCAGCCGCCGCGCGGCCTCGTCCGACGACAGGCCCGACGGACCCGCCCGGGGGATCGCTCTCGGGGGGCCGCCGACGTCCGCGTCGGGCGTCCTGCGGCCCCTGCGCCGGTTCACGAGGCCCGTCCGTGGTCGGCGGCGTAGGCCGCGAAAACGTCCGTGGGTGTTCCTCCCGTGTGGAGGAAGCGCTGATCAAGGATGGTGGCGAGATCTTTGAGCGCATCGGCGAGCACGTCACCCGCCAGTCGCACCTCCGACCGCCCGGCTGCCTGTCCGCGCTCGGCGAGCGTGGCGGCGCTGCCGACCATGGCCGCCAGCGAGGAGTTGTCCTCTCCGTCATGGAAGTAGTACGCCTCGGCGTACTGGGTGAAGTCGACGCGGACCCGTACGACATCGATGGCCAGACTGTGCAGCAGCATGGCCCCGGCCGTGCAGTCGATCTGCCGCTGCGTCGGATCCACGTCGCGCAGCAGCGCCAGCCGAATGGCCAGGACCCTTCTGCGGGTCAGCGCCGGGTAGATCTCCAGCACCCAGGAGACCGTGGCTGTCAGCAGGGCGAACCCGACGAGCGCCTCCAAGGGCGACACCACGCGGAGCCACCCCTCACCGGGGGCGATGTCTCCCAGCCCGAGCGTCGCGACCGTGACGAGCGACAGGTACAGGGAGTCGAGCAGCGCCGATTCCTGCGCGGCCTCGGAACCCGGCGAGAAGGTGAACGCCCCAGGCATGTGCGGCCAGTAGACGATCGCCCAGCCAAGGATGACGGTGCCGGCCCACATGCACACGACCGCCACCATGGCGAGCGGTCCGACGAGCCCGACCACACGCCTGCGGGCACGGAAACGCCGGGCCAGTCCCCACAGCGCCGTCATGACGAGGCGACTCAGGCCGCCGTGGCGGGTGGGGTGCCAGAGCGTATGGAACAGGTCTCGCAGGGTGACCATGACAAGACCCGCGCCCACCAGTGAGACCAACCACTCCATGCGCGTCTCCCACGGCTCTGATCCCCGAAGCCGAACCCCGCTCTGGGAGCGTAGGCCGAAGGCAACACCGCCGCAGGCCGAATCACCACGCCCACAGGCCACATCCCACCGGATCAGCTCGTCGGCAGCACCAGCGTGCATGTCTCCCCCGGCGCGACGGTCACGGCCCGGTCAGCCAGCACCACACGGATCGGCGACTCCTCCGAGTCGGGCACATCGATCTCCAGTTGCCCGCTCCGGCGCCGTAGGCCGACACCCCAGTGACCGCGATAGCGCAACGAGAGCCCGTACTCGGAGAGCGCCGGAAGAGGCACCGGGTCCAGCCACAGGGCGTCCTCGCGTGTCTCCAGTCCCGTCAGGCCGCGCTGGATCAGGTCGAGGGTTCCGGCCATGGCCCCGAGGTGGATGCCTTCGCCGGTCGTGCCTCCCTGGATGTCGGCGATGTCGGCCTCCAGGGCCTCGTGGACGTAACTCCACGCCTCGGCCCGTCTGGCCCTGGCGAGGACCAAGCCGTGGACGAGTCCGCTGAGGGTGGAGCCGTGACTGGTGCGGTGCAGGTAGTAGTCGACGGTCCGGCGCCAGATGTCGTCGTCCAGGCGGTACCCGAGGCGCCGGAACAGGTGCTGCAGCTCGGCGGGCGAGAAGAGGCAGCCGAGCATGAGGACGTCGGCCTGCTTGGACGCCTTGTAGCGGTTGACCGAATCGCCTTCGGCCTCCAGGATCCGGTCCAGTCGGCGGATGTCGTCGTAACGGGCCCGGTAGGCGTCCCAGTCCAGCTCGGCGAGGTCGTCGTAGCCCTCGAACTGGCTGATGACACCCCGGTGGAAGGGCACCCGCAACCGCCGGGAGACATCCTCCCACTTGGGAAGTTCGCCGCCGTCCAGCCGGACACGATCGAACAGGTCCTCCCGGCGCCACGCGGGAAGGCGCCGCACGAGGTCCAGGGCGCGGACGAGAACCCAGGCGGCGGTGACGTTGGTGTACGTGTTGTCGTCCAGTCCCGGCAGGGCGGCACCCGGATAGCTGTCGTGATATTCGTCGGGGCCGACGACGCCGCGGATTTGGTAGCGGCCCGTGCCGGGGTCGAAGTCGGCGATGTCCGCCCAGAAGCGGGCGATCTGCAACAGCATCTCCGCACCCCTGGTGTGCAGGTACTCGGTGTCGCCGGTGGCCTCGCAGTACTGCCACACGTTGTAGGCGATGGCCGTGCCCACGTGGTGCTGGAGCCGGGAGTGGTCCGGCAACCAACGCCCCGAGCGGGGATTGAGATGCCACTCCTGAGTCTCCTCACGGCCGTCACTGCCGCTCTGCCACGGGTACATCGCCCCGGCCCGGCCGGCCGCGGCCGCAGCCTGGCAGGCCCGCGGCAGGCGCCGGTACCGGTAGTTCAGAAGCGCCCGGGAGACTTCCGGGAAGTGCAGGTCGAGATACGGCAGGACGAACAGCTCGTCCCAGAAGACATGGCCCCGGTACGCCTCGCCGTGCAGCCCCCGGGCCGGCACCCCCACGTCCAGCTCCGCGGTGTGCGGCGACAACGTCTGCAGCACATGGAACAGATGCAGGCGCAGAACGCGGCCCGCATCGCCGGGCACCTGGATGTCCGCGCGCCGCCACAACCGCGCCCACGCCGCGACGTGGGAGTCCAGCAGCTCCGAGAATCCGAGAGCCGCGCTCACCCGGTCGAGCGCCGCTTCGAGCGGGTCGCTGATCGCCCTGTCACGTGAGGTGTGCAGGGCCACGGTCTTCTCCACGACGGCGGGGCGGCCCGGAGCGATCGGCAGCACCAGCCGGTGCACGGCGCGGCGACGGGAGGGACGCAGCTCCGACGATGTCGGCCGCTGTCCTGGGGCGACTGTACGGGCCGCCATACCGACGCCGACATAGGAGGTGCTGGTGCGGCACCGCAGCCACGTCGTGTCGTCCTTCACGGTCCCGGTCCGTACATGGGCCAAGTGGTTGCGGTTGAGGGACCGGTAGCGGTGCACGTTGCTGTTGATGACGTCGCCGTCGAGGACGGACTCGACCTCGATCTCGCCCGACCACTCCTCGGTGGTGAACACGGTCCGCATCGCGGCCAGGTGAGGATCCGCCATGTGCACAAGGCGGACCTGTTCCACACTCAGCGCACCCGCCTTGCCGTCCCGGAACCAGAACGTGCGCGTCAGCGTGGCACGGCGCAGGTCCAAGGAGTGCCGGTGGTCGAACGGGAGACGCACGTCGGGAGAGAACCACGGGCCCGCCGTGCCGTCGGCGGAGCGGAGACGGAACCGCAGGAGCAGCCAGTTCGGGAGGTTCACCACGTCCTCGTTCACCACCTGGCGTCCCGCCACGGTGGACTCCAGGCGGTTGTAGACCCCGGCCGCGTAAGTGGCTGGGTAGTGCACCAGGCCCGCTCTGCACTCGGGCACCGCGCCGCGGGTGGCGAAGTAGCCGTTGCCGAGGGTGCACAGCGATTCACGCAACCGCTCGGCGGCAGGGTCGTAGCCCTCGTATTCCCATATCCACTCCGACATCCGCCGGCCTCCCCCTCTCCCGTCACCGCACGTGCTGCGGGACAACGGCTGCGGCCGAGCTCTCGGCGGCGTCGCCGACTCCGAGCACCACCCGGCCGAAGGAGCCCTGCCGGTTCCGCTCTCCGCCGCGGACCACGATGACCGGGCAGACGGCGCGAGCGGCCACCGCGAGGCTGACCGACCCCAGCAGCATCCCGACGAGTTCACCGCGGCGGCGGGACCCCGTGACCAGGGCGAAGGATTCATGGCCCGAGTGCGGCAACACGGCCACAGCGTCGTCGGGCAGCACCTCGCTCGACACCTTCAGCTCCGGTTTGCGGAGTTGGGCTCGTTCCGCGCCGGACGCGGCGATGTGCTCCGCCAGGATCTCTTCGGCCGGGCGGTCGGTGGTGAAGGACGGGCGGCTTCCCTCGTACCGCTCCCACAGGGAGGCGTGGACGAGTCGCAACGGAAGCCCGTGGCGTGCCGCCTCGTCCGCCGCCCAGTCCACGGCCTGCAGGCTGGATTCCGATCCGTCGGCACCCACGGCAGGCGGGAGCTCCACTGTCCCCACCGCCTTCCTGTCCGGCAACCGCGAGACCTCCTGTGACCACCGTCGCACCGCCCTGGGCCCGTCGCGACATCTGGAACGGCTGCGTGACACGCGGATCGGCTGGGGACCACACCTCGGCCCCTTCCGCGGACTGGAGGAACTGCACACCCGCATGGACCGGTTGATGGAGTCGGCCTTCCCCGGTTGGCGGTGAATTGGGAGTGGCTGGGCGTGGGCGAGGGCGAGCTCGGAATCCACGGTGAGATCAAGGAGAAGGAACGCACGGGTGTGGTTCGGCGGCAGACCCGTCATGTCAGGCAGTTCGACCATCGCACGAGTCTGCCGCCGAACGCGGACACCGCACGTCAGCGCTGAACTGGCCAACGGCGTGCTCACCGTGCCGTTCCTGGTGAAGACAACCGGTGGTGGCAGGGCGGTCGGTTGTCTGACGGGCCATGGCCATGCACGTCAGGTGCTTCGCCCGGTGTTGTGGATCCAGCCCTTGGGGCGGTTCGTGGCGGTAGTCCATCCCGTCAGGGCACTTCGCCCGCGCCGTGGGGTGCGTACAGGTCGAGCAGGCGCACCCGGGCGGATCTGAGCCGACGCGCGAGCACGCCGAGGACGTAGGTGCACGGCCGAACAGGCACCCGAGGAGCCGGTGGAGAACCTGCTCCACCATGTCACCCGTTCCTCGGCGGAGGCGGCGAGCCGACCATGGGCACCGACCCCGCCACAGATCATGCTGATGCATCTCCATTGTTGTTGCAACCTCTTAGCAATAGAGGCATAGGCTGTCCCCGGACGATCACTCACCCGGAAAGGGGACGTGCCTGATGGGCACCTACGCGCTTCCCGACCTGCCTTACGACTACGCCGCGCTGGAGCCGGCCATCACCGGGCAGATCCTGGAACTGCACCACGCCAAACACCACGCCGCCTACGTCAAGGGCGCCAACGACACCCTCGAACAGATCGCCGAGATCCGCGACAAGGACCAGATCACGCCCACCGGCCTGATCGGCCTGGAGAAGACCTTCGCCTTCAACCTCTCCGGCCACGTCCTGCACTCGATCTTCTGGCAGAACCTCTCACCCGACGGCGGTGACCGCCCCGACGGCGCCCTCGCCGACGCCATCGACGAACACCTCGGCGGCTTCGAAGCGTTCAAGAAGCAGCTCACCGTCGCAACCGCGTCCGTCCAGGGTTCCGGCTGGGGCGTGCTCGCCTGGGAGCCGCTCGGCAAGCGCCTGACAGTGGAGCAGGTCTACGACCATCACGGCAACGTCGGCCAGGGCACCACCCCACTGCTGGTCTTCGACGCCTGGGAACACGCCTACTACCTGCAGTACAAGAACGTCCGCCCCGATTACGTCACCAAGCTCTGGGACCTGGTCAACTGGGAAGACGTCGCCGACCGGTTCGCCGCAGCGACCAGCGCCTGACCCAGCACCACCACCGAGCCACCAGCGGGTCGGGAAGCGTTGAGGCTCCCCGGCCCGCTCTGCGTCGTCACCGGTTTTCAGGCCGCCCCAGATCCGAGGTCGAGAAACAGGCACTGATGCCCACGAACGCCGTGCAGTTGGCCAGAGTGCGACCGAGGAGGGGGAGCAGGCGGTCCCAGTGAAGCTGTAGTCCGGCGGGGTGGAAAGCGTCGGTGTCGGCCATGGTGAAGCCGTGGACGGTGTCGGGGTAGATCTCAGAGGTGTAGTCGACACCTGCGGCGTCCAGAGCCTGGTTGAGTTCGGCGAGGACCTCGGGCGTGAGGTCGGTTTCGGCGTGGCCGAAGTGAGCCTGGGCGGTGAGGCGGCGCAGGCTGTCGGGCCCGGCGGCGCCCACGGGGGCATGGAATCCGGCGACGGCGGCCACCTGGCCGGGGTGGGCCACGGCGGTGCGCACCGCAAGGAGGCCGCCTATGCAGTAGCCGGTCACCGCTACGGGTCCGACGCTGACCTCGTTTTGGGTGGTGAGGAACCCGAGGAAGGCGTCGGCGTCGCGCAGGGTCCGTTCGATGGTGTGCGCCTCGATCAGGGGAATCACCTGACCCATGACCGCAGTCCGGGCCCCTTCTCCGATGTGCTCGGGAAGTTCGACCACAGGTGCCGGGCCGTGCCGGTAGAAGAAATTGGGGACGAGCACGTAGTAACCATGGCCGGCCAGTTCGCGGGCCATCTCCCGCAGCACGGGCCGGATGCCGAAGCCGTCCGCGTACATCAGCACGCCGGGGTGCCGCTCGCCGTCGTCGGGGAAGGCGGCGAAGGCATCGGCCTGGCCGTCCGCAGTGGGAATCTGCAGCATCGTGGTGGGCATGAACTCTCCTGTCGTGGTTGATGTGTCCTGTGATCAACACGACGGAGGCGGCGCCCGCGCAGCAGCGCACATTCCTCGATCGAACAGCGGGCTCGCACTGGCCCGCACGGCGCTCAGAAGAGCACCGGGTCACCGATCCGTGTGTGGCGCAATGCCGTCCCGGTAGTCATCCCCACAACCTAGTCCACCGAAGAAAGCCGACGCCAGGCCCCCAGCCCACAGCGTGGTTCGCGAGAATGATCTCGGCCGGCCCGGCCCGACCACGCCCCGCTCCTCTGGGCTGTTGCCCAGCTGCTGATCTGTACCGGAGCCGTGGCCGCCGTCGGCCTGTGGTGGTCCGACACCACCTCCCTGGTCGGACTCTCCGGGCGGCTGACCAACGCCGGCCGGGTCCACGGGTCGCTCTTCAGCCTGCGTTCAGGTGCCCCTGCCCGGTAAGGGCTGGGTGGCCCAGGTCCTGGGCCGTCCGGCCCCAGACCGCCTCACCGAGGAGAGCGATGATGGACGTGAAGGCAATGAGTCCCCGGGAGCCCGTCCAGCGCCCGGTCACCGACAGGCCGAAGCAGGTGAGTGACGATGATGTTCTGGTACGCCCACGACATGAGCGGGTGGGGCTGGTTCGGGATGTCGATCGGCATGGTCGTGTTCTGGGCGCTGGTGGTCACAGCCCTCGTGCTGGGTCTCCGCGCCGTCAACCGCCCCTACGAACGCACTCACACCTCCGCCGCAGCCACACCGCAGCAGATTCTCGCCGAACGCTTCGCCCGCGGTGAGATCGACGAAGAGGAGTACCAGCACCGCCTCACCGCGCTGCACACCGGCCCTCTCACCAACACCTGAACGGGTCGTGCTCAGGCAGCGGGCCCTCGTCCCGGTCGTCGCGGTGTCCTCACCGCCTCGCCGTTCGAGACGCCCGACCGGGAAGGGTGGGCCGGCTGGTCCGGATCGCCGTCGAAGAGGGTGGTACGGCCCGCACGGGCCTGGGGACCGGTGTATGTGGCGAGCACTGTCACACGAGACGACCGAGCAGAAGATTCCCGCGGCATTCCGGTAGCCGGCCCCGGACGGCCCGGAGCCACAGGTCACTGCTTCTGGGAACGTACGATCACGACCGGGCAGCTCGCATGTTGCGACACATGCTGGCTGACAGAGCCGAGCAGCGCACGCGCGAACCCGCCCCTGCCCCGGCTGCCGACCACCAGGACCTCGGCTCCTGCGGCGGCCCGCAACAGAACATCGGCGGCGTTGCCGTGCACCACATGGGTCCGCACCGAGCCGGCAGTTTCCGCACCGAGCACGTCGGCCAGCTCCTGAGTCATCTTCTGACGGGTCTCGTCCTCGTCGACCTGCGGGTCGACAGCAGGACCGGACCAGCCGTACAGGCCCGGCAGCTCCCACACCGCGACGGCCTCCACCCTGCCCCCGACCTGGCCGGCATAGCGCACCGCCCAGCGCAAAGCCTCGTACGAGGACTGCGACCCGTCGACACCGACCACCACCCGTGGCTCCGAGACATCCGTGTCCATGCGTCCCACTCTCCTTCGGTGTCTGTGCCCGCAGGGCAGGCCCGTCCCTTCTCTCCCACGCTGCGGGACCCATCGCCACATCGCCACAGATGGGCATCCGGCGGCATGACGGACGACGGGGGCCGTGAGCGCCCTTGGACCGTGTCCTAGGTGGTGAGGCGCACACATCGCGCGGGCCTCGGTGATGTCGATGCAGTGGGCGGCACGCGCCTCGTTCACGATCGTCTCGTCCAGACCGGCTTCGCGGCGGCGGCCGCGCTGGACGAGGCACTACAGCCCCCTGCGGCGGGAACGCCCGGCCGGTGTTCTGACACCCCGTCGCCGAGCGGACGCGGTCACCTTCCGGTGGGCGTCGTTAGGCTGTTCGCCGACTTCTGACGGGGTGTCCGTCGCGGCGGACGTCGTTTCGTTGAGCTGCGCGAACGGCCGTGCGCAGGGGGGTTCTGAGTCTGGGCGGGTGACACGTCGGGGCATGCGTCATGTTGCGGAGGTGACGGAGGGTCTGTTGCCTCGTCAGTGGCGTACAACAGAGGCGCCGCCAGACAGGCCGGACGCTGCTTCACTGGAGGGTTCCCTTGCGTAAGACACACTTTGGCGTTGGTATCGGCCTGGTCGTCGGTGCCCTGGCTCTGCAGATGCCCGTAGCCGCCGCCGACGACTCGGGGCTCGACATCCGCTCGCGCAGCGGCTCGTCCGGCTCCACGGTCACGGTCAGCACCACGGCCTGCGGCGAGGACGTGACCTACGGCAAGGGCGAGTCGGAGGTGGCGGGTTCGTTCCACCTGTTCGAGGGCGAGAGCAAGGGGGTGCTCACCGGGAAGTTCACGGTGCCCGAGGGCACGGCGCCCGACAGCGACACCGTCACCGTCAAGTGCCCCCCGCGAACCAAGATCACGGACACCTACGACCTCTCGGGCCGCCGGCCCGACGGCGCGGTGGAGGCGGGGTTCGGGGACGCACAGGGGTCGACCGGTCAGCTCGCCCTGGGCGGGGCGCTGGTCGCCGCCGCTGCCGCCGGATGGACGGTGAGGGCGCGTCGCCGCTCGAACGCGGGCCGGGCCTGAGCACAGGGGCGCCGCCGCACGGACCCCGGCACCGGCTCGACGCCGGGGCCGGGGCCCGCACGCGAACGAATCCCGCTCCGCCTCCCGACTCTCGCCCGCCACACAGCAAGAGGCTCATCCGCGATGGCACCCGGGCATGACTCCGGCACCACCCCGCCGACGTACGTCCCTTCGGTCAGGCTGCTGACCTGGACGCTGTTGAGCGGTGTCCTGCTGGTCACGGGCGCGCTGCACGAGGGCGCTCCGCCGCCGCAGCCGTCGCCGGGCCAGGCCTTCCCCGCCCCGGCGGGCCCGGCGGGGAAGGCCGGCCCGCCGACCTCACCGGGCTCGTCGACGTCGGCCGGCTCGCAGGGGTCACAGGGCTCGGCCGGGTCGCCCGGCCCGACAGGGGCACCGGGGTCGCCCGGCTCCGCGTCCGGCGGTGGCTCGTCCGCGGCACACTCCGGCGTCCAGCCGTTGCCCCGCTCAGCGCCGCTCCGGCTGCGAATCCCCGCCATCGGCGTGGACGCCCCCCTGACCAGGCTCGACCTCGACGCGTCCGGGGCGCTGATCCCGCCGCCCGGCGACCGGCCCGACCTCGCCGGCTGGTACGCCGACGGCACCGCTCCCGGCTCCACGGGGACCGCCGTCACCGCGGGGCACGTGGACCTGCGCGGAGGCGGACGCGGCGTCTTCTACGCGCTCGGCGCGCTGTCCAAGGGCAATACCGTCGAGGTCGACCGGGCGGACCGGCGCACGGCCGTCTTCACCGTCGACGCGGTGGAGGTCTACGACAAGCGGAAGTTCCCCAGCGAGAAGGTGTACGGCAGCTCCGGCCGTCCCGAACTGCGGGTCATCACCTGCGGCGGCGGCTATGCCGCGACCACCGGCTACCGGGGCAACGTCGTGGTGTACGCGACGCTCACGGCGGTGAGGTAGGCCGACGGCCGGGCCCGCGAGGCCAAGGGCTGTCCCGTGATCCCTGGCGGGCGTGCGACGACAGCTACCGCACCTGACGCCGCACGCTGATCCACCAGGGATCACGGGACAGCCCTCAGGAATCCGCCCGGAGCTCCCGAAGGGCCTGCAGGACGGACCATGCGACGGCGACCAGCGGCACGGCGACGACCGCGCCCACCACGCCCGCCGCCACCGCTCCGCCCACGACCGACAACGCCACCACCACCGGGTGCAGCCGGACGGCCCAGCTCATCACGACGGGGTGCAGCACATGCCCCTCGATCTGCCCGATCACCACGATGAGGACGACGACCAGCAGCGCGGTGAGCGCGCCCTTGGACGCCAGCGCGACCACGGCGGCGACCGCGAGGGCGATCGGGGAGCCGATCAGCGGGATGAAGGCGGCGAAGAACTCCAGCAGCGCCAGCGGCACCGCGAGCGGCACACGCAGCACGGACAGGGCGATGCCGACGAGCACCGCGTTGGTGGCGGCCACCAGCAGGATGCCGTGGGTGTAGCCGGTGAAGGTCCGCCACGCGGCTCCGCCCGCGACCGAGACCCGCTCGCGGGCGGCGGAGGGGAGCTGGGCGCAGAACCAGCGCCACTGCCGGTCGCCGGAGTGGGTGAAGAACACCGAGCAGAACACCGCGAGGGCCAGCACCGTCAGCACTTCGAGGAGCCGGCTCGCCCCGCTGAGCGCCGTGCTGATGACGGTGGAGCGGTGGCTCGACAGCAGTCTGCCGAGGCGGGACTGGACGTCGTCGAGCGCGCCCGGGTCGAGCCGGAACGGCGGCTGCTCCAACCGGTGTTCGATCCGGTCGATACCGGAGACGAACTCCTTCTCCAGCCCGGCCCGTTGTCCCGCGACCGTTTCGCCGACCAGGGCCAGCACGCCGAGGACGAGGGCGATGCCGGCGACGAGCGCGACGGCGACGGCGAGCGGGCGGGGCAGGACGCGGGCGAGGAGACCGGTTACGGGGCGCAGGACGGCGGTGACGACGAGTCCGAGGAAGACGGCGACGGCGACGCGGTGGAACTGCCCCAGCACGGAGAAGACCGCCTGCACGACGACGCCGACGACCAGGAGACGCCAGGCGTAGGCGGCGGCGAGGCGCAGCAGGCCCGGCACCCGGGGCCGGGCGGCGCCCGATCCGCTCGTGCCGCCGCCTGTGCGCCCGGTCGGCGGCACGGGCGGATCGGAGTGTGTGGACATCCCCATGCACGTACCACCGGCCGCCCGGGGCGTCGCCGGTCGGGCGCGTGATTCGCCCGAAGGGCTCCCTGACGGCCCCCGGCGGCCGGACGGACCGGTGGCGCGGCCGGGGGCGAGCCCGCCGCCGGACGTTCATCGCGCTCGGGGCCCTCAGAGCGCCTGAAACAAGGCCTCTAGGACGGGCGTCCGCCGAACTGCCAGTTGTGCACCTCGACGTCGGCGTACCGGTCCGGGGTCAGGACGGCGCGGGCCGCATCGGGGTCCGGCGCGCGGACCAGCGCGGCCGTGCCCAGCCAGCCGGCGCCGTCGTCGGACAGCAGCGGCCCGTACGCGATCAGCTCGTCCTGCTCCGCCGGCACGGCGAGGTCGACGGCCTCGCCCGCGCCGAGGCCGAGCACCAGGAACCGGTCACCACCGCTGCGGCCCCCGGGGAAGTCCCACATGGTGCGCCCCAGCAGGTTGCGCCACCGTCGCAGCAGCACGTCACGGTAGACGCCGGCCTGGTAGTTGGGTTCGTCGAAGGCGAACGCTCGGGCAGCGGCGGTGTCGGGCAGATCGAGGATGTGCACGCTCCCGGTGGGCGTGTCACCGTCGTCCGCGAACGTCGGCCCTCGAGCGATCATCTCCTTCGCGTACCGGTCCATGTAGGACCAGTGCGCTTCCAGCAGTTCGTCGCGCAGCGGCAGGGAGCCGGGGCGGTCGCGGTGGTGGCAGAGGAACTCCATGCCCCGAGGATCTCGTCGACGGGGTGAGCGGGTCGAGCGGGTTTCCGGATCTCGACTGCCCGAATGCTTCATGACGACCGGCTGGGTGTGGTTCGCTGCCGGGGTGACTCAGGAATTGGAGACCGTCGCGTTCGAATCCGCCGGGGCGTTCCGGGCTTGGCTCGGTGAGAACCACGCCGTCTCACCGGGCATCTGGCTCAAGCTTCGCAAGAAGGGGCCCGGAATCGTCGCACTGGACTACGCCCAGGCGCTCGACGAGGCACTCTGTTACGGGTGGATCGACGGCCAGAAGGCCAAGCTCGACGACCAGTGGTGGCTCCAGCGGTTCACCCCGCGCACACCGCGCAGCAAGTGGTCCAAGATCAACCGGGACAAGGCGAACGCCCTGATCGAGCAGGGCCGGATGCGTCCGCCGGGGCAGGCCGAGGTCGACCGCGCCAAGGCGGACGGCCGCTGGGAGGCGGCCTACGACGGCGCGAGGACCGCCACCGTACCGGACGACCTCGCGGCCGCCCTGGCCGCCGACCCGGCCGCGGCTCGGTTCTTCGAGACACTGGACCGGCAGAACCGCTACGCGATCCTGTACCGGGTCCAGGACGCCAAGAGGGCCGAGACCCGGGCGCGCCGGATCGAGAAGTACGTGGCGATGCTGGCGAAGGGCGAGAAGCCGTACGCGCAGTGACGGGGGTGGGGGCGTGGTGGACGGGTGGGAGTGGGACGAGACGTTGTTCTCGGGCTCGGCGGCCTACTACGCGCGAGGGCGGCTGCCGTACGCGCCCGGGCTGGTGGACGTGCTGACCGAGGCGCTGGGGCTGGGCGGGAGGGGGCGCCTGCTGGACGTGGGGTGCGGGCCGGGCACGCTCGCCCTGCCCCTGGCCCACCGGTTCGGCGAGGTCGTCGGCGTGGATCCGGACGGCGGGATGATCGCCGAGGCGGAGCGCGGGGCAGCCGGGGCGGGTGTGGCCGGCAAGGCGAGGTGGGTGCGGGCCCGGGCCGAGCAACTCCCCGCGGGGCTGGGAGAGTTCACCGTCGCCGTGTTCGGTCAGTCGTTCCACTGGATGGACCGTGACCTGGTGGCCGCGACGGTCAGGGACATGCTCGTACCCGGTGGGGCGCTGGTGCACGTCTCCGACCTGAAGGCGGAGACCAGGAGCGTCGACGGCCTGCCGTGGCCGGAGGTGCCGTACCCGGGCATGGAGGAGCTGGTCAAGCGGTACCTGGGGCCCGTCCGGCGCGCGGGCCGGGGCGTGCTGCCGCACGGAACGCCGGGCGGCGAGGCGGCCGTCCTCGCCGGGGCCGGATTCCACGGCCCCGAGCGTCACGTGGTCCCCGGCGGACAGGTGTGGGACCGCACGGTCGACGACGTCGTCGCCGGGATGTTCTCGATGTCGTACGCGGCCCCGCACCTCTTCGGCCCCCGCCGCGACGCCTTCGAGACGGACCTGCGCCGCCTGCTGCGCCGAGCCTCCCCGACCGGCCGCTTCAGCGAACGCCTGCCCGGCACGGAGGTGTTCGTGTGGTGGAAGCAACCCCGCCCCTGAGTGCTCGCTCCGGCCGGAGACAGCGGTGCGGTGAGCCGCTGCCGGCCGGGGGCCGGATGCTCGGCGCGCCCGTTCGGGTGCGGTCGGCTCGCGGGCGGGGGGCGGGTGCGGTCAGGTGGTCACGGATGCGTGCCGACGGCCGGTGTCCGGGCGACGCGTGCTCCCAGCCGCGGCCCGCCGAGGCGGCGTCGGCGCGCCCGGCCGTGAAAGGACGTGGCATGCGTAGGACCGGTCCGATATCCGGCCGTCGACGGAGGTACGCCGCGGTCGCCGCCGTGGCGCTGGTCTGCTCGACGGCACTGAGCGTGTCCCCTCTCGCCGCTGCCGGCGGAGGCCCCTCCCCCGCGCCGGCGTTGGACTGGAAGCCGTGCCCGAAGGACGCGCGGTACGACTGCGCCACGGCGACGGTGCCCCTGGACTGGGCGGACCCCGGCGGGCGGACGATCCGGCTGGCCGTGGTGAAGCGGAAGGCGACCGGCCCCGGGCGGCGCGTCGGCACGCTCTTCTTCAACCCCGGCGGTCCCGGCGGGCCGGGGACGGTCCAGATGCCGCAGAACTACGCGACGTTCCCGCGCGAGGTCCGCGAGCGGTTCGACATCGTCAGCTGGGACCCGCGAGGCGTCGGCAACAGCACGGCGGTCGACTGCTTCGCGAGCCCTGAGGAGTCCGAGGCGTGGGTCGCGAGCCGTCCGGCCGGCTTCCCGGTGGGCGAACGGGAGCGCGCCGAATGGATCGACGCCTACCGGGAGTTGGGCAGGGCCTGCGAGCGGCGTGACCCGGAGCTGCTGCGCCATGTTTCGACGGCCGACACCGCGCGCGACCTCGACTGGCTCCGCCGCGCGGTGGGCGAGCCACGCCTCACCTACCTCGGGATCTCCTACGGCACGATCCTCGGCGCCACCTACGCCGGCCTCTTCCCGGACACCGTGCGCGCCCTGGTGTTCGACAGCAACATCGCGCCGTCGGCGTGGACGGGTGACCGGCCCGGACAGGACCGGCTCCCCACCTTCCTGCGTATGGGCTCGGACGGCACGGCGGCCGCGACCCTGGAGCGGTTCCTGTCCCTGTGCGGGTCCACGACGGTCGCGCGCTGCGCTTTCTCGGCCGGCGGTCCGCGGGCCACCCGGGAGAAGTTCGAAGAGCTGACGCGGCGGCTGAGGGAGCGTCCGGTGGGGGCGTGGACCTACGCCCGTACCGTGGCGGACACGGTGAACAGCCTGTACGTCGTCCATCCCGGCTGGACGGAACTGGCAGCCCGGCTCCAGCAGTTGTGGCTGGGGCGAGCGCCTGGGACGTCCTCCGCGGTCGCGCCCGCCCCGGTCCCGGTGCCGTACACGGGCGACGAGCAGGCCGCCGCCGTGTTCTGCGGCGACAGTCCCAATCCCCGTGATCCCGGCGTCTATCACGCGGCGGAGGAGGCCGCCGCCGCACGGCACGGCGACACCGCGCGCTACTGGACGTGGGCCGCGGAGCCGTGCGCCACCTGGCCGGTGAAGGGCGCCGACCGGTACCTCGGCCCGTGGAACAAGCCGACGCCCCCCGTGCTGGTGATCGGCACGGTCTACGACCCGTCCACCCCGTACGAGGACGCGCGGGCGATGGCCGCGGAACTGGCCGACGCCCGGCTGCTCACCCACCGGGGTTACGGGCACACGGCGCTGATCAACCCCAGCGGGTGTGTGCAGGACCACGTGAGCCGTTATCTCCTCGACGGCGTCCTCCCGCCGCCGGGAGCGTCCTGCGAGCCCGGTCTGCCGCCGTTCCCGACGCCCGAGCCGCGGGGCGGCATCGCCACCGGAGGGGGCGGCACGGCGGGCGCCGTGAGGCAGGCGCCGTGACACGGCCGGCGTGACGAGCCGGCGGCCCCTCGGCGTCAGCAGGAGCTGCCGCAGGACGACGAACTGCCGCACGACGACGAGCTCCCGCACGACGACGAACTCCCACAGGAGGACGAACTCCCACCACAGGAAGAGGAGTTGCTCCCGCACGACGAGGAGCCGCCACCGCAGGAGGAACCGTTCGGCGAGGCGTCGCAGGACGCTGTGGCGGCGTACCAGGACGACATGTCGTCGCCGCCGACGAACGGCGCCGCGCTTCCCGCGCCGGCCGTCGACCGGTGCCCGCGGGCATGGTGAGCGTTCCGGGCGCGCCGGGCCGCGGCGTCCGCGGACAGGCGGGCGAAAGCCTCCCCGTCGCGCCGCAGCGCACGCGCCGTCGCCCGTACGCTCCAGGTGATCAGTCCCGCCACGACCAGCACCGCACCCACGACGAAAAGCATCGCCACCATGTTCGTTCTCCCCCCTGGCCGCCGGGCGTTCGATCCACGCCTGCTGCTCCGAGCATCCCCTGCGGCGCGGCCCTCTCAAGCCCCTCTTGAGCAAGTCCAGAGGTTGCGCCGGGGCGTGGGGTCCCGGCGCGGACGGCTCAGTTCCCGGACGGGGTGAGCAGTACGAACTCGGCGTTCGAGGGGTCGAGGCAGACGGCGAGCCGGCCGACGCCCTCCGCGTCCTGCGGGCCCATCCGCACGCTGCCGCCGTTGCGGGTGACCGCGGCGGCCGCCGCGTCGCAGTCGGCGACGGCGAAGACCGGGTGCCAGTACGGCCGTCCGCCCGTCAGCGAGAGATTCTCCTCGCCGATTTCGATCACGCCGCCCTGCATGCGGTCCTCGGCGAGGCCGGCGGGGGTGATGAGGTGGTAGGGGCCGCCGCCGCCCGGCAGGTTCATGTCGCTGTAGCTCCATCCGAAGACGGCGCCGTAGAACTCCTTGGCGGCTCGGGCGTCGCTGGTGCACAGCTCGGTCCAGGACAACGAGCCCGCCGCGTCGGCCAGTTCGAAGCCGGCGTCGGAGCCCGGCTGCCATGCGGCGAACTGGCCGCCGAGGGGGTCGCTGTACTGCGCCATCCGGCCCCACTCGCCGAGATCCCTGGGCGCCACCCGGACGGCGCCGCCGGCCCGCCGCACGGCCTCGGTCGTGGCGTCGGCGTCCGTGACGGCGAAGTAGAGCATCCACGCCGAGCGCGCGCCTTCCTCGGTCAGCGTGCCGAGGCCGGCGACGGTCTTGCCGTCCTTCTTGAGCACTCCGCCTTCGGGGGACTCGCCGTCGCCCGCCTCACCGCCGCCCATCGACTGGTACTCCCAGCCGAGCACCGCGCCGTAGAAGGCGGCGGCGGTCCGGACGTCGGGAGCGCCGAGGTCGAGCCAGCAGGGTGAGCCGGGAGCGGGGTCGGTGGTGATCACGGTGATGCCCCTTTCGCAGGTCCTGGGCACCACCCTGACATCCGGCCCCGGTCAGCGCGCGTCGGCGGTGGGCGTGGGGCTGGGGCTGGGCTCGGGTTCGCAGGTGATCTCGTCGCGCGGGTTGTAGTGGGTGCGGAAGGGCTCCCGCTTCACCACCTTGCCGTCCCGGTAGAAGACCCGGTCCACGGTGACGTCGAAGCCCTCCAGCGGGGTCTGCGGCACACACTCCTTGTCGGTGCTCACCTTGTGCTCGGGCTGCACCACGTTGGTCCGGGGGCCCTTGACCGACTTGATCTCGTCGTACTTCCTGGTGCCGAGGAAGGTGACGGTGATGGAGGTGTCGGTGGCCTTCGCCTGGATGTAGACGGCGTGGCCGGAGTCGTTGGCGAACCTGAGGTCGAGGGTGCCCCAGGCGACCGTCGCCTCGCGGCCCTCCGGGTAGCGCTCGATGTAGAAGGAGTGGGCGCCGTGCTCCAGGGGCTTGACCCCGGCGAAGAACAGCGCGTTGTAGACGGTCGTGGCGACGGAGGAGACGCCGCCGCCGGGCGCCTTGGCGAACTGGTTGTCGAGGATCATGATGCCCTCGACGAAGCCGTTGGCCTCGGTGCGTTCACCGACGGTGCGGTTGAAGCTCCAGGTCTGGCCGGGCATGACGAGGGAGCCGTTGATGAGCTGTGCGGCCCGGCCGATGTTCTTGGTGCGGTACGGGGCGCGTTCGAAGTGGACGGTGAAGGAGGACATCTTCTCCGTCAGGCCGAGCCGGGCGGCGTTCTCGCGGGTCAGCGCGGGCTGGGTGCGGCGTACGGCGACGTCGCCGGTACGGGCGGCGGGCCCCGATCCGGTGAGCAGTGGCAGTACGGCCTTGCCGAGCGCCTTGTCGGTGACGCGTACGCCGGTCCGGGCGTCGCGGGCCACGGCGACCCGGTCGCCGTCGAGGCGCAGTGCGGCGTTGCGGGGGGTGGTGGTGATGGCGGCGAGGGGGCGGGACACCGCGGGGGCGGCGCGCAGACCCGCGACGTCCAGTTCCGGTCGCAGGGTGCCGGCGGCGTCCGGCCGCATGCTGAGGTGCTCGCCCAGGACGGTCGGGCCGACGGTGAAGCGTCTACCGTCGGCGACGAGGGTGATGGGCGCGGACATGGCCGGCCGGGCGAAGTCGCGCACCGCTCGCCGCACCTCGGCCGCCGTGACCTCGGGCCGGGTCTCGTAGACGGGCAGGGCGGTGACGGTGTGCGGGCGGCCGCGCAGGAAGGAGGCGCGCAGGGCGGGCACGGCGGCGTTCACGTCCAGGGCGTAGCCGTCGCGCGGGGCGGTCTGCCGTACCGTGCCGCCGGCGAAGGAGACGGCGCCGTCGCGGACCTTCTGGTCGAGGTTCTTCGCCAGGTTCCCGAGCGCGGCGCGGGCACGCGGCTCGTCGAGGCGTACGACGGGCTCGACGGCGCCGCCCTTGCGGAAGAGGCCGCTGACGGCGTCGAGGGGGCCGGAGCCGGTGCTTTCCGCCTGGTCGACGGTCTTCTCGGCGTCGAAGGAGAGCCCGGCCCGCTTCGGGTCGAGGACGGCGGTGTGGTCCCCGACCTTGACGGTGAGTTCCTGGGAGCCGAGGGCCGTCAGGTACCGGTCCAGCTTGGCTACGGCCTCCGTGCGGCTGAGGCCGCCGATGTCGACGCCGCGCACGGTCGTGCCCGGTTCGATCTGGCCGCCGGTGAGCAGCGAGCCGGTCAGGTACAGAGCCCCGACGCCGACGGTCAGCGCACCGCCCGTCAGAGCGAGGGACGGCACGGCAGGGGTTCGGGCGCGCATGAATCTCCAGGAGGGGGCGATCGGCGGGCGGTGCACCCGGTGACACGACACGCCGTCAACCGGGCAAGAAGCTCAAGCTACCCAAAACGGGTGATGAGTGACTATGTCGAAAAACACGTATGGCGGTATGTGGCAGTATGTCCCGCATCACGTCAGGGGGCAGGTCTCGTCGGGGCCGGATCCCGTCATGACGAGTTCCTGTCGTCCCCTGGGGGCGGCGGATGCTCCGCGGGCTGGATCCAGCCCACCGCACGCTCCACGGCCCGCCGCCAGTTGTCGTACTCCGACTCCCGTCGGCCGGGGTCCATGTCCGGCAGCCACTGGGCGGCGCGATGCCAGTTGCGGCGCAGCACCTCCAGGTCCGTCCAGTACCCGGCGGCGAGTCCTGCGGCATAGGCGGCGCCGAGCGAGACCGTCTCGGCGACCATGGGCCGCACCACCGGCACGTCGAGCACGTCGGCCACGAACTGCATGAGGAGGTTGTCGGCCGTCATGCCGCCGTCCACCTTGAGCTGCCGCAGTGCCACGGGGAAGTCGGCGTTCATGGCGTCGACGACCTCCCGGGTCTGCCAGCCGGTGGCCTCCAGCACGGCCCGGGCCAGGTGCCCCTTGGTGATGTACGAGGTCAGGCCGACGATGACGCCGCGCGCGTCGCTGCGCCAGTGGGGGGCGAACAGGCCGGAGAAGGCGGGGACGATGTAGCAGCCGCCGTTGTCCTCGACCGAGCGTGCCAGGGTCTCGATCTCCGGTGCGCTGTTGATCAGTCCGAGGCGGTCCCGGAACCACTGCACGAGCGCGCCGGTGACGGCGATGGAGCCCTCCAGGGCGTAGACCTGCGGCTGGTCCCCGATCTTGTACGCGACGGTGGTGAGCAGCCCGTGCCGGGAGCGCACGACTTCGGTGCCGGTGTTGAGGAGCAGGAAGCCGCCCGTGCCGTACGTGCACTTCGCCTCGCCCGGCGAGAAGCAGGTCTGGCCGAACAGGGCGGCCTGCTGGTCGCCGAGGGCGGCCGTGATGCGGATGCCGGGCAGCACCGAGCGGGCCACGCCGTAGCTCTCGGCGGAGGAGCGGATCTCGGGCAGCATCGGGCGGGGCACGCCGAAGAAGGACAGGAGGTCCTCGTCCCAGGTCAGCGTGCGGATGTTCATCAGCATGGTGCGGCCGGCGTTGGTGGCGTCGGTGATGTGCAGTCCGCCGTCCGCTCCCCCGGTGAGGTTCCAGATCAGCCAGGTCTCCATCGTGCCGAAGAGCACCTCGCCGTCCTTGGCCCGCTTCTCCAGGCCGGGGACGTGGTCGAAGAGCCAGCGGATCCGCAGCGCCGAGAAGTACGTGGAGGGCGGCAGCGCACAGCGCTGAAGGAAGAACTCGTCTCCGGGCCGGCGTCCGAGTTCTTCGACGAGCGGCCCGGTACGGGTGTCCTGCCAGACGATGGCCCTGCCCAGCGGGGCGCCGGTGCGCCGGTCCCACAGCACGGTCGTCTCCCGCTGGTTGGCGATGCCGACGGCGGCGACCTCCTCCGGGCCGATCCCTCCGTCGGAGAGCGCCTCGGGCACGACCCGCTGGAGGTTGCGCCAGATCTCGACGGCGTCGTGCTCGACCCATCCGGGTCTGGGGAAGTACTGCTGGTGCTCCCGCTGGGCGACCGTCACCAGCCGGCCGTGATGGTCGAACAGGATGCATCGGGTGGAGTTGGTGCCCTGATCGATGGACATTACGTACCGTGCAACCATGATCGGGTCTGCCTTCCCGTGACCGATGTACCGATGTACCGATGTACCGATGTGCTCAGGCGGGCGGCGGGGTCACCAGCGTGTCGCGCCCAGGTCTCTGGAGATGGCGCGCGCCGCCTCCCGCAGGAGGGTGATCAGGCTCGGCCGGGGCCTGCCCTGGCCGTCGCAGATCCGCTCGACGGGGCCGGACAGTCCGATGGCGCCCACGACGAGGCCGCCGTGCCCCCGGATCGGCGCGGCGACGCCGGCCTCACCCATGCTCAGCTCCTGGACCTCGCCGGCCCAGCCCACTTCCCGGACGTCGGCGAGCGCCCGGGTGAGCTGTTCGCGGGTGACCAGGGTGTGCCGGGTGTACGCCTCCAGCCCGGCCTCCACGGCCGTCTCCAGGGGCGCGGTGCCGAAGGCGAGCAGCACCTTGCCGAGGGAGGAGGCGTGCAGGGGCAGCAGCGATCCCACGTCCAGGGTCTGGAGGGTGTCGTCCGGCCGGAAGACATGGTGGACGACGAGGACCTGGCCCTCCAGCGGGGTGCCCAGGCGGACCGCCTCGCCGCTGCGGGCGGCCAGGGCGTCGGCCCAGTTGATGGAGCGCGAGCGCAGTTCGTTGACGTCCAGGTAGCTGGTGCCCAGGTGCAGGAGCGCGGCGCCGAGCTGGTACTTCCCGGTCGCGGCGTCCTGCTCGACGAAGTCGACGTGCTGGAGCGTGCGCAGTATGCCGTGCGCGGTGCCCTTCGCCAGCCCGAGCGAGGCCGCCACCTCGCCGAGCCCCAGCCGGCGCGGCCCGCCGGCGAGCAGACGCAGGATCGCCGCCGCCCGTTCGATGGACTGGACTGGGCCGGCCATGTAGCGAGCCTAGTACCGCCGAGGGCGGTGCGCCGTGCGGGGAAGAGGGCCGTTTCGGCATCAGGCCGGCGGATGCGTTCGGCAATGCCGACCTTCGTTCATTGACTACCGCTTCGTCCGGTTCGTAACGTGCACCGTGGCCGGGCACGCGCACCACGGCCGGCGCCCGGTCACTCACCGCTCATCGGAGGACAAGCAGATGCCGCTGGAGCTGAACAGGATGGTTCGGGAGGACGTCGCACACGTGTGGCGGCTTCCTCCCGTGACCGGCGCTGTGTCGAGCGTGCGCCGGCGGGCCGGGGCGGTGCTGGCCGAGTGGGACGTCTCCTCGGCTCTGGCCGAGGACTCCCTGCTGGTGGTCTCGGAACTGCTGACCAACGCGTTCGTCCATGCCCTGCCCCCGGCGGAGCTGCGGCTGTCGCTGCTGCGCAGCGGCGGGCTCAGCACGCTGCGGGTGGAGGTGACCGACGCGGGGCCGGCGCTCGGCGCGGGCGAGACGCCCGCGGAGGTCGACCCCGACGAGCACGGACGAGGCGAGCACATCGTGCACGCCCTGGCGACCCGGCACGGCGTACGCGTCCACCGCGACGGGGTCACCCGGTGGGCGGATCTCGTGGCGGTGTGAGCGGGCGCGAGCGGAGCTCGTACCGGGGGCCGCGGCCTCAGGAGCCGCCTCAGGACGCCACCGGCGCCGTGTCGCGGGAGTCCGGGTCGGCCTCCCGGACGGCAGGGGCGGCCAGGGACGGCTTGCTCAGCAGGAGCAGCGCGGCGTCGTCGTGCAGACGGCCGCCCACATGGGCCAGCAGTTCGTCGTGGAGCGCGGAGAGCGTGCGCGCCGGCTCGTCGCCGGCATGGCGTTCCAGGCCTTCGGCGAGCGGGTAGAACTCCCGGTTCTGGTCGCGGGCCTCGGTGACGCCGTCGGTGTAGAGCAGCAGTTGCTCCCCGTCGGCGAAGGGCAGCTCCTGAAGCACCGGCGCCTCCCCCGACAGGGCCCGCAGTCCCAGCGGCGGGGTCGGCCGGGTGGGCTCCAGCGGGACGACGTCGCCGGATTCGCGCACCAGCAGCGGCGGGGCGTGACCGCAGTTGACCACTTCCAGCCGCCCGGGCCGTGGATAGCCGGCGACCACGGCGGTGACGAAGTCGTCGCCGCCCAGGTTGCGCGCGAGGCTCCGCTCGATCCGGCCGACGACGGCGAGCAGGTCGGGCTCGTCGTACGCGGCCTCGCGGAACACGCCGACCACGAGCGCGGCGGTCCCCACCGCCGGGAGCCCCTTGCCCCGCACGTCGCCGACGATCAGCCGGACTCCGTACGGCGTGGGCACGAGGGCGTAGAGGTCGCCGCCGATGCGGGCCTCCGCGGCCGCGGCGCTGTAGCGCACGGCCGCCCGGAACGGGCCGACGACCTCCGGGACGGGCTTGAGCAGCGCGTGCTGGGCGGCCTCGGCGACGGAGCGGACGTCGGCGAGGACCCGCTCCCGACGCCGGCGCAGCGAGCCCGTCAGGGCGCTGGCCAGGGTGACGGCCACGACGGCCGACAGGACGGCGAGGAGTTCGCGGCCGTGCACGGCGTCCCGGATGCCGAGCATCGTGCCCAGCGCGGCGGCGAGGAGTCCGACGCAGAGGACGCCGCGCGGCCCGCTGGTGATGGCGGCCAGCGCCGGTCCCGCCGCGAGGACGGGCAGCCAGATCAGGCCGGCTCCGCCGACGAGGTCGACGAGGACGACGGCGGCGACGACGAGCACGGGCAGGAGGGGCAGGAGGAGCCGTCGCGGCAGCGTGGTCCTCAGGAGCCGCAGGGCAGTACTCAGGGGCTGCCGTATCGGGCCGTGGGCGTCACCGTGGTCTCGCGCCTGACTCATGTTGTGTCGGTGGTCCTCACCTGTGTGCGGGTGTACGGGGGTGCGCATCCCGGACGGGCCGTCGGCCCGGTTCACCTGGCGTGCCGGGCTTGTCCGGTTCATCCGGTTAGTCCAGGAAAACGGGTGCGACCGCGTCGTCACAAGGAGAGGGTTTTCAGATAGTGAGCGAGAGGCTCCTGGTCACACGGTTCGCGGTGGGGATCAGCCGGCGGCGCACCTCGTCGAGCCGGGAGAGCCGGTCGGCGGGCAGCGAGACGCCGAGCGAGCCGATGACCTCCCCGCTGTAGACGGGCACGGCGACGCACACCGTGCCGAGCGCGTACTCCTCCAGGTCCGTCACGGCCGGGGCGAGGGGGGAGACGTCGAGCCGCCTCAGGAGCTCCGGGCGGCTGGTGATGGTCCGCGGGGTCAGATCGGCGAGGTGGTGCCGGGAGAGGTAGTCGTCGCGGGCCTCCGCCGGCATCTCCCGCAACACGGACTTGCCCAGCGCGGTGGCGTGCCCGGCGTCCTCGAACCCCACCCACAGGTCGACCCTGGGCGTACGCGGACCGTCGACGATCTCCGCGACCCGGATCTCCCCGTCCTCGTAGAAGGTGAGGTAGGCGGGGGCGGTCAGCTCGTCGCGCAGCGCGGCGAGCGTCGGCCGGACCCGGCTGAGCAGGGCCTGACCGCGGCCGTCGGTGTGCAGCGCCCGCAGCTTGTCGCCGAGGACGAACACGCCGTCGTCGAGCTTGCGCACGTATCCGTCGTGGACGAGCGTGCGCAGCAGGTGGTAGGCCGTGGCCAGGGGCAGGCCGGTCTCCCGGGCCAGCTGTTTGGCCGGAGCGCCGTTCTCGTGCGCGCCCACCGCCTCCAGCAGCCGGAACGCGCGCTGGACGGAGGTGATGAGCGTGGGGCCGTCTTGAGCACCCATACCCACAGCGTGCGCCGGACGGGCCGCACAGGCAAGGCGCACGCACGACGCGACAAGGCCCTGCGCGACGGCTGACGCGGCCGGTACGGCGACCGCACCCCGGCCGGCGGGGTGCGGGAATCGCGGGCGTGCGCGATACGGGGCGGGCGGTGGCGGCTCGGTGGCCCTCAGTGGGCTTGCGGTACCGCTCCGGGGCGGCGGTAGACGTAGGGGGGCGGGTCCTGGGCCGGGCCCTGGTCGACAAGGGTGCGAACAAGGTGGTGGTCGGGGGACAGCCCGCACGCCGGGTCCGTGCGGGCGGCGTCACCGGTGAGGGCGTACGCCTGGCAGCGACAGCCGCCGAAGTCCTCCTCCCGGCGCGGACAGCCGCCGCACGGGCCGCTCATCCAGTCGGTGCCGCGGAAGCGGTTGAAGGCCGCGGAGTGGTCCCAGATCCAGGCGAGCGAACGGTCCCGGACGTTGGGCGCGTCGAGGCCCGGCAAGGACGCGGCGGCCGGGCAGGGCAGGACGGTGCCGTCGGGTGCGACGGTGAGCGAGACCGCCCCCCACCCGCCCATGCACGGCTTCGCGACGCCGTCGAAGTAGTCGGGGACGACCCAGACCAGGTCGAGACGGCCGGCGAGCTGCTCCCGCCGGCGTTCGACGGTCTCCCGGGCCCGGACCAACTGGTCGTGTGCGGGCAGCAACGCGGCACGGTTGAGCAGGCCCCAGCCGTAGAACTGGGCGTTGGCCAGCTCGATGCGGTCCACACCCCAGGCCACGCCCAACTCGATGAGTGCGTCGACGGCGTCGAGGTTGTCACGGTGCAGCACCACATTGAGACCGAGGGGAAGCCCGGACCCGCGAACGAGTGCCGCGGCCCGCTCCTTGTCCGCGAAGGAGGACGGGCGTCCGGCGATCCGGTCGTTCGCCCGGGCGTCCGCGTGCTGCACGGAGAGCTGAACACTACGGAGCCCCGCCGCGCACAACGCGCCCAGCCGGGCCTCGTCCAGAGCGGTGCCGCTCGTGACCAGCTGGGTGTAGATCTCGGCGGACGAGGCAGCAGCGACGATCTGCTCAAGATCGGGGCGCAACAGCGGTTCACCGCCGGAGAGATGAGCCTGTACGACGCCCAGCGCCCCGGCTTGGCGCATCAGGTCCGTCCACTCCTCGGTGCTCAGTTCGCCCGAACGGCGCTTCAGTTCCAGCGGGTTGGAGCAGTACGGGCAGTGGAGCGGGCAGGCGTGGGTGAGTTCGGCGAGCAGAGCCCAGGGGCGTGGCGGACGTACGGGGTCCGGGGAAGCCTGGGGAATGGTCACGTGAGCCAACCCTCCTGGTGCAGGCGGTCGAGGAAGGAGGGGATCTCGGCGGCCACCGGAGCGCACGGGTAGCGCTCGGCCAGTGCGCCGACGATTGCGCGGACGGTGCGCGTGCCGTCGCACAGGCCGAGGACCTGGCCGGCGTTTCCCTCGAGGACGACGACGCGCTCCGGCAGGAGCAGCAGGTCCGTGCCCCGCACGGTGTCGTGCCGCAGCATCAGCGCGGGGGCGAGGGCCGGACGCCACGGGCTCTCGGGCTCCGGCATCACATCTGCCCTCGCCGGCCGGACGGCTGGTCGTCCGAGTGCTGCCCGGCCTGCTGCACGGCGTCGAGCAAGGCCCACAGCACGTCGCACTTGAAGGTCAGCGCGGCCACGGCCCGCTGTTGCTCTTCGCGGGTACGGGCCCACTCCAGGACGAGGGCGAGGGCCTCGTCGCTGTCGCGCCGCCCCTGGTCGACCCGGGTGCGGAAGTAGTCGAGTCCGGACGGCTCGATCCAGGTGTAGTGGCCCTCGAAGGCGTCGATGCGCAGGCGCATCAGGTCGGGAGCCGTCAGCTCGGTGAGCGATGCCGCGACCGCCTCCAGCGGCGGGCGCAGGCGGCAGAAGTTGACGTAGCCCTCCACCGCCAGCCGCACGCCCGGCAGTACGGCCTCACCCGTCTGCAGGGTCGCGCGGTCCAGGCCGGCCGCCTCGCCCAGCCGCAGCCAGCGCTCGATTCCCCCCTCGCCTTCCCGACGGCCGTCGTGATCCTCGATCCGCCGCAGCCACATGCGTCGCAGCCGCGGGGAGTCCAGCTTCGCGGTGATCAGCGCGTCCTTGACGGGGATGTGGCGCTGGTAGTGGAAGCGGTTGACGATCCAACGGCGGATCTCTGCCGGGCTGAGGTCGCCCTCGTGCATGCGCACGTTGAAGGGGTGGCGGTCGTGGTAGCGCTCCTGCCCCACCGTACGCAGGCGGGCTTCGAACTCAACGGGGCTCCAGGGCTCCGTCGGGGCGGCGAGTGCCGTGGTCACAGCTCGATCACCATCTCGTCGTCGGCCACCTCGATGCCCAGTGCCGCGAGCCGCTTGTGCTGCGCCGCAGTGGGATCGACAAGGGGGTTGGTGTTGTTGAGGTGCGTGTAGAGGCAGCGGCCGGACAGTGTGCTCAGGATGCCCGCGGTGCCGCCGGGTCCGTCGATGGGCAGATGCCCCATGCCGGTGGCGGTGCGGGAGGAGACACCGGTGCGGCGCGGCTCTTCGTCGTCCCAGAAGGTGCCGTCGACGATGACGCAGTCGGCCTCGGAGGCGACGCGGTGCAGCGCCTCGGACCAGGCGGCCACGGCCGGGGCGTAGACGGCCGTCTTGCCGGTGGCCGGATCGTACAGGCGCAGGGCCACCACCCACGCGTCGTCCTCGGGGGCGTCGGCGGCGTAGCGGGGGCGCTTGGCGGACACGGGGACGGCGCTGATCCGCACCCCTCGGCCGGACGGGCCGAGGGCGTCGCCGCTCAGCGGCTGCGTGCTGTGACACGGCAGTTCGCGCCACGTCAGAGCCGTGTAGGGACTCAGTACGTCGCCGAGGCGCAGGCGGTCGTTCAGGGCCCGGCGGACCGGGGCGGTGGCGAGGATCTCCACAGCCTGGGCCTCACGCAGCCGCGCGACGCCCAGGGTGTGGTCGAGCTCGGCGTCGGTGAGGACGACACCGGCGATCGGTGTCTGCCGGGGGCCGGGCCCGGGGTGGAGCGCCCGGTGGGCTTCGATCTGGTCGCCGACGTCGGGGGTGGCGTTGACGAGGTACCAGCGGTCCTCGTCCGTGCGGATGGCGAGCGACGCGTGACGGCGGCGCCGCTCGGGATGCGCGCGTGCCCCGGAACACCCGGGGCACGCACAGTTCCACTGCGGGACGCCGCCGCCGGCCGCGGTGCCGAGCACCTGCAGCAGCATGGCGGCAGACTAGCGCGTGGAGAGGGAGTAGGCGGTGACTTCCAGGGCGGTGTCGACGACCGTGTACCCGGGCGTCTGCCAGGGGGTCGTGTCGGCCTGCTCCGTGGTGGTCGCGGCCGCCTGCTCGGGCTGCTCCATGGTGTCCGTCATGTGCGTACCTTCCTTTCGGGGGTGGTGACTTCACTCCTGCGTGAGGAGTCGGTAGAGGGGGAGGTCACTTGACGCCGATCCTGAGGATGCGGTCCTTGTCGTCTCCGCGGTCGGTCGTGCCGACCCACAGCTCGTCGCGGCCGGGGACCTTGGCGATGGCACGCAGCCGGCCGTAGGAGCCGTTGTAGTACGACTTCGCCGTTCCGACGTTCTTGCCGGTGCTGTCGATCGGCAACGCCCACAGCCGCTGGCCGAGGAGCGTGGAGACGTAGATGACGTCGCGCTTGATCGCGATCTGGGCGGGCACGCCTCCTTGGTCCGGGTGCCAGACCTTCTTGGGGTTGGTCATGCCCGCTTTGGCGCAGGACCCCTCGCAGGTGGGCCAGCCGTAGTTCGCGCCCGGACTGATCAGGTTGAGCTCGTCCCACGTGGACTCGCCGATCTCGGTTTCCCACAGCCTGCCCCGGGCGTCCCAGGCGAGGCCTTGGGGATTGCGGTGGCCAAGGCTGTAGACGCGGTTGCCGAACGGGTTCCCGGGCGCTGCCGCGCCGCCCTTGGTGATGCGCAGGATCTTCCCGTTGAGCGAGTTCCGGTCCTGCGCGAGAGTCCCCCGGAGGGCGTCGCCGACGCTGACGTACAGATAGCCGTCGGGGCCGAAGGCGATCTTGCCGCCGTTGTGGTCCCCGCCTCGGGTGATCCCGCCCAGCACGACGGTGTAGTGGCTGAGGGAGGCGCCGTCGAAGTGCATCTTCACGACCCGGATGTCGGCGGCGGCCGTATGGACGAAGAAGACGTCCTTGTCCGTGGTGCCGTTCCAGGTCGGAGAGGGGGCCACGCCCAGCAGTCCGCCGCTTCCGATCGCGCGGGCAGGAGAGGGGACTACGGTGTTCGGCACCGCGCCCACCTTCTTCTTGGACCCGTCGCTGTTCTGGATCCACACCGTGGCGCTACGGCGCTCGGTCACCAGCGCCCTCTTCCCGTCGGGCAGGAAGGAGATGGCCCAGGGCCTCGTCCACTTGTCGGAGAGGACGGACACGCCGGACGGGGCGCGGCGGTCGGCCCGGGTACCCGCCCCGACCGCCGCCTGCGATGCAGGGTTCTCCGCCACCGCGGTCGCTGTCGTCGGCTGCAGGACGCAGGCGCCGAGCAGAGCGGTGACGGCAGCGATCGCGGCTCTGCCCGGACGGACCCGATGCAGCGCCGAATGCGCCAAGCGTGACATGTGATGCCTTTCCTGTCGTGGCGGAAGACGGCTGCATTCCGAAAAGGGATCCGCCGTCGAAATCATTACCGAGACGCCCATTCCTGCGCCGCATGGTGATGCATTCCCGGAAAGAGAAACGGGGCGCGGGACATGGCGATGTCTTCTGTAGGGAGTATTGAGCCAGAATTTCCGCGCGAGCCACCGGAATTCCCCCATCGGGCTGACGGCCCGACATCGGTTCACGACCGAAGCCGGCGGCATACCGGGCTACCCGTTCTCGCTCAGGTCGCCGCCCCCGCGCCCGGCGCCGGACATCGCTTCCGGGGCCGGCGGCCCCCCGCACGGTCGCGTCTGTCCGGGTGGCGTCGGCCCGCCGGCGAAGCGACTCGCACCCGGCGGGCGTTGAGCAGGACCCATCCGTCGTCACCGCCGAAAGGTCTCCCCATGCGACGCACCGTCCTGTTCACCGTCTGCGCCCTGATCACCGCCGCCGCCACCGGGTTCTTCACCACCAGCGCCATCCGCAGCCGCTGAGCCGCCCCGTGGCGCGGCGCTCCCGGTGGCGGGACGCTCCGTGATGCTGCTGGCTTTAGGCAGGACCTGTACCGACGGCAGCGGACAGAAAGCGAGCAGCGATGGCGCACAAGCAGGAGCGCCTGGGGACGCCCCGGGCCGCCGGGATCGCCGGGATCGTCTTCGCGGTCCTCATGGCGGCGGCGATCGTCCTGATGCGGTCGGCCCTGCCCGGCGGAGCCGGCGGGGACGAGGTCGCCGTCAGCGAGGGGCAGCGCGGCGCCGTGCGGTCGGCGCTGGCGCTGGTGCCCTTCGCCGGCATCGCCTTCCTGTGGTTCATGGGGGCGCTGCGCGAGCAGGCCGGCGAGGGCGAGGACCGGTTCGTGGCCACGGTGTTCCTCGGCAGCGGGCTGGTCTTCGTCGCCACGCTGTTCGCCAGCGCCGCGGCGGCGGCGACGGTGCTGGCCGAGAGCCAGCAGCCGTCGGCGTTCGGCCGCCACTTCGCCTACGCGCTGCTCACCACGTACGCGATGCGGATGGCGGCGGTGTTCATCTTCACGACCTCCGCCATCGGCCGCCGCCTCGGCGTCTTCCCCCGTCCGCTCATCCTCGTCGGCTATCTCGCGGGGCTGACGCTGCTCGTGGTGGGGGCGGACGTGCCCTGGTCGGAGCTGGTGTTCCCGGCCTGGGCGCTGATCATCAGCGTGTCCGTGCTGCGGGGTCGACGCCCCGCACCCTCGAAGACCCCCGAGGCGGTCTGAGCGGCACGCCCGCTCGCCCCCACCAGCCCGCACGCCCGCTCACACCGCCCGCTCCCCCCTGCCGGCTCACCCGACCGCGCCGCGAAGGCGTCCCGTCGTCCGCGCCCGTCACTCCGATGGACCGCTCCTCGTCGCCGCATCCCCGGCGGGCGCGGAGGATGGTCGAGCGGGGGGTCCGCGGCCGTTGGAGAGGACCGATCCCTTGGTGAGGCTAGTCGTCGACCTGAACCGCTGTCAGGGGTACGCGCAGTGCGCGTTCCTCGCCCCCGACGTCTTCGCCATGCACGGCGACGAGGGTCTGCTCTACGACCCCGAGGCCGACGAGGCGCAGCGCGAGAAACTGGCCCAGGCGGCCGCCGCCTGCCCCGTGCAGGCCATCCTCGTCGACTCGGTGGACACCGCCCCGGCCGAGGCGGTGTCCGGTGAACGATGACGGGGCCCTGGAACAGCTCCGGCGCGAGGGCCGGATCGTCGTCGTCGGCGCCTCGCTGGCAGGGCTGCGGGCCGCCGAGACCTTGCGGGAGAAGGGCTTCGCCGGGTCGCTGACCATGGTCGGCGACGAGCCCTACGAGCCGTACGACCGGCCCCCGCTCTCCAAGCAGGTGCTGCTGGGCAAGGCCGCCGCCGAGCACACCGCCCTGCCCAGGCGGCGGGCTCTGGACGCCACCTGGCGGCTCGGCTCGGCGGCGACCGGCCTGGACCTGGCGGCCCGGCGGGTTCGGCTGGCCGACGGCGACGAGGTGCCGTACGACCGGCTGCTGATCGCCACCGGGGTGCGGGCGCGGCCGTGGCCGCACCCGGCCGAGGCCGAACTCGACGGCGTGTTCGTGCTGCGGACCCGCGACGACGGCGCGGCGCTGGCCCGGCGGCTCGCCGAGGGACCCCGGCGGGTCCTCGTCATCGGCGCCGGATTCACCGGCTCGGAGATCGCTTCCGCGTGCCGGGAGCGCGGGCTCGCCGTCACCGTCGCCGAGCGCGGCGCGGCGCCCCTGGTCGGCGCGCTGGGCGGGGTGGTCGGGGCGGTCGCCGCCGAACTGCAGCGCGAGCACGGCGTGGACCTGCGGTGCGGGGTCATGGTGACCG
This sequence comes from Streptomyces sp. NPDC101166, assembly GCF_044768125.1. Lineage (NCBI taxonomy): Bacteria > Bacillati > Actinomycetota > Actinomycetes > Kitasatosporales > Streptomycetaceae > Streptomyces > Streptomyces sp. NPDC101166. Next base: position 272,682 of record NZ_JBIWPF010000001.1, read on the forward strand.
CGCTGGAGGGCGACGCCTCGGGACGGGTGCGCGCCGCGCATCTGTCCGACGGTTCCGTCATCGAGACCGACGTGGTGGTGGTCTCGCTGGGCGCCACCCGCAACACCGAGTGGCTGGCGGGATCGGGGCTCGGCGCCGGCCCGCGCGGCATCGCCTGCGACGCGGGCTGCCGTGCCTTCGACTTCCGCGGCATCGTCACCGACGACGTCTTCGTCGCCGGCGACGTCGCGCGCTCCCCGCACGCCCTGTTCGGCTACCAGTTCCTGTCCCTGGAGCACTGGGGCAACGCCGTGGCGCAGGCCGAGACCGCGGCGCACAACATGCTCAGCGCGAGCGCCGACCGCGTGCCGCACCTGTGGATGCCGGCTTTCTGGTCCTCGCAGTTCGGCGTGAACATCAAGTCGGTCGGCGTGCCGACGCTGGGCACGGACATCGTCGTGTCGCAGGGTTCGCTCGCGGAGCGCCGGTTCGTCGGCGTCTACGGCTACCAGGGGCGCGTCATCGGCGCGGTCACCTTCGACCACGCCCGGTGGCTGCCGTTCTACGAGGAGCTGATCGAGACCACGGCGCCGTTCCCGCCGCCGTTTCCCACCGTGGACCGCCGCGCGGACGGACAGCGGCCGGTGGACGCGGACTTCCCCGACCCGTCGGTCCCCACCCACGGGCCCACGGTGACCCTCAGCGGCTACTCGCCGGCCGACCGCCGGCTCACGTTCCAGCCCGCGCACTGACCGCACGGCCCCGAGGACCCGCCATGACGCAATCCTTGCTGCACCAGATCCTGGACTACTCCAACCGCGCCGACCCGTATCCCATCTACGAGGAGCTGCGCAGGACGCCGGTCCTGCACGAGGAGGACGGGCCGTACGTCGTCAGCACGTACTACGAGATCCGCAGTCTGCTGCACGATCCGCGGATCAGCTCCGACGCCCGCAACCTGGCCTCGACGACCCGCGATCCGCTGGCCGAGTCGTCCGAGGACGAGGGCGCGCTGCCGCCGAGCTTCCTGCGGCTGGACCCGCCGGAGCACGACCGGCTGCGCCGGATGACCAACCGGCCCTTCGGCCCGCCGCACACCCCCCACCGGGTCGACGGGATGCGGGGCGAGCTGCGCGACATCGTCTCCGGCCTCATCGACGGCATCAAGGAGCCGGGGCGGATCGATCTGGTGGACCAGTTCTCGTATCCCTTCCCGGTGACGGTGATCTGCCGGCTGCTCGGCATCCCACGCGAGGACGAGGCGCGCTTCCACTCCTGGGCGGAGACGATCGCGGCGAGCCTGGACCCCGACCCGGACGCCGATCCGACCCAGCGGGGCAAGGAGTCGCACGAGGCCCGTATGCAGCTCGGCATGTACCTGGCCGGGCTGATCGAGGAGCGCCGCAAGAAGCCTGTCGACGACATGCTGTCCGCGCTGGCCACCGCCAAGGGCGAAGACGGCGCGATGACCACGATGGAGCTGCTCAGCACGGCGGCGCTGCTGCTGATCGCGGGCCACGAGACGACCGTCAACCTGGTCACCAACGGGATGCTGACCCTGCTGCGCCACCCCGACGTGCTGGAGCGGCTGCGGGCGGATCCGCGGCTGGCCGTGCCGATCGTGGAGGAGCTGCTGCGGTACGAGCCGCCGGTGCAGCTGGTGCCGCAGCGCACCACCGTCGCCGACATCGAGCTGCACGGAGTCACCATCCCCAAGGGCGCCTCCCTGTGGCTGGTGCTGGCCTCCGGCAACCGCGACCCGCGGCGCTTCGACGACCCGGACCGCTTCGACCCGGACCGCCGGGACGTGCAGCACCTCGGGCTGGGCAGCGGGATCCACAGCTGCTTCGGCGCACCGCTGGCCCGGCTGGAGGCCCAGCTCGCCCTGTCCGAGCTGGCACGCCGGCTGGTGAACCCGCGCCTGCTGGAGGATCCGCCGCCCTACCGGAGGAACGCGGTGCTGCGCGGACCACGCCACCTGCCGATCGCCTGCGACGACATCCGCCCCTGACGCCTTGCGACGTCCTCGCCCGAGCCCCGGCCCCACGCGGCCGGGGCTCTTCGCGCTCTGCGCGGGGCCGGCCGGCTCAGCCGGCCGGGTCCTCGCCGGCGGCCGTGCCGGGGCCCGCGAGGCCGAGTTCGTGCTCGCCGAGCGGGGCGAAGAAGCGCTCCACATCGGCGTCGGCGACCTCGGCGAGGCCGGCCGGGGACCAGCGGGGGGTGCGGTCCTTGTCGACGACCTGGGCGCGGATGCCCTCGACCAGGTCGTGCGTGCTCAGAGCCGCGCAGGACACGCGGTACTCCTGCTCCAGGACCCGCTCCAGTGCGCCGAGCCGCCGGGCGCGTCGCAGGGACGCCAGGGTCACCTTGAGCGCGGTGGGCGACCTGGTCAGCAGGGTCTCCGCGGTCTCCTTGGCGGCCGGATCGCCGTGTGCGAGCAGCCTTCGCACGATCTCCTCGACCGAGTCGGCGGCATAGCAGGAGTCGATCCACTCCCGCCGTCCGGCCAGCTCCCCCGGGGGCGGGTTCTCGGCGTGCCGGGCCAGGGCCTCGGGGACGGGCAGATCGGCGAGGTCGTCGAGGAAGCCGGGGATGGAGCCGGACGGTACGCAGTGGTCGGCGAGTCCGCACAGCAGCGCGTCGCCGGCGCCGATCTGCGCGCCGGTCAGGGCGAGGTGGGTGCCGAGTTCGCCGGGCGCGCGGGCGAGCAGGTGGGTGCCGCCCACGTCGGGGACGAAGCCGATGCCGGTCTCGGGCATGGCGACGCGGGACCGCTCGGTGACGACCCGGACGCTGCCGTGCGCGGAGACGCCGACGCCGCCGCCCATGACGATCCCGTCCATGACGGCGACGTACGGCTTGGGGTAGCGGGCGATACGGGCGTTGAGGCGGTACTCGTCGCGCCAGAAGGCGGCCGAGGCGCTGCCGTCGCCGTCGCGGGCGTCCGCATGGATGCTGCGGATGTCCCCGCCGGCGCACAGTCCGCGCTCCCCCGCGCCGGTGATGACGACGGTCTCGACGGCCGGGTCGTGCTCCCAGGCGGTGAGCGCCTCGTCGATGCGCCGGACCATGGCGTGGCTGAGGGCGTTGAGGGCCTTGGGGCGGTTGAGGACGAGGTGGGCGGCACGGCCGCGGGTGCGCAGCAGCACGGGTTCCTCGGCCCCCGGCCCGGGGTTCGGTTGCGCTCCGGGGCCGGTGCCGTTCTCGGGGCCGGTCATCCGGATGCCTTCGTCGGGCAGCGGGCCGCTATGACGTACATGATCTCGTCGGTTCCTTCCAGGGCGGACACTTTCGTCGCGGACGATCTTCTCGCTGCCGTCCTCGCTGAGATGTCCTACCCCCCATGGAGGGCGCGGCGCCGTGGGCCTGGTCACGTCGCGGAGCCGGCGGGGCGGGGGCGGGCGCGGAGCGTTCCGCGCCTCGCCGCACCGCCCCGCCGCAGGCGGTGTCGCCCGCGGGTCAGCGCCCCGCTGCCGGCCGGTAGCGGCGGTACAGCACCGCCCCGCCCAGGACGAGGGCCGCGCTGCCCGCGAGGGCGGCCGCGGTGGTTCCCGCGCCGGTCTCGGCGAGGGAGGCCGCGGTCCGGGGCGCGGGAGCGTGCGGCTTCGGCTGCGGCGCCTGGGGCGCCCTCGCCGGCGGGACGGCCTTCGTCGGTCCGGGCTGCGACGCGGCCGGCGGGGTGTGCCGGACCGGCGGTTCGGGCTTGGGCTCGCCCCGGGGCGGCTGCTCCTCCTCCGTGGTGTTGACGGAGGTGTTGCCGAACGCCGGGTTCAGCACACCGCCGGGGTTGACGCTGTTGCCGCTGGCGTTCACCGGGACGTCGAGCGGCAGCTGGACGCCGTTGCCGGAGACGGCGCCCGGCGAGCCCTTGGTGACGCTCGACGCCGCCGAGCCGCCGCTGTTCTGCGCCACACCCTCGGCCGTCTCGGGGCGCGAGCCCTTGTTGACGCAGGTGTTGCCGAAGGCGGGGTTCAGTGCTCCCACCACGCTCACGGTGTTCCCGCACAGATTCAACGGGATGTGCACCGGCACCTGGATGTTGTTGCCGGAGACGACTCCGGGCGAGCCTGCCGCCAGGGCGTCGGCCCCGGAGTCGGCGAACGCGGGCAGTGTCATGGCCATCGCGCCCGAGGCGGCGGCGACGGCGATCACACCGTTTCGGGTAACCCGTTTCATGGGTCCCTGCCTTCCAGACATGGTCGCGGGCACTCGCCCGCACCGGGTAGAACGCCGACGAAACCTCTCGCGTTATGGCCCCGCGTTCTTTCACCCCATCGGACGGCACCGCCGCCGGAGTAATAGCAAGGGTGAAGAAATGAAGATCGGGCGGGGATGCGGGGGCCGGCGGGAAGTGCCCGCCGTGCTCCGCTGCCGCTCCGGAGGCGGGTGCTCCGTGGCCCGCCTATCGTGGGCGACGACGCCGTCCCGGTCCGCTGTGGGGCGTCCCTGGAGGCACTGATGCTGGCCAAGCTGTCGAGGGGGACCGCACGGCGGCGCGGCGCGCTCGCCGCGGCCGCGGCGCTGGCCCTGCTGGGCGCGGGACTGCCGGCGGCCGTCGCCACCGCGAACAGCGACCCGGCTCCGGGGATGGCCCGGTTCTACGGGCAGAAGGTCGACTGGGGGCAGTGCGGGATCGAACAGTGGCCCGACGATCTGCAGTGCGGCAAGGTGACCGTCCCCCTGGACTACGCCCACCCCGGGTCGGGCAGCCTGGACCTGGCGCTCGCCCGGTACCGGGCGACGGGCGACCGGCGCGGCTCGGTGCTGCTGAACTTCGGCGGGCCCGGCGGCCCCGGCGTTCCCCAGCTCGCAGTCGGCGGCAAGGAGTTCATGGAGCTCACCGACCGCTACGACGTGGTGACCTTCGATCCGCGCGGCGTCGGCCGGTCCTCACCGGTCAGTTGCGGCGACGGCGAGAGCAACGCGTTCACCGCCCTGGACGACGAACCGGCGAACCTGCGCGACCCGCGCGCCATACTGGATCTGCTGAAGCGGGCCGCCGCCAAGTGCGCCGAGCACTCCGGGCCCGTTCTGCCGCACATCGGCACGGTCGACGCGGCCCGCGACCTGGACGTCATGCGTCAGGCGCTCGGCGACGACAAGCTCAACTACCTCGGCTTCTCCTACGGCACCCGGCTCGGCGCGGTCTACGCGGCCCAGTTCCCCCACCGGGTGGGCCGGCTGGTCCTGGACGGCGTGGACACGCTGACCGAGCCGCTCGCCGAGCAGGGCATCGCCGGCGCCCGGGGGCAGCAGACGGCGCTGGAGGACTTCGTCGACTGGTGCGCGAAGGACATCGCGTGCCCGTTCGGGCAGGATCCGCGCAAGGGCCGGGAGCTGGTCGAGAAGCTGGTGCGCTCACTGGACGAGGACCCGGTGCCGACGGACTTCGGCGAGCCCTTCACCGGACAGGACCTCGTCGGCGCCATCGGTCAGGGGCTGTACAGCAGCAAACTGTGGCCGTCGCTGGAGCGGGCGCTGGCCCAGCTCGTCGAGAGCGGCGACACCAGCGGTGTGATGGCGTTCGCGACGGGCGGCCTGGCCCTCCCGGTCAAGGGCGCGCCCGACAGGACCGCGCCCGGGGACGACGACCCGGACGGGGGGCTCGTCGACCCCGACGACGTGCCCCTCGACAACCTCCCGGCGGCGCTGATGGCCGTCAACTGCGCGGACGACCCCGACCGTCCCTCCGCTCAGCAGGTCACCGCCGACGTGAAGCGGTTGCGCGCCGCCTACGAGCAGGCGTCGCCGGTCTTCGGGCAGTACCGCCTCACCCAGGTCCTGCTGTGCTACGGCCGCCCCAAGGGGACGGACTACATCCGCGACGACGTCAAGGACCTGGACACGGCGAAGATGCTGCTGGTCGGCACGCGCGGGGACCCGGCGACGCCGTACCGCTGGACGGTGGAGACCGCGCGACGGCTCGGCCCGGCTGCCGTGGTGCTGGACAATCGCAGCGACGGTCACACCGGCTACGGCTCGTCGAAATGCGTGCACCGCAAGATCGACGACTTCCTGCTCTTCGGCACCCTGCCGCCGAACGGCAGCTCCTGCGGGGAGGACGAGGAGGGCGACTGAGGGCCCCGGCGACGGCCGTCGCGGTGGGTCCGGATGCTTTCGCCTGACCGATCACCCAGCTCCGTTAGCATGTTCGAACCTGTCAGGAACTCACGCATCGGCCACACGCACATTGAAAAACACAGCAGGGCGGGTGTTCTCGCACATGAAGAACGGCATCGGGTTCGCCGCACGGCGGCCGAGGGCGATGCTGTGGGCCACGGCCGGCGCGGTGGCCGTCGCGTTCCTCGTCGCGCTGGAGATCACCGCGCGTCACTACGGCCTGCCGGGGCCGATCACCACACAGGCTCAGGAAGTGGTGTTCGCGCCCAAGTCGGGATTCCTGCTGTACGCCGGCATGGCGTTGACGATGGCGGTGCTCACCTGGCGGCAGCGGATCATCGCGTTCGGCGCCGCCGTCGGCATCGACATCGTCTTCGCGCTGACGCGGTGGGCGCTCGGCATCGAGGTCACCTCCGGCAACCCCTTCGGCAACGGCGCGCTGTGGGTGATCCTCGGATGCGCGGTCATGGCCGTCACCCGCCGTACCGGTCCGGATCGCGTGCTGCTGCTGAAGGGCGTGGGGCTGGGTCTGCTGCTGGTGGCCGGCCGCAAGACCGGCGACACCTGGCTGCTCATCACGTCGAAGACGCGCCCGACGGTGCTCGACCAGTACGTGGTCACCGCCGACCACGCGCTGGGCGACCCGTCGTGGCTCGCCGGCCGGCTCGTCAGGGCCACCGCCCCGGTGGGCCCCCATCTGCTCGACTGGGTCTACGCCCAGCTAGCGGTGGCCGCGGTCGTCGTCGCGCTGTACCAGTTGCGCCGGGTGGCGGCCGAGCGCCGCTTCCCGCGCCACCACCTGGTGCGCACCTTCCTGGTGATCGGGCTGCTCGGGCCGGCCGTCTACATGGTCTTCCCGGTGGTCGGTCCGGTCTTCGCCTACGGCACGGGCGCCTTCGGCACCGGCGGCGGGCACTGGGCGTGGGCGGACATCTGGCCGGACACGCCGCCACCGATCGGCGTCCCCCGGCCGATGCCGTACGACGACGTCACCCCGCGCAACTGCATGCCCAGTCTGCACACCGCGTGGGCCACCACGATCTTCCTGCACTCCCGCAAGGGGCCGCGCGCCCTGCGTTTCGCGGGCGTCTTCTGGCTCGCCGCCACGCTCGGGGCGACGCTGGGGTTCGGCTATCACTACGGCGCGGACCTCATCGCCGGCGTGGTGTTCGCGCTCACCGTCGAGGCGGGGCTGCGCACCTTCGACCGCGGCTGGGACCGCTCGGGTATCCGGTTCGTCGCCCACGGGGCGGCCGTGTTCGTCGCGCTGCTGGCGTCCTACCGCTGGCTGCCGCTGGAGATGGCCGACCACCCGTGGGTGTTCGGCCCGCTCCTCCTCCTGGCGACGGCCTCGGTCGTGTACGGCTACGCCCGCACCACCAGGCTGTGGGACGCGCGGGACGCCGCGGCGCCGCGGCCGCAGGCGCCTCCCGCGCCGGACGGCGCCGCTCCGGGGGTTCCGGCGCAGACGCGGAGCGAGGCGTCCGAGATCGTCCTGTGAGCCGCCGTCCGCGTCGTCCCGCGGGCCCCGTGCGCTGCGGGGCGGCTGGGCCGCTTCAGCGGGCGGCGGTCACGAACGCGTCGATCGCGGCGGTCAGCTCGGCGGGCTTCTCCACCGGCAGTTCATGGCCGGCGTCGAGGACGCGGACCGTGGCGTCCGGGTAGGCCTTGGCCATGCGCAGCATCTGCCGCACCGGCAGCTGGACGTCGTGGTAGCCGTGGATCATCAGGGTCGGGGTGCTGATCTCCCCGGCCCGGTCCAGGAGGTCGAAGGCGCGCATCGCGCCGTACAGCGTCATGACCACCTCGCGCGGGGTGTCCGCGGAGGACTTCACATAGGCGCGGATCTCGTCGCGGGGGTAGCCGGGCGCGAAGGCGCGCTGGATGTTGGCGGCGACGAACAGCTTGAAGGGCACGAGGGTGGAGACGGCCATGAGCAGTCCTCTGCCTCTGCTGTAGACCATCCGGCCGATGGAGTTCACCAGCACCATCCGCTCGACCCGCTCCGGGTGGGCGAGGGCGATCGTCTGCGAGATCATCCCGCCCATCGAGTGGCCGACGAGGACGAACCGCTCGATCCCGAGGTGGTCGAGGAGGGCGAGGACGTCCTCCGCCAGCTCGTCCACGGTCTTCACGCCCGCCCCGCTGCTCTCGCCGTGCCCGCGCAGGTCGAGCCGGATCACCCTGCGCCGCTCGGAGAAGTGCGTCACCTGGTGGTCCCAGCGGTGCCGGTTCGCCGTCCAGCCGTGCACGAAGACCAAGGGCGCCGCGTCGCCGTCGCGCGGGCCCTCGTCGTCGTACGTCAGTGCTGCGCCGGCGACTTCGAGCTGCGGCATGGTGCCCTCCTGCGATGCGGTGCGGTGCCCTCTGGTTACTGACGCGTACCGTAACCGGCCGCCGGGGTCGGCGTCACCGGCGTTCGCCGAGGAAGTCGAGGATGTGGCCGAAGACGTCGAGTGCGGCGCCCCGGCCGATGAACGTGTCGAGGTGGCCGTAGCCCGGGATCTCGGTGTAGCGCACGTCGAGCTGGGGCTGGCGGCGGGCCAGGACGTCGTGGCAGAGCCTCTGGGAGTCGAGCCAGAGGCCGTTCTCGCTGCCGGCGAGCAGCAGCACGGGCGTGTCGATGCGGGCGGCCGCGTCGAGCGCGTTGGGCGGCAGGGCCCGGTAGCGGTGGTCGGTGTCGTGCCAGCGGACCACGGTACGGGCCAGCTCGATCCGGCGCAGATGGGGCAGGATCCACAGCGGGGCCGGTCCGAGCAGGTCGGCGAGCCGGTCGTGGGTGGCGTCGGCGAGGTTCTCGTGGACGAAGAGGGAGGCGCCGGTGCCCCAGGCCGAGTGGTGCAGGATCTGGCAGGTGGGGTCGGGGCAGTCCGCCTTGCGGGCGGCCAGGGCGAACAGGGGGGTGTAGCGGGAGCGGAGGCCGACCTTGCGGAAGTCGACGGGGATGTGGTCGATCCGCGTCTTCAGCAGTTCCCCGGCGATCGTCATGCGCAGGGAGGTGCGGCCCGCCAGCTTCGGCGTGAGGAAGACGCCCTGGGAGACGACGCCCGCGAGGCCGGGGACGAGGCCGGCGGTCAGGGAGAGCGACAGGGTCAGGGAGCCGATGCAGTGGGCGACCGCGAACAGGGGGCGGTCGCCGATGCGTCCGCGGATGTGGTCGACGGCGGCGGGGATGTCGTACAGGGCCACGTCGTCGTAGGTGTAGCGCCGGCCGGTCTCGTTGTAGGGCAGGCGGCAGCTGCCGCGCCAGTCCAGCAGCCAGGGTTCGTAGCCGTCGTCGAGGAGGGCGTCGACGAGGTTGCGGGTCTCGGGGAGCAGGAACATGTCGGAGGACGCGGTGTGACCGTGCAGCAGGAGCACGGCGGGCCGGTCCGTGTCGCCGTCGCCGATGCGGGTGAGGCCGAGGCGGACGCCGTCGGGCGCGTGGAACGGGATCTCCTCGACACGGGCCGCGTCGAGGCGGTGGCGCAGGGGGCGCAGGGCGGGGGTCGTCCTGACCCTGCGCAACGGCCGGCGGGGGGCTGGGGGCGTTCTGAAGATCATCGCTGGTGCTCCGTGGTGTTCGGGGTGCGGCGCAGGTCGAGCAGGTCGGCGGCGGCGCGGGCGAACGGCCCGAGCAGGCCGCGCCCCATCTCCAGACCGAACCAGGCGAGCCAGGTCAGCTTGGCGGCGCGCTTCTCCCGTGCGGTCAGGTGCGGGGCGACCTTGATGCCGTCGATCTGGTCGCGGACGTAGGAGTCGGCGGGGACGACGACCTCGCCGGTGAGCGTGGCCGGTTCGCCCTCTCGGCCCAGCTCGATGGTGAGGGCGCGGGTCTGGCGCCAGACGTCGCGGCGGGCCTGGGCGTGCTTGTGGCCCTCCAGCCACCACAGTCGGCCGTCGGCGTCACGCAACCGCAGCCGGTAGCTCAGAAGCCGGTGCCGCGTGCCGTGCCGCTGCGGGATGCCTTCCTCGGGGCGGACCCAGACGTCGCCGTGCTCGACCGTGAGCGGTTCGGGGTGGGCGGCGGGGCAGACGACCTCGCCGGCGACGTCCACACGGCGCTCCTTGACGAGTTGGTGCATGCTCGCGATGGAGAGGGTGAGGGACATCGAACAGGGCGATGGAGTGCCGTCCGCGGCCGTGCTGTCGGTGATGGCGCGCACGCTGCCCTCGGTGGTCTCCGAGAACCACAGGTAGGGCTGGTCGTCCTTGCCCGGGAGCCGGGCCAGGCCGTCGTCGGCGAGCTTCTCGAACGTCTTCAGCTGGGCGCGGGCGTCGTAGCGGGCGGCGGGCGTGAGGCCGAGGGCCTCGACGAGGGTGTCCGTGCGCTCGGCGCTCGCGGCCGGGCCGGTGAGCGTGGCCTCGCACAGCTTGAGAGCGGTGGGGCTCTGCAACACCCGGCTGAGGAAAGTCAGTTCGGGGATCGGCTCGGCCTCCAGGCGGGCCAGGGTGTCGCCGCGCCACTCGTCCCAGTCGTGGACGCGCACGTGCATGCCGCCGAAGGCCATGTCCCGTACGACGTCGTCGAGGGTGTTGGGCACGCCGGTGAGGTTGTAGTCGAAGCCCCAGGCGTCGGGTTCGCAGACGACGGCCGCGGCGACCCGGCTCACCCAGTCCACGGGGGCCACGTTGAGATTGCGGAACGCCGGTACGGTGCGGAAGCGGCCGAACGCCGAGATCAGGCCGCTGCTGAGGTCCAGCGGGTTGTGGGCGCCGGTCCTGGTGTGGCCGCCGATGCCGCCGGGGCGCAGGGCGGACACGACCAGGCCGTGGTCGCGGGCGCGGCGCAGGGCGACCTCGGCGGCCCACTTGGACTGGTCGTAGCCCGCCACGAGGTTGTCGACGTGGGCGAGGGGGTCGTCCTCGCCCATGGAGGTGATGCCGACCTCGTTGAACACGGCGATCGAGGAGATGTGGTGCAGCGGCTTCGGACGTCCGGCGGCGGCGAGTTCGGCCAGGGTGAGGGCGCCCAGCACGTTGCTCGTCCGCAGCGACTGGTAGCCGCGCAGGAAGTCGACCGCCGCCGCCACGCCGACGACGCCGTCCAGTTCGTGGGAGAGGGTGTGCCACAGCTCCTCGGACAGGCCGAGACGGGGGCGGCGGATGTCGCCGGGCAGGACGGTGACCCGGCGGCGGACCTCGGCGTTCCACGGCAGCAGGTAGCCGCGCAACTGCTCGGCCAGGCGCGCGGTCGCCGCCTCCTCGTCTGCGCCCCTGACGAGGCAGTAGACGTGCGCGTCGCTGTGCCGCAGCAGGTCCAGCAGCAGGTGCCCGCCGAGGAAGCCGGTCGCGCCGGTGAGCAGGATCCGGCGGGGCGGCAGGGGCTCGGGCGAGCCGACGAAGGGGAGACGGTCGGCGAGGGCGAGATCGGCCAGGATCTGGTCGAGGTCCTCGGGGCGGGCGGCGTGGCCGGAGCGGGGGGCGGGGGGCGTCGGACGACGTGGGGACGTGACGGGGGCGGGGACGGGGGCGGCCTGCGGGGTGGGGGCGGGCGGCTGTGGTGGGACGGCGGCCGCGGGCAGTTCGTGGTCGGGGTTCGCCCGCAGCCAGCGCCGGGCCAGGCTGAGGGGGCGGGCGTCGGCGAACACGTCGTCGAGGTCCAGCTCCACGCCGAGGTCGCGCTCCAGCTCCGCCGCGAGTTCGACGGCGTGCACGGAGCTGCCGCCCGCGTCGAAGAAGTCGGCGTCCGGGGCGAGGCGGCCCTCGGGCAGATAGCGGCCGGCCGCGGCGGCGATGGCGTCGGCGAGGGCGTGGACGTCGGGGGCGGGCTTGGACGGGGCGGGCGTGGCGGGGGCACCCGGGGTGGGTGTGGCCGGGGCGGCTATGGCTTGGGCGGCCGGGGCCGGAGCGGCCGGAGCGGGTCTGGCTGGGGCGGCCGGAGCGGGTCTGGCTGGGGCGGCCGGGGCCGGAGCGGGCGTGGCCGGAGCGGCCGGGGCGCGCAGGGCGGGGGCGTCCAGAGCGGCCGAGGCGGGCTTGGCCGGGGCGGCCGGGACAGAGGCGTCCGGGGCGGGGGCGTCCGGAGCGACCGGGGCGGTCGACTTCGGCTGTCGTTCCTCCCCAGCCGGTTCCTGGGACGGCATGACCAGGGCCAGCAGTTCGGAGACACCGAGGCCGCTCCCGCCCCGCTCGATGGCCTCGGCGGTCGCCCGCTGTCCGGCGTTCGTCGCCGCGTCCTCGTTCATGTCACGCATCGGAGCCCTTCACGGTGTGCACGGTCCTTCCTCGTCCGCGCCGCGCAGCGGCGGCGCGGGGTCCTCACTGTTCCCAGGATCGGAACGCCCTCAGGTGTTCCGGTGCGACCACGGCCTCCAGCCGTTCGTCGTCCGGCCGGCCGCCCCCGAGGGCGGCCACGATCCGGCGGGCGGGAGCGTTGCGCGCGGTGCGTTCCGCCGTCAACCGGACCTTCACGCAACCCAGTTCGTCGGCTCGGTCGGCGAGCCAGCCCAACAGCCGTTCCTCGACGCCCCGTCCGAGGGCGCGGCAGCTCATCAGCCAGGCCAGCACGTCGAGTCGGTCGCCCTCGGCGCGCACGGCGAGCAGTCCGATCTGCCCGTAGTCGCCGAAACGGTCGCGGGCGGCGGCCGTCCACACCTCACCGCGCTGCCGCCACCGTTCGAGGTCGCCGCCGTCGGACGACCGGGCGCGCAGGGTGAACTGGTTGGTGCGGTGCACGAGCTGGTCGGCCCGCCGTACGTCGTCCTCGCCCAGGGCGCGCACGTCGACCTCGAGTTCCAGTCCGCCGAGGAACTCCGCGAAGCCGGCCTGTTCGCGGGCGGCGTCCCGTCGCCGCTCCTGGTCGTAGAAGCGGGCCCGCAGCCCGTCCTCGGCCGTGGCCGCGGCGGGCACGAGCGGCCACAGCCGGTTCACGAAGCTCTCCAGCCGGTCCCGTGGCGGCACGGTCACCGACAGCACCTCGGGCAGCGCCGCGCGCATCTTGCCGATCTCGGCCGGGTTGTCGTCCAGGAACAGGAAGCTGTCCACGCCGAGGCCGAGGGAGCGGGCAGCCTCCGCCAGACGGGTCGGCTTGGGGCCCCAGGCGGCGGAGAGCACACTGAAGTGGTCGGCCTCGAGCAGGCTGTCGGGCCGGTCCAGGACGGCGCGGACGGTCTCCTCGTCGTTGTTGCTGACCAGCGCGAGCAGCGCCCCCGCCTCGCGCCAGGCGAGCAGACGGCGGGCGAACAGGGCGCGCGGCCCGGACAGGTCGACGGCCTCGGGGCCGATCTCCCCGGCGACCCCGCTCCACAGCGTCTCGTCGCCGTCGACGGCGATCACCTTCGGCGCGGGCCGCAGCGCCGCCCGGACCGTCTCCGCGAGGGTCAGGGCGACCGCCGCCTGGAAGGGCGGGGTGAAGGGCAGATGAGCCAGGCGCTCGGTGCGCTCGTCGAAGCGTTCTTCGACGGTGTGGTGGCGGGTCCAGTCGTCGGGGCCGAGCACGGCGATGCCCGGCAGGCCGGTGAGTTCGTCCGCGATCCCGCGCTCCCAGCGCGCGAGGCGCTCGTCACCGCCGGCCGAGGGCGTGAAGCCGACGATCAGCGGCCTGCGGGTGCGTTCGGCCACGGCGCGCAGGGCTGCCGGGTACTGGGCGCGCAGTTCGGCGAGGAGGCCGTCGTCCACCGGGCCGAACCGCTCCAGGTCCCGGGCGCGCAGCAGCACGACGCCCGCCGCCGTCGCCGGGTCGGCGAAGACGCCCGAGGGGTCGCGCAGGGCGGCGAGCACCTGGTGGTACGGCGCTTCGGCGACCGTGAGGCCGACGGGCGCCCCGCCGCTCGCGAGGGCCGCCTCGCACATCGGCGGGAGGTGGCCGAGGGCGAAGGTGGCGGCGAGGGCGAGGGCGCGGGGCCGCTCGGCGATCGAGGACACGGTGCCGGTCCGCCTCGACGCCGACTGCGGGCCTTCGGCGGCAAGCGGTCCCACCGGCCCGGACGCGTCGTCCGCCGCCTCCCCGAGCAGCCGCAGGAACCGCTCCCCCAGCCCGGTCGCGGCCCGCGCGTCGAGGATGTCGAGGTTGTGGTCGAGCCGGACCCGGTCGGCGTCCGGGGTGAGGGTGACCATCAGGTCGAGATCGGAGTAGCCCGTCCCGGCCGGCAGCACGTCGAGGTTGTGCAGGCTGCCGCCGTGGCGGACGAAGTTGAAGTAGACCTCCACCAGCGGCGCGTTCGCCCGGTGGAGCCCCTGGCGGGCCAGGGTGGCGAGGACGTCCGAGAACATGGCGCCCTTGGCCAGCAGTCGTTGCAGCCGGCCGTCGGTGCGGCGCAGCACGTCCTCGACCGGCTCCGCTGCCCGCGCCTCGGCCGGGAAGGGCACCGGCACGCCGAAGAAGCCGACCGCGTCGAAGGCGTCGGCGTGGACACGGGTGTCCACCGGCACGGCGAGCGCGAACCGCTCCCTCTGCCGCTCGCGCGCCAGCAGCACGGTGAGCGTGCCGAGGCAGAAGGCGGCGGGTGTGACGGCGAGACGGCTCGCGGCTTTCGACACTCGGTCCATGAGCCCGTCGGGCAGCGCAAGGGTGACGCTTCCGGCGCGGTAGGACCGCTCGGCCGGGCGGGGCGTGGAGAGCGTCAGGTCGAGTCGTTCGACGCCCTCGAAGGCCTCGCGCCAGTCGTCGCTCACGGCGCCCTCGGCGTCCCGCTGGGAGGCGATCAGGAGGTGGACGTCCCGGTTGACGGGGTCGCCGCCGAGCGGGACGCCGGCCAGTTCGGCGTCGATCTCGCTCGTCACGAGCAGCAGGGACTGCAGGTCGCTGACGGCGTGGTGCGCGCCGAAGACCAGGGTCTGGCCCCGGTCTTTGGCGTCGAGCAGCTCGAACCGCCACAAGGAGGCGGTGGCGAGGTCGAACGGCGGCTCCAGCAACTCCCGCAGCCGCTCGCCCGGTTCGGCCTCCGAGGACACGGTCGTCCAGCGCAGCAGCGGCTGTTCGAGCTCCCGGACGACTCTCAGCTCCCGCCCCTCGGCACCGGTCACGACGGCCGTGCGCAGGGCGGCATGGCGTGCGGCGAGGCGGGTGACGATGCCGGCGAGCGTCTCGCGGTCGGTGGGCACGGTGAGGCGTACGGCGAGACCGACCGCGTGGGCGGCCTGCGGCATGCCGGGGACGGCGCTGCGCAGCAGGCGTACGACGTCACGGGTGGCGGGGTGGGTCTCGCTCTCCGGCACATCCGCCTGCGGGACGTCGCCCGCGCGGGCCCCCGGAACGGCGGCGGGGCCCGGGCCGGCGACGGTCCGGTCGGCCGCCCGGTCGGGCAGGGCGGCGGCCAGGGTTCGCGCGAGGCTCCGGACGTCGGCGGCGGCGAACATCTTCGCCGTGGGCAGTTCCACACCGAGTTCACGGGCGAAGGCGTTGCGCAGCCGCACCAGCATCAGGGAATCCAGGCCGAGTTCCTTGAGCGCGGTGGTCGCGGAGGTGTCGACGAGGCCGCCGGAGACCTCGCCGACACGGGCGCGGACGTATGCCTCGAGCCAGGTGACGCGGTCGGTGTCGGTCGTCGCGGCGAACACCTTGCGCACCAGTCCGTCCGCGTCACCGCTCGCGGTGGGGGCGGTGACCAGCCCGGCGAGGACCGGTCGGGCGCGGACCGCGTCCGGGTCCAGTTCGAGAAGAGTGAAGTCCAGTGCCATGGGGGCGAGTTGGCGGCGGGATGTGTCCAGTACGCGGTCGAACAGCTCGCCACCCTCGTGTGGAGAGAAGGCGATCAGCCCGGAGCGCCCCGTCTCGGCGGCGCGGACGTCGGACTCGGCGGCCATGCCGACGCCGGACCAGGCGCCCCAGTCGAGGCTGAGCGCCCGCCGTCCGGTGTGCGAGAGGTGGTGGGCCCAGGCGTCGAGGAACGCGTTCGCCGCCGAGTAGGGGCTCTGGCCGGGTGATCCGAGCAGCCCGGCCGCCGACGCGAACAGGATCAAGTTCTGGGCTTCTGGGACGAGTCGGGTGAGCAGTGCGGTGCCCAGCACCTTCGGTGCGAGGACGCGCAGGACCCGCTCGTCGGTCAGGTTCGCGAGCGTCGCGTCGTCGAGGACGCCGGCCGCGTGCACGATGCCCACGACAGGTCCGGCTTCACGTCGTACGGCGTCCACGGCTGCCGTCAGTCCGGTGCGGTCGGCCACGTCGGCGTGGGCGAGGTGCACGGTGACGCCGCGCTCTTCCAGGCCGCGGATCCAGTCCTCAGCCTCCGGGGCGGGGGCGCCCCGGCTCATCAGGGCGAGGCGGCGGACGCCGCGCCGGACCAGCCGCTCGGCGACGACACGGCCGAGGCCGCCCAGGCCGCCCGTGATCAGATGGACGCCGTCGGGGGCGAGGCCGGGGCCGCCGCTGTCGGGGCGGGTGCGGGCCAGGCGGGGCACGAGTCGGCCCGGCTCCCGCAGTGCGACCAGGCGTTCGTCGTCGGCGTGCCGCAGCTGGATCCACAGGGCGTCGGCTCCGCCGGTGGGCGGCAGGTCGACGAGGGTGGTCGACAGCTCGGGGTGCTCCTGCGCGACCGCGAGGCCGAAGCCCCAGGCGAGCGCCTGCTGCGGGTGGGTGACCTGTTCGCTGTCCCCGGCGGCCTGGCTGCCTCGGATCACGACGAACAGGCGCGGGGCGCGGCCGCGCGGGTGGTCGGTGAGCGCGCGCACAAGGTGCAGCGTGCTCAGGCAGCACCGCCGGGCCGCCTCCTCGGCGCTCGGCGCGTCGGCGACGGCCGGGGCGTCGAGCGCGCCGAGCTGGACGACGTGGGCCGGCGGGGCCTCGGGGAAGGCCTCGTCGAGCAGACGGGCGAGGTGGGCCGGGTCGGCGGGGTCGAGGACGTAGCGCCCGGGGCCTTCGACGCCGAACTCGGCGCCCCTGCGGGCGAGAACGTAGGGCACGGAGGACGCGGCCAGGCGGGAGGCGAGATCCGCGGCGACGCCCATCCCGTCGGTCACGGTCTCGCCGTTGCCGGTGGCACCGGTTCCGGCCGCGTCGGCTCCCGTCCCGTCGGCCAGCAGCAGCCAGCCGCCCTCGGCGGGCGTGGCCTGGGCGGCCGGCCGGGGCTGCCAGCGGGTCTCGAAGAGGGCGCCGTCCAGCGGGGAGAGAGCGGCGAGGCGGAAGTCGGTGATCTCCAGGAGGAGTTCTTCGTCGGCGTCCCACAGTCGCAGGTCGACGGTGGCGGTGTCGCCCGTCGCCGACCGCAGTTCGCAGCTCGTCCAGACGGGTGCGCCACGGCGTCCGGTGGCGCGGACGCGGCCGAAGCCGGCGGGGACGAACGCCCGCCCCTCGGGAGCGTTCGCGGGCAGGGCGGCGGTATGGAAGGCGGCGTCCAGAACGGCGGGATGGAGGAGATGACCGGCCGCGGGACGCTCGGCGAGGCGGCCGACGGCAGCGGCGGGACCGCGGTGAGCCGATTCCAGGTTGCGGAAGGCGCTCCCGTAGTGGATGCCGAGAGTGCCCAACCGGGCGTAGAGGTCGTCGAGTCGGACGCTGTCCGGGCAGGCGGCGCGCGTCTCGTCCAGACGCGGCGCGGGCACGACCTCGGTGCCTGCACCTGTGCCTGTGCCTGTGCCTGTGCCGGGGACGATCCGGCCGGTGACGTGGATCTCCCAGCGGCGTCCGTCGACGCCCGCCGAGGAGACCGTGAACTCCCGTGTTCCGTTCTCCTCTTGTGGCCGCAGGACGAGCTGCAAGCGCACGGGATTGTCGTCGTCGAGGCGCAGCGGTCGGACGAACCCCACGTCGGCCAGGCGCACTTCGTCGCCGTCGCCCACCGACGCGGCCGCTTCCACGGCCATGTCGAGGAAGGCGGCGGCGGGCAGCCAGACCTCGCCGCCGACCTTGTGGTCGGTGAGGTAGGCGAAGCGGCTGTCGCGTGGATCGAGTTCGGTCTGGAAGAAGTGCCGGCCCGGTTCGTCGCCGGCCTCGATGTGCGTGCCGAGCAGCGGGGAACCGCCGGACGGGGTCGCCGGGGCGGGGGCGATCCAGTGGCGTTCGCGGGTGAAGGCGTAGGTGGGCGCGTCGAGTCTGCGGCCGTGGGGGAACAGCGCCGGCCAGTGGGGGGTGTGCCCGGCGGTGTAGAGCTCGCCGACCCGGCGCAACAGGACCGCGCGGCCGTCCTGCCGGCGGCGCAGTGAGCCGACGGCGACCGCGTCGACGCCGGCTTCCGCGGCGACGGCCTCGACGGCGGCGGTGAGGGACGGGTGCGGGCTGAGCTCGACGAAGCAGCGGTAGCCGTCGTCGAGCATGCGCCGCACGGTGTCCGCGAAGCGGACGGGCCTACGGAGGTTGTCGTACCAGTAGGCGGCGTCGAGGCTGTCGCCGGGCACGGGTTCGGAGAGGACCGCCGAGTACAGCGGGGTGTCCGCCGGGGCGCCCCGGACGGCGGAGAAGCGGTCGAGGAGTTCGTCGCGCAGCGGTTCCATGAGCGGGCTGTGCGAGGCGAACGGGGTCGACAGCCGGCGGACGGCGACGTCCCGCTCCACGAGCAGCCGGTCCAGCTCGGCCAGGGCGTCGGCCTCGCCGGAGACGGCGGTGGAGCGGCCGCTGTTGACGGCGCCGACGAACAGCCGTCCCGCGAACGGGGCGAGCAGCTCCTCCACTTCCCTGTGCGGCAGGTCCACCGCGGCCATGCCGCCGTGTCCGACGTGGGGGACGACGGCCTGGGCGCGTCCGGTCACCACCGTCACGGCCTCGTCGAGGGTGAGGGCGCCGGCGTGGTAAGCGGCGGACACCTCGCCGAGGCTGTGACCCACCACGGCGTCCGGGGTGACGCCGAGCGCGCGCCAGGCGGCGGCCAGCGCCGCGTTGACCGCGAACAGCGCGGGCTGGAGGTATTCGGTGCGCTCCAGCGGGGAGAACTCCTCGGGGGCGCGCAGCACGTTGAGCACCGACCAGCCGACGTGCCGCTGCACGGCCGCGTCGATCCGGTCCATCTCCTCCCGGAACGCCCGCGATTCGGCGTACGACTCCAGCCCCATGCCCGCCCATTGGCCGCCGTGGCCGGGGAAGACGAAGGCGACCTTTCCCGGCCCTTCCACACGGGGCGCGGCCAGTGGGGCCCGGCCGGACGCCAACGCGTCCAGCGCGGTGCGGAGTTCGTCCCGATCTCCGGCGACGACGGCCGCCCGCCGCTCGAAGTGGCTGCGGTGCCTGGCGAGGGTGTGGGCGAGATCGGGCAGCGGGGTGTCCTCGGTGAGGTACGCGGTGAGCCGCGCGGCCTGCGCCCGGACCGCTGTCTCACCGTGCCCGGACAGCACGAACAGCCGTCCCGGGGAACGGGATCCGGGTTCGGCGTCGGCGTCGGGGGCGAGGCCGGGATCGGCCGGGGGGCGGGCCTCGACGGGGGGCGCCTCCTCCACGATCACATGGGCGTTGGTCCCGCTGATTCCGAAGGCGCTCACACCGGCCCGCCGGACCCGCTCCGCCGTCGCCGGCCAGGGCCGGGCCTCGCTGAGGAGCCGCAGTCCGCTGTCCTCCCAGTCGACATGGCGGCTCGGGGTGTCGGCGTGGAGGGTGGCCGGAAGGGCCTGGCGGCGCAGTGCCTGCACCACCTTGATCAGCCCGGCGACGCCCGAAGCGGCCTGGGTGTGGCCGATGTTGGACTTCAGGGAGCCCAGGTGGAGCGGGCGGTCCGCGGGTCGGCCGGCGCGGAAGACCTGGGAGAGGGCGCCCGCCTCGATCGGGTCGCCGAGGGTGGTGCCGGTGCCGTGGGCCTCGACGAGGTCGATGTCGGCGGGCGTGAGCCCGGACAGCTCCAGGGCGCGGCGGATCACCTGTTCCTGGGCGGGGCCGTTCGGCGCGGACAGGCCCTGGCTGCGGCCGTCCTGGTTGACGGCGGTGCCGCGCAGCACAGCGAGCACCTCGTCGTCGTCGCGCCGCGCGTCGCTCAGCCGCTTCAGGACGAGCATGCCCGCGCCCTCGGCCCAGATCGCTCCGTCGGCGTCGTCGGAGAAGGACCGGCACCGCCCGGTCGGGGACAGTCCGCGCAGCCGGCTGAACTCCACGAAGGTCTGCGGTGTCACCATCAGGGTGACGCCGCCCGCGAGCGCCAGATCGCACTCCCCCGACCTGAGGGCCTGGGCCGCGAGATGGGTGGCGACCAGGGAGGAGGAGCAGGCGGTGTCGACGGTGAGAGCGGGGCCGTGCAGGCCGAGCGCGTAGGCGAGCCGGCCGGAGGCCACGCTGAGGGCGGAGCCGGTGCCCACGTATCCGTCGAGCTGGTCGAGGCGGGTGCCGGCCAGGTAGTCGCTGCCGAACATGCCGACGTACACCCCGGTGGTGCTGCCGGCGAGGGCGGCGGGCACGATGCCTGCGCGTTCCAGGGCCTCCCACGCGATCTCCAGCAGCAGCCGCTGCTGGGGGTCCATGGCGGCGGCCTCCTTCGGGGTGATGCCGAAGAAGCCGGCGTCGAAGGAGCCGATGTCGTCCAGGAAGCCGCCGTCGCGGGCGTAGGACTTGCCGGGGGCGTCCGGGTCCGCGTCGTAGAGGGACTCCACGTCCCAGCGGTCGGCGGGGAAGGGGCCGACGGCGTCCCGGCCCTCCGCCACGAGCCGCCACAGACCGTCCGGGTCGTCGACGCCGCCGGGGAGCCGGCAGGCCATCGCCACGACGGCGATCGGCTCGTCGGCCGACGGCCCGGCGGTCCCGGCCGCTGCCGTCGTGGCCGCTCGCGTGTCGGCGCTCTCGGGGTGTCGGCCGTCGAGGGCGTCCTCGATCAGGTGGCGGGTCAGGCGGTCCGGGGTGGGGTGGTCGAACAGCAGGGTTGCGGGGAGCTTGACGGCCAGCCGGGCGCCGATGCGGTTGCGCAGCTCGACCGCCGTCACGGAGTCCATGCCGAGGTCGCGCAGCGGCCGGTCCGGCGGCACGGCCTGCGCCGAGCGCAGGCCGAGGGCGCGGGAGGCCTCCTCGCGGACCAGGGCGAGGACGCGGTCGGCTCGCTCGGGCTCGGGCAGCGCGGCCAGCCGGTCGGCGAGGCGGGCGTCGCGGCCGGTGGTGCGGGGCGCGGGCAGCAGCGAGCGCCACAGTGCGGTCCCGCCGCCGGCGGCGACCGTCTCGCGCAGCCGCGGCAGGTCGAAGGCGCTGGCGACCAGGTGCGGTGCGCCGCGCCGCAGGGAGACTTCGACCAGGTCGCGGCCCTGGTCGGGGGTGAGGGCGCGGTGGCCGAGGCGGGCCATGCGGTCCAGGTCCGCGTGTTCGGCGGCGAGTCCCTCACCGGCCCAGGCTCCGAAGGAGACGGATGTGCCGGGCAGCCCTTGGGCGCGCCGGTGGTGGGCGAGCTGGTCGAGGAAGACGTTGGCGGCGGCGTAGTTCGCCTGACCGGCGGCGCCGAGCACCCCCGCGGCGGAGGACACCAGCAGGAACGTCTCCAACGGGAGCCCGGCCGTGAGCCGGTGCAGATGTGCGGCGCCGTCGGCCTTCGGCCGCAGCACCCGTGCGAGCCGCTCAGGGGTCAGCTCGGCGATCACACCGTCGTCCAGGACGCCCGCGCAGTGCACGACTCCGCGCAGCGAGGTCCCGACGTCGGTGAGGACGGCGGCCAGCGCTTGGGCGTCGGCCACATCGCAGGCGACCACGTCCGCTGTCGCGCCCAGGGCGGCGAGTTCGGCGATAGTCGAGGCGGAACGCGGGTCCGATGGGCCCTGACGTGACGTCAAGACCATTCTTGGCACGCCGCGTTCGGCCAGCAGACGAGCGATGTGCCGGCCGACGGCGCCGAGGCCGCCGGTGATCAGGACCGTCCCGTCGACGGGCAGGGCGCCTCGGTCGGCGGCGCGGGCGCGGATCAGTCGTGGCGCCAGGAACTCGGTCCCTCGACAGGCGAGTTCGGGCTCCTCCGGGAGAGCGACGGCGGCTCGGAGGGCCTCCACCCCGCCGTCGGGGTCGAGGTCGATGTCGAGCAACGTGAGCCCGAGGCCCGGGTGTTCGGCCCGGGCGCTGCGCGCCAGTCCCCACAGCACCGACTGTGCGAGGCCGGGCACGGCGTCCGACTCGCCGGTCGCGACCGCCCCCCGCGTCACCCACACCGTCCGGGCGGGCGCCCGCTCGGGCGGGAGAGCGAGGAGGGCCTGGATCTCGGCCAGGGCGGCAGCGGCCAGCTCCCGGGCAGCGACTTCCGGTCGGGTACCGGCCCCGGGCGACGGCCAGAACCGTACGGCGATGTCCGCGCCGGTGTCGACCACTCGCAGCCCGGCTGCCTCCAGCGCTCGTGCGGCGCCGGGTTCGCCCGCGACGGTCCAGGCGGCGTCCGCCGGGCTCGGGGACTTCGCGGGCTCGACGGCCGTCCACGCCACCTCGTACAGGTGGCGCGCGTTCTCCGAGCCGGCGCCGAGGTCCGCCGGGGTCACCGCGCGCAGCCGTACGTCCTCCAGCCGGCCGGCCGGGAAGCCGTCGGCGTCCCACAGGGTGACGTCGAGGGTGAGGTCGGTGTCCGTCCCGCCGGTGCGGCGCACGACCGCGGTCAGGTCGGCGGCTCCGCCGGGCGGCAGGGAGCAGCGGCCCACCGCGACGGGCAACAGCACCCGGTCGTCGCGGGCGTCGAGTGCGGCGGCGGCGTGGAGGGCGGCGTCCAGCAGCGCCGGGTGGACGGGGTAGGGGTCGCTCACGTCGCGGGCTGCGGAGGGCAGGGAGAGCCGGGCGAGCAGGCGTCCCTCCCCGGTCCGCGTCGCCTCCCTTACGCCCCGGAAGACGGGGCCGTAGCCGAGGCCGATGCCGGTGAGGCGTTCGTAGGCGTCCGGGGTCCAGGCTTGTGCCGCGTCCTCGGGCCAGGCCGGGGGCCGGTCCTCCGTCTCCGGGGCCGGGTCGGCGCCGGACGCGGTGGCGTGCAGGGTCCACCCGGCGGACTCCTGACCGCGGGGGCGGCTGTGCACGGTGACCTCCGGCGCGGGGCCGTCGGCGGTCACCTCCACGGACACCTCGACGGTGCCGGAGGCGGGCAGGACGAAGGGGGCGAGGAGGAGCAGGCCGGTGACGTCGCCGGAGCCGTCGGGGCGGGCCTCGGCGAGCGCGGCGCGGCACAGTTCGAGCAGGGTCGTGCCCGAGACGACGGTGCGCCCGAAGACGGTGTGGTCGGGCAGCCAGTCGGCGGTGGCCGGGGACCACTCACCCCGGAAGGTCCAGCGGGTCTCGTCCGCGGACCGGAGCCGGATGCCGAGCAGCGGGTGGTCGGCACGGTCGAGGAGCCCGGCGGGGCCGGCGGCGCCCTCGGGTTCGGTCCAGTGCCGCTCGGTGTCCCAGGCGTAGGTGGGCAGTCGGACGGGTCGCGCCTCAGGGAGGACACGGCGCCAGGCGATGTCCCGGCCGTGGACGTGGAGTTCGGCCGCGGCGCGGTCCAGGCAGGCGGGACCGTCCGCGTCGCGGCGCAGTGAGCCGACGGCGAGCAGGTCGTGGCCGGTCTCCTCGCCCACGGTGCGCAGGGCCGTCGACAGTGAGGGGTGCGGGCTCAGTTCGACGAAGCAGCGGTAGCCGTCGGCCGCCATGCGTGCGACGGTGGGCGCGAAGCGGACGGGCTCGCGCAGGTTGGCGTACCAGTAGTCCGCTTCCAGCTCGTCGGCGACGGGCTCGCCGGTCACCGTGGAGTACCAGGCGACGGACGTCGGGAGGGCGGTCACGCCGTCGAGTTCGTCGATGATGTCGGTGCGGACCGCTTCGACCTGGGCGCTGTGGGAGGCGTAGTCGACGTCGAGGCGGCGGACGAACACCTGCGCGCGGTCGAGTTCGTCGAGGAGCGCTTCGAGTGGCGCCACCTCGCCCGCGATCACGGTGGAGCGGCCGCTGTTGACGGCGGCGACGGACACCCGCCCGTCGAGGTCCGCGAGCCGGGCCTCGACCTCGGTGTGCGGGAGGGCGACGACGGCCATGGCGCCGGTGCCGGACAGGGCGGTCAGGGCCTGTGAGCGCAGGGCGACCACGGCGGCCGCGTCGTTGAGACTGAGGGCCCCGGCGACGCAGGCCGCGGCGACCTCGCCCTGGCTGTGTCCGATGACCGCGTCCGGTCTGACGCCCCGGGCCCGCCACACGGCGGCGAGGGACACCATCACGGCGAACAGGACCGGCTGGACGACGTCCACGCGGTCCAGGGACGGGGCGCCGGCGTCGCCGCGCAGCACGGCGGTGACGGACCACTCGGTGAAGGGGCGCAACGCGCCGTCGCAGCGGTCGAGTTCGTCGGCGAACACGGGGTCGCGGGTGAGCAGGTCGCGGGCCATTCCGGTCCACTGGGAGCCCTGGCCGGGGAAGACGAAGGCAATTCTGCCGGGCGGGAGGCTGCGCCGCGGGCCCGCGGCGCGCTCCGGGTCGGGTCGACCGTCGGCCAACTCGTCCAGGGCCGTGAGGAGTTCGCGGTGGCCGACCGCCTGGAGGACGGCGCGGTGCTCGAAGTGCGTGCGGTGGTGGGCGAGGGTCGCGGCGACGGCGGTCAGGGGCGTGCCGGGTTGCTCGCGCAGGGCGTCGGCCAGCCGGCGGGCCTGGCGGTGCAGGGCTGGGAGGCTGCGGGCGGAGAGCGGGAAGAGGAGGGTTGCCGGGGAATCGGGGGACTTCGCTCGCGCGGGCCGGTCGTCCTGCGGCGCTTCCTCCAGCACCACGTGGGCGTTCGTCCCGCTGATCCCGAAGGCGCTCACGCCGGCCCGCCGCACCCGGTGCGCGCTGCGCGGCCATGGCACGGCGTCGGTGGTCAGGCGCAGCCCGCTGCCCTCCCAGGCGATGTGCTCGGTGGGTGTGCCCGCGTGCAGGGAGGCGGGCATGCGTTCATGGGTGAGGGCGAGCACCGTCTTGATGATCCCGGCGATGCCCGCCGCGGCCTGGGTGTGCCCGAGGTTGGACTTGAGCGAGCCGACGCCCAGGGGCCGGTCGGCGGGGCGGCCGGGCCCGAAGACGGCGGCGAGCGCGCCGCCCTCGATCGGGTCGCCGAGCCGGGTGCCGGTGCCGTGGGCCTCGACGTGGTCGATGTCCTGCGGGCGCAGCCCGGCCGCGTCCAAGGCGGCCCGCACCACCCGTTCCTGGGCGGGCCCGTTGGGGGCGCTGAGCCCCTGGCTGCGGCCGTCCTGATTGAGGGCCGTGCCCTTGACGACGGCGAGGATCCGGTCGCCGTCCCGGCGCGCGTCGGCGAGCCGCTTGAGCAGCACCAGCCCGCAGCCCTCGGCCCACACCACGCCGTCCGCGCCGGCGGAGAAGGGACTGCACCGGCCGGACGGCGAGAGTCCGCGCAGCCGGCTGAACTCGACGTGGGCGCGCGGGGTCACCAGCAGGGTCGCACCCCCCGCCAGGGCGAGGTCGCACTCCCCCGCCGCGAGGGCCCGCGCCGCGAGATGCAGGGCGACCAGGGAGGAGGAGCAGGCGGTGTCCACGGTGACCGCGGGCCCCTGCAGGCCGAGCGTGTAGGCGATGCGTCCGGAGGCCACGCTCGCGGCGGAGCCGGTGCCGACGTGCCCGTCGAGCTGTCCGAGAGAGGCCGCGGAGAGGTATCCGCTGTCGTAGAGGCCGATGTAGACGCCCGTCGAGCTGCCGTCGAGGGCGTCGGGGACGATGCCGGCGCGTTCGAGGGCTTCCCAGGCTGTCTCAAGCAGGAGGCGCTGCTGCGGGTCCATCGCGGCGGCCTCGCGCGGGGAGACGCCGAAGAAGGGGGCGTCGAAGCGGTCGATGCCGTCGAGGTAGCCGCCGCGCAGGGTGTAGGCCTTGCCGGTGGCCTCCGGGTCGGGGTCGAGGAGATCGCGGGTGTTCCAACGGCCGATGGGCGCTTCGGAGATGACGTCCTGGGCGGTGTCGAGGAGCCGCCACAGCGCCTCGGGGTCGTCGGCTCCGCCGGGGAGCCGGCAGGCCATGGAGACGATGGCGATGTCGTCGCCCGTCGCGGCGGGCGACGGCTGCGCGGTCGCGTCCCTCGCGTCCTTCGCGTCCTTCGCGTCCTTCGCGCCCGAGACGGCGGGCCGTACGGGCCGTTCCTCGAAGAGGGCGTCGGCGAGTTCCGCGATCGTGGGGTGGTTGAAGACGAGGGAGGGGTCCAGGGTGCGGCCGGTCCGCTCGGCGAGGTCCGCTCCCAGCGCGACCAGCTGTCTGGATCCCAGTCCGAGTTCGGCGATCGGGCGGTGTGCGCCGACGCCCGCCGGATCGAGACCGGCGACCTCGGCCACGGCGGCCGTCAGCCAGGCGCGCACGCCCTCGGCGGTCGACACGTCCACGGCCGGCATCGCGCCTTCGGCGCTCGTCGGAAGCGGCTCGGGGGTCTCGGGCTGGGACGGGTTCGCAGGCATCGGGAAGGGAGTCCTCGGGAAAGGGGTGCGCGGCGGGAGCCGTACGCCGTGAAGGGCGCGGGCCGGGGCAAGGGGCGGACCGCGAAGGCCGGGTGGGCGCCGCCGGTACGGACGAGCGGTCCGGCGGCGGCCGTCGTCATCCGGTGGTGGGTGCGCCGATCAAGGAGAGCGCGCCGTCCAGGTAGGCCGTGCGGGTGGCGCGGCGCTGGATCTTGCCGCTGGAGGTCTTGGGGATCGTGCCGGGGTGGACCAGGACGACGTCGCGCAGGGACAGCCCGTGGGCGTCCGCGATGGCGCCCCGGACCTGGTCGACGATCTTCTCGGCCTCGCCGGCCGCGTCGGGGTCCACCTCGGCGACCAGGACGGCGAGTTCACCGTCGACGCCGCTGTCCACGCAGAAGGCGGCGGTGCAGCCGGGCCGCAGGGCGGGGTGGGACGTCTCGGCGGAGAGTTCCAGGTCCTGCGGGTAGTGGTTGCGGCCGTCGATGACCATCAGGTCCTTCCTGCGGCCGGTGACGAAGAGTTCGCCGTCGCGCAGGAACCCGAGGTCGCCGGTGCGCAGGAAGCGCCCCTCGTGCCCGGGAAGGGCGGCACGGAAGTGCTCGCGGGTGGCGAGGGCGTTGCGCCAGTACCCCTTGGCGACGCTGGCGCCCCGCACCCAGATCTCGCCGACCTCGCCCTCGGGCAGTTCCCGCGGCCCGTCGGGGTCGGTGACGACGACGGTGAGGCCCGGTCCGGGCCGGCCGCAGCCGACGGCGGAGGCGTCGGTGTCGCCGTCGGCCGGCTCCAGCAGGACGGGGGGCGCCGCCACCGTGCCGCCGGTGACCATGACGGTGGCCTCGGCCAGGCCGTAACAGGGGTAGAAGGCCTCGCGGCGGAAGCCTGCCGGGCCGAAGGTCTCGGTGAACCTGCGCAGGGTGGCGGCCCGGACCGGTTCGGCGCCGTTGAAGGCCACCTTCCAGGAACCGAGGTCGAGTTCGTCGACGAGTTCGGGGGTGGCGTGCCGAAGGCACAGTTCGTAGGCGAAGTTGGGGGCGCCGCTGGTGTGCGGGCGGTAGCGGCTGACGGCTCTGAGCCAGCGGTCTGGGCGCTGGAGGAAGTGCAGCGGGGAGAAGAGGGTCGCGGTGACACCGAGGTGAACGGTGTTGAGGACGGGGCCGATGAGGCCCATGTCGTGGTAGACCGGCAGCCAGCTGACGAACAGTTCGTGGCCGTACTCCTCGATCACGTCCGGGGTGTGACCCATGCGTTCGGCGATGACCCGCTCGTTGTCGAGCAGGTTGCCGTGGGTGATCACCACGCCGCGGGGAGCGGAGGTGGAGCCGGAGGTGTACTGGAGGAAGGCGACGGAGTCGGCGGTGAGGTCGGGGGCGCGCCAGGACGCGGCCGCCTCGTCGGGTATGTCCTCGGTGGCCACGCGGGTGATGCCGTCGAGTTCGGGCAGGTGCTCGGTCATCGCGGCGAGTGCGTCCATCACCTCGCGGCCGCCGAGGATGACCTTGGCGTCGGCGTCGGCGATCAGGCGCTTGGTCCGGGTCAGGGCCCGGTGGTTGCGGGACCGGCCCAGCGGGGGCACGCCCGGCACGGCGACCACCCCGGCGGCGAGGCAGCCGAGGTATCCGCTGATGAAGTCCAGGCCCGGCGGGTAGAGCAGCATCGCGCGGGAACCGGCGAGTCCGCGGTCCTGGAGCCAGGCGGCGACGGCCTGTGAGCGGGTGGCGAGGCGGGCGTAGGAGATCTCCTGGACCTCTCCGTCCGGGTCACCGGTGAGGAGATAGCGGTAGGCGGTCCGGTCGGGCTGGTGCGTGGCGTGCGTGGTCAGCAGATCGACCAGGGAACGAACCATGTTGACGAATCTCACCTGTCTGAATGTGTGGCGAGGGGCGTGGAGTTCGGGATGCGGGCGCCGCACCCTGCTCACACGCGTGACCTCGATCCGCCCCCGTCGCCGGACCGTTGCCCTCCCCCCGCCAGGCCTGCTACTGGCGAGTAACACCTTAACAAGCCGTCACGTGCGGAATGTCGAACGCGTGTAAACCCTGTGTATCCAAACACAGTTGGCCGCACACGTGCACGAACGACTCCGCTCCGGCACCATATGGAAGCTGGAACCTTGAAGCATCTTCCCGACGCCCGCGGACCCCCGCGCGCCCGTCACCGGCGGCCGCCATGCCCTCGGCGCGAATCGGACCTATCGTGCTGATATGGAGCACGCACTCAGCCACGCGACCCTCTCCGAACTGCGCCGCCCCCGGCCCTATCCCGCGGTGTCCGTGCTGACCCCGACGCACCGCCGCGAGCCCCTGAACGCCGAGGACCGCGTGCGGCTGCGCAATGTCGTGTCCGAGGCGAAGAAGCAGCTGGAAGCCGACCCGTCGGTCACCCGGGAACGCCGCGCCGACGTCGGCGGCCAGCTCGACCGCGCGCTGGCCGAGGTGGACCTGTCGCACACCGAGGACGGTCTGGCGATCTTCGCGGCGCCCGGCGAGTACCAGGTGTGGTCGCTGGCCAGGCCTGTTCCGGAGCGTGTCGTCCTGGCCGACACCTTCCTCACCCGCAACCTGGTCTCCGCTCAGGCCGCCGGGCGGCCGTTCTGGGTGCTGTCGGTCTCGGCCGACCGCGTCACGCTGTGGAACGGAGGCGTCGACCGGGTCGTCGAGGAGCGCCGCGGCGGATTCCCGCTGGCCAGACGCCGGGAGAACTTCGACGCCGAGCGTCGGGAACGCGTCGGCGACATGCCCAGCGCCTTCCGCGACGAGGACACCCGGCACTTCCTGCGCGACGCCTGGACCACCCTCGGCCGGCTGCTGCGCGACAACCCGCGGCCGGTGTACGTCACCGGTGAGCCGGCCGCGCTCTCCCTGCTGGAGGAATTCGGCGGGGTCGCCCGCGACGCGGTGCACGTCCCGCACGGCGGGCTCGCCCACGCCGCCCCCGACGCCGTGTGGCAGGCCGTGCGCCCGGTGCTCGACGCGCAGGCCCGGCGGGACGCGGCCGCGGTGACGCGCGAGCTGGACTCGGCGCGGGGCCACAAGACCTTCGCGGCCGGCGTGGACGAGCTGTGGCGGAACGCGCGGGAGGGCAGGATCCGGCTGCTGGCCGTCGAGGAGAACTACCGGATCACCGTGCGCGACGACGGCGACCACCTCATCCCGGCCGAGAGCGGCGACCTGGACGCCCGCGAGGACATCGTGGACGAGATCGTCGAGCAGTGCCTGGAGACGGGCGCCGCCGTGCGCTTCCTGCCCGACGGCACACTGGGCGACGCGGACGGCATCGCGGGGGTGCTGCGCTACTGAGGGCACCCGAGCACTCCGGCTCGCCGCCGGCTGTCGCGGCGTCCGCGCGGCCCCCGCATCCCGTCGCGGCCCACCCGCGTCCTTCTCCGCCCGCCACGTACCCTACGGCGTGATCACCGCCGTGGGCCGGGAGGACGGACGTACATGGGTGAGCTGCTGGGCGTGGCCGTACTGGGCGCCGGACACATGGGCGCCGACCATATACGTCGCCTCGACCGGGTGGTGAGCGGCGCCAGGGTCGCCGCCGTGGCCGATCCCGACGAGGCCCGCGCGCGGGAAGCCGTCGCGGGCATCGAGGGAGTCGCTGTGCGCGCGGAGGCGGAGGCGGCGCTCGACGCGCCCGGCGTCGAGGCCGTCCTGATCGCCTCACCCGGCCCCGCGCACGAGGAGGCGCTCCTCGCGGCCTTCGCCCGGCGGCTGCCCGTGCTGTGCGAGAAGCCCATGGTGCCGGAGCCGGCGGGCGCGTTGCGGGTGCTGGAGGCGGAGGCGCGGCTCGGGCGCCGGCTGGCGCAGGTCGGGTTCATGCGGCGCTACGACGCCGAGTACCGCCGGCTGAAGGCCGTGCTGGACGGTGGCGGGCTCGGCCGGCCGCTCATGCTGCACTGCGTCCACCGCAACGTCTCCTCCCCTCCCGAATTCACCAGCGCGATGCTGATCGACAGCTCTGTCTCGCACGAGATCGACGCGGCCCGCTGGCTGCTGGGCCAGGAGCTGACCGCCGTCACGGTGCTGCGGCCCCGCCCGTCGGCGGGCGCGCCGCAGGGGCTGCGGGACCCGCAGTTCGCGCTCTTCGAGACCGACGGCGGCGCCCTGGTCGACGTGGAGGTCTTCGTCAACTGCGGCTTCGGTTACCAGGTGCGCTGCGAGGCGGTGTGCGAGTCGGGCAGCGTGCGCGTCGGCGACGACCGCGGGCCGCTGGTGACGACGGAGGGCTCGGCGGGCACACGGGTGCCCCAGGACTACCTGGTCCGGTTCGCCGACGCCTACGACCGCGAGGTGCAGGCATGGGTCGACGCCACCCGGCGGGGCCGGGTCACCGGCGCGACGGCCTGGGACGGCTACGCGGCCTCCGCGGTCGCCGAGGCCGGGGTCCGCGCCCTGGAGACGGGCGCGCGCGTCATGGTCGACCTCGCCCCGCGCCCGGCGCTCTACGCCTGAGGCCGGACCGCGCGGTCCGGCGTGGGGGAGGCTCAGGACTTGCCGAGTAAGGCGTCGAGCCCCCGGTCGACCGCACTCGTGAGGTCCTCGCTGCCCGGGGCGACGACCGCGTGGCTGCGGAGCAGGAAGCGGCGCAGGGCGGCGGTGTCGAACTGGAGCAGGGCGAGCCCCATCGGTGAGTGGAACTCCACGACGGTGCGCTCCGGTCCGCACGGCCAGATGTGCACGTCGCCGCCTCCGGCCGGGCCGCTCAGCCCCTCCTCCAGCAGCGTGCGCCCGAAGGTCCAGGAGACCGGCTCGCCCTGGAGCGCGGCCTCGGGCGGGAAGTCCAGGTGCACGGCGAGCGGGTCGGCGGCGGTGTAGCGCAGCGTCGCGGAGACGGACACCTCCCTCTCCTCCTCGGTGAAGAGCCGGGCTCGGGCGGACTGTCGGACGGTGACGTGAGCTAGGTCCATGGTCGGTCTCCGCAGCGGTGAGAGAGGTCGGCCGTTTCGGCGTGGTGCTTGTAGGACTTCGCAAGGGGCCCTCGCATTACGCGGAATCGGCGGCGAATTGATGTGACCTGCGTCACGCGCCGACGATCCGGGGGGCCGGGATCGTCGGCAGGCCGCCGTCCTGCGGCGCACCCTTGAACACACGGTCGTCGAACACCTGAGCATCATCCGTCGCACACCTATTCCGGTCCACCAAGTCGCGTACACGAACTACGACTTGGCCCGCTCCCCGGGTACACCGTTCGCACCCCATGACCTGGACATGAAGACTGTGGCATATGCCGGACGCATCACCGGATCGGGTGTTGCCAAATCCCTTACAGCGCGTGGCGGGCTGTGCCAGAGTCGTAACGGCCCCTCCCGTCCCGGCCGTCCCGTCCCCCCATCGGAGTGCGTCATGCCGTCCCCCCGCTCCGCGGACCGCCCCGCCGCCCAACCGCCAGGGCGTGGCAGGGTCGACGCTCTGATGACGCAGACGCGACGGCTCACGGGCGAGGTGGACGCCGTCCGGCGGGACGCGCAGGGCGACGGATCCGACCCGCAGGACCGCTGGCAGCGTGCGCTCTGCGACCTCGCGCTACGGCAACTCGGGGATGTGCACGCGCACTTGGCCCAGCTGCGGGACGGCCCCTCCCCCGTCGGCGAAGCCGACCCCGCACCCGCCGCATCTGCCGCCGGCCGGCATGACGCGCTGATCGGCCCGGTCGGCAGCGCCGAGTGGAACCTGCTCACCGACGACGCCCTCTGGTCGGCGGAGCTGTACCGGATCCTCGGCCGTGACCCGGCCGCACCCCCGCTCACCCTCGACGAACTCCCCTCACTGGTCCTGGAGGAGGACCGACGCGCCCTGACGGCGATGGTCACGGCCTGCCTCGTCGACGGCCGCCCCATCGACGGGGAGTTCCGGATCGTCCGGCCGGACGGCGAGATCCGCGCCCTGCACATGATGGGCGAGCCCGTGGTCGACGCCGACGGCGGCACCTGTGCGATGTGGGCCGTGCTCCGGGACGTCAGCATCCTGCGGCACGGCAGGCGAGAGGTCAGCGAGAGCCGCGACTCACTGCGCCTGCACCGCCGGACGGCCCGCGCCGAGCACCGGTGGGCGACCGAACTCCAGCAGGCCGTACTGCCGCCCGGGCGGGGCCCCCTGCGGCTGCCTCACACCGGACCCCGCTGCCTCGACCTGGCCGCCCGCCGACTGCCCGCCCGCGCGAGTTCACCGCTCGGCGGAGACTGGTACGACGCCCTCGAACTCTCCGACAACGAGACGCTGTTGAGCGTGGGCGGTCTCACCGGGCAGGGCCCGGCCGTCGCCTCCACCATGGCGATGCTGCTGGGCGCTCTGCGCGGCATGGCCATGGCGGGCACCCACCCGGCCCAACTGCTCTCCTGGCTCGACCAGTTACTCGAAGCCGACGCCCAGCCGGCCCTGGGCAGCGCCCTGTGCTGCCGCTATCTCCCCGACCGCCGCACCCTGTTGTGGGCGCGGGCCGGACACCCCGCTCCGCTGCTGTTCCGCGCGGGGACGGGGCGCCGGCTGACCGGCCCGGACGGCGTCCTGCTCGGCGCCACCCCGGGCGCCGCCTACGGTCAGGCCGAGGAGACCCTCCAGGAAGGCGACCTGCTCCTGCTGCACACCGACGGGCTGGCGCCCGGGGGCGGCACACCGGCCGAAACGGAGGACCGCCTCCTCGGCCTCGCCCCCCGGCTGCACGGCACGCACACCGCACAGGACTGCGTGCGGCTGGTCGTCCAGGAGTGCGGCGGGAGCGGACGCGAGGACGACGCCTGTCTGCTCGTCGCCCGGGTGACGGCTCCCGACCGCCCCGGCACCCCCTGACCGGCCGGCTCACAGCCAGGCGCTGCCGCCGCTGCCCCCCTTCGCCTTCGTCTTCGGCAGCGCCTGGCGGATCTCCTCCCGCAGCTCGCCGATCCTCGGGGAACCGGTGTACTCGGCCGTGAGCCGGTACATCTGGCGCAGCCGGTCCCAGGTGCGGCGCGAGGAGTTCTGACCCATCGACACCAGCGCGAGGCGCGCGAACCTGTCCGCCTGCTCGGGGTCGTCGGCGATGAAGCACGCCGAGGCCATGGAGAGGAAGTCGAAGATCTTCGACCTCTCCTGGGCGTCGGCCCGCAGCGCCAGCGCCTTGTCCGCGTAGTGCTGGGCGTGGGCGGCGGCGCCCGGCTCGAACTCCGCCAGCGTGCGATAGGCCAGCGCCTGCATGCCGTACAGATCCGCCTCGTTGAACAACTGCATCCAACTGGGCGGCGGCACATCGCTCTTGTCGGAGACGAACAGGTCCTCCGCCTGACCGAGGGTGCGGCGCACGGCCTGGCTCTTGCCCATCGACGCCTGTGCCCAGGCCTCGATGGTGTGGAACATCGCCCGGGTCCGCGGCAGCACCTGGTCGCCGGATCCGGACTGGGCGAGCTTCATCAGGTCCAGGGCGTCGTCGGGACGGCCCAGGTGGACCATCTGCCGGGCCGCCCGGGACAGCGCCTCGCCGGCCCGGGGCCGGTCGCCCCCCTCGCGCGCGGCGTGGGCGGCGATGACGAAGTACTTCTGCGCAGTGGGCTCCAGGCCGACGTCGTGCGACATCCAGCCCGCGAGGACGGCCAGGTTGGCGGCGACGCCCCACAGGCGGCGCTGGAGATGGGGCGGGTGGCGGTAGGCGAGCATGCCGCCCACCTCGTTGAGCTGGCCCACCACGGCCTTGCGCTGGAGTCCGCCGCCACGAGCGGCGTCCCAGGCGCGGAACACCTCCACGGAGGACTCCAGTTCGTCGACCTCGGCCGCGCCCACGGGAGCGGCCTCGTAGCGGTCGTAGCCGGCCGGTTCGGCCTGGACGAAGTTACGGCCGACGACAGGAGCGTCGGCGGAGAGGATGGGGTCGGTGTGCAGCCAGTCGTACATGGCGCTGCTGAGTGCTGATCCCGCGGCGAGCACGGCACCCGCGCCCACCAAGCCGCGTCGGTTGAGCATGAGGTCCATTCCCGTGAATTCGGTGAGGACCGCGGCGGTCCGTTCGGGCGCCCACGGCACGCCGTCGGGATGTTCCTCACTCCCGCCGCCCCGCCGTTTCCCCGCACGCCCGTGCCGTACCAGACCGAGGTCCTCGATGGTCACGACACGGCCGAGACGCTCGGTGAACAGAGCCGCCAGCACCCGCGGCACCGGATCGCGCGGGATCTCTCCCATGTCGATCCACCGCCGCACCCGGGAGGTGTCCGTCGCCAGCTGGAGGTGGCCCATGGCCGCCGCCTGCCGGTTGACCAGCCTCGCGAGTTCACCCTTGGACCAGCCGGCCAGGCCGAACAGGTCCGCCAGGCGGGTGTTGGGTTGTCCGCTCACGTCAAGCCCCCAGGTTCTCGGCTGAGTTGACAGTAGCCCGCAAAAGTTGCCGGGCGACTATTCGCCAGGGTTTCGCCAGGGTGCGCCAGATGGTGTGCCACTGGGCGACGGGTGTCAGGTAGGAACGCGCCACCCCGACCCGGTCGCCGAGGGACATTCCCCAGGGTGCACCCGCAGGGGCCGGTCGGGGCAGCGTCATCACGTCCGGCACACGAAGGGATCTGTTTCGCCCATGTACGCAGCATCGTCCTCCGTGTCCGCACCGCCCCGGTCGCCGCGCATCCGTCCGGGCGGCGGCGGCCCGTACCTCGACCCCGCCCGGGCCACGCCGCCCGTGCTCGGCGCGGGCCGCGGCCGGCGCCCCGGGGTGCTCGGCACGCAGCCGCTCAGCGGGCGACTGGACCTGTCCGGCCCCCAGGGCGCCCAACTGCGCACGGCGATCGCGTCGGTGCACCGGATCTGTCCGGAGTTCGCACCGGTGCAGGTGCTGCGCCGCAGCGGCCGCTCCGTGCTCCTGGTCGGCACCACGGGACGCAGCACGGCCGTCGCCAAGTGTTTACTGGACCACTCCCCGGCGTGGTCCGAGCGGATCCGGCACGAGATAGCGGCATACCGCACGTTCGTCCGGCACCGCCCCCCAGTGCGGGCGCCGAGACTGATCGCGGCGGACCCGGACAACTGCACCCTGGTCGTCGAGCGGATGCCCGGCCGGGTCGCGGCGCTCCAACGGCATCCGACAGA
Source organism: Streptomyces sp. NPDC101166 (assembly GCF_044768125.1). Classification (NCBI taxonomy): domain Bacteria; kingdom Bacillati; phylum Actinomycetota; class Actinomycetes; order Kitasatosporales; family Streptomycetaceae; genus Streptomyces; species Streptomyces sp. NPDC101166. Next base: position 307,991 of record NZ_JBIWPF010000001.1, read on the forward strand.
GGCCCCGCCGAGGGCCGACATCAGGGCGGCGCTCGGCGCGGTCTGCCGCCTCAACGCCTGGCGGCCCCCGGCGGGCACGTTCGACGCGCCGCTGGACTACGCGGCCCGGATCTCCCGCTACCACGAGCTGGGGCTGCTCACCGACCGGGATCTGGGCGACCTCCAAAAGCTCCTGCACGGCATCGCGGCGAGCGCCGGCCGGCAGGGCATGGGCCAGTTCTGCCACGGCGACGCCCTGCTGTCGAACATGCTCCTCTCACCGGCCGGTCCAGTGCTGGTGGACTGGGAGCACGCGGGCTGGTACCTGCCGGGCTACGACCTGGCCACGCTGTGGGCGGTCCTCGGTGACGCGCCGGTGGCGCGCCGTCAGATCAGCCAGATCGCGCAGTCCGCGGGCCCGGCCTCCCGGGACGCCTTCCTGGTGAACCTGATGCTGGTGCTGACCCGTGAGATCCGCACCTACGAGACGGCCGTGCAGCGTTCGATGCACGACGCGGCCCCGGCGGTCGCGGGGGCGGCCCACCCTGGAGCCGTGCCCTCCGGCGAGGAGCAGCGACTGCTGCTGCGACGGCTGCACGACGACTGCCAGCTGGCCCGGCGGGCCGTCCGGGCGGCGGTCGGCACCCGCTGAGGGTCCCTCACCGATCCCAGCGGACCAGAAGGCCCGCGGTGCGCCAGAGCGGCGGCGCACCGCGGGCCTCTCCGCGCGCCCTCCGTCTCCCGGCCCCTGCACAACGGTCGGCGGGCACCGCTTGCGCCGTCGGCGCGAAACGCCCCGAACCCCTCTTGACAAGGGAAATCGTCCTCCTTTGGGCATGATTGACGGACCGTCGGCAAGCCGGTACGACTGACGCACGTTCGGCCCCGCACGCCCCGCCCGCTCGCTCGTCCCAGGAGGCCGCATTGCGAGGACCCGTCCCCGCCCCCCACACCCCCGCCGGACACCGACGCGCCCGAAGAGCCGCCGGCGCCGTCGCCTCGGCGGCCCTGCTGATGCCCCTGCTGGGCGCCGGCCCGGCCCCCGACCGGGCCTCCCCCGCCGCGGCCTCCCCGGACACGCTGCAGCAGGCGTTCGCCGCCGCGGCCGAGAAGTACCGGGTGCCGCAGAGCGTGCTGCTGGCCGTCTCCTACCTCCAGTCCCGCTGGGACGCGCACAGCGGCGCGCCGAGCGTGACCGGAGGCTACGGGCCGATGCACCTCACCGACGCCCGCACCGCCCTCGCCAAGGCCCCCCACCACAGCGAGGGCAGGGAGGACTCGCGCGGCGACGACGCCCGCCCTCCCCTGCGCCCGCACCCGGCCCACGTGGACGCCGTCGACCTCCCGGCCCGGCTGCGCACGCTCGTCAAGGCCGCCGAGCTCACCGGCATGAGCCTGGAGCGGCTGCGCACCGACCCGGCGGCCAACATCACCGGCGGCGCCGCCCTCCTCGCCTTCGCCCAGCGCGACCTGGGCGCGCCGCTGAGCGCCGACCCGGCGGACTGGTACGGAGCGGTGGCCGGTTTCTCCGGCGCCGAGGACAGCGCGACGGCCGCCGCGTACGCCGACGACGTGTTCGACGTGCTCCGCACCGGCGAGGAGCGCACCACCGACGCCGGGCAGCGCGTCGCCCTGTCCCCGCGTCCGCGCATGGCGCCCAAGAAGGGGCAGCTGAGGCAGACCGGTCTGCGGGCGGCCGCCGCCGAGGGCACCGAGTGTCCGGCGGGCGTCTCCTGCGAGTGGATCCCGGCGCCCTACCAGCAGTTCGGCGACGGCGACTACGGAAACCACGACCTGGGCGACCGCCCGGCGGCCCAGTCCATCAAGTACATCGTCGTCCACGACACCGAGGGCGGCTGGGAAGGCGTCATCAATCTGGTCCAGGACCCGACGTATGTGTCCTGGCAGTACTCGCTGCGCTCGACCGACGGCCATGTCGCCCAGCATGTGAAGGCGAAGGACGTGGCGTGGCACGCGGGCAACTGGTACGTCAACGCCAAGTCGATCGGGCTGGAGCACGAGGGGTTCCTCGCCTACCCGGACTCCTGGTACACGGAGGCGATGTACCGCTCGTCGGCCCGCCTGGTGACGTACCTGGCGGGGAAGTACGGCATTCCGCTGGACCGGCAGCACATCCTGGGTCACTCCAACGTGCCCGGTCCGACGTCGGCGGCGGTGCCGGGGATGCACACCGACCCGGGACCGTACTGGGACTGGGCGCACTACTTCGAGCTGCTGGGCCGTCCGGTGAAGGCCACGGCCCGTCGCAACAGCGCTCTGGTGACGATCCGTCCGGACTACGCCGCCAACCGGCCGGTCTTCACGGGCTGTGTCGCCAAGGGCGAGCCGTGCGCGGCGCACGGTTCCAGCGAGGTGCGGCTGCACTCCGACCACGACGAGAAGTCCCCGCTGATCCAGGACGCGGGCCTGGGCACCACGCCGGGCACCGGGGTGAACGACATCTCCTCGCGCGTCTCCACCGGTCAGCAGTACGCGGTCGCCGAGCGGTGGGGCGACTGGACGGCGATCTGGTACCTGGGACAGAAGGCCTGGTTCCGCAACCCGCCGGCGCAGCCGACGGCGGTGCCCGCGAAGGGCGTGGTGGTGACCCCGAAGGAGGGGCTGGACAGTGTGCCGGTCTACGGGCGGGCCTACCCGGAGGCGTCGGCCTATCCGGCCGGGGTGCCGGTCCAGGCGGTGTCGCCGCTGCCGTACCGGCTGCCGAAGGGGCAGAAGTACGTGGTCGGCGACAAGGTGCCGGGCGAGTACTACTACGCGGTCGGCTTCGCCACCGACGCGCACAAGGTGGTGGTCGGCAAGGACGAGTACTACGAGATCCAGTTCGGGCACCGGGTGGCGTTCGTCCGCGCGGCGGACGTGACGGCGTCCGCCTCGTAACCGCCCGGCGTGAGCACCCGGCCCGTTGAGGGGGGCGGGTGCTCAGCCCTGCTGGAAGAGCTCCGCCGGGAGCGGCTTCAGCAGGGCGTACAGGTCGTCGGTGATGGGGCGGTCCCAGGCGGCGATGGTGACGAGGACGTTGTCGCTGCGGTCGAACTGCACGCAGGAGATGCGGCTCTCGGAGAGCTTGAGGCGGCGCACGATCAGGAGGTTGTCGCCCTGCATCACAGGCATGTCCTCGGTGCCGACGACGGTCACCTCCTCGTCGTTCTCCAGCGCGAGCAGCAGTTGGGCGACCTCGAAGGGCACCTCGCCCTCCTCGACGTCACGGGCCGGGGAGCCCTCCGGGAGGTTGCCGATGATCATCGCGGGGCCGCGGCCGCCGAAGAGGTCGTAGCGCAGGAAGACGCCCTGGCAGGTGCCGTCGGGGGCGGGCAGCAGGCCGGCGCCGAGGTTGCCGGGCCAGTCGCCCGGATCCATGGCCAGGACGTCGAAGTCGGGCCCGGCGGGAGTGGCGCTGCGGCGGCGGAGGAACGACATGCCGCAATGGTACGGGGTGCCGTAGCGCGGTGGCGCGGGGAGGACGCGGCTCGTTGCCGGGTGCTGGTCCGGCGGGGGGTCGCTTCCCCGCGCCCCTGGGGCGTGGCGGTCGCCGCTTGCTTTCAGGTCGCCGGCTGCTTGTGGCGTTCGTGGTGGCGGGCGACTCTCGCTCTGTTGCCGCAGGACGGTTTGCACCACTCCTGGCGGGGGTGGTCCTTGAGGAAGTAGCGCACGCAGCGGGGGGCGTGGCAGGCGCGCAGGCGGTGGCGGTCGGGGCCGGTCAGGAAGGCGATGGCGGCCTGGGCGAGGGCGGCGGCGAGGTCGTCGGGGCCGGGTGCCGGGCGGCGGTCGCTCACGGGTCCGGCGTCCGGCGTCCAGCGCAGGACGGGGACGGTGGGGGTGCGGGCGGCGGCCCTGTTGAGGCGGTCGAGGGCCTCGGGCACGGGCAGCAGCCGGGCGGCGTCCGCGGGGCTCGGCTCGCCGGGGCGCACGGCGTGGGCGAAGAGGGCGCGGACGGCGGCGCGCACTTCACGGACGGCGGCGAGGTCGCCGACGTCGGGGAGGTGTACGGCGGCGCCCGGGAGGTCGTCGGCGTGGCCGCGTATCCATACGGCCAGGCTCTCGGGGTCGGCGAGGTCGTCGGCGACACCGCCGTGGCCGTCGTGCCGGACGGTGAGCGCGAGGTCAAGGGCGAGGCGGGTGTCGGCGGGCTGCGCGGGCGGCATGCGCCTAATGATAGGCCCCGCACGTGCCATTAGTGCTCGGCGGGTGTCTCATTCCTCCGCCGGTGCGGGCGGCACCACCGCGACCGGGCTCGCCGCGTGCAGCAGGACCGCGTGGGTGACCGAGCCGAGCATGCGGGCCGGGGCCAGGAGGCGGCGGCGGTGCCGGCCCACGACGACCAGGGCGGCGTCCTTCGAGGCGGCGACCAGGTGGGCGGCCGCGTCGCCGGGGGCGGGCCACGGCTCCGCCCGGACCCCGGGGTGGCGGTCGCGGTGGGCGGCGAGGAAGCCCTCGGTGAGGGTGCGGGTCTCGCGTTCGACGACGTCCTGGTCCACGGGCGGCGCCTGCAGTTCCCCGGGGGCGGCCCAGGTCTGGACGGGCCACGGGTATGCGGCGACCACCTGGAGGCGGGCCTCGCGCAGGGCGGCCTCGGTGAAGGCGAAGCCGAGCGCGGCGTCGTCGGGGCCGTCCACGTTGAGGCCGACGACCACGCGGGGCCCGGGCTCCTGTTCCGGCCCGTCGACGTCGCGGCCCGGCCGGGGGACGATCACCACCGGGCACTCGGCGTCGCGGGCGGCACTCAGGCCGTTGGAGCCGAGCAGCAGGCTCGCGAAGCCTCCCCGCCCCCGGGAGCCGAGCACCAGCAGCTCGGCCTCGGCGCCCAGTTCGGGAAGGAGCGCGCCCGGAGCCCCGTCCAGGCCGACGTACTCGGTTCCCCTCGGGCCGGGTCGGCCCTCCAGGCGGGCGCGGGCGTCGGCGAGCACCGGGTCGCCGTCCGGCGGCGGGGGCACGACCACCGGGCCGCCGGGCGGGGTCCAGACGGAGTACTGCCGCACGTGCGCCACGCGCAACGGCGCCCCGCGCCGTCGTGCGGCCTCGACGGCCCAGTCCAGGGCGCGCCAGCTGTCGTCGGAACCGTCGACCGCCGCGACGACCGGCAGGGTGCTCATGGTCCTCACCTCCGGGATACGACCTTCGTCCTGCTGGGCCCAGCCTGGCCCAGCGTGCGGCGCGGGCGGGGCGCCGTGGGTCGCGTGTCCGGAATTCGAGGGGGAACACCGCCGGTTCGGCCCGCCGCGGCGGACACCCGAGCGGCTTCTGACGGCTCGGCGGGACGGCCGGCGCTCAGGTGAGGTCGAACTCCCCTTCCCGGGCCCCTGAGACGAACGCGCCCCACTCGGCGGGGCTGAAGATCAGGGACGGGCTCTCGGGGCGGCCGCTGTTGCGCATCGCGACGAACCCCTCGACGAAGGCGATCTGGACATCCCCCCGGCCCCGGCTGCTGGACTGCCACTCGGCCCTGCTGAGGTCCAGCTCCGGCTTGTCCCAGCTCGCGAACGGCTGCTGTTGGATGGTGCTCTCGGCCACGTCCGTGCTCCTCCCGGTTCGTCGTCCGCGGCCAGCCTAGCGACCGGTGACGGACCCCGACAGAGCACCTGAGGGGGACCTTTCAGGACACGGGCGGCCGCGCCCCCACGAGCCACATGGAGAAGAACTGCGAGCCGCCGCCGTAGGCGTGGCCGAGGACCTTCCTGGCCCCGTCCACCTGGTGCTCGCCCGCCTGGCCGCGCACCTGGAGCGCCGCCTCCGCGAAGCGGATCATGCCGGAGGCGCCGATGGGGTTGGTGGAGAGCACGCCGCCCGACATGTTGACGGGCAGGTCGCCGTCGAGCTCGGTCACGCCGGCCTCGGTGAGCTTCCAGCCCTCGCCCTCGTCGGCGAAGCCGAGGTTCTCCAGCCACATGGGCTCGTACCAGGAGAACGGTACGTAGATCTCCGCGGCGTCGATGTCGCGGCGCGGGTCGCTGACGCCGGCCTGGCGGTAGACGTCGGCGGCGCATTCGCGGCCGGCCCGCGGGGAGACGAAGTCCTTGCCGGCGAAGAGCGTCGGTTCGCTGCGCATCGCTCCGCCGAGCATCCAGGCGGGCGGCCGCGGTGAACGGGCGGCCCCGGCGCGGTCGGTGAGGATCATGGCGCAGGCGCCGTCGGAGGAGGGGCAGGTCTCGGAGTAGCGGATCGGGTCCCACAGCATGGGCGAGGCCTGGACCTTCTCCAGCGTGATGTCGTGTTCGTGGAGGTGGGCCCAGGGGTTCTTGAGGGCGTTGCGGCGGTCCTTGTAGGCGACGAGGGAGCCGACGCTGTCGGGTGCGCCGCTGCGCCGCATGTACGCGCGCACGTGGGGGGCGAAGAAGCCGCCGGCGCCGGCGAGGAGGGGCTGCTGGAAGGGGATCGGCAGGGACAGGCCCCACATGGCGTTCGACTCGGACTGCTTCTCGAAGGCCAGGGTAAGCACGGTGGCGTGGACACGGGCGGCGACGAGGTTCGCGGCGACCAGCGCGGTGGATCCGCCGACGGAGCCGGCCGTGTGGACGCGCAGCATGGGTTTGCCGACGGCGCCGAGGGCGTCGGCGAGGTACAGCTCCGGCATCATGACGCCCTCGAAGAAGTCGGGCGCCTTGCCGATGACGACGGCGTCGACGTCGGCCCAGGTCAGCTCGGCGTCGTCGAGGGCGCGTCGGGCGGCCTCGCGGACCAGGCCGGCGATGGAGACGTCCCGTCGGGCGGCGACGTGCTTGGTCTGTCCGATGCCGACGACGGCCACGGGTTCCTTGCTCATCGCGGATCCCCTTCGAGTACGGCGACCAGGTTCTGCTGCAGGCACGGGCCGGAGGTGGCGTGGGCGAGGGCGCGGTCGGACTCGCCGCGATGGATGCGGGCGGCGGCCTCGCCGATGCGGACGAGTCCGGCGGCCATCATCGGGTTCGCGGCCAGGGCGCCGCCGGAGAGGTTGACGCGCACGCTGTCGTCGAGGCGCAGCGCCTTGCGCAGGACGATCTCCTGGGAGGTGAACGGGGCGTGCAACTCGGCTGTGTCGACGGGGCGTTCGAAGACGCCGGCGCGTTCGGCGGCGAGGCGGGTCGAGGGCGAGTCGGTGAGGTCGCGCACGCCCAGGGAGTGGGCCTCGGTGCGGTGGTCGACACCGCGGATCCAGGCGGGCCGGGAGCACAGTTCGCGTGCCCTGTCGCCGGCGGCGAGGATCACGGCGGCGGCGCCGTCGCCGACGGGCGGGCAGTCGCCGGCGCGCAGGGGCCGTACGACGTAGTCGCCCTGGGGGGCCGAACCCCTGGACTGGGCATGGCGGTTGAGGGTGGCGGCGCGCCGGCTGCGGGCGCCGATCGCGGCGAGGGCCGGTTCGTCGGCGTCGCCGGCGTCGATCAGGGCCTGCGCCTGGAGGGCGGCGAGGGCGACGGAGTCGGGCCACAGGGGGGCCACGTAGTACGGGTCGAGCTGGCGGGTGAGGACGTCGCGCAGCGAGCCGGGCGAGGACTTGCCGTAGGAGTAGACGAGGGCGGTGTCCGCGTCGCCGGTGAGCAGTTTGGTCCAGGCCTCGTACAGGGCCCAGGCGCCGTCCATCTCGACGTGGGACTCGGAGATCGGGGGCCACGCGCCGACGCCGTCGAGGGCGAGGGTGAAGGAGAAGGCGCGGCCGGCGAGGTAGTCGCTGGAGCCGGAGCAGGTGAAGCCGATGTCTGCGGTCTTCAGGCCGGTGCGGTCCAGGACCTCGTGCAGGACCGGCATGAGCATCTCGACTTCGGAGAGCTCGTCGGTGGTGCGCAGGACGTCGGTCTGCGCGAAGGCGACGACGGCGACGTCGCGGACGCCGGGCGCTTCCTCGGGGACGGCCGCGTCCGAGGGGGTCATAGCAGCTCCTTGTAGGCGTCGTAGTCCGCGTCGGGTTCGCCGGTGGGCCGGTAGTGGTCGGGGTAGCGGGCGCCGTCGGTCCACACGGGTTCGACGCGCAGGCCCATGCGCACCTGGTCGTAGGGGATGCCGCCGATGCGCCCGTGCAGGGCGAGGCCGGCGCCGTCGAGGGCGATGTGGGCGTAGACGTAGGGGACCTCTATGTCGAGGTTCTTCGCTTTGATGTTGACGATGCAGAAGGTGGTGACGGTGCCGCGGGGGCCGACCTCGACCTGTTCGGCGGTGGGGACGCCGCAGGTGGGGCAGGCGCCTCGGGGTGGGACGTACACCTTGCGGCAGGAGGGGCAGCGTTCGCCGACGGTGCGGCGTTCGGAGAGCGCGGCGATGTAGCCGCTCTGGGCGCGGCCCGGGGAGTAGGTGTAGTCGAGGCGGGCGTGGGCGACGACGCCGGTGACCCGGTCGTCGAACTCGCCCGTGTGGCCGCCGGGTTCGGCCGCTTCGCCGTCGTAGGGTTCGAAGCAGGCGATGTCGGTGATGGCGCCGGTGCGGTCCTCGGCCCAGCGGATCCGTACGCGCATGCCGGTGTGGACGGCGTCGGGTCCCGGGGCGTCCAGGGCGTGCAGCAGGGCGGTGTCGGCGCCGTCGAGACGGACGAGGGCCCAGGCGAACGGGGTGTCGAGGGGCTGGCCGCGGCGGGGCTCGTGGTTCCAGGCCCAGGTGGTGACCGTGCCGGTGGGGGCGACTTCCACGAGGTCGCCGATCTCCTCGGCGGTGACGGGGTCGTACTCGACGGGCGGGACGAGGGTGCGGCCGTCGGCGGTGCGCACCGCGAGGACCACGCGTTCGCGCAGGCCGGTCAGGAAGGCGCTCTGGACGGGGCCGAGGGAGCGGGTGAAGGGGAACTCGACGACGAGGGGCGCTTTGAGCAATTCGGGCACGGGGACTCCTCAGGCGCGCTGGTAGACGGGCGGTCGCTTCTCGGCGAAGGCACGGGCGCCTTCCCTGGCGTCCGCCGTGTCGAAGACGGGCCAGCCGCGGGCGAGTTCGGCGGCGAGGCCGTCCGTCTCGCTCATCTCGGCGGTGTCGTACACCGACGCCTTGACGGCCTCGACGGCGAGCGGGCCGCAGGCGTTGATCTGCTCGGCGATCTCCAGCGCCTTGGTCAGGGCGGTGCCGTCGGGGACGACGTGGCCCACGAGACCGATGTCCGCTGCCTCGCGGGCGCTGTACGGGCGTCCGGTGAGCAGCATCTCCAGGGCGTGGGTGCGTGGGATCTGGCGCTGGAGGCGGACCGTGGAACCGCCGATGGGGAACAGGCCGCGCCTGACCTCGAAGAGGCCGAAGGTCGCCGATTCCCCCGCGACGCGGATGTCGGTGCCCTGGAGCATCTCGGTGCCGCCCGCCACGCAGTGGCCCTCCACGGCGGCGATCACGGGCTTGCGGGGGCGGTGGTGGCGCAGCATCGCCTTCCAGTGCAGGTCCGGGTCGGCCTTGAGCCGGTCGCGGTACCGCTCCCCTTCCATGCCCTTGCCGGCGAGGGCCTTGAGGTCCATGCCGGCGCAGAACGAGCCGCCGGCGCCGGTGAGGACGATCGAGCGGACCGTGTCGTCGGCGTCGGCCTCCACCCAGCCGTCGTAGAGCCCGACGAGCAGCGCGATCGAGAGCGCGTTCTTCGCTTCGGGCCGGTTGAGCGTGAGCACGAGTGTGGCGCCCTCGCGCCGCACGGTGAGATGTTCCGTACCGCCCATCACCCATCTCCCCTCTGACAGAACGAGAACAGGTTGCAGGAGGCGGTGAGGCACTTCAAGGGTTTTCTGACACACAGTCAGATTTATTGGCGCGGACCCTTCCCACTTGCCGCGCCCTTTGCTCTGATGACCGGCGAACGAGGGGCAGCGAGGTCAGGAGGAGCGGTGGAGTACAACCTTGCCGACCTGTTCGAGTCGGTGGCCGACGTGGTGCCGGAGCGTGAGGCGCTCGTCTACGTGGACCATCCGGGCACGGGCGCGGAGCGCCGGCTGACGTACGCGGAGCTGGACGCGGCGGCCAACCGCATCGGCCACCATCTCCTCGACAGCGGGATACGCCCCGGCGAGCACCTCGGGCTGCACCTCTACAACGGCATCGAGTACCTCCAGACGGTGCTCGGCTGCCTGAAGGCGCGGATCGTGCCGGTCAACGTCAACTACCGCTATGTAGAAGAAGAGTTGGTCTATCTCTACCGGGACGCCGACCTGGCCGCCCTCGTCTTCGACGCGGAGTTCGCCCCCCGGGTGAAGGGGGCGCTGCCGCAGACCCCGGCGCTGCGTCATCTGATCCGGGTGGGCGGGGCGGCGGAGGGCGTCACCGCCGTGCCGTTCGCCGAGGCGGAGGCGGGCGGATCCGCCGAGCGCGGGTTCCCGGAGCGTTCCGGGGACGACCAGTTCATCATCTACACCGGGGGCACCACCGGGCTCCCGAAGGGTGTGATGTGGCGTCAGGAGGACTTGTTCTTCGCGGGGTTGGGGGGTGGCGCGCCGACCGGTGAGCCGGTCAGGAAGCCGCAGGAGATCGCCGAGCGGGTGGCGGCCGGCGGGTCCGGGATCACCTTCTTCCCCACTCCCCCGCTGATGCACGGCACGTCCACGCTGACCGCGTTCATCGGCTTCAACTTCGGCCAACGCGTCGTCATCCACCGTAAGTTCGTGCCGGAAGAGGCGCTGCGGACGATCGAGAAGGAGAAGGTCACCAGCATCTCCCTGGTCGGCGACGCGATGCTCAGGCCGCTGATCGACGCGCTGGAGGGGCCGATGAAGGGCGTCGACTGCTCGTCGGTGTTCAGCGTCTCCTCGTCCGGGGCGATCATGTCGGACACGGTCCGCCGCCAGTTCCGGGCGCTGATGCCGAACGCGATGCTGCTGAACAACTTCGGCTCCTCGGAGTCCGGGTTCAACGGCACGGCGACGGACGACTCCGGCCCCGAGCGGGGTTTCCGCATTCGCGTCAACTCCCGTACGCAGGTGGTCGATCCGGTGACGCACGAGCCCGTCGCGGCCGGTGAGGTGGGCCGGGTCGCGCAGCGCGGACACGTGCCCCTGGGCTACTACAACGACCCGGCGAAATCGGCCGAGACGTTCTTCGAGAAGGACGGGGAGCGCTGGGTGCTCCTCGGTGACATGGCCACCGTCGACGCGGACGACGTGGTCGTCGTCCTCGGCCGTGGCTCGCAGTGCATCAACACCGGCGGCGAGAAGGTGTACCCGGAGGAGGTCGAGCAGGCGCTCAAGGCCCACCCGGACGTGTACGACGCCTTGGTGGCCGGCGTGCCCGATCCGACGTGGGGCAACCATGTGGCGGCCGTGGTGCAATTGCGCGGCGGCGCGCAGTCCCCCTCCCTGGAGGACATCCAGACCCACTGCCGCACCCGCCTCGCCGGCTACAAGGTCCCCCGCCAGTTGGTCATCACGGACTCCATCCGCCGCTCCCCCAGCGGCAAGGCGGACTACCGCTGGGCCCGGGACGTGGCAGCGGCGTCGGACCACTGAGCGCCGGCGGACACGAGGGCTGTGGCCGGCCCGCCGGCACGAGGGGGCCTTACCTCGCCGGGGCCGTCGGCGCGGCGGCGTTCAGGAAAGCGGCCGTACGACGGGTGAACCATTGCGGGTCGTCCAGCCACGGGTAGTGGCCGGCGTCGGGCTGGACGGCGAATTCGGCGTTCGGGAGCACGTCGGCGAGGAGGCGGGCGGCGGCGGGGCACGGGCCGCCGTCGGCGCCGCCGGCGAGGACCAGCGCGGGGGCGGTCACCTCGGCGAGCGCGGCGCGCAGTGCCGGCGGGTCGTAGGCGCCGGGCCCGTGGAAGCGCTCCTCCGCCTCGACGTTGGCCCGCGCCTCCATGCCGGCCGCGTGGGCGCGGGCGGTGTCGTCCCAGCGGCCGTAGAAGAAGCCGCCGAACGCCGCGAAGTCCTCGTCGGTCACCTCCTCGCCCGCGAGCCAGGCCCGGAACGCCGGGAAGACGGCCGCGAACCACGGCTCGTCCTTGCGCAGCAGCGCGGCCGCCAGCCGTTCCTCGGGCGTGGCCGGCCGGCCCAGGGCCCAGGGGATGACGGTGACGAGCGCGAGCCGGGCCACCCGCCGGGGATGCCGGGCCGCGTACAGCAGGGCCAGGTTGCCGCCCGCCGAGTGGGCGAGCACGTCCATCCGGTCCAGCCCCAGCCGGACGCGGAGCGCTTCCACGTCGTCGATCTGCCGGTCGCAGCGGTAGGTCGCCGGGTCCGCCGGTACGGCGGAGTCGCCGGTGCCTCGCGGGTCGAGCAGGATCAGCCGGCGGTGGGCGGTGAGTCCGCCCAGGTCCCCCAGGTACTCGGAGGCCTGCATGGGCCCGCCGGGCAGGACGACGAGCGGCTCGCCCTCGCCCCGGACGTGGTAGGCGAGTTCGGTTCCGTCGGACGCGGTGAAGGTCGGCATGTGTCGATCTTCACCGCACGCGCGGTCCGCGTGCAACGCGGTTGCGGAGCACGCCGGCCGTACCGGCTTCACCCGCTACCGGGCGAACCTCTCACGGAGTTCACGCTTGAGGATCTTGCCGCTGGCGTTGCGCGGGAGTTCGTCCACGAACAGCACCCGCTTGGGCGCCTTGAAGGCGGGCAGCTTCTCCTTCGTGTGGGCGACCAGTTCGTCCTCGGTCACCTCGCCGCGCGCGACGACGACCGCGGTGACCGCCTCGATCCACTTCTCGTCGGGCAGCCCGATCACCGCGGCCTCGGCGACCGCCTCGTGCGTGTACAGCGCGTCCTCGACCTGTCGTGAAGCGACCAGCACGCCACCGGAGTTGATGACGTCCTTCACACGGTCGACGATCGTGAAGTAGCCGTGGGCGTCGCGCACGGCGAGGTCCCCGGAGTGGAACCAGCCGTCGCGGAAGGCCGCCGAGGTCTCCTCCGGCTTGTCCCAGTAGCCCTCGCAGAGCTGCGGGGAGCGGTAGACGATCTCGCCGGGCTCGCCGTCGGGGACGTCCTCGCCCCTGTCGTCGACCACGCGCGCGTCGACGAAGAGCACGGTCCGTCCGCACGAGTCCAGGCGGCCCTTGTGCTCCTCCGGGGCCAGCACGGTGGCGAGCGGGCCGATCTCGCTCTGCCCGAAGCAGTTGTAGAGGGCGAGCTTGGGGAGGCGTTCGCGCAACCGCTCCAGCACGGGCACCGGCATGATCGACGCCCCGTAGTAGGCCTTGCGCAGCCCCCCGAGGTCGCGGTCGGCGAAGTCGGGGCGGTTGGTGAGGGCGATCCACACGGTGGGCGGGGCGAAGAGGCTGTCGACGCGGCCGGCTTCGACGAGGTCGAGGAGCGTGTCGCCGTCCGGCGCGTCGAGGATGACGTTCGTCGCGCCGGTGGCGAGGTACGGCAGCAGGAACACGTGCATCTGCGCCGAGTGGTACAGCGGCAGCGCGTGCGCGGGGCGGTCGCCGGCGCTCAGGTCGAGGGCGGTGATCGCGCTCAGGTACTCGTGCACCAGGGCGCGGTGGGTCATCATCGCGCCCTTGGGCAGGGCCGTCGTGCCGGAGGTGTACAGCAGCTGGACCAGGTCCTCGCTGCGCGGCTCGGGGCCGTCGTACGGGGCGGCCTCGGCGAGCCGGGCGAGCAGCGAGCCGTCGGCGTCGCGCAGGGGCAGCGTGGGGACGCCGTCGGGGAGCCGGTCGGCGAGGTCGGGGTCGGTGAGCACCAGGGAGCTGCCCGACTGGCCGAGGATGTAGGCGAGGTCGTCGCCGGTGAGGTTCTGGTTCACGGGGACGTGCACCAGCCCGGCGCGGGCGCAGGCCAGGAAGCCGACGAGGTAGGCGTCGGAGTTGTGGCCGTAGGCAGCGACCCGGTCGCCGGGGGCGAGGCTCCGGCCGAGCAGGACGCTCGCCGCGCGGGAGACCGCCTCGTCGAGCTCCTCGTAGGTCCAGGTGCGGTCGCGGTACTCGACCGCGACGCGTGCCGGGGTACGGCGGGCGCTGCGCCGCAGCACGCCGTCGACGGTACTGCCGTGTCCGGGGGTCATGGCACAAGATCCTCGGACGGCGGCCGGGGCGGGTCAAGTCGCGGCGCGTTCCGCGTCCGGCCGGACGTGGCTGCGTCCCGGTACGACGCACTGACACCGGACATACCCGTTGGTACGCTCAACCGCCCCTTCCCTCAACGCTGTTGGGAGGCACCATGCGTCTCCGCACGAAGCGCCCGGCTCACCCGCGTGTCAGGCGATCGCCCCGCACTCGCGCGAAACCGTTCACCCGCTCCCGGGTCGGACGGCTCGCCGTCGCCGCGGTCGCGCTGCTCACCGCCACCGCGGCCCTGCCGGCGTCGGCGGCCGAGCGGCAGGCCGCGCCGGACCGGCAGGAACGCCACTCCTTCGGCGGTCTGTCCGCCGTCATCCGCTACACCGAGTACGGCATCCCGCACATCCTCGCGCGCGACCACGCGAATCTCGGGTTCGGCACGGGGTGGGCGCAGGCCGCCGACCAGGTGTGCGTGCTCGCCGACGGTTTCGTGACCGTGCGCGGGGAACGGTCACGGTACTTCGGAGCCGACGCGGCGCCCGACTCCTCGCTCTCCTCGGCCGCCCGGAACCTCTCCAGCGACCTGTACTTCCGCGGGGCGCGGGAGGCGGGCACGGTGGAGCGCCTGCTCGCCCGGCCCGCGCCCGCCGGCCCGAGCCGTACCGCCAAGGACCTGATGCGGGGCTTCGCCGCCGGGTACAACGCCTGGCTGCGGCAGAACCGGATCACCGACCCGGCGTGCAAAGGCGCCGCGTGGGTGCGCCCGATCACCACGGTCGACGTGGCCGCGCGCGGCTACGCGCTCGCCGTCCTCGGCGGTCAGGGCCGCGCCGTCGACGGCATCACGGCCGCCCAGCCGCCCACCGCCTCCGGCGCCGCCCCGTCCGCCGCGGCTCCCGACGCCGGGGCCGCCGCCCGCGCCGCCGCCGAGCTCTTCGCCGCCGACACCGCCGACATGGGCTCCAACGCGGTCGCCTTCAGCGGCGCGACCACGGCGAACGGCCGCGGCCTGCTGCTCGGCAACCCGCACTACCCCTGGCAGGGCGGCCGGCGTTTCTGGCAGTCCCAGCAGACCATCCCGGGCCGGCTGAACGTCGCGGGCGCCTCGCTGCTCGGCACTCCGACCATGTCCATCGGGCACAACGAACGTGTCGCCTGGAGCCACACCGTGGCCACCGGCGTCCCCCTCAACCTGCACCAGCTGACGCTGGACCCGGCCGACCCGACGGCGTACCTGGTCGACGGCACGTCCGAGCGCATGACGCGGCGGACGGTGACCGTCCCCGTCCAGGACGGCCCCCCGGTGAGCCGCACGCAGTGGTGGACGCGGTACGGCCCCGTCGTCACCGCTCTCGGCCCCACGCTGCCGCTGCCCTGGAGCACCACCACGGCCTACGCGCTCAACGACCCCAACGCCACCAACCTGCGCGCCTCCGACACCGCCCTCGGCTTCAGCGCGGCCCGCGGCACGGCCGACGTCCTGGCGGCGCTGCGCCGCACTCAGGGCCTGCCGTGGGTGAACACCGTCGCCGCCGACTCCGGCGGCCACACCCTGTTCACCCAGTCCCAGGTGCTGCCCCGGATCACCGACGAGCTGGCCCGGCGCTGCTCCACCCCGCTCGGCAGGGTGACCTATCCGGCGTCCGGGGTGGCGGTCCTCGACGGTTCACGCGGCGACTGCGCGCTGGGCCGTGACGCCGACGCGGTCGAGCCGGGCGTCTTCGGACCGGCGAAGCTGCCCACGCTGACCGACGCCCCGTACGCGGAGAACTCCAACGACAGCGCCTGGCTCGCCAACGCGGACCGGCCGCTCACGGGTTACGAACGCGTCTTCGGCACGACGGGCACCGTCCGTTCGTTGCGGACCAGGGGCGCGATCGAGGACGTCGCGGCGCTGGCCCGGCGCGGCGGTCTCACCGTGGCGGACCTGCAACGGCAGCAGTTCGCCGACCGGGCGCCGGCCGGCGCTCTGGCCGCGGCCGACGCGGCGAAGGCGTGCGCGGCGCTGCCGGGCGGCACGGCGACCGGCAGCGACGGCAAGGCGGTCGACGTGGGCGAGGCGTGTGCGGTGCTGGCCGCCTGGGACCGCACCACCGACCCCGCCAGCCGGGGCGCGCTGCTCTTCGACCGCTTCTGGCGGAAGTTCCCGGCGGCCCAGCAGTGGCAGGTCCCGTTCTCCGCGGCCGACCCGGTCCGCACCCCGAACACGCTGAACACCGGCTCGTCCGACTTCACTTCGGCTCTCGCGGACGCGGTCTTGGAACTGCGGGCGGCGCGCATCCCGCTCGACGCCCCGCTCGGCGACCACCAGTTCGTCGTACGCGGCGGGCAGCGCGTCCCGGTGCCGGGCGGCACCGAGGGGCTCGGCGTGTGGAACAAGGTCGAGGCGGTGTGGAATCCGACGGGCGGCGGCTACACCGAGGTGTCGACCGGCTCCAGCTACATCCAGGCCGTCGGCTGGGACGGCAGCCGCTGCCCGGTGGCCCGGACGCTGCTGGCGTACTCCCAGTCGTCGAACCCCGCGTCGCGCCATCACGTCGACCAGACCCGGCTGTTCTCGGCGCAGAAGTGGGTGACGTCCCGGTTCTGCGAGCGGGACATCCTGCGCTCGCCGGCGCTGAGGGTGGTGTGGGCGGGAGAACGCCGCTGACCCCTGACCGGGGGCGGGGCGGCGTGATCCGCCCCGCCCCCGGTGAGGTGCGGACGGCCACCCTGCGTCGCCGTACCGCCCCTCGGCGGCCGAGGTGTCTCACACCGCCTTGTCCCGGCCCTCCCAGTACGGCTCGCGCAGGCGGCGTTTGTAGAGCTTCCCGTTGGGATCGCGGGGCATCTCGGTGATGAAGTCGACCGTCTTGGGGCGCTTGTAGCCGGCGAGGCGTTCGGTGCAGTGGGCGAGCAGGGCGGCGGCGAGGGTGGGGCCGGGTTCGTGGCCGGGGGCCGGTTCGACGACCGCCTTCACCTCCTCGCCCCAGTCGTCGTGCGGGATGCCGAAGGCGGCCGCGTCGGCTACGGCGGGGTGGGCGAGGAGGGCGGACTCGATCTCGGCGGGATAGATGTTGACGCCGCCCGAGATGATCAGGTCGATCTTGCGGTCGCGGAGGAAGAGGTAGCCGTCCTCGTCGAGGCAGCCGAGGTCTCCGACGGTGAAGAAGTCGCCGATGCGGTTCTTGCGGGTCTTGTCCGCGTCCTTGTGATAGCTGAAGCCGCCCGTGGTCATCTTCATGTACACCGTGCCGAGCCGGCCGGGCGGCAGCCGCTCGCCGTCGTCGTCGAAGATCGCGAGTTCGCTGATGGGCCAGGCCTTGCCGACCGTGCCCGGCTTCTTCAGCCAGTCCTCCGCGGTGGCGAAGGCGCCGCCGCCCTCGCTGGCCGCGTAGTACTCCTCCACGCAGTCGCCCCACCAGTCGATCATCGCCCGCTTCACATGGTCCGGGCAGGGCGCGGCGCCGTGGATGGCGTGCCGCATGGACGAGACGTCGTACCGCGCGCGCACCTCGCCCGGGAGGGCCAGGAGACGGTGGAACTGGGTGGGGACCATGTGCGTGTGGGTGCAGCGGTGGGCGTCGATGAGGCGGAGCATCTCCTCGGGGGTCCACTTGTCCATGACGACGAGACGGTGGCCGATGTGCAGGGACGCGCCCGCGAACTGGAGGACCGCCGTGTGGTAGAGCGGCGAGCAGACGAGGTGCACGTTGTCGTCGAAGGGCCGGACGCCGAAGATGCCGAGGAAGCCGCCGAGGTACGCCTCCTCGGGGGGCTTGCCGGGCAGCGGACGGCGGATGCCGCGCGGGCGGCCGGTCGTGCCCGAGGTGTAGTTCATGACCCAGCCGAGCGTGCGGTCGGCGGGCGCCGACTCCGGCTGCCCGGCGAGGAGTTCGGCGTACGGGCGGAAGCCGTCGACCTCGCCGACGGCGTACCGGTGGGTGGCGGGCAGGCCCGCCTCGTCGGCGGCGCGGGCGGCCTGCTCGCCGTGACGCTCGTGGGCGATGAGGACTTTGGCGCCGGAGTCGGAGACGATCCAGGCGATCTCGGGGCCGACCAGATGGTGGTTGACGGGGACGAGGTAGAACCCGGCCTGGGTGGCCGCGAGGTAGGCGGTGAGGAACTCCGTCGAGTTGGGCAGCACGACCGCGAAGGCGTCGCCGCGTTCGAGGCCGGCCGCGCGCAGACCGTGCACGAGGCGGTTGGCGGCCGAGTGCAGCCGCCCGGCGGTCCATTCCTCGCCGTCCGGGGCGATCAGGACGACGCGGCCGGGATCGGCGGCGGCCTGCGCCCAGAAGCCGGCGGGGGGCGCGCTCGGCGTGTTCGGCGTGTTCGTCACTGGCCGCTCCTTCCTGCGATGCGGTTCACGCGGTCGACGGCCTGCTCGAAGCCGCGGGTGAGGTCGTCGAAGACGGCCCGGACGCTGCGGACCTCGTTCATCCGCCCGACGATCTGGCCGACCGGCGTGCCGAGCAGAGGGTCGACCTCGTACTTCTGGATGCGCGAGACGGCGTCGGCCACCAGCAGCCCCTGGAGAGGCATCGGGAGGGTGCCGGGCCCGTCCGGGGCGTCCCAGGCGTCGGTCCAGTCGGTGCGGAGCTGACGCGCGGGCTTGCCGGTGAGGGCGCGGGAGCGGACGGTGTCGCCGGAGCCGGCCGCGAGGAGCTTGCGGGTGAGGGCGGGCGAGTGCAGGTCGGCCTCGGCGGTGGTGAGCCAGAGCGAGCCGAGCCACACGCCCTGCGCGCCGAGGGCGAGGGCGGCGGCGATCTGCCGGCCGCTGCCGATGCCCCCGGCGGCGAGCACGGGCAGCGGGGCGACGGCGTCGACGGCTTCGGGGGTGAGGACCATGGAGGCGATCTCACCGGTGTGGCCCCCGGCCTCGTATCCCTGGGCGACGACGATGTCGATCCCGGCGTCCCGGTGTTTCTCCGCGTGCCGGGCGCTGCCCGCGAGCGCGGCGACCAGCACGTCCCGCTCGTGCGCGCGGGCCACGACGTCGGCGGGCGGGGAGCCGAGGGCGTTGGCGAGCAGCCGGATCGGGTAGTCGAAGGCGACGTCGAGCTGGCTGCGGGCGACCTGCTCCATCCACCCGGTGATGCGCCACCCGGACGCCTCGCCCTCGGGCAGCTCGGGCACCCCGTACTTGGCGAGGGTCTCCCGCACGAACCGCCGGTGCCCGTCGGGGATCATCGCCTCGACATCGGCCTCGCTGACGCCTTCGACCTTCTTCGCGGGCATGACGACGTCCAGGCCGTAGGGGCGGCCGTCGACGTGCGCCTCGATCCAGTCGAGGTCGCGTTTGAGGTCGTCGGGGGCGGTGTAGCGGACCGCGCCGAGCACGCCGAACCCGCCGGCGCGGCTGATGGCCGCGGCCACTGCGGGGAACGGCGTGAAGCCGAAGACGGCGTGCTCGACTCCGAGTTGGTTGCTCAGCTCCGTCTGCATGGGCGCAGGATGCCGCAGCCGCCCGGACGACGGAAGAGCTTTTCTGATGCTCCGTCAGATTTATGTTCCGGCCGCTTCTCCCGCCTCGCCCTCCAGCACCGCCATCGCCGCGTTGTGCCCCGGCACCCCGCTCACCCCTCCCCCGCGCACCGCGCCCGCGCCGCACAGCAGGACGTTGGCGTGCCGGGTCGCCACGCCCCAGCGGCCGGCGCCTTCCTGGGCGTAGGGCCAGGCGAGTTCCCGGTGGAAGATGTTGCCGCCGGGCAGACCGAGGTCGTGTTCCAGGTCCAGCGGGGTCTTGGCCTCGATGCAGGGGCGGCCCTCGGCGTCGGTGGCCAGGCAGTCGGCGAGGGGTTCGGCGAGGTGGGCGTCGAGCTGGGCGAGAGTGGCCCTGAGCAGCTCCTCGCGGACGGCGTCGTTGTCCCGGGCGAAGAGGCGGGCAGGGGTGTGCAGTCCGAACAGCGTCAGCGTCTGGTAGCCCCGCGCGACCAGGTCGGGGCCGAGGATGCCTGGGTCGGTCAGCGAGTGACAGTAGATCTCGGACGGCGGCGCGGCCGGCCGCGAGCCGGCCGCGGCCTGGGCGTGGGCGGCGGCGAGCTGCTCGTAGCCCTCGGCGATGTGGAAGGTGCCGGCGAAGGCCTCGCGCGGGTCCACGGAGGTGTCCCGCAGCCGGGGCAGCCGCTCGAGCAGCATGTTCACCTTGAGCTGGGCGCCCTCGGCGGGGGCGGGCGGCTCGTCGCCGGTGAGGTCCGCGAGCGCCCGCGGGGAGGCGTTGACCAGGACGTGCCGGGCCGCGACGACACCCTCGCCGTCGGCGCTGCGGTAGGCGACCTCGGCGCTGCGGCCGTCGGCGGTGATCCTCACGGCCTCGTGGCCCGTGGCGATGACGGCGCCCGCCTCCCGGGCGGCGGTCGCGAGGGCGTCGGTGAGGGCGCCCATGCCGCCGACGGGCACGTCCCAGGCGCCGGTGCCGCCGCCGATCACGTGGTAGAGGAAGCAGCGGTTCTGCTTCAGGGAGGGGTCGTGGGCGTCGGCGAAGGTGCCGATCAGCGCGTCGGTCAGGACGACGCCCCGCACCAGGTCGTCCGTGAAGCGTTCCTCGATCGCCGTGCCGACCGGCTCCTCGAAGAGGACCCTCCAGGCCTCCTCGTCGTCGACGCGCCGGCGCAGCTCCTCCCGGGTGGGCAGCGGTTCGGTGAGCGTCGGGAAGACCCGTTCGGCGACGCGCCCCGTCATGGCGTAGAAGCGCTGCCAGGCGGCGTACTCCCGCTCGCCGCCGGTCAGCCGGGCGAACGCCTCCCGGGTGCGCTCCTCGCCGCCGCCGACGAGCAGTCCGGTCGGCCGTCCGCCCCGTTCCACGGGCGTGTACGAGGAGATCGTGCGGCTCTGGACGCGGAAGTCGAGGCCGAGATCGCGGACGATCTTCCGCGGCAGCAGGCTGACCAGGTAGGAGTAGCGCGACAGCCGGGCGTCCACGCCGGCGAACGGGCGGGTGGAGACGGCGGCGCCGCCGGTGTGGCCGAGCCGTTCCAGCACCAGCACGGACCGGCCGGCCCGCGCCAGATACGCGGCGGCTACCAGCCCGTTGTGGCCGCCGCCGACGATGACGGCGTCGTAGGCGCGGCGGTCGTGACGCGGAGCGCGATCGTGTCCCTCGTGTGCAGGCATGGTTCTTGGTAACACGAGGCGATCAAGGTCGGCCAGGGGTGCCCGCCGGGCGCCGGGATCCCGGAGAGGGCACGCCATGGGGGCTGCGGGGGCCGCGCCGCCCGGGCCGCCGGGGTACCCGGTGGTCGACTACACCCGGGCGGCACTCGACGGCATCAGGGACGGGCGGCTGTACACGGAGGCGGGCTGGGTGTGACGGCTGGGCCGGCTACCGGGCCCTGCGGGGTGCGGGGCGGGCGTCGGGACCGAGGCGGGCCATGGCGCGCAGGACGTGTTTGGGCGGCAACTGCCATCGCACGCGTGCCGGTACGGCGCGCAGGAGGGCGCCGGTCGCGCGCAACCGCCGGGTGACGGCGGCGGGGTGCGGGGCGCTCCTGCCGTACAGCTCGTGGGCGTACGACGGCAGCGAGTCGTAGGCCAGGCGCGCCACGTGCCGCCACAGCACAGCGCGGGCCGGCACGAGCAGGGGGTGCACCGGCGGGCGGAGCAGGAAGTCGTCGACCGCGCGGGCGTCGGCGCCGGCGGCGAGCTCGGGGCGCATCTTCTCGAAGTAGGCCGCCATGTCCGCCCGGTCTGCGGGCACGGCGTCGGGGTCGAGGCCCGCCAGACGGGCACTGACGCGGTGTTCGGCCAGGTAGCGGTCGGCGGCCGCGTCGGTGAGGGGGTAGCCGGAGCGGCGCAGGACATGC
This sequence comes from Streptomyces sp. NPDC101166, assembly GCF_044768125.1. NCBI lineage: Bacteria > Bacillati > Actinomycetota > Actinomycetes > Kitasatosporales > Streptomycetaceae > Streptomyces > Streptomyces sp. NPDC101166. The sequence goes on from NZ_JBIWPF010000001.1 coordinate 329,627, forward strand.
AGATAGGAGTCGATCTCGGCGCAGTGCACCCACAGCAGCAGCTCGGGTTCGTCGACGCCGAACCGCTCGCCGGATTCCGGGTCGGTCGCGGAGAGCATGCGGTGGACCTTGCGGACGCGGGCGCCTGCCTTCTCGGCGGCATCGGTGGTGCCGTAGGTGGTGGTGCCGACGAAGTTCGCGGTGCGCATGAGCCGGCCCCAGGCGTCCTCGCGGAAGTCGGAGTTCTCCATGACGCCGCGTACGGCACGGGGGTGCAGTGCCTGGAGGTAGAGCGCGCGGATCCCGGCGACCCACATCATGGGGTCGGCGTGCAGCTGCCAGGTCACGCTCGCGGGGGTGAACAACCCCGGGTCGGCCGTCATAGGGGCAGTATGGCCAGGTCGTGCGGTGGGCGACAGGGGCAGCGGCTCGCGCACCGATCCAGGGGCACGCTCCGCCGGACCCGGTGAAAGCGATAAAATACGGACAAAGCCTGCGGCGTCATGCGCCGCAGGCGCATCCTCCTCAGGCCGCCCCTGGTGAGAGCGGGCACGTCATGGATCCGTGGCTGATATGGCTGATCATCGCGGCCGTCCTGGCCGTGGCGGAGATCTTCACCCTCACCGCCGCGCTCGGGATGCTGAGCGTGGCCGCGCTGGCGACCGCCGGCCTCGCCGCGGCAGGCCTCCCGCCGGTCCTCCAACTCGTCGCGTACGCCCTCGTCGCCGCCGTCAGCCTGCTCTTCGTCCGTCCTGTCGCGCTGCGCCACCTGCTCCCGCCGCAGGGGCCGCGCTTCGGCATCGACGCCCTGATCGGCAAGACCGCCCTCGCGGTCTCGGAGGTGACGGGCACGGGCGGCAGGGTCCGCATCGACGGCGAGGAATGGTCGGCTCGCTCCTACGACGACACCCTGGTCATCGCGCCCGGGACCACCGTCGACGTCATGGAGATCAGCGGTACGACAGCGTTCGTCTACCCCCGGGAGTGAAGCCATGTCCGCGTCTGTCATAGCCGGTCTGGTCGTCGCGCTGTTCGCGATCTTCACCGTCGTCCGCGCGGTGCGGATCGTGCCTCAGGCGCGCGCCCGCAACGTCGAACGGCTCGGCCGCTACCACCGGACCCTCACGCCCGGCCTGAACCTCGTCATCCCCTACATCGATCGGGTGCACGCGCTGATCGACCTGCGCGAACAGGTGGTCTCCTTCCGGCCGCAGCCGGTGATCACCGAGGACAACCTGGTCGTCGAGATCGACACCGTCCTGTACTTCCAGGTGACCGACCCCCGCGCCGCCTTCTACGAGATCGCCAACTTCCTTCAGGCGGTCGAGCAGTTGACCGTCACCACCTTGCGCAACGTCGTGGGCTCCATGGATCTGGAGAAGACCCTGACCTCCCGCGACACGATCAACAGCCAGTTGCGCGGCGTGCTCGACGAGGCCACCGGCAAGTGGGGACTGCGGGTCAACCGGGTGGAGATCAAGGCCATCGACCCTCCCCAGTCCATCAAGGAGGCGATGCAGAAGCAGATGCGGGCCGAACGGGACAAGCGGGCCGCCATCCTGGGCGCGGAGGGGCAGCGCCAGTCGCAGATCCTCACCGCCGAGGGGGACAAGCAGGCCGCCGTCCTGCGCGCGGAGGGGAACAGGACGGCCGCGATCCTCCAGGCGGAAGGCCAGTCGCGGGCGATCGACGAGGTCTTCCAGGCCGTGCACCGCAACGACCCCGACCCCAAGCTCCTCGCCTACCAGTACCTCCAGGCCCTGCCCCAGCTGGCGCAGGGATCGGGCAACAACTTCTGGGTCATCCCGAGCGAGATCACTTCCGCGCTGCACGGCGTGTCGAAAGCGTTCACCGAAGTCCTTCCGCCGTCGCCGGCCACCCTCGACGAACCCCCGCGGCAGGACATGGCGGCGCAGGCGGCCGACGACACGGCCCAGGCGGCACGGGCGGCGGCCGAAGCCCTGGCGGACGCCGCGGAGGCCGACGGCTCCCCGTCCGCCGTCGCACCGCGCCGCAAGCGCACCGACTGACCGCGTCCACGGGCGTCCTGAACGGCGCTGAGCACGGGGCGGCGGACGGGCCTGCGCCGGCCGACGGCGAAAGCCCTCCCCCGTTCAGGCGGCGACGACGGCGAGTTCGTCGTGCGGTGGGCCGCCGAGCACCACCTTGAGGGCCCCGGTGTCGGCGGCCCGCGAGAAGACGTCGTACGCCTCCTCCATGTGCTCCATCGAGAAGGTGTGGGTGACCAGGTGCCCGGTGGGCAGCCGGCCGGCTGCGGCCATCCGCAGCAGGGTCGGGGTCGAGTGCGTGTCGACCAACCCGGTGGTGATGGTCACGTTCTTGATCCACAGATCTTCCAGGTGCAACGTCGCGGGCCGGCCGTGGACGCCGATGTTGGCCACGTGGCCACCGGGCCGCACCATCCGCGTGCACAGTTCGAAGCTCTCCGGCGCCCCGACCGCCTCGATGACCACGTCCGCGCCGAGCCCGTCGGTGAGGTCGGCGATCAGCTGCTCCGGGTCCTCACCCCCGGCGGCCACGGCGTCGGCGCCCAGCCGCCGGGCGGCCTCCAACCGGGACGCGGCGAGGTCGACGGCGACGATCCGCTCGGGGGCGAGGAGACGAGCCGTGACGATCGCCGCCAGGCCGATGGGCCCGGCGCCGACGACGGCGACGGTGTCCCCGGGGCGTACGCAGCCGTTGCGGACGCCGACCTCGTACGCCGTCGGGAAGATGTCCGCGAGCAGGACCGCGTCCTTGCTCGCCACGGCCGCCGGCAGGGCGTGCACGGACAGGTCGGCGAAGGGGACGCGGACGTACTCGGCCTGGGCGCCGTCGACGAGGTGGCCGAGGATCCAGCCCCCGCCACCCCGGCACTGGCCGTACATGCCCTCCCGGCAGAAGCGGCAGCGGCCGCAGGAGCTGATGCACGACACCAGCACGCGGTCGCCCGGACGCACGGTCCGCACGTCGCCGCCGACCTCCATGATCTCGCCGACGGCCTCGTGGCCCAGAACCGTGCCCGGGCGCACCTCGGGAACGTCGCCCTTGAGGATGTGCAGATCCGTGCCGCAGACGGTGACGGTGTCGACCCGCACGATCGCGTCGGTGGGTTCCTTGACGGCCGGGTCCGGGAGTTCCTCCCAGGCGGACTGTCCGGGGCCGTGGAAGACGAAGCCTTTCATGATCTTCCTCATTCTTCTCGGTCCGGTACGGGATGCCCCCTCATCCAGCTTGTCCCGTCACGAGGAGTTCCGCTCGGGCCGTCCGGCCCCCGGCGCCCGCCCCTCGGCCCCTCCCCGGTCAGCCCAGGTAAGCCAGCAGCGCCATCATCCCCGCCTCCGCGTGGTACGCGTTGTGGCAGTGCAGCATCCACCGGCCCGGATTGTCCGCGTCGAACGCCACCGACACCGTCGTCCTCGGCAGCACGACGGCGGTGTCCTTGCGCGGCCCGCTCGCGCCGAGCTGGAAGGTGTGGCCGTGCAGGTGCATCGGGTGCCACATGGCGGTGGTGTTGACGAAGTCGAGCCGGACCCGCCGGCCCTCCTCCACCGTGAGCGGGTGCGCGGTCGGGTCGTCCATGTCGAAGCGGCGGCCGTCGACGGACCAGTCGTACGCCATCATGCCGCCGGTCAACTCGACGCGGTGGACCCGGTCGGGCTTCTTCGGGGGCAGCCATACCTCGTCCGCCGCCCGGAGCCGGGAAGCGGAGCCGATCCTGCCGTCCAGTTCCCTCGGGCGGGTCGACGCCCGGGGGAGGCCGCCGGAGCCGGTGCGGATCACGGCCATGCCGGTGGCGTCCTTTCCCTCGGCGAGTGCGACCAGCGGGAAGACGCCGTCGCCGAGGGTGACCAGGGCGTCGTAGCGCTCCCCCATGCCCACCAGCAGCGCGTCGGCCGGCCGGTGGCGGACCGGGAAGCCGTCGGTGTGGGTGACGGTCAGTTCGTGGCCGCCGAGGGCGACGCGGTAGGCGGTGTCTCCGCCGGCGTTGATCACTCGCAGCCGCAGGCGCCGGCCGGGCTTGGTGCGCAGGATCTCCGGGTCGGCCGGAACACGGCCGTTGATCAGGTGGTGGGGGTACTCGACGTCGCCGGCGCGGCCCCCGAGCAGTGGGCTGCGGGAGCGCGGCATGGGCCGCGTCGGCATGCCCGCGCCGGAGGACGGGGGCCGGGTGCCGTCCGTCACACCCGGGCGGCTGCCCATGTGCATCCCGCTCATGCCCCGCCGCAGTTCGGCGTAGACGTCGTCGGGGGTGCCGGTGACCCCGTCCAGCCAGTCGTCGAGGACGAGGACCCACTCCTCGTCGTAGGGCAGCGGCTCCTTCGGGTCCTCCACGATCAACGGCGCGTGCAGTCCTCGGTCGAGCTGGACCCCCACGTGAGGGTGGAAGAAGTACGTCCCCGGGACGCCGGCGCTGAAGCGGTAGGTGAAGTCGCTCCCGGCCGTGACGGGTCGCTGTGTGACCTGCGGGACGCCGTCCATGTCGTTGCGCAGGGCGATGCCGTGCCAGTGGACGGACGTGGTGGCCCCGTCGGGGAGCCGGTTGGACAGTGTGGCGGCCAGCCGGTCGCCGGCCGAGAGGCGCAGTTCCTTGCCGGGCGTCCGGCCGTCGTAGGCCCAGGTGTCGGCCATGAGCCCGGCGCCCAGCTCCACTTGGGCCGGCGCGGCGACCAAGGTCACCGCACGGGTGGGGCCGGTGCCGGCTCGTTCACCGTCCTTCGCGGCCACCGCCGCCCCGGACGGGCTGACCAGGGCGGGAGCACTGCCCGGACGGGTGCAGGCGGCGAGCGCGCCGGCCGCTGCGGCACCGAGGCCGGCTCGCAGCACGCAGCGGCGGTCGACGGTGTTCATGACCGGTTCCCTTCCGTGCTCGGGAGGCGCGCCCGCGAGGGCCGGCCGATCCGCCGGGAGGTGACGGCCGCGGGATTCACTCCGGCACGCGCGGCTGTCGATCGGCCGGAGTGATGCGCCGGCCCGTCAGGCGGGTGGGACGGATCGACACCCACATGTCGCGTTCACCGCCCGCCCAGGGCGTGGTGCGGGCGCGCCGGGCGAGCCCGCGCACGGCCTCCGGCTCGGTGACGACTCCGGCGGGACCCACGGCGAGGACGCTCCAGCCTTCGCTCATGGCCTCGTCCACGTGGTCGACCTCGAAGGCGACCTCCGTGCCGACGGCCGCCGCGGGCACGGAGTCGGGCGCGGTGCGGAAGACGATGTCGTCGCCGAGGACGTCGTAGTTCACCGGGACGACCGCGGGGTGGCCGTCGGGCGCCGACACCGCTACGCGCCCCACGCCGTGCGTGGACAGCAGGCGGCGGCACTCCTGGGGGCCGAGGTCGCGCAGCTGAGGGTGCGGCAGCGCGTGCCCCTGTCCGGGCGGCAGGTCGACGTCGGCCCCGCGCAGGGCCGTGGCGGTGGTGCCCAGCGCGGCGGCCAGCGCGAGGAGGGTCGCCGCGCTCGGGTCGGCCGGTTGTTCCTCCAGGTAGGCCAGGTACGCGGGCGAGATACGGGCGCGGCGGGCCGTTTCCTCCCGGCTGAGTCCCCGCCTGCGGCGTTCGGCGGCCAGACGCCGGCCGATGCCGGCGGGATGCGGGGACACGGTCGGCCGAGCGGATGCCGCGCCGCCGGCATCCGGTGGGGAGGAACGGCCGGCGGCCCCGTTCTCCGTGTGCCGGACGTGTGCGTCGGGCCCGGGGAACACGAGGGTCACCTCGTCGGTGTCCGACCAGCGCACGTCGTAGGGAGGTGTTCCGTCCTCGTGACGGAGTCCGACGATCTCGCCGTCGCGCCCGGTGACTCCGGTCGTCGGGCTGTCGATGACGAGACGGTCGCCGAGGTGAGCTCGCATGACCGTCGCCCCTCTCCTTGAAGTGGTGCTGCATTCATCAGCGGGTCCGTCACCGGCGGAAACGCGCGGACCACTGGGGTTCCACCGTGTTCCACTCGGCGTCCCACTGGGCGTACCTTCTACGGTCCAGCAGCCGGCGCATGCCGGACTTCGCCACCAGGAACGCGGTGGCCACGCCGGCCGCCGCCATGGCGCCCACGAACCAGCCGGTGGTCGTCGCGTTGAGCTCGTTCATCGGCACGCCGGTGAGGCTGCCGTCACGGTCCACCCACACCCGCAGGGCGGCGCCCTTGGACGTGCCCGACTCCACGAAGGTCGTCCCCGTCCGCACCGTGCCGTCGGCGGCCGTCCAGCGGATCCGCGCCTGCCGCTTCCCGTCGGCGGCGTCGCCCTTGACGTCGGCCGTCACCCGGGCGGTGACCTCCTGCCGCTCCGCCGACTGGATCCGCACGGTGCGCATCGACGCCTCGTACGCCGCCAGCCCCGCGCTGATCGCCGCCGCCGGCAGGCCGAGGACGAGGAGCAGCGTCACCAGGCCCCGGAACCAGGACTCGAACCTGTCGGACGTACGCCGCAGGGGGTTCGCCCACTTCGGCACGCGCTCCGGGCGCGGCGGGGGCGGACCGGACGCGTGCGGCGCGTTCTGTGCACTCATGACTCGGCCTCCAGCAGGTCGCCGGCGTCATGTCCAGCTTGGTACGAGACGGAGTCCGCCGCCACGCCACACGGGTGAGAGTCGCCGGTGTGACCAGGATCGGTAGTTGGCACTGGACAACCTTCGTGACCTGCACTGATGCCGATTAGGTTCAGCACCTGCAGGTACGGAATCAGAGAGATAGTTGGCACTTTCGTACACCGCAGGTCACAGGGTGTCTCGCCGGGAGCGCGGGGGCATCTGCTCTCCGGGCAGAGGGCTCTTTTGTGTGTGGCCGATGGACTTCAGGTCCCGATGCAGCTTCTCTGTTGATGGTCCGTACGGTGATGCATCCAGAGCACCACGTCGCACACCCGCAACGCGCTGACGGTCGCGGGGAGGTCGGCGGCCTGCCGTAGGGCCAACAGTTGGCGGTGCAGCGCGTGATTGTCGGCACTCAGCGCACCATGCAGGTCGAGCCAGAACGACCTCGGCCGACCGAGAATGCAGCGAACGACCTGATCATAGACGGGCAGCAGCCGCGGCCGCTTCCGGGCGAGGAGCTTGCCGGCCGTCACCCACCCGATTCCGGTCTCGTGGCAGAGGACTCGCCAGGCAGTGTGGGCCGGCGACCCTTCGGTCAGGTCGGCAGCCTCGGCTTCGGCCATGTCGATGTCGAAGGGAACGCTGCTCAGCAACTTGGACAACCGGACACCGAGATCGCCTTCAAGGGGGTCGAGGGCGGTCTGTGCGGGAATCCTGACCGACAGGGTCTGCACAGCGATCAGGTCATCGGCGGTCACGACGTTCGCGACCGCCTGACGGTCCCCTCCGCCGGCCAGATGCTCGAAACGACTACCCGTGAACGGCGCTGCTTCACTGAGCTGGCCGGTGCCGTAGTAGCGGCGGAGATTGGATACGGCCTGATCAGAGGTGATGAGTCTACTCAGTCGGTGGATAAGCGGCGGTTGGCTCAATGCCGCAACCAGAGGGCGAAGGCATCGACGAGCCCTGCATAGAACCGCTCGTCGGGCACCGATCCCGGATTCTTGCTCGCGTCGTAGAAGGCGACGTTGGTGAAGGAAGCGGAGACGGATGCGTTGAGGTTCTTGTAGAACGCGAGCTTGCCGCGCCCGAACCCGACGAACAGCCAGAAGACCCCGAGGGATGCGGTGTTCTGCAACAGGGAACGGACCTCGGCCTTGTCCCAGGGCTCATCACCGACCTGAGTCACGATGAAGGCGGGATCAGCGGCCCCGGACTCCTGGTAGTGCCCTACTGCACGACGCATGGCGTCGGCGACATTGCCCCACCCCCAGTCGACCTGAGTGTGCAGCTGCCCGATGCGACCGCGGTAGTTGTCGAGGCGGATCTCCTCCAGGAATGGTTCCCTTCCGCTGGAGAAGACCACGGGCACAGTGCCGTCGTCATCGAGGTTGGCCGACAGCGCCAAGACGCGCTCGGCGAAAGCTTGCACTGCGAATGACTCGTACAGCTCTTCCATGTGCCAGTCGTGATCCAGAATCAGGTATACCGCGGCCCGCCGGTTCGTGATGTCCCGGTCCGCAAGGGCCTTGCCGGCCTGTCGTGCTGGAGAGAGCAGTCCGGGGGCCAGCCGTTCGACCTTGGACAGGTCCACCGCAGGCCCCGCAGAACTGGAGTTCTGGCGTCCTTGGGCGGGAAGTGGCACAGGGGTTCCGGCTGGCTCGGATTCGACATCGACGCCGTAGTCGGTCGCGAGACCAGCCAGACCGGAGGCGTAACCCTGTCCCACTGCGCGGATCTTCCATCCGCCATCTCGTCGGTAGAGCTCCGCCAGAACCGCGACCGTCTCCCCGGACGTGAAGTCCGGCGCTGTGAACGACCTGGTCGGCGAGCCCGTCTGGGAGATGGAAAGAATCGGTGCACGGGTGAAGACCGCGCCCGGCTGCAGCGGATCGGCACTCACCACGACAACCAGTCGGTCCACGTCAGTCGGCACGCGCACAAGATCGGCCGTGACCGCCGAGCCAGCGATTGATACGCCGTCCTGGGCCGGGTGGTTGTAGAACACCAAGTCGTCGTCGCTCCGAACCCTGCCGTCCGCTCCGAGCAACAGTGCCGAGACATCCGCGGCCAATCCCTGAACCGACACCGTCAGTACCACCGGCGCCGTCAACAGCCCGGTGTTCTCCCCTTTACGCAACGACGTCGTCTGCATCCTCGCCCCCTTGATCGCCGAGAGGGAAACGGTAGACCCCTGACGCCCGACCGTCCCGGCTTTGGACAGAATTGGCCCCTGACGAAATTCCCCAGGGGCGGATGAGCCTCGCACGTACTCCCGAAGCATCTGTTAGTGCCACACTGTGCTCCCGGGGAAAGGGGTGGACCATGGGATTCGGATTCCGTGTTGTCGGTGTGCCTGGGATGAGTGTGCGTGTCTCCACACGCGGTGTGCGGACCTTTGTGGGGCCACGTGCGGCGAGGCTCAGTGTGGGCAGCGGCGGAGCAAGGGTGTCGACGGGCCTCGGCCCTTTCTACGCGTCCAGTTCCCTAGGCGGCAGTCGTCGACGGACCACCACACGGCGTACCACGCAGACCCGGTCGGTCACTCCTTCGGCCGCCCAATTGGAGCGAGCGCGCCGCCAGGCGGAAAGAGCACAACAGGAGGCGGAGCGCGACGCCGCCATCGCTCAACTGCAAGAACTGAGACAGCAGATGACCAGCGTCCACCTGCAGTCCTTCGCCGCCGCGCAACCGCCCCTGATCCCAGCCGCTCCGCATCTGGGTCTGCCATGGGCACTTGCCGAGGCCCAAACCTTCCACCTGCAAGGGGTGGGCCGCCTGGCACGGGCCGAGCGCGCTGCCGCCAAACAGCGCGCCCAGCAGGACGCTCCCGAGTACTTGGCCACGGAGACGGAACGTCTGCACGCCGCCCGGGAACAGATGGTCACTGAGGCCGGCCAGTGGTGGCAGGCACTGCTCTCCAACGACGAGGCCACCGTCTGCGAGGCAGTGAACACCGCCTTCTCCGACAACCCGGCCGCCGGCTGCGCAGTCGGCGTGGACGGCTCCGTCCTGTCGGTCGTCATGCGACAGCAGGACCTCGACACGATGCCCACCCAAACCGCCGGCCTCACAACCAGCGGGCGCCCCACCCTGAAGAACCTCACCAAACGCGACCGGATCCTGTGGTGGCTGACGGCCATGGGCTCCAATATCGTCGCCACGCTCAAAGAGGGCTTCGCAACAGCGCCCGGCATCGAAGCCATCGACTTGGCCGTCCTCACTCGCCTGCCCGACACTCAGCGACTCGGCTTTGTCGCCTACGGCCGCTGGACACGGCACGCGATCGAGTCGACGCCTTGGCGGGAGCCGGACGACGCCCTGCGCTTCCTGGACATTGGTCAGGACCTGGCCTGCTCCGTCACCACCACCGCTTCCGGCAACTTCTCGAGCACCCTCAAGCCTCTGGACACCACCCGCGTACCTGGCCTCCAAGACCTGCTGGACGGCGCCCAAGACGCCTCCGACTCCGGCGAGCCCTCCCTCGCCGACCTGGACATCACCCTCGGCGCCAACACACCCTCCGAGCCCCCGGCCAGGGCCGGCGACCCGTACCGAATCAGGTCATTCGCCGAGTGGAAGCAGCAGACTCTCTCCCCGTCCCACCCCACGCCCCTTGTTCCCCCCACCCCGTCCACTGTGCTCATTCCGGGCCAGAACCTCGTCCTGCCCGAGGAAGCCTGGCAGGGACTTCGCGTCTCATTCAGCTTCGCCGGCGCCGACGCCGACCTCACCCTGTTCCTGGTCGGGAACGACGGCCGGGTCTCTGGTGACGAGGACTTCGTCTTCTACAACCAGCCGTCCGCTGCCGGCGGTGGCGCGCGCCTCCTCGGCAAACAGCAGGAAGGCCCCCAGACAGTCGAACGCGCCATCGTCCATCTGTCCGCCCTGCCCGATGGGACGCAGCGGGTCGCCATCGCCATCAACATGGACGTCGAAACCGGTCTGACCTGCGGATCCCTCACCCACGCAGCCCTGGATCTCGACTGCGCAGGCGGCGTCAGCTGGACCTTCAAGCCTCCCGCCGACCCTTCCATCCGAGCCATGGTCATCGCCGAGCTCTATCGGCACAGTGCCGACGGCCACCTGCTATGGAAGCTCCGGGCCCTCGGCCAGGGCTGGGCAGACGGGCTTGACGGCCTCGCCCGGGCCTATGGAGTCGACGTCGCTTGATCTTGCGACCGGCGGGGCAAGGGAGTCCAGTCCGCCGCCGGGGTGGGCCACCACGCAGAGCACCGTGCTGAGTGGAAGCGCCGACAGCCAGTCAGGACGCCGTTCTCTCGAACACCCAGCGGTGCCAGCCGATCCGATTTCTGGATCATCCTGGCAGAAATTAGACGATTCGGCGCCGTTTGTGCTGTGTCTTGCCTGCTCGCGTGCTGACGGCGTCGATGACGTGTCGCGACCAGTCCAAATCACCATGGCTTCCAGCCCCGTCACGGAGTAGTTGACACAGTTCCGTCCACACATGGGCTTCGGTCCACTCAATGAACCTCTGCCGGGCGGTCTGGCCCGACATGCCGAATCCCGATGGGAGTAGTGGCCACGCGCACCCTGAGGTCGAAGCGAACACAATCGCGGCCAGGGCCTCTCGGTTGCCGATGCGTTGAGATGTCGCCTTGCTTGCCCGGTCGGATGGCGTCGGGACTACACGCTGGAACAGCTCCCACAGACCCTCCGGCGCCATCTGCCCTACAGGGTCCTTCAACTCGCGAACCGCGCGGTTCAGGGTTGCAACACGTGACGTCGCATCGAGATTCACCTGTTGCCTCTCCTCCTGGATCAAACCAGCGGCTACAGCTTCTTCGTCACGGATTACCTCACCCACTGAGACCGCCGGTTCACGGTTCTGGTCACAAGAAGACGCGAGGCGTTCGGCATACAAGTGAAGTCGTCGACGCAACCGCAGGCTCGGTCCTCTCGCCCCATTACCCATCCGGTAAAGGAGTGCACAGAGCGCCCGCCGATCCTCGCCAGATTCTAGAAGGTCGAGCACAACCGGACTGCGCATGCGCTCTCCTTCAGTTACTTCAGCCCAGACTTGGGCCGAGCCCATTGTGGGGTCCGCCTGCTCCCTTATTCTCTCCAGTCCAGAAAGCCCGTCAATCATGGTGAGCCAGTCGTCCAGCGGCAGACGCCATAAAGTCAAGCATCTGCGCCTGTTGGCATAGTTGATACGTTGAGATGTCGTGTCCAGGTATCTGGCGATCTGTTCGACAGCCTCTTCGAAAGCTGGCCAAAGGCAGAGCGCCTCCAGTTGGCGCCCGAGGTGCTTGAGGGTACTTCGAGCAAGACCGGGATGAATTCCCAGCGCTGGTGCGCAGTCGTCCCAAGCTGCGCCTGACTTCAGTTCGGCAAGCCGCAGCGGTGCGGCCCGCCGGAGGTGCCGTTCGATCGTGGTGGTAAAGCGCGGAAGGCGCTCAACAAGCTCGGCAAAGTACTGATCGACCAATGCTAGAGGCAGGAATGACGGAATTTCTTCGACTCGGAAGTGGTGTTGAGTCGAGTGCCCGGCCCGCAACTCGACCCGAACAGGCATCCTATGGATGCGCCATGTGGTGGCGCGGGCCAGAGCCGGTGAGATGTCGGTGCTTCTACAGACACCGCCGGCGTAGCTCCTTGCCCTGCGGTATGCCTCCCGAGCCAGGGGCTGTACGCGAGGTCGTAGCGTGAGGAGTTCACGATTTCCCAGCGCCACATCGGCTGCTGCGAGGAGAGCTCCACACAGGGCGGAGTCACTGGGGGCGATTTTCGTTCGTCGATTATCCGCAGCCTTCTGCCGCTGGTTCTGTTGCCGGGCGGTGATCTGCGCAAGCAAAGGTTCCACATAAGCTTGGACGAGGCCTTGCAGACGGGCGAATGGCAGGAATTCAGCACCCAGAGGCCACGTCAGTTTGATCAGATGGGCAGTTGCGATCAAGTCTGAGAAATAGTACCCGTCAGGCCGGACGCCCCCATCCCGGGATTGGGCCTGTGGCGAGAGGTACTCCAAGATGCGCAGTTGCAGGGCAAGGAGATGATCCAGATCGTTGTCTGGCAGTGCGCTATCTGGATCTTGGCTCACTCGGTCAAGTCGCATTCCGCACGGCACACTGTGGGCGGGCTTGGCGCAGTGGAGCGGATTATCTCTCCTGCGAGTAAGAGCGTTACGGCACTGCAGGGGGTGTAGTCCGGTCAGCATAGAATTGTTGATCAAGCTGTTCCGCTTACGACCCGCACCCTCGAGCGGTTGACAACAGGCCGGGCAGCGGTGTTCCAGCAGACGCCGATGCTGCACGCAGGCGAAGACAACCGGAAGATGCCACACTAACTGCCAAGCTCCCCCCAAGGCTTCTTCGACGGCTGAGCCGTCACCTCGCAGGCAGTCGGGGCAGTACCGGCCGGAGCCAGCAACAGCCCAATTGACTGCGGCACTGTTACCGATCGTTCTGCTGTCCGTCCGGATCTTTCTGAGCGGCGGATACGTCTGATTGAATCTCCTCAAGGTCAGAGCATCGGCTTCGCGCTCTGCCAGGCGCGCATTCAAGGCAAATTCCCGGATCACCTCTTCAGGCATGGCTCGAAGATGCGCGTGGGCGATCCGACGATGTCGCGACGCCAGGCCGACCAGCTCAGCGACCCGGGCGGGAGAGCGCTCAAGCCGGTATGCGGTGCGAAGCAGGAATCCGGGCAGCGACTCCCCTGTAAGTGGCGTGAGACTACGCGAGAGCTGTTGGGGTGCCATGCCGCCATTCCTTCCGTCCTGGGTTGGACAACAGGTCTGCTGATGACTCGACCTCGCTGACATTCCGGCAACGCCCAAGCCCCAGCTTCCTCCGCGGAGCGCCCGCCCGGGCAGTGCCCCAGTGCTGCGGCACATCCTCGACGGCCCAGATCGCGACTTCGTGCCGCGCTATACGAGTCCAACAGTTCAGCTCGCCTGCTGTCACAGAAGGGAAACGGTGAGATATTCACTCAATCGCGTGACTCCCGACAGAGTGGCTGCCTCAGGTCGCGAGGTACGTCGTACCGTCATGACGCTCTGAGCGCACGGACCAGTGGGGCGATGTCGGTGAAGCCGGTCAGAGGAGTCGCAGCAGGTGAACTCGACAAATCCGGAGCACGGTTGGTCCTGCCGATCGTCGACGCGCACCTCCGACGCCGCATGGTCCGACGCGTGCCGTCTTGAGGATCTTGCAATTCTGGATGCCGGGTTCACGGACCACGTGCAGTCGCTGGATCTCGACGAGAGCTGGCCCGTGCGCTGGACCACGACGTGGAAGCTCGGCCGGGGCACTGTAACTGGCCCAGTGCGCGACCTGGACAAGGTCGACATCGGGCGGAGCATTCCTGTACGCCGTTTCACGTGGCGCACGAACCAGTTCCACCGTCCGGGGCTCGAGTACGTGATGGCGACGGACCGCCACCATGCCTTTGAGAGCCATGAGGAAGAGTGTCTGCTGCTGGTCGCCGACTTCGCCGCCGGGCTGCTGGAGGCCTTGTCTCAGCCGTTCCGGCTGAAGTTCATCGCCGAGGGGAGGAAGATCGAGCACACGCCGGACTTCCTGTTGGTGACTGACTCCGGACTCTTCCTGATCGACGTACGTCCGGCCGGCCGGATCACGGCGGAAGACGCTTTGAAGTTTGCCGCCTCAGCGGAAGCCGCACTCTCAGCAGGCTGGCGGTACGGCGTCGTGGTGGGGTGGCGCCAGCATGTGCTGGCCAACGTGGATGCACTGTCGGCGGAGCGGCGCCCGTTGTCAGACGTACTCGGAATCCAGGCGCAATTACAGGAGACGGCCGCACAAGGGCTCATGTCGTACGGAGAGTTGGTCGAGCGCTGCTGCCTGCCGGCTATCGGCCGGGCGCATGCGATTCATCTGCTGTGGAATCGGAATCTCGGCGTGGATCTCTCCGTACCGTTCGGGGACGCGAGCCTGATTCGGCTGGCTCCGCGGCAACAACACCGGGGGCTTGAGCGGTGAGCACCGCAGTGGACGCCATGTGGACCCTGGAACCGGGCGCAGAGCTGATCGTCAGCGGCGCCGCGTGGCGGATCCAGTCCTGTCTGCCTCACCTGGGTCGGGTTACGCTCGTCGATGACGATGGCGAGTCGTGGCAGACCTCGGTGAGCGAACTGATCCATCGTACGGACTGCCGCCCTTCCACTCGGACCCGCACAGATCTGCCGGCCGCTGACCGGGGTCGCCAGCCGAAGTCGATGGACGACCTGGAACCGGCGCAGCGCACCATCGTCCTGCTCCGGCTGGAGCACCTGCGCGAGGTCGAAACCGGCTATCGGAGCGGCGACCCGCTTGCCGCGCTGCCTCACGAACCGCGCCAGCAGTACGACCCGGACACCACGACGCTTACCCAGCGTCGGCTCGCAAAGGTGCAGGAACTGCGCCGCGCCGCCGCTGAAGCACCCGCACAGGCGAAGGCCAACGGCCTGTACCGGGTGAGTCTTCGCACTCTGGTGCGCTGGGGTACCGGACAAAGTAGGTACGGTCCTGTGGGCGTGGCGGATGACCGGTGGTTGAGGGAGGCGACCGGCCACAAGATCTCGTCCGAACTGCGCGAGGCCCTGTACGCGGTGTACGCCGAGGCGCAGCACCGCTCGAGACTGACCATGCGGGAGAAAGAACGCCTCATTCACCAGTACATGCGCGAGGTCTTCGGCGCTGCGGACGTCAATTTCGCTGACGCTAAGCATGAGGAGATCCCCGGATACGACACCCTGCGGGCCATCTGGAGGGAGTGGTTCGGCTCAAACGGGGCTCGGCAGAGATATGCACGATCGGCGGCGAAAGCGAAGGGGTACGCGACGGGTCGGCACGTCGTCGTGCACCGGCCCGGACAGGTGGTGGCACTGGACACCACAGTGTTGCCTGTCAAAGTCCTGGAAAACGTGTTCGGCGATCCAGTGTCGGTGTTCTTGACGCTGGCGTTGGACGTTTACACACGCTCGATCGTTGCGTTCCGGCTCAGTCTCGTCTCCGACACCTCGATGGATGTGGCAATGGTGCTGCGGGACATGATGATGCCGCTGCCGATGCGTCCGGACTGGGGCGAGGACATGGAGTGGGCCTACCCCGGTGTGCCCGGCACGGTGGTCGCGGACTTCGCCGGGCACGAGGTGGCCGGGCTTCCGTTCTTCGCCCCCGAGACCGTGACCACCGACCACGGAGCCGTCTACCGCAACCATCATCTGGTTGAAGTGCAGCGGGTCATCAAGGCCAACATCAAGCCCAGTCGCGTACTGCGTCCCACCGACAAGTGGTCCGTGGAGCGGACGTTCGGCGCCATCCAGTCACTGGTGTTCGGCATCCTGCCCGGCTTCCAGGGCGTGGATACCGCTGACCGCGGC
Source organism: Streptomyces sp. NPDC101166 (assembly GCF_044768125.1). Taxonomy (NCBI): domain Bacteria; kingdom Bacillati; phylum Actinomycetota; class Actinomycetes; order Kitasatosporales; family Streptomycetaceae; genus Streptomyces; species Streptomyces sp. NPDC101166. Next base: position 345,479 of record NZ_JBIWPF010000001.1, read on the forward strand.
GTAGACCCAGAGGCCGACGCCTGCCTGACGGTGGCGGAGCTGGAACATCTCGTCGCCACGTGGATTGTGAAGGTCTGGCAGAACCGGCGCTTCGACTCGTACGCGCCGAGCTGGGACCCAGGCGGCGCTCACAGTCCCAATAGCCTGTTCGCCGCGGCAATGGCGCAGGGGGGCTTCGCGCTGCGGATCCCGCCTGCCGAGCTGTACTACCAGTTGCTGCCGCGGCACAAAGTCATGATCCACGGCAAACGCGGCGTGAAGATCAAGAACCTGTGGTACGACGGCGACGCCCTGGATCCCTACCGCGGTGAGCTCTCGCATCGCGGTGGGCGGCACAAGAACAGATACGTGATCCACCGCGACCCGCGCGATCCGTGCTTCGTGTTCTTCCAGGACCCCCGCACCCATGAATGGCACACACTGCGCTGGACAGGGCTGCCCGACGAGGGCAAGGTGCCGGCTTTCAGCGACGCCCGCGTACGCGAGGCCATGCGGGAGCTACGCCGACGGGGCCTCGCGCCCAAGGCAGACACCGAACTGCTACCCGTACTACTGGAGTTGATCGGGAAGAATGTCCCGGTCGACCAATGGCCGACGCAGTTGTCGAAGAAGGAGCGCACCGAGCACGCACGTGAGATGGCTCAGGCGGCCGCAGCGGCAGCCGACCGCCCCACAGACGCCACAGCCAAGAAGAAGGCGATGCCTTCACACGTCATCGCCGCTCCGACAGATCGAGTCGGCACCGACGACGGCAAGGTAGTCCACCTGCGCTGGAAAGAGCGTGCTCAGCAGGGCGAGGACGCGGTGACCCGCGAACGCCGACGCCGCCGGGAGGCCGCCGTGATCGAGCAGCCGGCTCCGCCTCAGGACCTGTCCGAACGGCTGCGTGCCTCAAGTTTCATGACCCTGTCTGATGACGACTTCGACGATGAGGAACCTGACCAGCCGACCGCCAGGACAGAGGAAGAGGCCAGCCAGTGAGCCCCAAAGGCACCGATCCTTCCTTCCTGCCCGGGCCGCCGGTGGATCGCACCACCTGGGAAGGCTGGCAGCGCTGGTGCCAGACCCGCAAGGACTTCGTTCCCGCTCCCGTACTCACAGGAGAAGAGTTTGCTCGCAAGTCACGACGGCAGAAGCGCCTCTACAACCTGTACCGGATCGCCACGCACAGCAGCCTGCCGATCGAGGCCACCCCGATGAGCGAGAGCGTCGCCAACGCGGTACTGGCAAGAGTGGAGGAAGGCGCCTTCAGCCACAAGGCCGGCACTCGCGGCGGAATCATGGTCAATGGGGACGGCGCCCAGGGCAAGACGGAAACAGTGTGCGAGGCGATGGCGCTCTTCATGGAGGAATGGCTGGACTTGCACAACTACATGAACCCGGATGCGATGCCCGGCACTCGCGATCTGGTCGCTCCGGTCGCCTACGTACGCTGCCCGGTGAAAGCCACGCCTATCGCCACCTGCCAGCGCATCCTCGACTTCTACGGCGAGGATTACAAGGGTATGCGGCTCGAAGACCTGATCCGCACCGTCAAAACCGCGATCATCGAGCACGCCACGAAGGCGCTAGTGATCGACGACATCACCCGCCTCAAGCTCCACCGAGAAGCCGATCAGGACGTCCTTGACTTGATCCGCGAGATGATGAGCATGCCGGTCACGCTGGTCCTCGTTGGCGTCGGCATCCCCACTTCCGGGCTGTTGCGGGAGGGCAGACGTGATCCGAAGACGGGTGAGTGGATCTATCCGCCGGTGAAGGATCGCGGCCGCAGCCCCAACGACCACGCCGCCAGTCAGCACGAGCGCCGCTTCCAGGTAGTAGATCTTGGTCCCTTCCGGTACGGCACAGCAAAGGAGATGGAGGCCTGGATCACCCATCTGCGCGGGCTGGAGGGCCACATGCGGCTCCTGTCGGATACCAACGGCATGCTCACTGACGGCGACATGCCGGAGTACCTGTTCCGCCGCACCGGAGGCATCGTGGGAGTTCTGGAGAAGCTCATCCAGCGCGGACTACGTCTCGCTATCGAGGACGGCAGCGAGCGGCTGACGAAGGGCCTCCTCAACCAGTTCACCGTCACCCCCGGTGACATGCCCGACCTCGACGCCGCCTCTGGCGAACAGCCCGCTATCCCGCCACACAAAGCATCGGCGAAGAAAAGGCCCAGGCGCCGCAACACCGTGTTCGACGACGTCGGTCCGGAGGCCGCCGGGTCGGCAGGGTGAACGGGATAGAACGCCGGTGGTTAGCCCGCAGCCTGGCCCCGTTGCCTGAAGAATCGCTGCCCGGATTCCTGCTCCGACTCGCCTGCCGACTGGAACGGTCCCCTGCTCGCATCGGCGAGTTGTGCGGGCTCAGCACCATGCACCGCCGCCTGCCCGCCGGCTACCTGCTCACGTTGCCACCCCATGCCGTCGGCGCCCTCGCTGGAGCCGCCCGGCTCTCCTCTGCCGAAGCACAAGGGCTCACCCTCGCTGGGTCGGGGCTTGCCTCGACGTACTCGCCGCTCCGCACGACCCGCCTGGATCAGAGCCGTAACCATGCCGCCGCGAGACGGCGCTGGGCGGTCGATCTGTCCAGCCGCTTCTGCCCCCAATGCCTGGCCGGCGACGGAAGCCCTGTGCAAGATGCCCTTGGTGGTGCCTGGAAGCTCCGATGGCACCTTCCCGTAGTGTTCGCCTGCACCAAGCACTCGACGCTGTTGTCCAGCACCTGCCCACAGTGCGGCAACCTGGCCAACCGTCCCCCAAGAACGGAACGCCCCGGCCTGCTTATGCAGCGGGCTGCGGTCGGGCTCCATCCAGCGCAATGTCGTCAGCCGCTGGGCGGCCCGCGCTCGGCTCCGACCGAGAGCCACCACTGTTGCGGAGGCCGACTCGATCAGTCCGCAAGCAAAAAACCGCTGCTGACCTCCGGGGACTTAGACCGCGTTCTCGCTGCACAACTCCACATCGAACGAGAGCTGTTCACCGCACCTGCCCAGGGCGCAGAGAATGATCCGTACTTCTTCCTCGATCTGATCGCTGTCGCTCAGCTGATCAAATGCAGCTGGCCATCAGGTGTGTCCCTGGTCGGATCAGCACGATTCTGCGAACTGATCGACAGTCATGCCATCGCGATCACGCGGCAACCGGAGCAGGCACGCGGGCGCGATTACCCGCTGTCCAACCCGTGGCCCGCTCCGGACGATGCCGCACAATGCGCCGCCCTCCTCGTCACGGCCGTCGAGACTCTTAGTCTTCGGCACGAAGGTGATGCAGAGTTCCGGGATCGCGTGCACCCGCTGGCACGCGCCGCCTTCGAGCGGCTGACACCGAACCAGGCCGCAAGCTTCCGTCGTATGGATTTCTCACCTGCTCTCGCCCGTGCACTGGCTCGCAAGTTCAACGGATTTCACCGCGCAGGCGGCCACCCCGGCTCGAACCTGCGTACACCATCACGGGAATGCCTCTTTGCTATCGAGCATGTCCCTGCGCTACTGCCCACAGCGTGGTGGGACCTTCACTCCACCGCGCTCCGGGGACGCATGGCGTCCCCGACCAACTGGAACATCCGTCATCTACGCCGAGCGGCTGCACTGAAGCTTGCCGAGATGGCGGCAGGTGGCACGTGGTCCGAGTGCGCTGAAGCTCTTGGTATCCCCTGGGCGACAGCACAACAGAGCCTCAGAGTCCTCAAGCGAATACTGGAACCAACGCAATCACGGCCAGAGTTCGACCGTTTGGTTGAACTAATCGCCCGCAACCTGGACTCAGATCCGCAACGCATCGACTACGCGAACCGACGTCGCTCTTTGCTCCCTTGGAGCCTGTCCAAAGAAGCATGGAGCGAGGTGTCACATGGGCTCAAGACGTTGGGTGGCGCGCGGACCTCGCCGAGCCCGGCAGCCGCGACGGCACTAGTTTGGGCTCAAGTCACTCAAGGCGATTATTTGCACAGTCCCGTTCTCCGTGACCTCCGGTCCTCCGGTCGCGACACCCAGCACGTGGTCGCCAGCGTGAACCAAATCCTCCGAGCTGCCTGCCACCGTAAAGGAGAGAAAGCCCTGCTGCTCGATCGGCTGGGGTGTTACGCGAGTCGTTTGGCACACGTGTGCGATCAGACGCGCGGCAGCCGGCCCATGACGGACGAATTCACTACTGAACAACATCTGCCAGTCCGAGAGAACGAACGTGCCAGATGGCGACGCGAGGTCCGCTAACCGCAGATTCATCTACCTGCGACAACGGCGGAATCCGCTCGCGCTTCTGCCCAGGACAACCCCCCTAGGTCGAGTCGGCGGCGTGCCCGGGTCACGGCGACGTATGCGAGGCGTGCGTCGGTGTCCTTAACGGGCTCCGGGATTGGGCGGCCGGTGGCATCGCACTGATCAGTGTCCTTGGGCGGTGGAAAGTCGTCACCAATACGGACAGTCTGCCATTCCCGGCCCTTGGCCTTGTGGGCTGTGGACACAATGACGTCAGCCCGGTCCTCGCCAGTGAGCTCGTTGACCGCGGTGAGGATGGCGTCCGGACCATGCGTGTCGACGAGGTCGACAAAGGGCTGGAGGTCTCCGCCTGCGGGGTCATACGCCGCGTAATCCTGCACGTCTCCCCACGACGCGAAGAGGACGAGTTCCGAATGGCTGGTGCGGCGGCCGTCTTGGAGGTCACGAGCCGCCAGAGCAAGGGCCGCAAGCGTGTGGCCACCGCGGGCCAGCGCGACCCGGTGGCCCTCGGAAAGGAGACGCATGACCTCGGCCATGGCACCGATGTTGGTGCGGCACAACACCGCGTCCGGGTGGGTGACCTCACCGACCTCCGTAGGGATGGATTCACTGCCGGTGAGACGGATTGGTGCCTCGGCAAGTTCGAGCCAGTGGTTGGCATGCTCGGCAAGGCGTGGGCCGAAGCGGAAAGAGCAGGTCAGCGTGAGGGCAGTGGCGTCGAAATCGGTCATCACGTCGCGTGCGCCGCGCCAGCCGTAGATGGCCTGGGCAGAATCTCCGACCATGACGAGCTGGGCGTGATCTCGCTGGGCGTTGAAGACCTGCTCAAGCACGGGGTTGGTGTCTTGTGCCTCGTCGAGGAAAAGGAAATCCGCGTCGATCTTGGGCTCAGTCAGTGCCCACATCTTGAGGTAGTGATCGTGTTCGAAGCGGACCACGCCCTGATCGGGGGCCTGTAGATCGGACCAGGCCCTGGTCGCGAACGGCATCACGACTTCTGTCAGCTCGGCGTGTTCGGCGTTCGCCGACAGCCGGCGAAGGCGGGGCACGTGGTGGCGGGCCAGGGCTCGATCTGAGGAGTGGCAGAAGCGTGTCACGGTTCGTAGCACTGTGTGGGAGAGCGTTTTGTGGCTGATCTCGTGATCACCGATGCGGATGGGCCGGGTGATCCCGAGGGCCTGGCCCGCCTTCCAGGCCGGCTGGCGCGGGCCATTGAGCCGACTCCCGTAGCGATACCCGAGGGCCGCATACGCAGTCGCATGGGCCGTCTTGCACGTCACCGTTCGGGGAAAACGTGTGGCGGCGTCGTGAGCGATGTCTTTGTTGAAAGCCAGGTAGCGCCCGCGGCGTTGTGTACCGGTGGCGAGCATCGCGAGGGTGGTCGTCTTCCCGGTACCGGCTCCCGCTTGCAGGACGAGGTGGTGTCCCGCCCGGAAGGTGTCGGCGGCTCGGACTTGTTCGTCGGTCGGGGTAGGCACAAGGGCTCCTCAGGAAGAGGCGGAGCATGACGGAGCGCTCAAACGGGCCGTTGTGACGGCTGGGGAAGGTCCTCGAGTTCATCAGCTCCCACGGTGCGGTGCGCGGTCAGCCGGGGTGCGTTGCTGCCATAGCCGGCAGCCCCCCGGCGTCGGACGAGCGTCGGGAGCCGGGTGCGGATGTGCTCGTGATGGAGGAGCGGGTCGAAGGACTCCCATTCGGCTAGCGCCACATCGGCGGCCGTCGGAATGGCGGCGTGCTCAGGGCAGCGTTGAGCCCGCCAGCGAAGTTGCTCTGCATAGGACAGGCCGGTGAGTGAGTAGACGGCCATGGACTCGCCAGGCAGGGGAAGTTGGCCGTGCGTTGTGGTGGAGGGCAGGAGAGTCCAGACGCCTGCCTGCGTGTCAGGGGTGAGGAGTGGGCTGGTGCAGCGGTGACGTTGGCGGGTCTGGGCAACGCACTGGATTTCGTCCACGGGGTGATTGGCGAGGTAGCGGAGATACAGGAGCTGCACGACGGGACGGGCCGGACGGCAGGTAGTGCTTGCTGACGCTTCGGTGTCCGGCAAGGCGGGAGGGGGAACGAATGCGCCACTGTCGATCAGGCGACGGGTGTTGACCGCCAGAGCGCGATGCAGCCCTGTCAGTTCCGGCGCGGCCGGATTGGTGTCGCGAGCCGGACACACCATGGCGTGCGGCAGGCGGCACCAGCCGCTGCCGTCCCCTGCCGGATGTGCGACGCCGCCGCTGACGTGCCAATGGCACGATGGCGGCACTTTCTCAGCAGGCAGCTCGTGAGGATGCAGGCGGACGGGCCGTTCGTTGGTGCTGTGGTACCACTCGATTCGGTTGCCGCAATCCCGGCAGCGGTCACCCTGACCGCATCGCAGCAGACGGCTTGCGCTGTCGCTGCTCAGGCGCAGGGAACGCCTCCTACGGACATGGAAGAGGCTGCCGTCCCAATGGCGTGAAGGAAGGGGTGTTGAGCGCATGCGGGCGAACCTGCCAGGCAACACGCCGTCCAGCCGGCGTCACACCGCTCATGTCCCCCGGACTGCCGCATCTGGTGACACTGACTTTCGAGTGCCCGAACACGGGTTCGTAGCCAGTCACCGATCCGAGCGGATGGCAACCGCCGCGCTCTCAATCCCGTCACCCGTCGGCGCGCTTGGGGGGCTGATGCCCATTGCACAGGGCAGCGAAGAATTCGTCGAGAGGGGTGTTCAAGGCATGCGCAAGGGCATGCCAGGACTTCAGAGTCCCAATCGTGCGGCCCTGCTCGATCTCGATGAGCGTGCGCCGGGCGAGTCCGCTGCGGGCAGCAAGCTCGTCATAGCTCCATCCGCGGACCGCCCGGAGGCGCGCGAGCTCCAGGCGCAGGGCCTCGAAGTCCGGATCGGGCGGGAAGATCGTCACCTGACCATCCGACGGGGCAGACCACTGCCCTGTCAGTGCAGACCTCTGCCCTATTTTCTGCCGGTGAGGATGCGAGCGAGAGGGCAGAGGTCTGCACTACCGTGTGCGGCCGTCGCTCTCGCATGAGAGGACGACAGCGCGGGATCGATTGGGAGGAGCGCGCGTTCCATGAGACTCCGTACAACACGTTCAGCGACGCAGCGTGCCTGGACAGTGGAACTGCGGCCCGGTTCAGGCGGGCCGCAGCTTGTTTGTCAGCAGTGCGGCCACGGGGGCATGGTGCTCGTGGCCGCCTCCGCGCGCTCAGCGGCGCTCGAGCATCTGGTGGGACATGCCCGGCGTGACGCTCTGCCGTCATACATGCGGATCTGCCAGTGCCGTGAGCGAGGCTGCCGCTGGCACCCACGCCACCGTGGCTGTGCAGGACCCGTCCGTCTACTTCTCACCCGCGAGCGGGGCGGCCGCCTCTGGCGGCTTGCGGATGCATGTACGGCATGCGCGTCGGTAACGGACCAGGCCGCCGTGGTGCCTGAAAGCGTCCCGCGTGTGACCATGACGTCTTCTGGCAGCAGCGTCGCGCGGCGTCGCAACCGGCGGCCCAAGGGTCCGGCCCGGCTGCTCGCCGTGCAGTGTGCCCTACGCATGGACTCAGAGGCGAAAGTCCGGCTGGCGGCCGGCGTGATGCGCAGTCTTCGTCTGGGCCGTGACCCGCTTCCGTGGAGTGAGTTGGAGCAGTCACGTTGGCTCCGCAGAACGCTTACTGCTACCGGGGCAGCCGACGGCGTGGTGACCGCCCAGCTCCTCGACGGCGTGTTGTTTGCTCAGAGTCCCGCGCGTCCGGACCGCAGGAGCGCCGCTGACTGGGCTCTGCGCATGGCGAGCGGTGGATGTATGGCCGCCGGCGACCTGTCTCTGCGGCTTACCGCTCTCTGCCTTGCGGCGCACACAGATGCCTCCGCTGGTCGAGGATGTGCCGAGTTGGAGCGGATCGCGCGTGAGTGCGGACTCGTTACCGCGGAGCTCATCGCTGTGCTCGATCGGTTGGCCACATGTCTCATCGGCTGGCACGTTGTCTCCAGCTCGGGAGATCTGCACTGGGAACTGCTGCCGGAGGCATCGGTATCAGCGGACAAGCGGTCGATGTGGCACCAGGGTGAAACCGGAGAGCAAAGGAAAAACAGCCATTTCACGCTCGACGGCATCGACCTACCGCTGGAATAGCAGTCACCCCGGTCCGAGCAGGCGTCATAGGGGCGGCGCCAGCAATCCCTCGCGGAGCTCTTCTCACGACGGCGGCACGGGTACTTCTCGCGCCGCGGTGCGAGCTCCGTCAGCTCGCACTCCCCTCCGCCGTGCGGCGGGCAAGCGCCTCGGCGTCGGCAAAGCCGTGGGAGAACGGTATCCGCCAGGTGTGTACCGCGCGCCGCTGTGCCCGGCGCAACTCGGCGGCGTGGAAGGCGAAGCGCAGGATCGCGTCGGACGGTTCGTCAACGTTGACGGCTGCCGCCACATCGGCGGCAGGGCGTTGCGGACCGAGGGGACTTCGCCTCGGCTGCCAGCAGATTCTCCGTCTCACCCGCCCGTACCAGGACGACAGGATGCTTCGAACGAGCTGCGGTGGCCATGGCAATCGTCCTGAACACGGATCCGCCCAGGCCACTTAGGCCTTGGCTGCCAGTGACGAGAAGGTTGGCACTCTCGTGCTCGGCGAGCTATAAGGCTTCCCCTCGCGAGTCGGCGGCACGTTGGGCGGGGCCGCGCTCCGTAGCCGGTGGCCGCCTATCGGTCGGCCGTGGTGATGCAGCGGCCGGTGAGGGTGGTGGGGCGGATCGACACCCACATCTCGCGTTCAGCGCCCGCCCATGGCGTGGTGTGTGCGCGACGGGCGAGTGCCCTCATGGCGTCGGGTTCGTGACCACGCTGGCGGGGCTCGCGGCGAGCACGCTTCAGCTCTGGCTCCGGGCCTCGTCCAGGTGGTTGTCCTCGAAGGCGACGTCCGTTATCTGGTAACCACACGATTGGCCACGCACCAGACATGACGACAAACTTGTCCACTGGTGACGGCTACCGTGCCCGGTCAGCAACGCCGAGCACCCGTCGGGTCTCGGCGGCGATCTGCTGTATCTCGCCGGTTGCGACCACGAGGACCGGGACACTTCTCACCGCCTGATCGATGCGGCGGAGGCCTTCACCCATCAAATCCTCCAGTTCGGGGACGAGTAGCCCGCCTCGTACACCGAGAACAGTCAGGGCCGAGCAGATCTCCTCGCGAACCTCGGGTTGGTCCTCGCCGATCTCGCCGGTGAAGACCAGCGCGTCCAGCCGGTCCAGCGAGGCGGCCATCGAGGCGATGCCCCTGCGGCAGCTGAGTGTGAACGTCGCCAGCGCCAACGCGGCCGCGGCATCACCCTCCGCGCGGGCGCGCACCAGGTCCCGGGTGTCTCCTGAGGTACCTGAGAGGCCGAGCAGACCGGAATGCCGGTGGAGTGTGTCATCCAATTCGTCCGTGCTCAGACCGTGCCGCCGCTGCAGCCACAGCAGCGCGCCGGGGTCGAGGCTGCCGCTGCGCCGGCTCATCACCAGGCCTTCCAGCGGAGTGAGGCCCATGGTGGTGTCCACGCTGTGTCCGTTCCGGACGGCGCAGGCCGAGCAGCCGCCGCCCATGTGCACGAGCACGACCTGGAGGTTGTCGACGGGTCGGCCCAATGCCTGCGCCGTCCTTTGCAGTGCCCACGAGTAGGAAAGCCCGTGGAAGCCGTACCGGCGCAGCCCGTATCCGGCTCGCCATCGCTCCGGCACGGCGTACGTGCGCGCCTGTGCCGGCAGATCCTTGTGAAAGACAGTGTCGAAGCAGGCGACATGAGGAACGTCGGGCAGGAGTTCTCGTGCGGCATCGACCACATGCAGGGCAGGGGCCACGTGCAGCGGCGCGAGATCGGCGACGTCCGCCAGCAGAGCCCGTACGGGTGTGTCGATCAGCGTATGTCCAGTCAGGTGCGGACCGCTGTGGACGATGCGGTGACCAACCGCCGCAGGAGCGGGCACCTCGCTGAGGAAGCTCCGCAGTTCCGCCGCCGCAGCAGGCCCCGGAGGCTCCGAGGCATCTCGATCCGCCACCCGTTCACCGTCCGCCGCGAACAGAGCGATGTGGAGGCTCGAAGAGCCGGCATCGAGGACCAGTACGTGACCATCACGGCTCTCGTGGGAGCGGTCAGCTCTCATCACACACCTCCAGTGCACCTGCGTCCCCCGGCACGGTGCGCCCGCCACGGAGTGCGCTCTGCCCTCATGGTCGGCCTGAGTCAGGAAGACGCCGATGTCCCAGCCGCCGTCCTCCAGGCGGTGCCGACGTTCCGGCCACGTCGTCACCTTCCCCAGCCACGGCCGCCCGCACCCGTTGCTCCTCGCGAGCTGAGCTGACGTCCCGTTCCAGGGGTGTGCGGCTCACTGCTGCCGCGAGGTCCTCCAGGGCCCGCTTCTGCAGCTCTGCCCCGCGCCGTAGCACCGTGCTCCGGTCCCCGGCGGCGCCCTCCCACGCGTGGAGCGCCTCCTCCACGCGCCCCCAGTCCGGATTCCTGTGCTCACGCACATCGACTGCCGCCCGCGCGGTGTCTGCCTCCAAGGCCTCGGCGAACCGCTCCGCTTCGGGGGTGAAACGACTGTCGGCCCGCGGGACATGGCTCTCCATGAGCATCGCCGCCCGATCAAGTCCCATGAGCGCCTCCTGCGCCTCTTCCGCCTCGCGCGACGTCATACCTCTCGGGCCGACCGGTTCCTGTCTTGCCTGGTCGTAGGCCGCCTGCCAGGCGGCACGTGCCTCCCTGCTCGCCAGCAAGGCCCCGCGCATGTCGGCGCGATGCTCCCGGGTCGGTTCGGCGTAGCTGCGGAGCACTGCGGCCGCATAGCGGCCGTTCGCGGCGAGCCAGTCCGCCAGCCGGCCCGGCAGCCGAGGGGTCTCCCATGCGGGGAACACCACGTACGCCAGCATCGCCAGGGCCCCGCCGAGCAGGGTGAGCACCACCCGCTCCGGGACCGTCTGCTCCCATGCCTGGCCGCCCATGCCGAGCAGGAAGACGACGTACGCGGCAGTGAAGCACTGGGAGTAGGCGTAGCCGGTACGGAGCAGCGTGTACGACAGGGCCGCCGAGACCACCGCCAGTGCGCCGAACACAGGGGCGTCCGGGCCCAGGGCCTGCACCATCCCGGTGGCAAGCGCGACACCCGCCAGGGTCCCGGCGAGACGGCCCACCGCACGCGCGTACGTCCGGTGGAAGTCCGGCCGCATCACCATCACCGAGGCGATGGGCGCCCAGTAGCCGTGCTCCAGGGGCAGCCGGGAAGCGATCAGATAGCCGAGCGTGGCCACTGCCGCCAGGCGGACGGCGTGCCGGAACACGGGCGAGTCCCGGCGGAGCTCCCGGCGGACCGCCCGGACGACGACCGGGAGCAGCCGGAACATGGTCGGTCGCACCAAGAACTGGGCGCTCGCGGGCCCGGGCGGCACAGGCGCCTTGTCGCGCGCCCCGCCGCTTCCGGCGATCTCCAACGCCTCGGCGAGCAATTCCACCAGCCGTTCGGCGGCCTGCCGGGCGGGCCCCTCCAGCACCTCGCCCTCCTCGGCGCCGCGCAGGACCTCCCCACTCGCGGGCGGCACCTCGGCGGGAGTGCCGCGGCGGATCGAACGGGCGACCGCGTCCAAGACGTCGGCGGCAGCGCCGAGCAACTCCCGTGCGCGGTCCCGCCCAGGGCCCTCCACCGGGGCGCCGACGTCCGGGTCGGCGAGCGCGGCGACGACCGGCAGGATGCGCTCGGCGAGCCCCCGCGGGCCGTGGAGGACGGGGGGCCGGGTGCGGGCCTGTGATGGCGTAACGGCGGCCGCGTCCCGGGCCGTCATCAGCGGTTCCGGGTCGAACGGCGCGGTCGGGTCGTACCGCAGCCGGCGGGCGTAGTCAGCCACGGCGGCCAGAGCTTCGGCCAGCGCGTCACGATGCGCCCCCCAGCGGCGAATCGGGAACAGCAAGATCAGTACGGCCTGCGCCACGCCTCCGAGCGCGATGACCCCGGCGTGTGCCAGGGCCCGCCCGACGCTGGTGGGCAGGGTGATGGTCACCAGCATGCTGCCGACCGTCGTCGCTGCGACGATCCCAGCGGTCGATCCGAGGGCCCACGCCATCCCCGCGGCGAAGGCCCATACGGCCAGCAGCGGGAGGAACGTCACGAGTCGCCCGGCCGCCAGGTAGCCCACGAAGGTGCTGAGCGCCAGACCCGCGCCCGCGCCGAGCGCGATCACCTTGCGCGGACGCCAGGTGCGCTGGAAGGTGGCGGCACCCGCGGAGTAGGCACCGAGGGCGGCGGACGCGGCGTACGCAGGCGAGACCAGCCACAGCGCCGGCCCGATGACGATCGCCACTCCGGCAGCCGTACGCAGCGCGAGCAGGGGCTCCAGCCGCGCCTCCTCGATCGTGAGCCCGGATCGCACGACCTCTGCGAAAGTCCGCAGCCACTTCACGGTGTGAGCCCGGTCGGAACGCGTTGCCGGGTCGCGACGGGCTGGTCACGCTGCGGCCGCCGGGCGAGGCAGCCTCCCGCAGGGCCCGAGAATCGAGCATCGGTGAATACGCGGCGGTTCAGCATGCGGCCTCACCAGTCCCAGGGTTTCCTCGCACCCATGTCCGGCGCAGTTTTCGCCTCCGGGCTGGCCGGCGTACGGAGCCGCAGTCCGTCCTGTCGGGCGAACTCCGGTGACCTCCGCTGGTTCAGCCCCTGCCGGAATCAGGGTGACTGCCACCCGTCACCCGGACTGGTCCGGGAGGACAGACGAGCGGCGGCCCCTGGGTTCTCATCGCTTGCTGCCGTTCCCGTGTCCGTTCGGATGCAGGACCACCTTGGTCCAGCCCTCGTCACGGGCGTCGAAGTGCTCATAGGCGGTGGGGGCGTCGTCCAGGCTGAGTTCGTGCGAGACAACGAAGCTCGGCTTCGCCTTCCCACCGGCGATCAGGTCCCGCAGCGCCCGGTTGTACTTCTTCACCGGCGCCTGGCCGGTCCCCATGCGCTGGCCCTTGAACCACATCATGCCGAAGTCCATCGGCACCTTGCCCTGTGCCTCCAGCTCGCCCTGGGCCTCTTCGCCGCCGGGATCCTGGGGCAGGAAAACGCCCACCACGCCGATGTCGCCCGTGAACCTCACCGAGTCGATCAGGCTGTTGAGCGTGAGGCTGGCGTCCTCGTCTCCCTCGTGGTCGTGGGCCTGGTAGCCGACGCATTCACAGCCGTTGTCGGCGCCCAGACCGAGGGTGGCTTCCTTGACGACCTCCGCCGGGTCCTGCTCGGCGGTGTTGATCGGGATGGCCCCGATCTCCTCCGCCTTGCGCAGCCGGTCGGGCTGGTGATCGGCCACCCAGACGCGGCCGGCGCCCTTGAGCACTGCGGAGTAGGCCGCCATCAGCCCGACGGGACCGGCCCCGAAGACGATCGTCTGGTCGCCTGGCTTGACGTTGGCCATCTCGGTGGCGTGATAGCCGGTGGGGAAGATGTCGGCGAGCATCACGTAGTCGGTCTGTCGCTCGGCGGCGTCCTCGCCCAGGCGCAGCGCGTTGAAATCTCCGTAGGGCACGCGCAGCAGTTCCGCCTGGCCGCCCTGGTAGGGGCCCATGTCGGCGAACCCGTAGGCCGCTCCGGCGAGGGCCGGTTCCGGCTGCATGGTCAGGCAGTAGTTGGTCAGCCCCCGCTCGCACTGCTTGCAGAAGCCGCAGGCGATGTTGAAGGGCAGTACCACGTACTCGCCGACCTGGACCTTGCGGACGGCCGAGCCGACTTCCACCACCTGGCCCATGTTCTCGTGTCCCAGCGTGCGGCCGGACTCGAACGAGGTGCGGCCCTCGTACATGTGCAGGTCAGAACCGCAGATGTTGGTGGTGGTGATCTTGACGATGATGTCGCAGGGGTGCTCGATCTTCGCGTCCGGTATGTCCTTCACCGCGACCGTACGCGGGCCTTCGTATACCGCTGCTTTCATGATTGCGATCCCTTGATGTCGCGGCATGACCGCACCATGGCGGTGATGGAGACGGCGCGAAGAGCCTCACTCCCGGGAGTTGAACGCGTGGGGGTTGGTGGGACGCGGTCCGTGGCTCCGGCATGCCTCTGCGGGTCGTTCACCCGGATCAGGTGCAACGGCGCCGCCGGCGGCTTGCGACGCGGAGCGCCGGCGTCCCGGCGGCGTGCCGTCCGGGTCCCCGACGGCCTCGACGCGAAACGAGCAGGCGGTTACCGATCAGCGAAATCTTCCCTTCCGGACGGCCACCGACCACCGCCGTATCCGGCGCGGGCCCCGGCTAGTCGTTGTCGCCGGCCTGGAGCCTGTGGCGACGTTCCTGTTCGCGCTTGGAGTAGGCGGCTGCCCGGATCGCATCGTCGCTCTCCAAGCCTGATCCCAGAGCGCCACCCACGGTGGCGACCGAAGCGACGAACCAGGACAGCGTCAAGTACTCCCCAGCGTGCAGTGGAGTTCGTGTCACGGCGGTGAAAGCTTGGCCGTTGAGGATGAACAGCGCCCACACCAAGTTGATGACCATCAACCCCACGTAGCAGACGAGCACGCCGATACCCACGGTCACGACCGTCGAGGCGTTGTACAGCCGCGCTCTCTGCCTCGCCTCCGGCGAGCTCTCTGTTGCTCGATGCCACAGCTCGGCGTCGATGATCAGCCAGCCGATCATGATCGCGACGGATCCGACCGTGGCGATCACGAGGCGTGGGGTGCTGAGGGACGCGGCCAGGGTCCAGACGGTGGAGTTCACGGTGGCGACTGCTCCCGTGGCGAGTGCGGCCGCCAGGGCTTTCGACAAGCCCGGCACCAACCGCCACGGCCGGTTGGCGCGGACCATACCGGCGAGGACCCGCAGGTAACCGCGCGGCCCGCTCACGACGTACCGAAGATCGTCGGTCTCCTTCTCATCGGTCCGGCCCGGATGAAAAGGGGCGAGACGATTGACGGAGGGCCCCGGAAGCGGCTGACTTCGCGAAGTTCCTTCAGCGCCATCGGGCTGCTGACTCGCCATGCCGAGCACCGCTTCTTCGACGGCTCGCCGGGCCCTCGTCTGCAGCCGCAGGCCCCCCAACGAAGGAAGAGAGAGAAGTGCCAAGCCGTGTTCGTGATTCAGATGCACAGCGAGCTTGCGCCCGTGGGAGTGCAGCGGAAGGTCGGTGAGGGCCACGACGATGTCCCAATCCTCCGCACTCCCGCGGTCCTTGATCCTGCGCATCAAGGCGGGCGGGTCCTCCGTCCCCGAGGTGAAGGGCTCACTGACCACCTCGACGTCGAACCGTCGTTCGTGGCCCGATTTGTCGGTGAGCCGGCCAGGAAGTGTCCGGGCCATGCGCTGCGCGATCTCCGTCGGCGCGTCCGGATCCGCCAGGAGAGCCACGACCGTAACGCCCTGAGACGACAGTTGCATGACCGGACCCTCCTCGTCGGCTGCCCCGCCGGTCCCGAGTGCCCGCGGACGCCGCCGCGGTAACGTCCACGCCACGTTCACACGCCGGCCTCCGCCGGCAAGTGCATGCGGTCACACGGCCTGCTCCCACCATCGGTCCACAAGCGCGTCCGCCACCACGAGGACCCGCTCCGGCATCATCCCGGCACGCACCGCACGCCGCGCCACCGGCCACCCCGCTCCGATGGCCGCCCGGGAGCTGGAGTCCGCAAAGCCCTACTAACGGGAATTCCACAACGCCTGCGAGACACAGCGCTACGTCCTCCCCGGCGTCGCGACGGCTGGTGGGCGCGAAGGGCCGTGTCAACCGGTCCGGGCTGCTGCTCACCGGCCTCTTCCGAGCGCTCTCCGGTCCCACCGTCGGTCCGCACGCCAAGCCAACGCCCCAGCAGTCGGACGCATGGGCCTGGCAGGGCAAAACAGGGAGGCTAATTGGGCCCGACATACGCATGCGTTCGCGCGCTCCCGTCGGCCAGGCTGGCTGGGAAGCCCAGGGGCCGGGAGCCAGCCGGCTCCCGCAGCCGGAGGTTGCCGTCATGACCGTGATGTCCATCGCCAGATTCGAGAGGTTCTTTCGCGCGGCCGCAGGGCTGAACGTCGACAAGAACGATCTCAAGCGCTACAGCGACTTCGTCGACGCCAAGCTCTACGATCTGCTGACCGTCGCCCAGGCCACTGCCAAGGCCAACGGGCGCGACATCATCCGGACCTGTGACCTACCGATCACGAAAGGCCTGCAGGAGAGCATTCACCACTTCCGGAAGATCGACCAGGATGTAGAACTCAAGCCGATCCTGGAACAGCTCGCCACCCATCCCGCTCTGGACCGCACGCCCGATGAGGAGACCGAGGCTGCCTACCCTGACATCATCGGCGGACTCAGCCTGGCCCTTGCTCAGAGCTTCAAGATCCTCCACCCCGACCTGAAAAACCCCCAGACCCAGCACTGGGACGAGGCTCGAGCCGTCTTCGACCTCCTGCTCTGAACGGCGACTGGAACAGGCGGTGCAGCCACGGCCGAACAGTGTCAGCGTGTTCTGCTTCCTCGGCTGCCACAACGACGTGCTCCAGCGCGAGAGTCGGCGCAGCCGTGACGCCGGAAGACGGCCGCCGTCAGCCTGCCCGGCGCTTGAACTGCATTCATGACCTCCTCCACCGAGGTCACGGCAGGAGCGCGGCAAACGATTTCGGCACCCGGGATTTGAGGTGCTGCCATTCGCCGGCGCTCACACGGCGCTCCAGAGTTTATGGTGCGCACCAGTTTCTCGTCGCCACCTTCGACCGCGTAGGGGAATTCGCTCCGGACCCGTGCGAAGAACTCCTCGTTGCTCATCTTTACGGGCGTGTCGGCAGGCCTCCAGCCGTCGTAGTAGACGCCTCTGACGAGCGTCGGCAGTTGAGCTCCGAATGTACGGCCGTCTCGACCGGGAGACGATCCCGAAGCGGGTGCAGCACGGCCCGCAGTGCCGCGTACGACTGCTTACGCCGTTCTTTGGGCCACTCGAAAGCCTCCTCGACGTCTCTGAGGAGCCGATTGGCCTTGTCCACCATGGTGTCGAACGAGGAGAAACCTGTATCGACCATTTTCGTGGGCCTTTCGTTCCGGGCGCCTCACGGGCTCAGTCCGCGAGGTCGGCCTTGCCGAACAGGACCGCGTAACTGGAGGGGAGTTGGCTGATGATCTGATTCAGTTCTCCGCCGGTGACAGCGTCGGCAACGGTGGTCAGGACCGCGCTGCCGTCCCACTGCGCCGTACGCGGCCGGGCACCCGTGCGCTCGGCGATCCGGCGGTAGAACTCTTCGATCCCGAAGCTCTGCGCCTGCTGCGGCGTGGCATGGTCCAGAACCTCTCTCAGCGGGCCGGGCAGTTGGGATGCGAGGTCCTTGACCTCTCCCGGACTGATCCGTTGGGCCAGCACCTCCAGCACGGCATTGGTGACGTTCGCGGCTTCGCTCTGGTCCTTGTATTCGCCTCGCTCGCGTACATGGGCGAGGAATCCGTCGTATTTCATCGCTGCCTCCTTCTGCGCCGGTCACCGCCGGTCATGGGGGTTACCGCTGGTCGTGGGGGTCGCCCGGTGCGCTGTAGGGTCGGCCGCGCCCGCCCGTCGGCGCATAGCTGCCCGTTGGCAAGGCTCCTGGCCCTGGACTCCCGCTCGGACTTACGCAGTGCACGGCGGAAGCGTCCGGGACCCCAGGAACGGCCGCCCAGGGCCTGTTCGGGTCGGTCGCCGCTCGTCGGGCCGGACTCTTGAAGCGCGTCGGTGATGTGTTCGACCTCGCCGTCGAGGTGTTGCTCGGCCATGACGGACGTACGGCTTGCCGTGCCCGCGGTGCCGGCCATCCCCGGCGAGTACAGGGTGCTGCCCGGTCCGGCGCCCGGGCGGTAGCGGCGGGCTCCTGCGCGCTCCCGCTCCTGACGGCGGGCGGTGCGGTCGGCGATCCGCAGGTCCCGTGCGCGGCCTGCCGGACGCGGGGCGGAGGCGGTCTCGTGCGTCCCGTAGCGATCGGCACGGCCGTGAGCGGAATTCGGCGGCTGCGCGCCTGGCGTCTGCGACGCCGAAGGATGCCGCTGGCGAGCAACTCGCCGCGGATCCGTCCTCGTGAGGGGTTGCGAGAAGGGACATCCTTCATGGGTCACCCCGGGCGTCAAGCCTCATGGCCCGGCCGCGGTTCCGGACGGGTCTTCGGAACCGCGGCGTTCGCGTGTCAGCCGCTGCTCCCGGTGCTTTCACTCGTCTCTCTGATCTCGACGTGCCGGGGCTTTGCGACTTCGGCCTTGGGGACGGTGATGGCGAGCACCCCGTCCGACATCTGCGCATTGATCTTTTCGGTGTCGACCTCTCCGGGCAGCCGCAGCCGGTACTCGAAGGCTCCGGTGCGGCGAGTGCTCCGTCGCAGGACGCCTTTGCGTTCCTTCTCCTTGATCTCTCCGGTGACGACCAGCTCCTGGCCGTTCGCTTCGACGTCGATGTCCTTGCTCTTGACGCCGGGGAGTTCGATCTCTATGTGGAAGGCGTCGTCGGACTCCGTGACATCCGCCAGAGGCGTCCACGCGACTGTGGGCGCCGCGCCTCCCACCGTGGATTCGATCAGTCCGCTCATCTCGCTGAGCAGTTGGTCGAACTCCGTCAGCGGATTGCGTGCCCAGCCAACGGGCCTGTCCTGCATTGCGCCACCGCGGTGGCGCCTGACGGGCGTGGTCATTCCCCTCGCCTCCTTCTCCTTCTCCTTGTCGTGTCTCGTCGCCCGCTGGGTGTCATGCGAGCCAAGCGGACTCCTTCCGACGGGTGTGCGGGGAGCTGTCGGTGGCGCCGGGCGCGGCCGTGTGGCCCAGGTAGCGGTGCACGAAGTGGATACTCATCGCGCCTTCGCCGACTGCGGAGGCCACGCGTTTCACCGAACCGCTGCGGACATCGCCGGCGACGAAGACGCCAGGCAGGCTGGTCTCCAAGGTCAGGCAGTCGCGGCCCTGGCTCTGCCACAGTTCGGGGACGGAGCCTGCCTGCGCCTCCGCGCCGGTGAGCACGAAACCGCGCGCGTCGAGGGCGAGCGCACCGGACAGCCACTCGGTGTGGGGCTCGGCGCCGGTGAAGACGAACAGGGCCCGTACCGCAAGGTGGCGGTAGTCGCCCGTACGGTGGTCCACCACGGTGACCGCCTCCAGCACCTTGTCGCCCAGTGCCTCGGTCGTCTCGGTGTGCAGCAGCACGCGCACCCGCGGGTGGCGCTCGATCTGATCGATCAGGTAGCGGGACATGTGCGCCTGGAGGCTGGGCCCACGGACGAGCAGATACACCTGCGGTGCGTACCCGGCCAGGAAGAGCACGGCCTGGCCCGCGGAATTTCCTCCGCCGACGACGGCCACCGGGTCGGTGCGGCACTGCTGGGCCTCGTAGACGGTCGCCGAGTAGTGGACGCTCGTTCCCTCCAGGCGTTCAATGCCGGGCACCTGGAGGCGGCGGTAGCGAGCGCCGGTGGCCAGGACGACTGTGCGGGCGGTGACCTCGCCGCCGTCGGCGAACCGGACGGCGTAGTGCCCGTCCCGCGGTTCGAGCCGAGCCGCCTCCGCCGGGACGCTGATCCTGGCGCCGAACTTGTCGGCCTGCAGCACAGCGCGTTCGGTGAGTTCGGCGCCCGATATGCCGGAGGGGAAGCCGAGTAGATTCTCGATACGGGACGACGTGGCGGCCTGGCCGCCGCTGGCCATGGCCTCGACCACGGTCGTGTCCAGGCCCTCCGAGGCGGCGTTCACCGCGGCGGCGAGACCGGCGGGTCCGGAGCCGACGATCAGGAGATCGCCGTGATGGTTCCCGGTAGGCAGCGAGGGCAGGCCCATGAGCCGGGCCAGTTCCGCGTTGCTGGGGTTGCGCAACAGAGTGGTGTCCCGCCAGATGACGAGCGGTGTCTCTTCCGGGCCTACGCCGAAGCGGCGCAGCAGCTCCTCGGCCTCCTCGTCGGTCTCCAGATCGATCCAGCGGTGGGGCAGCCGGTTGCGGGCGGCGAACTCACGCAGTCGCCGGGTGTCGGGCGAGTAGCGCGAGCCGATAACGCGGAAACCGGCACCCTGCCCGAGAAGCAGGGCACGGCGGCCCAGGCAGGCGCGCAGCACCACATCGCCAAGGACGGAGTCGCGGGTCACCAGGTCACGCAGCTGATCCACGGACAGAGCGAGGACCTCTCCGGGGTCCCTGATCACGGCGGTGTAGAAGGCCACCTGCCCGTTCAAGAGGCCGAGTTCGCCGATGAAGCGGCCGGGGCCGTGCACACGCAGCAGTCGTTCGTCGGGCGTGCCGTAGCCCTCGACGACGGCGACCGAGCCGCTGAGGACGACGTAGAACGTCTCGCACCGCTCCCCCTCCTGGATCAGCACGTCACCGGCGTCGACTTCGCGCCGCCGGCCATGCTGCGCCAGGCGGGCCATCTGGTCATCCGGCAGGCGGGGATAGGCGCCGTAGATGTCGGCGGTCTCGAAGGGGACGCTCTCCTCCGCCTCGGCCCGCACAGGCGCCGGGCCTGGCCGTGTCTCGTCGCGGGCCATCACACGAACGCCTCGTGGACGAAGCACCACCGCCAGTCCTCGCCAGACTCCAGCGACGCCGCGATCGGATGGCCGTCGGCGGCGGCGTGACGGCGCGCGTGCCGGTTCGGCGAGGAATCGCAGCAGCCGACGTGGCCGCAGGTCAGGCAGAGCCTGAGGTGGACCCACGGGGAGCCGAGCTGCAGACACTCCTGACACCCTTCGGGGGTCAGTGGCTGGACCGGCTGGACGAGCGCCAGGTGGGGGTCGGTTCGTACGGTCATTACTGATCACCCTTTCCCGGCCGGTTCGCGGCCCGCGATCGACTGTTCCACCCACTGCTGCAGGGCAGGGGCAGGTGCGGCACCCGCCTGCCGGGCGATGGTCTGCCCTTTGTCGAGGACCAACAGCGTCGGTACCGCCTGGACCTCGAACCGCTGCGCCAGGCGGGGATTCTGGTCGATGTCGACCTTGACCAGCTTGATCTTTCCCGCGAGATCGGCGGCGACCTTCTCCAGCGCGGGACTCACCATGCGGCAGGGGCCGCACCAGGTGGCCCACAGGTCGACGACGACGGGCACGGTGGCCTGCTCGACGACTTCGGTGAAGTCGTCGTCGCCCGCGTCGGCCATCCACGGCAGCGGCTGTTTGCAGTTGGCGCACCTGGGGCGGCCCTCGGCGGCCACTGGCACCCGGTTGGTGCGCCCGCAGTGCGGGCAGGTGACGTTCGTGGCTTGCACGGTACTCATGCCGCCCGCGCTCCCTTCTCGTCCTCGGGCTGGTCATAGGTGACCACCAGCTCGCCGTGCTCGGCGTCGACGCGGACCCTCGCGCCGTCCTGGACGTCGCCACGCAGCAGAGCGCGCCCGACCAGCGTCTCGACCTCGTGGGAGATGTAACGCCGCAGCGGCCGGGCACCGTACACCGGGTCGTAGCCCTGGTGGGCAATCACCTCCCGGGCCGCGTTGGTGAGTTCGACGGTGATGCGACGCTCGGCGACCCGCTGCCGCAGCTCGTCGAACTGCAGCTCCACGATCCGCTCGATCTGCTGCTCACCGAGCGGCTTGAACAGCACGATGTCGTCGACGCGGTTGAGGAACTCGGGGCGGAAGTGCCCGCGCAGCTCGCCCATCACCAAGGCGCGGGCGTCCGGCTTGATCTCACCCTCGGCGGTGGCGCCGTCGAGGAGGTGCTCGGAGCCGATGTTGGACGTCATGATGATCACGGTGTTGCGGAAGTCGACGGTGCGGCCCTGGGCGTCGGTGATGCGGCCGTCGTCGAGGATCTGCAGCAGCGTGTTGAAGACATCGGTGTGGGCCTTCTCGATCTCGTCGAACAGCACAACCGAGTACGGCTTGCGGCGTACGGCCTCGGTGAGCTGGCCGCCCTCCTCGTAGCCGACGTATCCGGGCGGTGCGCCCATGAGCCGGCTGACGGTGTGCCGCTCCTGGTACTCGCTCATGTCGAGGCGGACCATGTTCTCCTCGGAGTCGAACAGGGCTCGGGCGAGGGTCTTGGCCAGCTCGGTCTTCCCGACGCCGGTGGGGCCTAGGAAGATGAACGAGCCGATGGGGCGGCGAGGGTCGCGGATGCCGGAGCGGGCGCGGATGATGGCGTCGGCGACGAGCTGAACGGCCTCGTCCTGGCCGATGACGCGCTCGCGCAGGATCTCGTCGAGGCGCAGCAGCTTCTCGCGTTCGCCCTCCTGGAGGCGGGCGACGGGAACGCCGGTCCAGGCGGCGACGATCTCGGCGATCTCCTCCTCGGTGACGACCTCGCGCAGCAGCCGGTTCTCCCCTTGCTTCGCGGCCAGTTGCTCCTCCTCTGCGGCGAGCCGGCGCTCCAGGTCCTGGAGGCGTCCGTAGCGGAGTTCGGCGGCGCGGTTGAGGTCGTAGGCGCGTTCTGCCTCCTCCGCCTCGTGGCGGACCTGCTCCAGTTCCTGGCGCAGTTCCTGCACGCGGCGGATCGCCTGCCGTTCGGCCTCCCACTGGGCGTGTTTGGCGTCGGCCTCGCCGCGCAGGTCGGCCAGTTCCTTGCGCAGCTCCTCCAGGCGGGCTTTGCTCGCGGGGTCGGTCTCCTTGGAGAGGGCGGCCTCCTCAATCTCCAGGCGGGTGACGCGGCGGGTGATCTCGTCGAGTTCGGCTGGCATCGAGTCGATCTCGGTACGCAACCGGGCGCAGGCTTCGTCGACGAGGTCGATGGCCTTGTCGGGCAGGAACCGGTCGGTGATGTAGCGGTGGCTGAGGGTGGCCGCGGATACCAGCGCGGTGTCTTGGATCTTCACGCCGTGGAAGATTTCCAGGCGTTCGCGCAGTCCGCGCAGGATGGAGATGGTGTCCTCCACGCTCGGCTCTTCGACTAGGACCTGCTGGAAGCGGCGTTCGAGGGCGGCGTCCTTCTCGATGTGCTTGCGGTACTCGTCGAGGGTGGTTGCACCGATCATGTGGAGTTCGCCCCGGGCGAGCATGGGCTTGAGCATGTTGCCCGCGTCCATGGCCCCTTCGGCGGCGCCGGCACCGACGACTGTGTGGAGTTCGTCGACGAAGAGCAGGATGTGCCCCTGGGCGGCCTTCACCTCGGACAGCACGGCCTTGAGGCGTTCCTCGAACTCGCCCCGGTACTTCGCCCCGGCCACCAGGGAGCCCATGTCGAGTGCGAACACGGTCTTGTCCCGCAGTCCTTCGGGCACATCGCCGCGGACGATGCGCTGGGCCAGTCCCTCGACGATGGCGGTCTTGCCGACGCCGGGGTCGCCGATGAGGACCGGGTTGTTCTTGGACTTGCGGCTGAGGATCTGGGTGACGCGGCGGATCTCGGCGTCGCGGCCGATGACCGGGTCGAGCTTGCCGTCCCTGGCCTCGGCGACCAAGTCGCGGCCGTACTTCTCCAGGGCCTCGTACGCCACTTCGGGGTTGGCCGAGGTGACGCGCTGGTTACCGCGGATCCGGGTGAGCGCGCTCAGGAACGAGTCCCGGGTGATGCCGTGCTCCTTGAGCAGCCGTCCGGCGGCGGTGGCCGATCCCTCCTCGGCCAGGGCCAGCAGGAGGTGCTCCACGGACACGTACTCGTCCTTGAGGCGTTTGGCCTCCCGCTCGGCCGCGTCCAGCAGCCGCGACAGGCGCTGGGTGACGAACACCTGGCCCGGCGCCGCACCCGGGCCGGTCACCTTGGGCCGGCGGGACAGCTCCTCACCCACAGCCGCACGGAGCTCCTCGGGCTCCCTGCCCGCCTGTTGCAGCAGCCGCGGGATCAGGCCGTCCTCCTGGTCGAGGAGCGCGAGCAGCAGATGCTCCCCGTCGACCTCGGTCTGTCCCATACGGACGGCGGCGGTCTGCGCCTCCTGGAGGGCTTCCTGTGACTTCTGGGTGAGTCGGTTCATGTCCATGGCGGTATGTCACTCCTCGTACCGGCGCGGCGCAGGGCGGCTTCGAGCAGGCTGATGCGGTCCAGCAGATCGAGCACCAGACCGATGGATGCGTAGTTGAGACACAGACCGGAGCGCAGCCGCTGGACGCGGGCGAGAACGGCAGGGGCCTCGGAGTCGAACACCAAGTGCCCCGAAACGTCGCGCTCGGCGTCGACCAGGCCCAGGGCGACGAACCGGCGGACCAGGTCGGGATGGACGCCGGCGCGGCGGGCCACGGTGTCCAGGGAAAGCCTGGGCACGGGGACGAGCGCGTACCGCACGGTCGTGGAGCCGGCGCTCGTCCGTACGGGACGCCCGCCCGCGTCGGCCCCGGCGGTCCGACCGCCGGTGGCTGCCCATGAGGGTCGGTCGCTCATCACGTCCTCCTGGGGTCGTACGAAGAGGTGGCGGCGAGCTCCTCGAACAGCTCGCGCTCCCGGTCGCTGAGCTTGGGCGGCACCATGACGCGGAGTTCGGCGTAGAGGTTGCCGTCGGCACCGCGTGGGTTCGGCATGCCCTCGCCGCGCAGCCGCAGCCGCCGGCCACTGGACGAGCCCGCGGGCACCGTGACCTTGGCCGTGCCGCCGCCCGGCGTGGGCACCGGAACCGTCGCGCCCAGCGCCGCCTCCCAGGGGGTGACCGGAAGCTGCACGTACACGTCCCGGCCGTCCAGCCGGAACCGAGGGTGCGGTTGGATGCGCACCCGCAGATACAGATCCCCCGCGGCGGCGTCACCACTGCCCCGTCCGCCCTCGCCCGCCAGCCGGATGCGCTGCCCGTCGGTGACGCCGGGCGGTACGTCGACCTCGTACCGCCGCGGCTGCCCGGTGGGGCCGGCCAGCGTGACGGTGCGGCGGCCGCCTCGGTAAGCCTCCTCGACGGTGAGCGGCAGTTCGGCCTCCTGGTCGGCCCCCGGCACACCGCCGGGGGCGGCGCCTGCTCCGAAGAGCGAGCCGAGCAGGTCCTCGATGTCGACGCCCTCCGCTGCGAAGTCGTCGTCGAAGCCGGTGTACCGGACACGGGGGCCGCCCGCACCCGCGGTCCTCCGAGCGCGGAAGCCGCCACCGGGTCCGGCACCTGCACCGACCCGCTCCTCCCAGTCCTCGGGGACCTTCCGGAAGTCCTCGCCGAAGCGGTCGTAACGGGCGCGGGTCTTCGGGTCCGACAGGACGCTGTACGCCTCGTTGAGGTCCTTGAAGCGTTCCTCCGCATCCGGGGCCTTGTTGACGTCGGGATGGTACTTGCGGGCGAGCTTGCGATACGCCTGCTGGATCTCGTCCTGGCTCGCGGTCCTCGACACGCCCAGCGCCTCATAGAAGTCCTGTGCCATGACCGGTCACTCCCGCTTCGCGACCGTCACTGCGGCGGGCCTCAGCTGGCGTTCGCCGTCCCCGTAGCCCGGGCGGAGCACCTCGACGACCGTGCCCGGTGGGGCGTCGGGGTCCTGGACGACGCCGACCACCTCGTGCCTGGCCGGGTCGAAGGCGACGCCGGTCTCCGCGTGCCGCGGGTAGCCGAGCAGTTCAAGGACGTTCATCCCCTGATCGCGCACCGCCCGGACGCCCTCCACAATCGCGCCGGGATCGGATCCGGCATGCGTCAGGGCCAGTTCGAGGTTGTCCAGGACGGGCAGGAAGGCAGCGGCCGTGCGGGACCGCTCGGACGTGCGCTCCCGCTCCAGTTCCCTGGTGTGGCGCTTGCGGAGGTTGTCGAGGTCGGCGAGCGCACGCCGCCAGCGGTCCTCGAGTTCCTTGAGCTCGACCGTGTGCTCGTCCTTGGACGGGACGGGGCCGCCGGCCGCGTCGGGGCCGGGTTCCTCATCCGTGTCGGGCCCCGGCCCGGTCGGTGGGCTCGAGCGCGGAAGATCCCCTCGGGGAGGGCGTACGGCGCCCTCCGGAGCCGGGTCGGCCGGGTCCGGCACGGCCGGGTCGGATTCCCTGGGGTGGATCGGCATGGCGGTTCCTCAGTCCTTGTCGAACTCGGCATCGATGACGTCGTCGTCACCGCCACCGCCGCTCGGGCCGCCGCCGGTCGGGCCGCCCCCGGTGGTGTCCTGGTCGGGACCGCCCGTGGTGGCGCCGCCCTGATGTGCCGACAGCCCTGACAGCACCTGCTGGAGTTCAGAGGTCAGGGGCCGCACCCGCTCCACGCCTGCCTCCTCCTTGACCGCCGCCCGGGCATCCGACACCAGCATCTCGGCGCGTGCCTTCTCGTGCGCGGGTGCGGCGTCGCCCAGCTCGGCGAGGCGCTTGTCGACCTGGTATGCGACGGCGTCGAGCTCGTTGCGGGCGTCGACGGCCTCGCGCAGAGCCTGGTCCTGACCCTGGTTGCGCTCAGCCTCCTGGACCATGCGCTCGACCTCACTGCGGTCCAGGTTGGAGCTCTCGGTGATGGTGATGCCCTGTTCCTTGCCGGTGTCCCGGTCTCGGGCCTTGACGTTGAGAATGCCGTTGGCGTCGATGTCGAAGGTGACCTCGACCTGTGGCTCGCCACGCGGCGCTGGGCGGATGTCGGTGAGCTGGAAGCGGCCGAGCACCCGGTTGTCGGCGGCCAGCTCGCGCTCGCCCTGGAGGACGACGATGTCGACGGCGGGCTGGTTGTCCTCGGCGGTGGAGAAGGTCTCGGTGCGACGCACGGGAATGGTGGTGTTCCGCTCGATGATCTTCGTCATCACGCCGCCGCGCGTCTCGACGCCCAGCGACAGGGGCGTGACATCGAGCAGCAGGACGTCCTTAACCTCGCCCTTGAGCACTCCGGCCTGGATCGCGGCGCCCAGGGCCACGACCTCGTCGGGGTTGACGCTCATGTTGGGTTCCTTGCCGCCGGTCAGCCGACGCACCAGCGCCTGGACGGCGGGGATGCGGGTGGAACCGCCGACGAGGATGACCTCGTCGATGTCGCTCTCGCCGACCTTGGCGTCGGCCATGGCCTGCTGCACCGGCTCCAGGCAACGCTCCACCAGGTCGCCGGTGATCTGCTCGAAAGTGGACCGCATGACGGAGTCGGTGAGGTGCTTGGGGCCCGAGGCGTCGGCGGTGATGAACGGCAGGCTGACCTGCGTCTGCGTCACCGAACTGAGCTCGGTCTTGGCCTTCTCCGCCGCCTCGAACAATCGTTGCAGCGCCTGCGGGTCCTTGCGCAGGTCGATGCTGTTCTCCTTCTGAAAGTCGTCCGCGAGGTAATCCACCAGACGCCGGTCGAAGTCGTCGCCGCCCAGATGACTGTCACCCGCCGTGGAACGCACCTCCACGACGCCGTCGCCGACGTCGAGGATGCTCACGTCGAAGGTGCCGCCGCCCAGGTCGAAGACGAGGACGGTCTCGTGCTCCTTCTTGTCCATGCCGTAGGCGAGGGCAGCCGCGGTCGGCTCGTTGATGATCCGCAGCACCTCCAGTCCCGCGATCCGTCCGGCGTCCTTGGTGGCGGTGCGCTGAGCGTCGTTGAAGTAGGCGGGCACCGTGATGACCGCCTCCGTGACCCGCTCTCCCAGCTGCTTGGAAGCGTCGTCGGCGAGCTTGCGCAACACCTGGGCGCTGATCTCCTCAGGCGCGTACAACTTGTCGCGCACCTTGAATCGGGCTGCCCCGCCGTCACCCTCGACGACGTCGTACGCCACCGCCCTGGCCTCGTCGGAGATCTCGTCGAAATGCCGGCCGATGAACCGCTTGGCGGAGTAGATGGTGCCCTTGGGGTTGAGGATCGCCTGGCGCCGGGCCAGCTGGCCCACCAACCGCTCCCCGGTGTCGGTGAAGGCCACCACCGACGGTGTCGTACGGTTGCCCTCGGTGTTGGGCACGACGGAAGGTTCGCCGCCCTCCCACACGGCGATCACCGAGTTCGTGGTGCCCAGGTCGATGCCTACTGCCTTGGCCATGAGGAACTCCTCCCGGTGCGGCGGCATGCGCCGGCACTGATCGTTCAGGTATGGGCGGGACGTACGTCGGCGCTGGTGGGCCGCAATCCGCCGAGCAGCCGTACGGCCTCGTCGGCGACCGCTTCGTCCACGGCGACGTCGTATCGGCTGGGCTGCATCGAGCGGACAGAGGCGAAGTCCCGGCGGCCGCCCTGCAGGGCGTACAGCAGCAGACCGAACAGCGCGCCCACGATCGCCCCGAAAATCAAGCCGTAGAGGGCGACGAGCAAGGCGGACACGAGCGGGTCCACCCAGTCGACCAGGCCGAAGAGCCAGCCGATCAGCGCACCGGGAAGGGCCCCGCTCGCCGCACCGTGCAGGGCGGCCCGGCCGTAGTCCATACGTCCGACGACCTGCTCGACGAGGCGGACGTCCTGGCCGATTATGGCCACCCTCTCCACGGGAAACCCCTGGTCTGAGAGGTGGTCGACGGCGCGTTCGGCTTCTTGGTACGTCTCGTAGGTGGCAACGGGCCTACGCGGCTGCTCGGTCATCGCCCAGTCCTTCCTGCCGGTATGCACGGCGGCCCCGGCACGCCCCAGACTCGCGAACCGAGGAGCTCTGTGCCTGCGCCCGGCAGGTCAAAGAACGACGGAGCCCGTCCCCCCGCGAGCACGAGGCGAAAACTCCGAAGACCTGGGGTGAGCCGGTCGCAGCGGGGTACGCGAAGGTCGCCCGCAACTCTGAGGGCTCGGGAAAGGGAGTGATCCCATGGTCGGCCGCTGGGCCCGGACCATGCACCGAGGCCGTCCCCGCCAGGAAGGCAGCCCTCAGCGGAGCCGTCCGGGCAGCATCCGACGGCCTCGTGGAAAGGGTCCCGCCCCCACCTTCCCAGCGCGGCCGACCCGGTCCCCCCACGAACTGCTGGCAGTCTTCCGCGCCCTGTTCGACACCCTGGACGAGAGTGAGATCCTGCGCCTGGCCATGGACCAGGTGTCGGCCATCGGCCCGTACAGAGCCGAGGCCGGATACCTCAGGGAGCATGGCCAGCTGGTCCCCAGACCGCAAGGCCGGCCGGACCATGCGTCAGCCGTCGACCGGACGGTGCGAGAGCTGACGGGGCGAGATGGACCCGTGGCCGTCCCCGGCCGGTCACGGGGCCGGGCCCTGGCCCTGCACGGACCCGGTGGACTGCACGGCTACCTCGTGGTGACCTCTCGCTCCCGGCCCACCCATACGCAGCACTTCCTGCTCGCCACGCTGGTACGCCTCACCGCCGCGGCCCTGTCGGTCGCCGTCGCGCACCGCCGCCAGCAGGAAGACGCGCTAGAGCTGCACCGACTGCGACAAGAACGGGCAACCCTCCAGCAGCGGCTGATCTCCCTCGTGGTCGAGGTGGGATATCAGCGGGCCGTGCACGAGGCCCTCGCCGAGGTCGCGGCCGCGGGCGGCGGCGAGGAGGCCATCACCGGCGCGCTGCATGCGCTCACCGGATTTCCCGTGCTGGTGGAGGACCGCTTCGGCCGACTGCGGTCCTGGACCGGTCCCGGCCGACCCGACCCCTATCCGGAACCGGACCCCGCCCGCCATGAGGAGATGCTCCAGGGTGTCGCCCGGACAGGCGGACCCGTGCGGATCAAGGACCGGCTGATCTCCCTGGTACACCCCCGCGGTGAGGTCCTCGGAGTGCTGGCCCTGGTCGATCCCCGGGGCGAGGCCGACGAGTACACCGTGTTCGCACTGGAGCACGCCGCCACGTCACTCGCCCTGGAACTGTCGCACCTGCGCCATCTGGCGGGGGTGGAGCTGCGCCTGCGGCGCGAACTGGTCGACGATCTTCTGGCGGGCACGGACGAGGCGAGCGCCTACGCCCGGTCCGAGGCGTTCGGACACGACCTGCACCGCATCCAGTATGTGGTCGTCGTGCAGTGGAGGAGCCAGGTCTCGGACGACGCATTCGCGCGGACCGTGGACCGGGCGGCCTCGGCCGTAGGCATGCCGTCGCTGGTGACCCGGCGCTCCGACCACGTGGTCCTGGTCGCCGAGGGCAGGCCCCACGACCACGCCTTGTACGACAAGCTCGCCCGAGACACCGGAGAACCGGACGGGACGATCGGGGTGAGCGCCCGCTGCGACACCCCGGACGGCATCCCCGGCCGGTACCAAGAGGCACTGCGTGCCCTAGAGGTACGCCGCCGTTCCCGAAGGCGATACGGCACGACGTTCTTCGACGATCTGGGCCTCTACCGCATCCTGGGGCCCGGCAACGAGTACCGGGAGCTGGAGGCGTTCGTTCAAGAATGGCTCGGACAGCTCGTCGACTACGACGGCCGGCACCGTACGGCGCTCGTGGAGACCCTGTCCCGGTACTTCGACTGCGGCGGCAACTACGCCGAGACCGCCGAATCCCTCGCGATCCACCGCAGCACGCTTCGCTACCGGCTCCAGCGCATCCGCGAGATCAGCAGCCATGACCTCACGAACGTGGAGGAGCGCCTCAACCTGCAGGTCGCGACCCGGGTGTGGAAGATCATGCTGGGCGGACCCGGTTGAGGCGCCCTCCGCATGCTTGGCCGGCCCCGCTCTCCCCATCGCCGTGGAAGCAGGTTTCCCCTCCGCCGAATTGGCTCGTCAGGTACCACACCGCCGGTCGGCAGCGGTTCGAAGGCGATGGCCTGCGGCATACACACCGCGAGTGTCCTGCTCCGTGCGGTTCCTCCACGCCGCGGAACTCGAACCTTGAACTGTGTCCTACGTGGTGAGGCGGAGGAGGCGTTTGTAGCAGCACAGGTCGTCGGCCGAGCACCCGAGAAAGACCAGGTAGTTGCGGGGAATTGCGATCGTAGCGGGGGTTGAGCATGCGGGGCCGGTTCCGTCCGTCGCCACTAGGGTCCGTTGTCCCAGTTCCCGGGAAGCAGGGTTGGCGCGCTCATCGACACAGCCAGGCACTAGTTCAACTAGCGGATTGATCACGCCGAGCACTAGCGCCGCTCATATTCATGCGCCACGTCAGCATCCGTCTGCTGGCCCCGAACCGGAACATCGCTGCCTCGGGACTGAGCGCGCTTCTGGCGATTGACCACGCAGCTTCATTCGTGATCAAGAGAGTTCCGGCCAGCCAGTCCGCTTCTTCTTCGATGTCCCCGTCCCAGTGCCTGCAGCCGCGCACATCGAGCGCCGGGCCGGGCGGATGCATCAGGAGGGCATGGGCGATCTCATGGCTGGCCGAGCTGTTCTGCCGCCCTGTGTCGTGCGAGTCGTTCACCCAAATCTGCCGCCGGGAACCAGCGTGCACGGTGAGAGCACTCACGGCTTCCCGCTCAGTAGTGAGAAGTCGCTCGATGCGGGGGTCATCCGCTATGGCCGAGCTGAACTTCCTGACAGGGATCATCAAGTGCTCGGCAAGCCGCGAAGGCGCGAGCGGTGAGGCAGGGCCGAGCCCCAACTCCCTCCGCATCTGTACTGCCAGGCGGTTGGCTTCAGCCTTGAAGCCATGACGCAACGCCATAGGGAGCTCCCCTACTCCGGCCGATCAGACACCAACTGCTTGTAGGCGACGGTGATCAGAGCTTCGAGGGCCTCCGCAGCCTCGGGCGTGAGATTTCGGTCGCCCCGCAAGTGCGTAGCCACCTTCGTCAGCGTGTCTGGGCTGCGCGGCTCGTCGGTCCGGCGGACGAAGTCATCCGCGCTCAGATTCGCCCACGTGACGAGGGCCGCGAGCCCGTCGACATCAGGTCGTCGACCCTGCGCCAACCGCGTCAACGTCGAAGCGCTCACGCCAGCCTGCTGAGCAACGTCCTTCCAGAGAAGCCCGCGGTCCTGACGCGTGCGATCCAGGGCCGTATGAAACGCGGCCGCGTCAAACCGTCCTGCAGCATTCCGCTCGCTCACGATCTCCTCCCTTCAAACCCATTCTTGCACATCAGGAAACACTTGCGAAAGTCGAAGCACACCCATTACCCTCAAGATTGCAAGATCGGAATCAATATCGATCTCGCAATCGAAGGTTGGTCCAACACGAAGGGTGGTGGAGGCATGGCCACGAACACCGGCAAGGGCTTCCGTCGCGGCACCGTCTCCCAGCGGAGCCAGGTCTGGAATCCACAGATACGCACATGGACGAAGCGAGGCGAGAACGGCAGGTTCACGGACGGCAAGACAGGCGGCCGACCTTTCAAGGGCGTCCGCCGCGAGAAGTCGCACGCCTAGTACACGGGCGTGAGGCGCGACTCGCGTCTTCCGCCGGCCGCATACGGAGGTACCGATGGCTCGCAACAACTCCCTGGCGTCACGTCTCGACGAAGGACGCCGCAAGATCCAGGTGACCAGCGAAGAACTCGACGAGGCGAGGCGCCGCCGTCGGCTCCTGGCCGCGTCCGCGCGCCGGGCGTTCGCCGGCTCGACCACGTACTTCAACGGGAGCGTCGCACACGGCGACGCCAACACGCCACTGACCGATGTCGACCTGGGTGTGGTGCTCACCACGACGGACGCCAAACCTTACGGTCCGGGCAAGAAGGGCGCCCTGTCCCTGATGGAGAGAGTGCGCGATGTGGTGCACGAGGATCTCGACGACGAGTTCCCGAAGCTCAGCATCGAGGTCGCCGGTCGGCGCCGCGCCGTCCTGGTGCGCTTCGGCGACCCGGTGACGTACGGACAGCCGGACTTCACGGCGGACATCATGACCGCGATCCCGCATCCCTCCGGCCGCGGGCTGTACATCCCGAACACAAAGATCGCGGACCAGTGGGACCGCGCCGACCCGGTCACCCACACCTGGATCGTGCTCGAAGCGATTGCCGAGACGAAGGTCGTGTTCGCTCGAACGGTCCGGTTGCTCAAGCACTGGAACACGAAGCACAGCAAGCCCATGTGCTCCTGGAACATCAAGGCCCTTGCCCTGGGGTGCCTCGACCAGCCGATGCCGCTCATCGACGCCCTCCAGATCTTCTTCACTCACGCGGCGGACGAGATCGACAAGGGACCGACGCCGGACCCGGCCGGTGTGGCCGGCGCCATCCCTCTGAACATGCCGCGCCGCGAGGTACACAAGCGGCTGTGCACCGCCCGGGACTACACCGACCTCGCGATCGAGCATGAGAAGGAAGGACGCCCACTCAGTGCTCAGCACGCCCTCCATCAGGTCCTACCGGACCTCATCCCGGACGCGGACCCCACGGAGGAAGAGGCTGCTCGTCTCCCGATGGCCGTAGGCGCGGGCGGGACAGCCGCCACTGGTCTGGGCCTCGCCGTCGGACTCGTCACTCCTACGCGAGCCTGGGGAATCTGACGCCATGCCGGTCTGGTACGGGGTCCAGCCTGCCTGGTGGGCCCCGCTCGAACGAGACGCCCGCCGACGATTCGGCTCCGCTCTCCGGCACACGTACCATCGCGGCTCCTTGACGTATGAACTGTCCGGACTCGACGTCATAGGTGAACCCGCCCCGGTCAGCGTCAAGGTGCGCTTCTACGAGAACCCGCCTTATGCGACCTACGGCCAGGATCCCCGGGACTTCCCGCGGGTGCACGCCAAACCGGGAGCTTCGTCGAAGCACCGCTATTCAGACGACGGCGCCCTCTGCCTCTGGCACCCACTCGACCCTCAAGAGCGGCGCTGGACCAGCCCCAAGGGCCTTCTGGACCTCATCGAGATAGTCCGCACACACTTGTTCCTCGAACACTACTGGCGGCTCACCGGCGGTGAGCACGGCGGTCGGTGGTTGGTGGAGGATGCGCCTCATGGCATGCCGGGGAGTCGTGCGTGGAGATCTTCACGGCGGGACAGGCGACGGGCGACGAATGGACCTGGGCCGAGACAGCAGCACTGATCGTCCCGTGCATCGCGCTCTTCGGTGCCTTTCTGTCCTATGCCCTCAACCAGCGGGCCGTACGGCGGGAACGCCGGGCCAAGACCTTCGCCGAGGCCCTGACAGCGGTCGAGGAGTACCTGGAGATGCCGTACCGCATACGGCGCCGCCCCGAGTCCTCCTCCGCCGTACGACAGCAACTCACCGACGAGGTCAGCAGCCTGCTGGCACGAATGGCCTTCCACCAGGCATGGCTCCAGATCGAGGCCACAACCGTGGCGGGCCCCTACGCAGCCCTCGTGGCCACGGCACGAGCGGAAGCCGGCGCGCAGATGAGCCTCGCCTGGCAGCAGCCACCGGTCACCACCGACAGCGGCATGAACCTCGGAATCCCGTACCCCCGGGACCGATCGAACGCGGTCCGAGCCACATGCATCGAGGAGATGCGTCGGCATCTCTGACAACACCCGTGATCTTGGTGCCATCTATCCCTCTTTTGTGCCAACTAAAAATCCTCGTCACAGCCGGTCAACGCCGCACGCGCGGCATCCCGAGGCCGATCCACGAGATGATCTCCCGCTGGATCTCGTTGTTGCCGCCGCCGAAGGTGAAGATCACGGCGGAGCGGTAGCCGCGTTCGAGTTCGCCGTGCAGGACGGCGCCCGCCGAGCCCTCCTGGAGGGCGCCCGGGGCGGCGACGATCTCCATCAGCCAGGCGTAGGCGTCCCGCCGCGCCTCGGAGCCGTAGACCTTGACGGCGGAGGCGTCCTGCGGGGTGAGCGTGCCGTTCTGCAGCGCCCCCACCATCTGCCAGTTGAGCAGTTTGAGCGCGTCGAGTCGGACGTGGGTCCGGGCGAGCCGGCGCCGCACCCAGGGCAGGTCGACGACACGGCGGCCGTCGGCGAGTTTGGTCTCCGTCGCCCAGCGCTGTACGTCGTGCAGGGCGCGGATCGCCATGGTGCCGTGGGCGGCGAGGGTGACGCGTTCGTGGTTGAGCTGGTTGGTGATCAGCCGCCAGCCCTGGTTCTCGGCGCCGACGCGGTGGGTGACCGGGACGCGGACGTTCTCGTAGTAGCTGGCGGTGGTGTCGTGGGAGGCGAGGGTGCGGATGACGGTGCAGGAGTAGCCGGGGTCGGTGGTCGGGACGAGCAGCATGGTGATGCCCTTGTGCGGCGGGGCGTCGGGGTCGGTGCGCACGGCGAGCCAGACCCAGTCGGCGGTGTCGCCGTTGGTGGTCCAGATCTTCTGGCCGTTGACGACGTACTCTCCTCCGTCGCGCACCGCGCGCGTCTTCAGGGCGGCCAGGTCGGTCCCCGCGTCGGGCTCGCTGTAGCCGATGGCGAAGTCGATCTCGCCGGAGAGGATCTTCGGCAGGAAGTACGCCTTCTGCTCGTCCGTGCCGTACCGCATGATCGTCGGGCCGACGGTGTTGAGCGCCATCAGGGGCAGCGGTACGCCCGCCTGGGCGGCCTCGTCGAAGAAGACGAACTGCTCGATCGGGGTCAGGCCGCGGCCCCCGTACTCCTTCGGCCAGCCGACGCCGAGCCAGCCGTCGGCGCCGAGACGGCGGATGACGGCGCGGTAGAAGCGTTTGGCGCCGACCGGGTCGGAGTGCCGGGCGTAGGCGTTGTGGGGCACCAACTCGGCGAAGTAGGCGCGTAGTTCGGTGCGCAGCCGGAGCTGCTCGGGGGTGTGGTCGAGGTGCACGGCGCCTCCTGGCTTCCCAAGGCCGGTGTCCTGACGGCGCACACCGTAGAACGTGTTCCAGAAATTGGGAATGGGCGCGGGGTGCGCCGCTCCGGGGGCGCCCGGCCGCCCAGCCGGTTCGGGGCCGCGGTCGTTTCGGGAGCGCGTTCACCTCGGGCCGCGCTCAGGTCGGGGTCGGGGTCGCGCTCAGGTCGGGGCCGCGCTCAGTTCAGCGTCGCGAGGAAGTCCGTGCAGGCCTTGGCGCAGGCACGGCACGCGGCCGCGCCGTCCTCGGCGCCCGGCTGCTTGTCGAAGACGTGGGCGGTCTCCAGGCAGACGGTCCGGCACCATTCCAGCTGGACGCGGATGCCCGCCTCGTCCATCCGGTTGTCCTCGGACAGCACACGGCAGGTCGCGTCGCAGACCTCCGCGCACATGATGCCCTTGCGTCGTACGAGCTCCTGCTGTTCCGTTCCGTCCGGATCCACGAGGCTCGCGCGCAGCGCACAGGAGCGGGCACATTCGGTGCAGGCCTGGGCGCAAGCGAAGCGGTCCTCCAGGAACCGGAAGAGTTCCTGTTGGGATGCTGTGGTAGTCACATCACGCGGGTTGCCGGGACGGGCTGGGCCAAACCATCACTCAGCGTCCGCGGTCCGCCCGTGGCCTCATGGGCGCGGAGCACACCGGGGGCCACCGGGCGGTTCATGCGGTTCATGTCCGATTACAGGGGTATTCGCCTGATATGTCTAACGCAACCTCGCAGCTGGCCGCATCGAGCGGCCTGCTCAGCCTGGCGATGTTCGGGGTCGGTATCGTCCTCGTGGCCGTACTGGCCGGCAGTTTCTGGCTGGGAGCACGCGTCAAGCGGCGCGAGCCTCCCCGGCCGCGTCCCGAGGAGCAGCCGCACCTGCCGCCGGAGGGGGCGGTGCACGAGATCCGCGAGAACCGGGAGCCGGACGACGTGCCGCGGGTCTCCAAGGGCGATCACGCGCTCACCCCGTACGAACTGACCAATCTGCAGACCCGGCCGAGCGACGCCAAGTCCCGGCCGCGCTGGAGCAAGGGCAGCAGCGGCTCGTTCGGCGGCGGCGGTCTGGGCGGCCACTGAACCGGCGGGCGGGGACCTGCCAGAGGCGGGGACGGGCCCTACACCGCCCGCGTCGCTGTCTCCACCGCCTGCTCCCCGTACGGACGACCGAAGAGCGCCGCGTGGACGAGGAGCGGGAAGAGCTGGTGGAGTCCGACGCGTTCGCGCCATCCGTCGGCGAGCGGAGCCGCCTCCCGGTAACCGTCGAGCACCCGCTCCAGGTGCGGGCAGCCGAACAGGTCCAGCATCGCGAGGTCGGTCTCGCGGTGCCCGCCGTGCGCGGCGGGGTCGATCAGCCAGATGTTCCCGTCCTCGCCCCACAGGACGTTGCCGTTCCACAGATCACCGTGGAGGCGCGCGGGCGGCTCGGCGGGGCCGGCCAGCTCGGGCAGCCGCGCGCACAGGCGCTCGACGGCGACCGCCTCGGCGGGGAGCACGGCGCCGCCGTCCACCGCTCGGCGCAGGTACGGCAGGACGCGGTGCTCCGCGTACCAGGCCGGCCAGTCCGCGCCGGTCACGTTGCGCAAGGGGGCGAGCCCGATGAAGGCGTCCTGCGGTCCGCCGGGCGGCGGGGCGCCGAAGGCGGGGCGCCCGCGGCGTGCAGGGCGGCCAGATCACGCCCGAACCGGCGGGCGGCCTCGGGGGTCGCGCGGCCGCCCGGGACCCGGTCGATCACCAGCCGGCGCCCGTCAGAGCCGTGCACGACCGGCACCCGGACCGCGCCTGCGTCGGCCAGCCACCTGAGCCCCGCGGCCTCGGCGCGCACCGCGCGCGGGTCGCCCGCGCTCTTGACCACCACGGTCCGCCCGTCCTCGAGGCCGACCTCGACGAGGTTCCCGGCCACCGCGCGTTCCCGGACGGCGACCCCGCCGGCGAACCGGGCGGCCACATGCCCCGGAGCATCGTCAGACATACCCATCCGACCCACCCTACGACGCCCGCCGCCGTGGCCCCTCGCCTTGTCGGCGGGCGCACACCGCGCCCCTCCCCCACCCCCCGCGTACCGTGGGAGCCGTAGGCATTGCGCGGGCGGCGAGGGGACGGGCGGCATGGGCGAGGCGCGGACGGCCAAGGTGCCGAGGAAGACATACGAAGAGGAACTGCTGCGGCTGCAGACCGAGTTGGTCAAGCTGCAGGAGTGGGTGCGGGCCGAGGGGGTGCGGCTGGTCGTCGTGTTCGAGGGCCGGGACGCGGCCGGCAAGGGCGGCACCATCAAGCGGATCGCCGAGCACCTCAACCCCCGTGTCGCCCGCATCGTCGCGCTGCCGAAGCCGACCGAGCGCGAGCGCACCCAGTGGTACTTCCAGCGGTACGCCGAACAGCTCCCGGCCGGCGGCGAGATCGCGCTGTTCGACCGGTCCTGGTACAACCGGGCCGGGGTCGAGCGCGTGATGGGGTTCTGCACCCACGAGGAGCACCGGCTGTTCCTGCGCCAGTGCCCGATCTTCGAGCGGATGCTGGTCGAGGACGGCGTCCTGCTGCGCAAGTACTGGTTCTCGGTGAGCGACACCGAGCAGCAGGACCGGTTCCGCCGCCGCCTGGAGGACCCGCTGCGCCGCTGGAAGCTCTCGCCCATGGACCTGGAGTCGATCACCCGCTGGGAGGAGTACTCCCGGGCCAAGGACGAGATGATGGTG
Organism: Streptomyces sp. NPDC101166; assembly: GCF_044768125.1. Classification (NCBI taxonomy): domain Bacteria; kingdom Bacillati; phylum Actinomycetota; class Actinomycetes; order Kitasatosporales; family Streptomycetaceae; genus Streptomyces; species Streptomyces sp. NPDC101166. The sequence continues at coordinate 383,571 of NZ_JBIWPF010000001.1, forward strand.
CACACCGACATCGCCGAGGCGCCCTGGTACGTCGTCGAGAGCGACGACAAGCGGCGGGCCCGGCTGAACATGATCGCCCACCTGCTGGACTCGGTGCCGTACCGCAAGGAGCTGCCGCCCGTGCCGGAGCTTCCGGAGCGGCCGCCGTCCACGGGCTACCGGCGCACCCCGCGCGATCTGCAGACCTACGTCCGCGACCACGTGGCGGACCTGTGACGCACACGGGACGCCTGTGGCCAGCTTCGGGCGTGAGCGGTCAGTAAACGACATCACCAGACGGCGGTGGCGGAAAAGCGCTGTGATGACCTCATCGTCGCGCAAGGTGAGGTGGAACATGGCCGACTTGATGCAGGCGGAACCGGCGGTACGACAACGGTGCGACTGCCGCGTCCCGGTGCGGGAGGCCGGGGCCGAGGAGCGGTTCCGGGGGCTGCTGGAGGCGGCGCCCGACGCGATGGTCATCGTCGACGACACCGGCGCCATCAAACTCGTCAACGCCCAGACCGAGGCGCTTTTCGGCTACGGCCGCGAGGAACTCCTGGGCCGCCCGGTCGAGTTGCTGATGCCGCACCGCTTCCGCGACCATCACACCGAGCACCGTGACGGATACGCGGCCAACCGCCAGGTCCGCCCCATGGGCGCCGGCCTGGAACTGCACGGACTGCGCAAGGACGGCACCGAGTTCCCCGTCGAGATCAGTCTGAGCCCGCTGGAGACGACGGACGGCCTGCTGGTGTCGGCGGCGGTGCGCGACGTCAGCGACCGCAAGGCGGCAGAGGCCCGCATCAACGAACTGGCCGCGCTGGTGGAGTCCTCCCAGGACGCGATCCTCGCCCACACCCTCGACGGCCGCATCACGTACTGGAACGCCGCCGCGCAGCGCCTGTACGGCTACACCGCCGAGGAGGTCATCGGCCGGAACGTGTCGCTGCTGGCGCCGCAGGAGCTGCGCGGTGAGGTCAGGGCGCTGCTCAAGCGGCTGCGGCGGGGCCGCAAAGTGGAGCACTTCGAAGCCCTGCGGGTCACCCGCACCGAGGCGCTGCTCGACGTGGACGTGACGCTGTGGCCGACGCGCGACACCCACGGCACGGTGGTCGGGGCGTGCGCGATCGTGCGGGACATCAGCGACCGCAAACGCGCGGAGGCCGAGCTCACCGCCCTGTACGAGCAGCAGCGGCACATCGCCCTGACCCTCCAGCGCAGTCTGATGGGCACCCCGCCCGCGCTGCCGGGCCTGGCCACCGCCAGCCGCTACCGGCCCGCGACCCAGGGCGCCGGCGTGGGCGGCGACTGGTTCGACCTGATCCCGCTGGGCGGCGACCGGGTGGGCGTGCTGATAGGCGACGTGATGGGGCGTGGTCTGGAGGCCGCCGCCGTGATGGGCCAACTGCGCTCGGCGGCACACGCGTTGGCGAAGACCGGTATGCAGCCGCGGCAGTTGATGCGGGCCCTGGACACCTGCGTGGCCGACCTCGACGTGCCCGACCAGCTGGTCACCTGCTGCTATCTGGTGATCGCGCCGGACGCCGGCACCGTGACCGTCTGCTCGGCGGGTCATCTGCCGGTCCTGGTCGCCGGCGCGGGTGACGGGATCCGCCCCCTGTCCTGTCCGGTCAACGCGCCCCTCGGTGTCGGCGACGTGCTGTACGAGCAGTCCAGTTCGGAGATACCCCCTGGCGCCACCCTGGTGCTGTACACGGACGGCCTGATCGAGACGCCGGGCAGTGACATCGAGCTGCGCATCGGCGAACTCAGCCTGCTGCTGGAGGATCTGCTCCTCGGCACGGCCTGTCTGGAGGCCGCGGCGGACCAGGTGCTGGCCGGTCTGCTGCCCGACCCCGACAGCCACAACGACGACGTCACCCTGCTGCTGGCGCAGCTGCCGGCCGCGCCGCTGGCGGCGGTCACGACCGAACTCCCGGCCGTCGCGGCTTCCGTGCCGGAGGGGCGCGCCTTTCTGCACAAGGCGCTGACCTCGTGGAACTGCGCCGAGCACGCCGACGACGCGCTTCTGCTGCTGTCGGAGACGCTGACCAACGCCGTGCTGCACGCCGAGGGCCCGATCGCTCTGCGGCTGCACCGCACGGCCACCGACCTCACGATCGAGGTCGGCGACCGCAGCCCGCAACTGCCGCAGCCGCGCCAGGCGGCGGAGCACGAGGAGTGCGGGCGCGGACTGATCCTGGTCCGGGCCCTCGCCGAGGACTGGGGCGTGCGGCCGACCGACGAGGGCAAGACGACGTGGTTCACGCTCAGGCTGTGAACCCTCCGGGACGGGTGCCGAGGACGGCCCCGGCCGAGCGGGACCGTCGGGCCGCCCGGCCGGCGCCTCGGGCCGGTGCGTAGACCTCCAAGTGGGCCTGTATGTACGGCACGGCCACGGCGGCGACCTCGATGTCGTCGTCGACGAAGGCGGGTTGGACGTTCACCTCGAAGACCACGCCGCCGTTCTCGACGGCGAGATCGACCCCGGCGAACGGCAGCCCGACCGACCGCGTGGCGGCGACGGCGAGTTCGGCGAGGCGGGGCGGCAGGTCCGGTGGGGCGATGTGCACGGCCGTGGCGCCCTGGCAGGTGTTGCAGGGGGTGTCGGGGTCGGGCTGGAGGTGCTCGCGGGCGTGCACGACGCGGCCGCCGAGGACGAAGACGCGGAACTGGTGGCGCAGGCCGTCGGCGGTGATGTTGCCGGCGTCCCGGGAGAGCATCCAGTCGGTGCCCCGCTCGGCGTAGAAGGCCCTGGCGTGGGCGAGCCGGGCGGGGGTGGTGACGTGGAAGGTGTCGTTGCCGCCGGTGCCGACGACCGGGCGGGCCCAGGCGTCGCGGTCGAGTCGTTCGAACGCCCCGGCCGTCTCCCTGGGGGACGGGCGGGACAGGACGAGGGTCTCCATCTGGGCGACGCCGTCCCGCTGGAAGCGCTCGACGGTGAGGTTCTTCTCCGTCGCGGCGCGCCAGGCGTCCGGGCCGGCGGCGAGGGTCGGCACACCGTGGCGTCGCAGCAGGTCCTGGAAAGGGGCGTAGGCCCGCCGGCGGTGCGGCGGGATCTCGTAGAGCACGACGATGTCGGGGGTGAAGTCGACTCCCTCATCGGGCACTTGGAGCCGTAACCGGCCTCCGTCGCGGACATGGCGGCCGGTCCCGCCGGTCGCGAAGTGCCGGGAGTCGACCCGGACGGGCGGGGCGCCGGTGAGCAGTTCCACCGCCCGGGCGAGGTACTCCCGGCACCCTTCGGGCGATGTCGGATCGGCGATCAGGGCGATGCACGGTCGGGACACGAGCGGCCTCCAATGGCTCACGACGCGTGCTCGGACCGCGGGCACCCGATTGCGGCCGAACGGCGTCACGGGATGGTGCCTGTCGCGCGGGTGGTCCTCGCCCCCGGCGGCCTTGAGGGGGCCCGTGCACCATGCCCGTCCGGGGCGCGGCCTGATCGGACGCTCATGGTGCGGGCCCCCTCGATCCGCGCCGGTGTGCGGGCCGCGCCGGTTCCGGCGACTGCCGGGCCGTAACGGCCGGTGACCACGAGGGTGGTGAGGCTCGGGCCCCGCCGGATCCGCGTCGCAGGGCTGGCCGAACACTGTAAGCGCCCGCCGGGAAGGCGGAACAGGGCGCACGCCGATCGGCGTCCTGCCCCCCGGCCTGCGCCGCCCGCCCCCGCCCGTGCGCCCTGCCTCACCCGGCCCGGCCTACGGGTCAGCCGTCCCAGGACCAGTCGGCGACCTCGGGCAGGTCGGTGCCATGGACGCGGATCCAGTCGTGGTGACGCAGTCGCGCGTCCTCCATCCGCTGGCGTACGGCCGCCGCGCGCACGGCGAGTCCGGGCACCCGGTCGATGACGTCCATCACCAGCCGGTAGCGGTCGAGGTCGTTGCGCACGACCATGTCGAACGGCGTGGTCGTGGTGCCGAACTCCTTGTATCCGCGGACATGCAGGTTGGCGTGTCCGTTGCGGCTGTAGGCGAGGCGGTGGATCAGCCAGGGGTAGCCGTGGTAGGCGAAGACGACCGGTTTGTCGGCGGTGAACAGTCCGTCGAACTCGAAGTCGTTCATGCCGTGCGGGTGTTCGCCGCTGGGCATCAGCCGGGCGATGTCGACGACGTTGACGACCCGCACGGCGAGTTCCGGCAGGTGCCGGCGCAGCAGTTGGGCGGCGGCCAGCACTTCCTGGGTGGGGACGTCGCCGGCGCAGGCGAGGACGACGTCCGGTTCGCGCGTGCCGGTCTCGGTGCCGGCCCAGTCCCAGATGCCGGCGCCGCGCGCGCAGTGGACGCGGGCCTGCTCCAGGGTCAGCCAGTCGAAGCAGGGCTGCTTTCCGGCCACGACGACGTTGACGTAGTCGCGGCTGCGCAGGACGTGGTCGGCCACGGACAGCAGGGTGTTGGCGTCCGGCGGCAGGTAGACCCGGACGGCTTCCGGGCTCTTGTTGAGGATGTGGTCGACGAAGCCGGGGTCCTGGTGGGAGAAGCCGTTGTGGTCCTGGCGCCAGACGTGCGAGGTGAGCAGGTAGTTGAGGGAGGCGATGGGTGCGCGCCAGGGCAGCCCGCGGGTGACCCGCAGCCACTTGATGTGCTGGTTGACCATGGAGTCGACGATGTGCACGAACGCCTCGTAGCAGGAGAACAGTCCGTGCCGTCCGGTGAGGAGGTATCCCTCCAGCCAGCCCTGGCAGGTGTGTTCGGAGAGGATCTCCATCACCCGGCCGTGCCGGTCGAGGTGTTCGTCGACGTCGAGGGTGGCCGCCTGCCACGCCTTGCCGCTGGCGCCGTAGACGGCCTGGAGGCGGTTGGAGGCGGTCTCGTCGGGCCCGACCAGGCGGAAGTCACGCCGTTCGGCGGTGGATCGCATCACCTCTTCGAGCAACTCGCCCAGGACTGCGGTGGGTTCGTGCTGGGTCGCGCCGGGTTTGTCGACGGGGACGGCGTACTGCTCCAGGTCCGGCACGGGGAGTTCGCGCAGCAGCAGGCCGCCGTTGGCGTGCGGGGTGGCGCCGAGGCGGCGGGCGCCCTCGGGGACGCAGGCCAGCACGTCGGGCCGGGGCGCGCCGTGCTCGTCGAAGAGTTCCTCCGGGCGGTAGGAGCGCAGCCATGTCTCCAGTTGCCGCAGATGACCGGGGTCGTCGCGGACGGCGGCCAGCGGCACCTGGTGGGAGCGCCAGGTGCCCTCCACCGGGAGGCCGTCGACCTGTGCGGGACCGGTCCATCCCTTGGGGGTGCGCAGGACGATCACCGGCCAGCGGGGGCGTTCGACGGCGCCGTCCTCGCGGGCGGCGCGCTGGATCGCGGCGATACGGTCCAGGGCGGTGTCGAAGGCCTGGGCCATCGCACGGTGGACGGCGGCCGGGTCGTCGCCGGTGACGTGGACCGGGTCGTGGCCGTAGCCCCGCAGCAGTTCGTCGAGCTCGGGCTCGGGGAGGCGGGCGAGGACGGTCGGGTTGGCGATCTTGTAGCCGTTGAGGTGGAGGATCGGCAGGACGGCGCCGTCGTGGACGGGGTCGAGGAACTTGTTGGAATGCCAGGACGCGGCCAGCGGGCCCGTCTCGGCCTCGCCGTCGCCGATCACGCAGGTGACGAGCAGGCCGGGGTTGTCGTAGGCGGCGCCGTAGGCGTGGGAGAGCGAGTAGCCCAGTTCGCCGCCCTCGTGGATCGAGCCGGGCGTCTCGGGGGCGACGTGGCTCGGGACTCCGCCGGGGAACGAGAACTGCTTGAACAGGCGGGCCATGCCGGGCGCGTCCCGGGTGACGTCGGGGTAGATCTCGGTGTACGAGCCCTCCAGCCAGGAGTTGGCCACCACGGCGGGCCCGCCGTGCCCCGGGCCCCACACGCACAGCGCGTCCAGGTCCCGGGCGCGGATGACGCGGTTGAGGTGGGTGTGGACGAGGTTGAGGCCGGGTGAGGTGCCCCAGTGGCCGAGCAGCCTGGGTTTGACGTGTTCGGGGCGCAGCGGCTCGGTGAGCAGGGGGTTGGCCATGAGGTAGATCTGGCCGACGGACAGGTAGTTCGCGGCGCGCCAGTGGGCGTCCAGTGTCCTCAGCTCGTCGTCGGTGAGCCGGGTGGACGCCTGCTGCGTGTCGACGGACATCTCGGGTTCCCTTCCGGATCGGGTTCGGCGGGAGGTGCATGCCGGTGCGCGCCTCCCCACCCTCTCCCGGCCGCCGGGTACCCGCCAGGGCCGAACGTCCCCCTTACGCCCGTCCGGCGTCCAGGCGGGCGATGTGGGTGATGTTGCGCAGGTCCTCGACGTCCTCGCTGGGGTCGCCGCCGAACCAGGCGTCGAGGATCTCCTTGAGCAGCGGCTCGGAGGTCAGGCGCAGTCCGAGTGCGAGGACGTTGGCGTCGTTCCAGTGGCGGGCGCCGTCGGCCGTGTAGGCGTCGGTGCACAGGGCCGCGCGCACGCCGGGCACCTTGTTCGCGGCGATGGACGCGCCGGTGCCGGTCCAGCAGCACACCACCGCCTGCTCCGACACGCCGTCGGCCACGTCCCGCGCCGCCGCCTCCGAGCAGACCGCCCACTGGGGGTCGGCGCCGGGGCGCAGCGCTCCGTGGGTCACGACGTCGTGCCCGCGTCCGCGCAACTCCGCGACCAGGGCGCGGGCCACGGGTTCGTCCATGTCCGAGGAAACGGAGATCCGCATGCCTGGAGCCTACTGAGCCGAGGGGTGCGCTGTCGCGCCGGTGGATCGGCTCGTGGCGGCCCGCCCGGATTCCGGGGCGGGTGCGTCCGGCGCGCCGGACGGCTGCCCGATGCCCGGTTCTCCGGGCGTGCGTGCGGTGCGGGACGGGGCGGTGAGGACGGCGAGGCAGGCGACGACCAGGGCGACGCCGAGCCAGCCCGGCGGGGGCAGGCGTTCGCCGACGACCAGGACCGCGAGGACGGCGGCGACGGCGGGCTCCAGCAGGGAGAGCGTGGTCGCGGTGCTCGCCGGGACGTGGGCCAGGCCCCAGCCGAACAGGACGTAGCCGACGAACATGGGGATCAGGGCCATGTAGACGCCGACGGCTGCGGCCTGCCAGGAGTCGAGCAGCGGGGCCCCGGTGGCCAGCAGGACGGGCAGGAGCAGCAGTCCGCCGAGGCCGAAGACGGCGCCCATGGCCGCGCCGGGGGTGATCCCGCCGCCGATCAGGCGGTGCGCCGCCCAGGAGTACAGGGCGTAGGTGAAGCCGGCCAGCAGGCCGAGCCCGACCCCGAGCACGGTCGACCCGACGGAGCGGCTTCCGGCGGCGGAGTGGGCCTGGGACGCCTCGGCCGCGCACAACAGGACCGTCCCGGTCAGGCCGAGGGTTGCGCCGGCCGACCAGCGGCGCGTCAGCCGCCGACCGTCGACGGCCCGCTCGATGACGGCCGAGGCGAGCGGGGCCGAGCCGATGGACACCACCGTTCCGGCGGCGACCCCGGCCAGGTGCATGGAACTGTAGAACGCCAGCGGATAGGCCCCCACCGCTCCCACCCCGAGCAGCACCACGGCGCGCCGCGCCCTCAGCGCGGGCGCTTCCCCGCGGATGCGGGGAGCGGCGACGAGGGCCTGGAGCAGTCCGCCCAGGCCCATGGCGACGGCCCCGATCGCGAGCGGGCCCACGTCCGGGGCCAAGGTCGCCGCGGTGCCCGTGGTGCCCCACAGCACCGACGCCACCAGGACGCACAGCGAGCCGACGCCCACCGAGGCGGCGGCCCGTCCGGAAGGCCGCCTCACAGCCGGTCCAGCAGGTCGGCCGCCATCGTGCGGGCGTGTTCCAGACGCGTTCCCGCGCCCTCCAGTCCGGCGCGGGCCATGGCGCCCTCCAGCAGGAACGCCAGATGCTCCGCCGTCGTACGGGCCTCCTCGGGACGCCCGGGCAGCAGGTGCGCCACGTGTCCGGCGAGCAGCGTCTCGACCTCCTCCTTGTGCCGGCGCACCACCGCACGCCCCGCGTCGCCGGCGGGCAGTTCGGCGGCCGCGTTCAGCAGTCCGCACCCGCGGAAGCCGCGCTCGTAGGCGGAGGCCGCGTGGTCGGCGTATGCGTCGAAGACCGCCAGGACGCCGCTCCGGGCGTCGGTGGCCTCCTCCAGGCGACGACGGTAGAGGGCCAGCCACTCCTCGTGCCGGGCGTCGAGGTAGGCCAGCACCAGGTCTGCCTTGGAGGAGAAGTTGTTGTAGAGGCTCATCTTCGCCACGCCCGCTTCGGCGGTGATGGCGTCGATCCCGGTGGCCGACACGCCGTCCGCGTAGAAGCGGCGTGCGGCGGCGGCGAGCAGCCGCTCACGCGCGCCGCCCCGCCGCCCGCCGGGACGGGGCGCGGTGGTTCCGGTCTCGCGCATCGTCAGTTCCTCCGTCGCGGTTCACACTGATACTAGGTAGGTCAGTCTACCTAATAAGCAGGACGTCGCATCGGCGGGGGACGTATCGGCCTCTTTCCCCCAGTGGCCGCCGATCGGGCGGTCGATGGCTCATGATGATCGGGCCATGCACCGACTCGTCACCCCCTCCCCCGCAGCTCAGACGGGCCAGGCACCTCTGGCCGTCCTGCGGGCGGCGGTGTTCGCCGCCGTCGGCACGGTGCTGGGCGCGAGCGCCCACCGTCTGCTCGCCGAGGAGCGGGTGCCGTGGACGCGGGGCTCGATCGCGGCCGTCGCACTGTTCGGGATGGGTCTGGTCGGCGTGCGCCGCCCCCGGCGGCTGGTCACGGTCGTCGCCGGCAGCGTCGTCGCGCAGTCCGGGCTGCACTTGTGGCTGACGTCGACACCGCACCGCGCCCCCGGGCCTCCTGGTTCCGGCCCGGCCATGACCGGTCATCAGCACGGCGCACACCTCCACGCCGCCTGGTACGCACGCCTGCACGACTCCCTGGCCATGACGGCGGCGCACGCTCTGGTCGCCGTGCTCGTCGCCTTCCTCCTGCACCGGGCGGACACGGCGTGCTGGACGCCGGCCCGGGGGCTCACGGCGGCGCTCGACGCCGTACGGGCGCGCCTGCACACCGCCGCCGGCCTCGCGACCGCGATCACGGGCCGCGCCGGGAAGGGACACGGAACGCCGACGGCCGTACCGGCGCGCGACGACCGGCCGCCGTCGGCCGCTCCGGTGCTCGCGCACGCGGTGGTACGACGGGGCCCTCCGCCCACGGGGACGACTCTCGCCGACCGACCTCGCCAGGAGGGCTGTTCGGCCCTGCCGTACGCCTTCCCCGGCCCACCCCGTCACCCCGCGCCTGGAGACACCCATGTCCCGCAACACCCTGTCGCGCACCGCGCGGCGCCTCGCTGTCGCCACCGCCGCCGCGACAACCGTCTTGCTGCTCACCGCCGTTCCGGCCGCCGCCCATGTGGAGGTGACGTCGAAGACCGCTCAGGCGCTGGCGCAGAACGTCGAACTCACCTTCGTGGCCGAGTCGGAGTCCGCCTCGGCCGGCATCACCCAGCTGCGGATCATCCTCCCCAAGGGCATCGCCCCCACCGACGTGGTGTACGGCGAGGGCCCCAAGGGCTGGACGTTCGCCACGACGAACGACGGCTACATCGTCAAGGGGCCCGCCGTGAAGATCGGCGGCGACGCCGAACACTCCATCGTCGTACGCCAGTTGCCGGACGCGAAGGAGCTGGTGTTCAAGACGCTCCAGACGTACGGCGACGGCAAGGTGGACCGCTGGATCGAGCTGGGCGAGTCCGAGGGCGAGGGGCACGGGCACGGCAACCAGGCCCCCGTGCTGAAGTTGAAATCGGCGGCGCCCGGTGCGCAGTCGGCCGCCCCCTCCCCCAGCGCACCGGAGACCTCCGCCGCACCGGCAGCGCCCTCCACGTCGCCGTCGCCGTCCGCTGAGGACGCCTCCCCGCAGGCGGCCGCGGCCGAGAAGGAGGACGACGGCGGACTGTCGGCGGGCGCCTGGACGGGCATCATCGCCGCCCTCCTCGTGGCGACAGCGGCCGCGGTGTTCCTCGTACGCCGCCGGGGCGGCTCGGAGCAGTAGCCGGCACAGCCGACGGGGACGGGGACAGGGGCCCTCCTCCCCGTCGGCCCCCTTCGACCGCCCACCCGTCACATCGGGGTGACTGCCGGCCGCCCGGTGCACCGAGGGCGGTCCGCCGTCCGGTGTGGTGTCCCGGAGTGACGCCGAGGTCCGTCCGAGTCCGTCGGTCACCGGGCCGACAGGCGGTCGACCTCCTCGGCCTTCTGTCGGGCCTCCCGCTCGGCCCGGTCGAGCGACTCCTCGGCCTCCTGGCTCCGCTGTTCGGCCTCCCGGCACTCCTGGTCGGCCCGTCGGAGTTCCTCGCGCGCCTGCCGCAGGTGCTCCTCGGCGGCGGAGGCCCGCTGACAGGCCTCGTCGTGGCGCTCGTGCGCCCGGCCCAGCTCGGCGTCGGCGTCGGCTCGCCGCCGGCGCTCGTCACGCAGTCGCCGTTCGGCGGCCTGGGCCGCCTTCCGAGCCTGCGTGAGCAACCTCTGCTTCTCGCGCCGACGCTCGGCCAGCTCGTCCTTCGCCCGTGCTCGCTCGGCGGCGGTCGGCGCCGTCGAGCGGGCCGGCCGGGGCCGCGTGCCGGCGGAGGCGGCGGGGGCGGCGGACGCCGAGGCGAACTCCGAGGGCGGCGTGAGCGCGCTCTCCAGTCGGCCCGCGGCCCACTGATCGGCGGCCCGCTGATCGGCGAGCACGGCCTGCAAGGTGGACTCGATCTCCCGTTGCACCGCGCCCGACAGCCGCTCCCCCGCTTCCAGGGCGAGCCCCGCCGCCTGCCTGGTCAGCTCGGCGACGACCCGGCGGCGCTGGACCGACAGCTCCTTGATCCCGGTCCCGTCCAGCGTGCCGTACGCCTCCCGCAACGCCCGCCCCAGCTCCAGGAACCGCCCGCTCTCCTGCGGCTCGGAGCGCAGCAGCAGGTTCGCCGCCCAGGCCGCCAGCGAGGGACGGCGGGCGGCCCGGACGCGCCGGGCGTCCTCGGCGCGGCCGGCCGACCTGGCCGCCAGGGCCAGCTCCTCGCGGTGCGCGACGAAGCGGGACGGCGGCGTGGTGTAGAGCGCGTCGAGCCCGGACTCCAGTTCCCCGCCCGTGCCCTCGGCCTCGCCCTCGCGGCCCGCGCCGCCCGCACCCGCACCGCGCGCCCGCCTGCCGCCGCCAGGCCCGCGCCCGCTCTCGTCTCGCACGGAGTCCACACTCCCCCGCACCGTCCGGTCCCGCACATCGAGCACACCCGCCGTCACGCTCGCTCCCCGGCCGCCGGCTCAACCCACCTCCGTGTCACAGGCGTTGACCTGTCCCCCGGAGGCCAGCACAATGAGCCAGCGCTTCTGAGAGCGCTCTCAAACAGACCTCCGTCCCGCCCCGAGGAGTCCCATGACCGGCAGCCACCGCCCGGCGCTCAGCCGCCGCGCCCTCATCGGGTCCGGACTCGCCGCCGGCGCAGCGGTCCTCACGGCTTCGGGTTCCGCGTTTTCCGCGCCGGGTCCCACGACGGCTCCGGCGGCGGATCGTCCGTCCACCGCCCGGGCATCCGCACCGCGCCGGGCGGGCGCCTTCCTGGCCGCGGCCATGGACGCCCACCCGGACCACGGGGCCGTCCGGCTGGCTCAGAGCTACACCGACCAGGCCGGCCTGTTCAGCACCGCGTTCACCTACGACAACGCGCTGACTATCCTGGCCGCCCTCGCCGCCGGCACGGCCGACGGCCGGTCCCGCGCCATGGCGCTCGGCGACGCGCTCCGCTACGCCCAGGCCCATGACCCGGTGTACGACGACGGCCGACTGCGGCAGGCGTACAACGTGGGGCCGTACACCTTCTACGACGGTTCGCCGCAGCCGGACGGGTTCGTCCGGGCGGACGGCACGGCCAACGTGGGCACGCAGTTCGGTTTCACCGGCACCGCCGTCGGCGACATGGCCTGGGCCGGGATCGCGCTCGCCGCGCTGGCCCGCCGCACGGGTGAGCGCCGGTTCCTCGACGCCGCCGTGAGGATCGGCGAGTGGATCGAGCGGGTGGGCCGCACGGACGAGCCCCTCGGCGGCTACAAGTTCGGCGTCGACGGGGCTGACGCGAGGCTGCCGTTCACGTCGACCGAGCACAACACGGACCTGGTCGGGCTGTTCGGACAGCTCGCTCGGCTCACCGGCGACCGGGTGTGGCGGGAGCGGCGCGAGCGGGCCCGCGCCTTCGTGGCGAGGATGTGGGAGCCGTCCGGCGGCTTCTTCTACACCGGGACCAACGACGGTGTGACGGTCAACAAGTCACCGGTCCCCGAGGACACCCAGACCTGGACCCACCTCGCGCTCGCCTCCCGCGCCCACTCCCGCTCGCTCGACTGGGCCGCCGCCGAACTGGCCGTCCTGGACACGGCCGATCGGCGCAACAGCACGGTTCCCGCCGGCCAGTCCTACACCGGGGTCACCTTCAGCTCCGCCGCCCTGCTGGCCGACGAGGACGCCCCCATCGCCCCCGGGCAGCCCAAGCCCGACCGCGAGGGCGTGTGGTTCGAAGGAACAGCGCACCTGGCGCTGGCTCTGCGCACCCGGTGCGCCCGAGGCGACGAGGCCCGCGCTCGGCGGCTGCTCGCCTCCATTGAGAAGGCTCAGGAGTCGCTGGGCGTCGGCCAGACCCTCGGGGGCCGGGCGGTCGCCGAGGGCTGCGGAGTCGTCTCGGCGAGCAGTCCGCTGGACACCGGTTTCGGGTTCGGCTACTACCCGTACCGCCACACGGGGGCCACCGCCTGGTACGTGCTCGCGGCGACCCGCGTCAACCCGCTGGCGGCGTGATGCGGCGTCGTCACGACCGGCGCCCCCGCCGCCGGGCTCTGGCACCATGACCCCATGGAACGTGTGCTCGGAATCGGTGGGTACTTCCTGCGGGCCGCCGACCCCGCGGCCCTGAGCGCCTGGTACCGCGAGTGCCTCGGGCTGGACGCCGACGACAACGGTCTGTGGCGTCAGGAGCCCGGACCGACGGTGTTCGCGGCCTTCGAGTCCGGGACCGACTATTTCGGGTCCCGCGCCCAGCAGACCATGCTCAACTTCCGCGTCCGTGACCTGGACGCGATGCTCGCGCAGTTGCGCGGCCGGGGAGCGGACGTGGCCGAGGAGACGCAGGACATGGCAGGCGTCGGCCGCTTCGGCTGGGTCACCGACCCCGAGGGCAACCGCATCGAACTGTGGCAGCCCGCCTGACTCCTGGAACGCCCTGAGTCTTCGAGAACGCCGTGTCGGCCGATGAGTTTTCCCGTGTTCCTCCGTCAGAGTTCACGAGTGGGCGCCGCGGCCGCGAGCGCGGTCGAGGCGCGCACCCACCGAACCGACCGGGAACCGGTCACAAGACCCCGAGGAACACCTATGCGAACCCTGATCAGCACCGCCTTCGTCTCGCTCGACGGCGTCGTGGAGGCCCCCGGCGGCGAGCCCGGTTACCGGAACTCGGGGTGGACGTTCAAGCATGCCGACTTCCTTCCCGAGGCGTTCGAGATCAAGGGCCGGGAGCAGAAGGAAGCCTCCGCGATGATGATGGGCCGGGTCAGCTACGAGGCGTTCAGCGCGGTGTGGCCCGACATGGAGGACTTCGCGGACTACAAGGTGATGCCGAAGTACGTCGTCTCCACCACCCTCGGCGAGGACGACCTCGTGTCGAACTGGGGTGAGACCACGATCCTGCGCTCGCTCGACGAGGTCGCCGCGCTGAAGGAGACCGAGGGCGGCCCGATCATCGTGCACGGCAGCGCCTCCCTGAACCAGGCGCTCTCCGACGCGGGCCTGATCGACCGCTATCACCTGCTCGTCTTCCCGCTCCTGCTCGGCGCGGGCAAGCGGCTTTTCAGCGCCACGGACAAGGACGCCCAGCGGCTGAAGCTGGTCGAGCACGAGGCTTACGCCAACGGTCTGCAGAAGAACGTCTTCGACGTCCTCCGCTGACACGCGCGTGACACGCGGGCCGTCGCCGCCGCCGTCGGCGACGGCGCCGAAGTCGGCTAGGGCCACGGCACGGGACGCCGTCGCTGTCGAACGGGGCCCACGACGGCGTCGGGCGGCCGGCCCGCCCCGCTCGGCGAACCTCCGGTAGGCAGCCGTCCCCGACAGGCCGAAGGCGTGGTGGTGGAAGGCCCGCCGCACCGCGGCCGCGAGTCGGAGCACCCTCGCGGGAGCGGCGGCCCGGCGCAGCGCCACGACCTTTCCCGGGCAGCCGCCGCGGAGGCCGAGGGGCAGCCATCAGGTCGGGCTTCCTCCGTTGCGGCCCCGACCGGCGAGGTTCACCTGATGTGCCGGGCGAGCCCGGTGGCCGCGTTGAGCAGGTGCTCCAGGGGGCCACGCCGGGAGACTCGGCTCCAGGCCCACGCCAGGAGCGTGGCGGCGGCGATGAAGCCCAGAAGCACCGGTGTCGCGGGGAGGTCCGAGTCGTCGACGCCGAGGACGCGGATGGCGACGATGTGCAGCACGTACGCGGACAGGGACATCGCGCCGACCGCGCACACCGGCGCCGTCAGACGTGTCAGGCGGGGCATACGGGCGGCGAGGACGAGGCACAGTGCGAGGACTGCCACGGCGACGCCGGTGTTGCCGAGCAGGGAGGCGGTCGTCTGGCTGTGCGGCGAGGCCACCAGCAGCCAGGCCGGGGTGTGCTCGACCGGATCGCCCACGGAGTCGGACCACCAGGCCGATGACGCCGAGCCGCCGTCCGAGGCCGCGGCGATCGCCGCGGTGGCGTGCGGCAGGAGACGCAGGGCGAGCCAGGAGCCCCCGTAGCCGAGCACGGCGAGTGCGACGCCCGTCGTCGCAAGCCCCCTGAGGACGGCGGCGCGGGTGAGGTCGAGGCGGGCGATCGCCATGCCCGCGATCATGAACGGCGCCCAGGTCAGGACCGGGTACGAGCCGGTGAACAGCAGGTCGAGCAGGCCGTCCGTGCCGGTGATCCGCGCCAGCGGGTCCCAGGCGATGACGGTGTCGGACCAGCTTCCCTCGTCGATCGACTGCTGGATCACGTACCGCGCCTGGGGCAGGACGAGCGCGCCGGCGGCCGCGACGACGGCCAGCGTCCTGGCCCGCAGCCGGCACAGCGGGAGCACGAGGAGGAAGGTGAGCCCGTAGTAGGCCAGGATCACGTCGACCGAGGTGCCCAGTGCCGCCAGGGCGAAGCCGACGAGGATCAGGACGAGCGCCCGGAGGACGACCCGGCCCGCCGCCTGCCGGCCCGGGCGGCCTGTCATCGGGTGCGGGCGGCCGGTGAGGATCACGAGGGAGAAGCCCGCGAGGACGGCGAACAGCGCGGAGGAACGGCCCCGCGCCGCTTCCATCAGGAAACCCGTCGGCCCGCCTTCCGACGGCTCCGGGCCGACATGGGCGGCGTACATGCCGAACATCGCCAGCCCGCGGGCCAGATCGACGCCGATCAACCGCCCGGCCGACGGCGGAGGACGGACCGGGCGGGTGGGACGATCCCTCTCCCCGACCCGGACGGGACGGCCCCCGGTGGGACAACCCCCCTCCCCGGTCGTCGGCGCAGACACCGCGACACGGGGTACGGGTGAGGGGACGTCGCACGTCATATCTCTTTAGACTGTGCATTCCGCCCGTTGAAGCACAACCCTCATGTTTCCTGACATTCCCTGCCGACCGGCGGGGGCCGCCCGGGTCACCCGGCGGGCCCCGTGCGAGCCCCGAGGAAGGGAGCCGCAGGTGATCCGGGTGCTGGTGGTCGACGACGAGGCCCTGATCCGTACCGGGTTCACGCACATCCTCGACGCGGCCGGCGACATCGACGTCGTCGCGGCGGTGCCCGGCGGCCTGGCGGTCCGCACGGCCGAGGAGAAGCAGCCCGACGTGGTGCTCCTCGACATCAGGATGCCCGACGTCGACGGCCTCACCGTCCTCGCCGACCTGTGCGGGCTGCCGCGCCCGCCGGTGGTCGCCATGCTCACCACGTTCGGCATGGACGAGTACGTGTCGACGGCTCTGCGCTCGGGCGCCGCGGGCTTCCTGCTCAAGGACACCGATCCCGAACAGCTCGCGCCCATGGTCCGCACCCTGGCCGAGGGCGGGGTCGTCCTGTCGCCCAAGGTCACGCGGACCGTCGTGGACGGCTTCCTGGACCATGAGCCGAGCGAGCCCGCCGCCCGCGCCGTCGCGCGGCTGACCGACCGGGAGCGCGCCGTCCTGGTCCTCGTCGCCGCGGGGCTGTCCAACGGCCGCATCGGCGCGCGGATGCATCTCAGCGCCGGCACCGTGAAGGACCATGTCAGCGCCATCCTCACCAAGCTGCGGGTGGACAGCCGCGTCCAGGCGGCGCTGCTCGCCGAACGGGCGGGCCTGCTGAGGCTGCCGCGGGAGGGGGACGGGTGACGCCTTCACGTGCCGTCGCCGTCTCGGCGCTGCTGGACGGGGCGCTGATCGTGGCCTCGCTGCTGGACGTGTGGGTCAACGTCGAGCCGACGGAGCGGCTGGCCCTGGCCTGCGGGCTGCTCGCCGCCGCGGCACTCGCGCTGCGCCGTCGGCTGCCCCTGCTCACGTTCGTGCTGACCCTGCCCGCGTCACTGGTCACCGACGCGGTGTTCGCCACGCTGGCCGCGCTCTACACGGTCGCCTCGCACACGCGCCGGCGTTCGGTGCTGGTCGGCTGCGCGGTCGCGTTCACGATCAGCGACGTCCTGCCCTGGCACTGGCCACCGTCCCTGAAAACGGTCCCCATCTCCGACAGCTGGCTGCTCATCAGCCTGGGGTACACCCTGGGCACGGCGGCGGCTCTGGTGTTCCTCGGCCAGCTCGTCCAGACCCGGCGGGAGCTGACCGTGCGGCTCGCCGAGGTGTCCGAGGCGCGGGAGAACGAACGGCTGCTGACCGCCCAGTCGCTGCTGGCCGCGGAGCGCGCCGAGCTCGCCCGCGAGATGCACGACGTGGTGTCCCACCAGGTCAGCCTGATCGCGGTGCAGGCGGGGGCGCTCCAGATGAGCGCCCGGGACGCCGAGGTCAGGCAGACGGCGGGTGCGATCCGGCGCCTGAGCGTGCGGACCCTCGACGAGCTGCGGCACATGGTCGGGGTGCTGCGCGCAGCCGGCAACCGCCCCACCGAACTGACTCCCCAGCCGTCCCTGGCCGACCTGCCCCGGCTGGTGAGCGGCAGCGGCATCGAGACCGAGCTGCGGGCCGACCTGCCCGACGGGCTCCCGCCGACCGTCCAGCGCGCGGTGTACCGCACGGTGCAGGAGGCTCTGACCAATGTCCGCAAGCACGCCCCGGGAGCGAGGGCCACGGTCCACGCCGGGCTCCGGGACGGGGCCGTCCGCGTCACCGTCACCAACACGGCCCCCACGCGGCCGGCCATCCCCCTGCCGGGCGCCCAGCAGGGCCTGGTCGGACTGCGTCAGCGAGCCGAACTCCTGGGCGGCACCCTGACCCACGGCCCCACAGACGACGGCGGCTACTCGGTGAGCCTCGACATCCCGGCGGACGGGGCGTGAAGCCCTGGGCCGCCGTGCGCACGGGCGGCGCGAAGACCCGGGAGCGGCTCGCGTAACGTCTGCCCTTGTCGGGGCCCGTCACGTGGGCCGTCGCGTGCGTCGAGGGAGTGGGGCATGAGCCGGTCGGCCACCGCAGGGGCTCCGGGCGAGTTGCGTCGCGGGCTCGGGGTGGCCGACGCCGTGACCGTCGGCCTGGGGGCGATGATCGGCGCGGGGATCTTCGCGGCCCTGGGGCCGGCCGCGCGGGCCGCAGGGTCCGGGCTCCTCGTGGGACTCGCGGTGGCCGCCGTGGTGGCGTACTGCAACGCCACCTCCTCCGCCCGGCTCGCCGCCCGCTACCCGGCTTCGGGCGGCACGTACGTGTACGGGCGCGAGCGCCTCGGCGTGTTCTGGGGCTGGCTCGCCGGGTGGGCGTTCGTGGTCGGCAAGACCGCGTCCTGCGCGGCCACGGCGCTCACCGTCGGCTCGTACGTGTGGCCGGGGCAGGCGCACGCCGTCGCGGTCGCCGCGGTGGTGGCGCTGACCGCGGTGAACTACCGGGGGGTGCAGAAGTCCGCACTGCTCACCCGGGTGATCGTGGCCGTGGTGCTGGCGGTGCTCGCGGCGGTCGCCGTCGCCGCCCTGACCTCGGGCACGGCGGACGCGGCCCGGCTGGAGGTCGGCGCGGACGCCACCCCGGGCGGGGTGCTCCAGGCGGCGGGCCTGCTGTTCTTCGCGTTCGCCGGGTACGCGCGGATCGCCACGCTGGGCGAGGAGGTGCGCGACCCGCGACGCACCATCCCCAGGGCCGTTCCGCTCGCGCTCGGCATCGCCCTGGCCGTCTACGCCGTCGTAGCGGTGGCCGCCCTGTCGGTCCTCGGCCCGCAGGGGCTGGCGCGGTCCGCGGCGCCGTTGTCGGACGCGGTCCGGGCGGCGGGCGTGACATGGCTGGTGCCGGTGGTGCGCGTCGGCGCGGCCGTCGCCGCGCTCGGGTCGCTGCTGGCGCTGATCCTCGGTGTCTCGCGCACCACGCTGGCCATGGCCCGGGACCGTCACCTGCCGCACGCGCTGGCCGCGGTGCACCCGAGGTTCAAGGTGCCGCACCGGGCCGAGCTGCTGGTGGGCGCGGTGGTGGCGTTGGCCGCCGCGACGGTGGATCTGCGCGGGGCGATCGGCTTCTCCTCCTTCGGGGTGCTCGCCTACTACGCCGTCGCCAACGCCTCCGCCTGGACGCTCACCGAGCCCGACGGCCGGGGCCGGCCACTGCGGCGGCACAGGCTGGCCCCGGCCGTCGGACTGGCGGGCTGTCTGGTGCTGGCCTTCGCCCTGCCCCTCTCGTCGGTGCTCTCGGGCGCGGCGGTACTGGCCTTCGGCGCGGCCCTGTACGGGATCCGCCGTGCCGTGGCAGCCCGCCGGCGGATCATGTGAATCGACTGGAGCATGGTGAGCGTGGACTCCACCTCGTGCGGGCCCACCGACACGTGGACCGCGACGAAGACGAACGGACGATCAAGCGGCTCAAGCCGTGATCAGCACGCTTCCGCAGCATCCGCCCTTCTCGTCAAGTCCGCTGCGATGTGGTCCCAGTCCGGGCCGTGCAGCCACAGGTTCTCGGCAGCCTCCCGCATGAGCGCCGGTTCGTCCGGGCGCTGCAGGAGCACCAACCGATAGGCCAGATTGCGGATCCAGACCGGCAGACAACCGTCGACCGCGTGCGGGCTGAGCTCATGCAACATGGCGAGGATCGAATCCGCGTCAGCGAAGGTCAGTTCCTCGACGAAGTAGTGCTCTCGGTGCTCGCGACCGCACTCCGTCGGGGTCCGGTACTCGTCTCCGTATAGACACCGCGCGTGCTCCGTCAGAGTACTGTGCATGCCCTGGAGCCTAGACGCGGCACTTCGCCGGACAGGCCCTGGGCGTGTCCGACGGGTCGTGTCCCGTGGCACGCCGTCGGGCGCGAGGCCCGTGAATTTTCCGTTGCTTCGCGACAGCCGAGGGCCTACGGTCCCGATCATGCTGCCTCCGGTGGAAACGGATGAAGAGCGGGACGCGGTCCTCTCCGACGAGATGGTGATGCGCCCCGGTGTGGAGGACCTCTGTGCACGCCTTGGTCTCGCCGATGCACCGCTGACTCGTTTCCCGGACGGGACGCAGCCGGTCTACGCGGTGGGCGACGAGCACGTTCTCAAGCTGTTCCCAGGAGCCGCCGCGCAGGCCGGCGTCGCGGAAGGCCGTGTCCTCACCCACATCCAGGGACGGCTGCCGGTACCGACCCCGCAGGTGCGCGACTTCGGCCCGTACGAGAACGGCTGGCAGTACGTACTGATGTCGCGGCTCCGCGGCGAGAACCTGGCCCGCGCCTGGGACCGCGTGCCGCGGAGCCACCGTGAACGGCTCGTCACCGAGGTCGGTGAAACCCTGGCCGCGCTGCACGCCCTTGACCCCGATCCCCTCGGGGACGTCCTCGGCCCCGGGGACTGGGGCGCCTTCCTGGACCGCCAAGGTGCCGGTGCTGTGGAACGGCAGCGCGCCCTCGGACTGCCGTCCACCTGGCTGGAGCAGATCCCGGACTTCCTGGCCTCGGTTCCGCTGCCGCGCGACCCGCACCGATGTCTGCTGCACACCGAGGTCATGCAGCAGCACTTCCTGCTCGATCCCGACGGGTGGCGGCTGACCGGCCTCTTCGACTTCGAACCGGCCATGATCGGTGACCGCGCATACGACTTCGTGGGCGTCGGCCTGTTCGTCACCCGGGGCGATCCGGACCTGCTGGCCCGTCTCGCCAGGGCATACGGCCACACCTTCGAACCCCCCGAACTGCTCGCCCACACATTGCTGCACGTATACAGCGACATCCCTTGGTACATGCGGGAACTGGCTGTACCCGCCGACGGAACGCTGCTCTCACTCGCAGAGACATGGTTCGGCACGGCGTGAGGCCTGACCGTCACTGCCAGCTCCTGACCAAGGACTGTCCGGCGGATCACCAGCGAAGCCACAGGCGAACAGCAGCGACGGCCACCGTCCCGTGGAGGACCGTGGGGGCGCCCGTGGCGGCGCTTGACCTTGCCGCTGGCAGCAGGGTTGAACGATGACGGCATGGACACCAGCACCGCACCCCGAATCCGCAGGATCGTCGCCGTCACAGGGGCCGGCACCGGGATCGGCCGGGCCACCGCCCGCGCTTTCGCCGCCGAGGGCGCCCACGTCCTCGCCGTCGGCCGACGGGCCGAACCGCTCAGTGAGACCGCCGCCGGGCACAGCCGCATCACCCCGCTGGCCGCCGACATCACCGCCGCAGGCGGGCCCGAACTGATCGTGCGGACCGCGCTGGAGATGCACGGCCGGTTGGACGTTCTGGTCAACAATGCCGCCATCGTGCACAGCGGTTCCCTTGGCGCGCTCACGCCGGAGTCGATCGCCCTGCAGGTCGCCACCAACATGATCGCGCCAGTTCTCCTCGCCCAGGCCGCGCTGCCGTCCCTGGAGGCGTCCGGCGGAGTGATCGTCAATGTGAGTACCTCGGTGGGGCAGCGGGCCTGGCCGGGCAGTTCCGTCTACGCGGCGACCAACACCGCGCTGGAGACGCTGACCCGCAGCTGGGCGGTCGAGCTGGCGCCTCGCGGCATCCGAGTGGCGGCGGTCGCACCGGGCGCGATCGACACCCCGATCGGCGAGCATCAGGGGCTGACGCCTGAACGGATGGCCGAGGTGCGCGAGTGGCAGTTGGCCCACACCCCGTTGGGCCGGATCGGCCGGCCGGAGGAGGTGGCCTGGGCGATCACCCAACTCGCCGCACCGGCCGCGTCGTTCGTCACCGGAGTCGTACTCCCGGTCGACGGCGGGGCGGTCGTGGCGTGATAGGAATTGCATCCCGGAGGGGGGAGCGGGTGCGGATCGGTGAGCTGGCCAAGGCGACCGGGGTGACCGCCCGTGCGCTGCGGCATTACGAGCAGGCGGGGTTGATCGCCTCGGAGCGTGCGCTCAACGGTTACCGACTCTACGACGAGCGGACGGTGGGGCGGGTCCGCAACATCCGCCACCTCCTGGCCGCCGGGCTCACCCTGGACGACGTGAAGGTCTTCCTGCCGTGTCTGGACGGAGACGTCGCCACGGCGCCGCCGTCCGAGAAGGGCATCCGGGTCGCGGTGGAGCGGCTGGCGGTCCTCGACGAACGCATCGCCGCCCAGACCAGGGTCCGGGACCGTCTCCAGGCCGCGCTGCGCCAGGTGACCGGCGACCGGACCAGGCCTGTGGCGTGACCGCCCGCCTCGCCGCCAGGGGTGGCGTGATGGAGGGTCAGTCGCGGTAGGAGCCGAGGTGCCGGACGCGGGCCTGGACCAGCTTCGCCGAGCCGTTCTCGGCGAAGACCTGCACTCCCCGGCTGTCGGGGTCGGGGAAGATCTGGTCGGTGATCACCGCTTCGCCGCTGCCGCCGAAGACCTCGACGGACGACCAGTCGACGAGGACCCTCAGCTTGACCTTGCCGTTCTCGGGCTCCAACGGCGCGCTCTGGACGCCGGGGAAGGTGCTGTCGAAGTCCACGGCACCGGAGTGGGTGCGGTCGACGTACAGCTCCTGAGTGGTGGTGTCGTAGCCGATGACGGTCTCCTCGCCTCCGGCGCCGGTCCGCACCTTCAGGCCGAGGCGTTCGGCGTCCTCGAGGGAGAAGGTCGCCTCGATGTCGAGTGCCCTGCCCTCGGCCGCGGGACCGATCAGGGGCTTCGTGGTGTTCTTGACGGTCACGCCGGCCGCCGTCGCCGGGCTCTTGTGGCGGAGGGAGTCCAAGGCGCCCACCGGCTCGCTGGTCAGGCGGACTCGGCACCGACGTCCACGGTGTCCGACGGGATGTCATCGTTGACTTGTGTCAGCGATGACATCGAGTGGCCCCGATGATGGGGGGCATCGACGCGTCAACAGGTTGGGCGCCATCGTCTGTAGAGGGGTTGCTGTGGCTGCCACTGTCGAACGCCCCGGAGCTCACGCGGCATGACACATCTCTGCCGGTCCTGTGCCCGTGCCGACGATTAGTCTTCGGCACGGGCACGAGATTTCAGGAGGGGTAGTCATGGCTGAGGATCCGATCGACCTGATCCGCCTGGAAGGGGACGGCAACAGCGTCGTTCTCCGGATCGCGGGGAAGGAAGAACGGAGGTCTCCCACCGAGGCCGACGCCCTGGTCGGAGAGTTCCTCATCGACACGCCCTTCGTCCGTGGCACCTTGAAGACCTGGCTCTTCCCCGAGGATCTGCGGCTATGGCAGCAGGCCCTGGACTCGCTCGACGCAGGGCAGGACATCGCCTGGTGCGAGGGCAGACGCATACCATGGCTGTTCATCGGACTCGACGAGGACGAAGACCGGTGCCGGGTCACGATCAAGGACCACTCGGCGTCTCTGACGACGGTGACGGTGACCGTCCCACTGGCCGACGCCTGGTTCGACGACGCATACCGGCGCCTGGACTCGGTCTGGGAGGCCTGGCCCATGACCGAAGGCTGAACCATGGCCGACGAAGGAGATCGCCGGCCTCTTTCGGATGAGAACACACCACTCACTTGGGGGATTCGATGACCGCCGTCTCACGGCACGTACCGTTGCCCATCACCACCGAACGGCTGGTCCTGCGGTTGTTCACGTCCGGCGACATCGATGATCGACATGCGTACCAGTCCCTGCCGGAGGTCGCGCGCCACCTCTATCGCCCGCCGCTCACTCGCGAGGACTGCGCGGAGTCCATTGCCGCGCGAGCCGACGGGACTGCCTGGCAGGCCGACGGCGACGTGCTCTTGCTGGCCGTGTGCCGGGCGGACGAGCCTGGTGTCGTCGGCGAGGTGGTCCTCACCCTCAGGAGCGCACGCGCTCGCCAGGCCGAGATCGGCTGGGTCTTCAACCCTGAGTGCGCCGGGCGGGGTTACGCCACCGAAGCGGCGCGCGCCCTTCTCTCGACGGCTTTCGACCGGTTGGGAGTGCACCGGGTCTTCGCTCGACTCGATGTCGCCAACACCGCGTCGGTACGCGTGTGCGAGCGCCTCGGAATGCGCCGTGAGGCGCACCTGGTCGACAACGACCTCGACGGAGACCGGTGGGGAAGCGAGTACGTGTACGCCGTGCTCGCCTACGAGTGGAAGAACTGAACTCCCCCCCCAGGCGCCCACCTATTCCGGGGGGCTCCGCCGCGGACGTCGGGGCGACGTCGCCGTTGAAGCGTGAGCGGCTGGGGACTTCGGCCTGGTACTCGGTGAGCCGGGCGGGGCCGCGGAGCATGCGGGAGATTCTTCGCTGCGGGCAGGCTCTTGGCTGATGGGAGACCCTTCGCCGAGGGGCAGGCCGGCGTTCTTCGGCTTCCTCACGGCGCAGGCCAGGGCCGCGAGCACCGTCGCGCCGCCCGAGAGCGCGAAGCACACCCCGAGCGGCAGCCGTGCCGTCAGCAGTCCGGCCGTCGCCGTGCCGCCCGAAATCCCCGCGTTCACCGCCGTGTTGACCCAGGCGCCCGCTTGGGTTCGGCGCTCTCGCGGTGCCACCTCGTCGGCCAGCAAGTACGCCGTGGTGAGCGCCGGCGCCACGAAGAATCCCGCACACGCCACCGCGATGGTCAGCGCCCCCATGCCCGGTGCGAGCCCCGCGGCGGCCAGGGCGAGACCGAGGCCGGCTGCGAGGAGCGGCAATCGCACCCGGGCCCCGGTGCGCCAGTCGACGGCGCCGTTCAGGAGCCCGCCGACCGTGCTGCCCGCCGAGGAAGCCGCGAGCACCCAGGCCACGTCGTCACCGTGATGCCGCTCCGTCGCGAACGCGAGGACCAGCAGATCGACGGCGCCCAGGGACAGCCCGACCCCGGCAGCCACCACGATCGGCGTCAGCAGCGCCCGCGCCCCCTGCAGCCGGCCCCTGGAACGTGCCGCCCCCTTGGCGACGGCAGCCGGCCGTGCGTTCCGCACGGCCGGCGACATGACGAATGCGAAGGTCCCGCCTCCCACGAGCAGCGCGCTCACGACGACCCCGGCCGCCGGGGGTGCGATCTGCAACAGCGCGCCGACCAGCAGCGGTCCGGAGACGAACAGCACCTCCTCCGCGACGCCGTCCGCACTGTATGCGCGCTGCAACAGCGACTGTTCATCAGTGAGTTCACGCCAGATGGCCCGCATCGAGGGGCCGAGCGGGGGCGTGGCGGCGCCCGCGGCCGCGGCGATGGCTCCCAGCAGGAAGGCGGGGGCGCCGGGCCGCCAGGAGACCTCCGCTAGGGCTCCCAGGAGACCGGCGTAGAGCAGTGCCATGGGCGCAAGCGCGCGGCGTGGGCCGTGGCGGTCGACAAGGGCCGCCCGTACCGGGGACAGGAAGACACTGGTGGCGCCGAACAGCGCCATGATCGTGCCGGCGACGGCGTACGAGCCGGTGGCCCGGGTCACCGCCAGCATCACGGAGAGGGGAAGCACCCCGTACGAGAGCCGTCCGAGCAGGGCGGCGCCGAAGGTGCGCCGGGCGTACGGAAGGCGCAGTACAGCGGCGTACGAGGGTCGCCCTTGAGCAGGCGCAGACATGGAAGAGTTCCTCGGTCTCGAGGCGGAAGGAGGGACGCCGAAGTGCCGCGAGCGCTGTGCGCGTGTCGCGGGCCTGGGCGTGCCTATGCCAAGAGGAGGAACATGAGGCTCAATGTAGCAGCGGGCACCGGGGGAGGTCAGCGGTCCCGAGGGATCTTGGAGCCGCACGGCCCCGATCCGCACGCGCCGACTCCTTCGTGCGGGCGGCAGGGGCCCGGACATCGTCGCGCCGGGGCCCCTCCGCGCGTCCCGGCCCAGGAGGCCGGGCGGCTCACGCCGTGTGGATCTCCAGGGCCGCACGCACCGCGGACTCCACCGCTCCCTCGATCCAGGCCGGCTTGACGGACGTGTGGTCGCCGGCGAAGTGCAACGGGCCTTCGGCGGCGGGGATGGCGGTCAGCAGCTCCGTGTGCTGCCCGGGCAGGAGCACGGAGGCCTCCCCGTAGGCGTAGGGATCACGCAGCCAGCTCTGGGTGCGGCCCGCGCCGGTGTAGAAGACCTCGATGCGCCGGCCGTAGACCTGCTGCAGGCCGCACAGAGCGTGCGGGTAACGCGCCTCGTCGTCCAGGGAGTCCCAGCGCAGCGCGTCGTCCGCCCAGCTGTAGGAGGCCAGGACCACCCCGCCGGAACTGCCCGGAACCGGGTGGGAGGGGTGGAACATGAACCGGTTGGCGTTGTCCGAGACCGAGCCGCCGCCCACGACGTCGACCGCCTCCGGCTGGTCGCGCGCGACCGCGCGGTGGGCGGCGTAGTGGGTGCGCTGACCCGCCGTGATGTGCCCGCCGGGCACGGAGGGATGGGCGCCGAGGAGGCTGCCGTCCGCGGTGGCGCGGCCGGTGCGGTAGGCGTCGTACAGGCCCGGACGGACGGCGTTCAGCTCACGCTTCCAGTCGGCCTCGTCGAACTCCCACCAGCGGCGGCTGAACTCCAGCAGCACCTTGGTCGCGCTGTCGTAGTGCAGCTCGGCCACCGCACGGCGCTTGCGGTACGACATCTGCGGGGCGATCTGGACGTGGCGCAGCCCGGAGAACGGCACGGTGATGACGGCGGCGTCCGCGGTGAACTGCTCGCGCACGACGGGACCGCCACGGCCCTCGGACACGGTGTCCACCCACACGTGCGGCCCCTTGTCGCGGACGTGCTCGGTGTCCGACGAGGCTCGGTCGGGATGGTGGTACTCGAGGCGCGTGACCCGGCGGTCGAACCGCACCTCCTCGCGCACGCGTCGCAGCAGGGCGTCCGGCAGTACGGCCGTACCGCCCTCCAACTCGTAGAACGGCGTGTCGGGGCTGATGAGGGAGGAGCCGATGAAGCTGTGGATGAAGGAGAGCGGGAGCCGTGACGTGAGGTTCTCCAGCGTGCCGATCAGGTCGATGGTCCGCTCGTCGAGGCCCGCGTGCTCGGTCAGGAAGCGGAACATCGACCAGTCGCCGAACCGCTGCACCACGCGGGCCCAGCCCCGCAGCCGCTCGGGGAGCGGCTTGGCGACCCGCTTGCCGTCGCGGTCGACGTAACTGAACTCGTCGCGCACCGGGTCCAGCGCGGAGCGCAGGATGACGGCGGCCGGGGTGTCCCAGCGGGCCTTGGGGACGCCGAAGGACCGGTTCACGCGCCGGGGCGCGCGGGCGTAGTCGGCGCGCCGCACACGGATGCCGTTGACGTGGATCCAGGTGCGGTTGGCCGGACGTCCCTCGGTGTCGACGTCGACGTAGTGGAAGCGCCGCTTCTTCAGACCGAACTGGTCGATCAGCTCCATCACCAGGGAGTGGCTGCCGGGGATGCGCATGGCACCCGCCTCGGCGTACTGGCGGGGGTCGGCGAAGGGCTGCTCGGCGCGTTCGTGGCCGCCGCTGCGGAAGGTCTTGATCCGCCCGCCCGCACGGTTGCCGTTGGCCTCCAGGACGGTCACCCGGTGACCTGCCCGCTTCAGCAGCCAGGCGGCCACCAGACCGGCCGGGCCGGCGCCCACGACCAGGACCTCCTTGGGCTGTGTCCGTCGGTGGGCCGGCAGCCCCTCCTGGAGGGCGCGCTGGTAGCGCGGGACGAGGGGACGGTCGTGGGAGTCCAGTACGAGGAGGGCGCGGGCGACGGCGAGGCACCGGTCGAAGTCGGTGGCACGACGCCCGGTCGGGGCGGAGGCGGGGACGGCCGGTGCGGGCAGAGCCGCGGCGACACCGCCGGTCAGGGCCGTCGCCACGGTGGCCGTGCCGGTCGCCGCCGCGAAGGTCCGCCGGGAGAGACCGCCGTCTGAGCGCGCATCCGCGTGATCTTCAGTCATGGCGGTCTTTGTACTGGCGGCGGTCACCGGACACCCGGCCTTCGCACCGGCGTTGACCCGAAGGAGCGAACGGCCGGCAAACCCTGACGCCCCGACAGGACCGCTCCGTCGGGGCGTCGACCGCGCCGCCTACGGTGAAGCCCTCCGAGCCATGCACGGTCGCATGATTCGTCGGCTCAGTCGAAACATTCGAAGCTGAGTCGAGGCGGGATGCCGCACCCCACCCATCGAGTGTCACAGGTCAGCGGCGTGCTTGAGCAGCCCGAGGAGCGCACTGCGGAGTCCGGACGTCGGAGGATGTTGACATGCCGGGACGCCTCTCTAGTATCCGTGACGCCTGACTTTCCGAACGACGCATCGAAAGTGCGAGCACGCCTCGAATGTCATGAACTTGACATAACGCCACCGAAAGGAGTCCCCGGTGCGCAGACCCAGACGATCAGGCGGACGACGACTGCTCCGACTCCTCGCGGCCGCCGCACTCACGGTCACCGCGTCCATGACGGCCTCCGCGCACTCCGCCGCCTCGGCCGCCGCGCCCGGCAGTCCCGCGCTCACGCCACCCCTGGGCTGGAACAGCTGGAACAGCTTCGGCTGCGGGATCACCGAGGCCCAGGTCCGCCAGGCCGCCGACGCGATGGCCTCCTCGGGCATGCGCGACGCCGGCTACCGGTACGTGGTGGTCGACGACTGCTGGTTCGACCCGCAGCGCGACGCGGCCGGCAACCTGCGCGCCAACCCGTCCAAGTTCCCGAGCGGGATGAAGGCCCTCGGCGACTACATCCACGGCAAGGGCCTGAAGTTCGGCATCTACCAGGTGCCGGGCGACCGCACGTGCGCGCAGACCACCGGCGCCTATCCCGGGTCGACGGGCAGCAGGGGACACGAGGCCCAGGACGCCGCCGCGTTCGCGTCGTGGGGCGTCGACTACCTCAAGTACGACTGGTGTTCCTCCAGCGGCACCCGTGACGAGCAGGTCGCGCGGTTCACGCTGATGCGCAACGCCCTGCGCGCCACCGGGCGGCCCATCGTCTACAGCATCAACCCCAACAGCTTCCACGCCATCACCGGCGCCACCTACAACTGGGGCGAGGTCGCCGACCTCTGGCGCACGACCGAGGACCTGCTCGACATCTGGCAGAACGGCAACACCAACAGCTATCCGATGGGCGTCGGCAACGTCCTCGACATCACCGCTCCCCTGGCCGCCCAGTCGGGTCCGGGGCACTGGAACGATCCGGACATGCTGGTCGTGGGCCGCCCCGGCCTGTCCCTGACCGAGTCCCGTTCCCACTTCGCCCTGTGGGCGCTGCTGAGCGCCCCGCTCATGGCGGGCAACGACATCCGCACCATGTCCGCCGACGTGAGCGCGATCCTGCGCAACCCGCGGCTGCTGGCGGTGAACCAGGACCCGCTGGGCGCGGGCGGACGGAGGGTGCGCGACGACGGCAGCACCGAGGTGTTCGCCAAACCCCTCGCCGACGGCTCGGTCGCGGTCGGCCTGTTCAACCGCGGCTCCAACGCCGCGACGGTCACCGCCTCGGCCGCGCAGGTCGGGCTGTCCGGCGGGCCGTTCAGCCTCACGGACCTGTGGACCGGCGGCACCTCGAGCACATCCGGGCAGATCTCGGCCGGCGTCCCCGCGCACGGTGTGGCGGTGTTCCGGGTGACCGGCGGCAGCCCGCTGGCCGCCACCACCTCGCGGCTGCGCGGCAACGCGTCGGGCCGCTGCCTGGACGTGGACAACGCCTCCACAGCGGCCGGGGCCGCGGCGGTGCTCTGGGACTGCCACACGGCCGCCGGCCAGCTGTGGACCACCTGGGCCGGCGGCGAGATCCGCGTCTTCGGCGACAAGTGCCTGGACGCCTACAACCAGGGAACCACCGACGGCACCCGGGTCATCACCTGGACGTGCAACGGCCAGAACAACCAGAAGTGGACCGTCGGCTCCGACGGTTCGATCCGCAACGTCCACGCCGGGCTGTGCCTCGACGCCGACCGGGCCGGCACCGCCAACGGAACGCGGCTGGTCCTGTGGAGCTGCAACGGCCGGACCACCCAGAAGTGGAGCCGCACATGAGGGACGCAGCGCACCCGCCGACGGCTCGTCCGCCCGTGGGCGCCACGACGATCCCGGCTCGGCCGTCACCCGTCGCCGGCACCAGGCTCACCCGGGCAGTCACCTGGACCCTGGGCCTGCTGCTGGCGTTCGCCGTCGTTCCCGCCGCGGTCGCCCCCACCGCCGCCCGGGCCGACAACCCCATCGTCCAGCACGTCTACACCGCCGACCCGGCCCCCTTGGTCCACAACGGGCGGGTCTACCTCTACACCGGGCACGACGAGGACGGCTCCACCTACTTCACCATGAAGGACTGGCGGGTGTGGTCCTCCGCCGACATGGTCAACTGGACCGACCACGGTTCGCCCCTCAGCCTGGCCACCTTCAGCTGGGCGTCCGCCGACGCGTGGGCCGGACAGGCCGTGGAGCGAGGCGGCCGGTTCTACTGGTACGTGCCCGTCAAGAACCGGGCGACCGGCCGGATGGCCATCGGCGTGGCGGTGTCGGACAGCCCCACCGGCCCGTTCCGGGACGCCCTCGGCCGTCCGCTGGTGGAGAACGGGGAGATCGACCCGACCGTCTTCATCGACGACGGCGGCCAGGCCTACCTGTACTGGGGCAACCCGAATCTGACGTACGTCAGGCTGAACCCAGACATGACGTCCTACTCGGGCAGCCCCACCAGGATCCCGCTCACCACCGCGGGCTTCGGCACCCGCACCGGTGACCCCAACCGTCCCACGCTGTACGAGGAGGGACCCTGGGTCTACAAGCGCAACGGCCTGTACTACATGGTGTTCGCGGCCAAGTGCTGCTCCGAGTTCATCGCCTACTCCACGGCGCCCGGCCCGACCGGGCCCTGGACCTACCGCGGGACGGTCATGCCCACCCAGGGCAGCAGCTTCACCAACCACCCCGGGATCGTGGACTTCAAGGGCAGTTCGTACTTCTTCTACCACAACGGCGCACTCCCGGGCGGCGGTGGCTTCACCCGCTCGGTAGCGGTGGAGAGGTTCGCCTACAACGCCGACGGCACGCTCCCGGTGATCAACATGACGAGCGGCGGCGCTCCTCAGAACGGCACGCTCAACCCGTACGTACGCCAGGAGGCCGAGACGCTCGCCTGGGGATCCGGGATCGAGACCGAAGCGGCCGGCGAGGGCGGAATGAACGTCGGCTGGATCGAGACCGGCGACTACATCAAGGTCAAGGGCGTGGCCTTCGGGCCGGGCGCGTCCTCCTTCACCGCGCGCGTGGCCTCGGGCAGCGGCGGCGGGACCGTCGAACTGCGCCTGGGTTCCCCGAACGGGACGGTCGTGGGCCGCTGCTCCGTGCCGAACACCGGGGGCTGGCAGAGCTGGACGACGGTGACCTGCCCGGTCGCCGGCGCGGCCGGAACCCAGGATCTCCACCTGCGGTTCAGCGGCGGCAGCGGCTACCTCCTGAACATGAACTGGTGGCAGTTCGCCCCCGGCGCCTCCCGCACTCCGGCCGCCACCACGACGGCACCCCGGTAACCACAGAAGGGCAGTTGCATGACGACAAGGACACGATCCCTCTTATGGCCCGCCTTGGTCGCGGTGCTGGTCGTCCTGAGCCTGGGCGGCACGGCACTGGGTCTCGGCCAGGGCGGGAACCCCGGGCCCACGGCCTCCGGGACGGCTGCCGCACCCCTGCGCGCCGCTGCCGCGAGCCCCGGCTGCGGCAAGGCGCCCACCCTGACGAGCGGTACGTACACGATCCAGAGCGGCGGCAAGAACCGCAGCTTCATCCTGCGGGTCCCGGACGGTTACGACCGCAACCACGCCTACCGGCTGGTCTTCGGGTTCCATTGGCTCGGCGGAACCTCCACCGACGTCGCCACGGGCCGCACCGTGGAAACGGGCACCTGGGCCTACTACGGACTCCAGCGACTGGCGAACAACAGCGCCGTCTTCGTCGCACCCCAGGGCCTCAACAACGGCTGGGCCAACTCCGGCGGCGAGGACGTCGCCCTCGTCGACGACATACTCCGGCGCATCGAGTCGGACCTGTGCGTCGACACGACCCAGCGCTTCGCTCTGGGGTTCAGCTACGGCGCCGCCATGTCGTACGCACTCGCCTGTTCCCGCGCGTCGGTCTTCCGCGCGGTCGCGGTGCAGAGCGGCGGGCAGCTCAGCGGATGCAGCGGCGGAACGCAGCCCATCGCCTACCTCGGAGTGCACGGCCTCAGGGACAACGTCCTCGGCATCTCCGGCGGACGGGCGATGCGGGACACGTTCGTCAGGAACAACGGCTGCAGCCCCCAGAACCCGCCCGAGCCCGCGCAGGGCAGCCTCACGCACCGCATCACCGCCTACTCGGGCTGCTCGGCCGGGCATCCCGTCGCGTGGGCCGCGTTCGACGAAGGGCACATCGCCGCTCCCCGCGACGGAGCGCCCGGTGACAGCGGCAGGACCTGGGTGCCGGGAGAGGTGTGGAAGTTCTTCACGCAGTTCCAGACCACCGAGCCGTCACCGGGGACCGGCGCCTGCCGGGTCACCGCCGCCGTCAGCGCGTGGAACACCGGTCTGACGGCGAACATCACCCTCACCAACACCGGCGCCACCGCGATCGACGGCTGGTCGCTGGTCTTCACCCTGCCCGACGGCCAGCGCGTCACCTCCGGCTGGAACGCCGACTACTCGCCGGCCTCCGGCCGGGTGACGGCCAGGAACGTCGCCCACAACGCCACCATCGCCCCCGGTGCGTCCGTCGGCATCGGTTTCCAGGCCAGCCACACCGGCAACACCGCCCCGCCTGGCTCCTTCACCCTCAACGGCACAGCCTGCGCCGCCACATGAGCTGAAGCGGCCACACGGCAGCTCCGGCGCCGGGCACGCTCGTGCGCGCCCGGCGCCGGTCAGGTCACGCCTTGGTGCAGGCCGTGCCGTTCAGGCTGAAGGCGGCCGGCGCGGCGAAGGCGCCGCTGTAGCCGCCCTGGAAGCCGAAGGTCTGGCTGCCGCCGGGGGCGATGCTCGCGTTGTGCGCCAGGCCGCTCGCCGTGACGGCTCCCGAGGAGGGGAGGACGGAGGCGTTCCAGGCGCTGGTGATCTGCTGGCCGGAGGGCAGGGTGAAGGCGAGGCGCCAGCCGTCGACGGGTGCCGAACCGGTGTTCGCGACGGTGACGTTCGCGGTGAAGCCCGCCTGCCACACGTTCGTGGCATACGACACCGTGCAAGCCGTGGAACCGCCCGGACCGCCCGGACCGCCCGGACCGCCCGTGGTGTTGACGGTGGACGAGAAGGAGCTCACGCTCAGCCCCGTGCCGTTCTGCCAGGGCTCGAAACCGGCCTGGACACTCGTGAGGTACCAGCTGTTCTGAGCCAGCCCGCGGGCCACGGCCTGCCGGACGAAGTCCATCACGTCGAAGCTCCAGCTGCCGATCGCCGAGGGGGCGACGAAGGACAGCACACGGTTGGTGCCGTTGCTGCCCGACCAGACCTGCCAGGAGCGTCCGCCCACGGTGGCCGTGCCGACCTGGGAGCCGATCGGCTGGATCGGGCCCACCTTGTTGAGCCAGATCATGATCTCGGTCTGGTTCACACCGTCCGTGCGGGGCGTCGGGTCCAGCCAGATGTCGTACGAGGCGTTGTACACGGCATCACCGACGTAGCCGTAGGAGATGCTGCTCGGCGCGCTCGAGATGCCGGCGAGCTGCGCCGGGAGCCTCGTCCCCGGTGAGCAGTTGGTGTAGTGGCAGCCGTTGAAGACGGAAGGGTACGACTTCGGTGCGCCGTTCGTCGGCACGGAACCGTCGGCCCGGCTGACCCGGAAGCCGTTGTCGGTGGTGGTGACGCACTGTGTCGCGCTGGTGTTCCAGCGGTTGTTCTGGACGACGTAGCGCCCCTGGACGACGCTCGAGCCGAACTCTTCGCAGACCGTGGTGTCGGCCTGGGCGGGCGGTGTGGCGGCGACGAGTGCGGCGATGACGGCGAGCGCGGTCACCAGCGCGCCCAACGCGCCGCGCAGGGTGGACAGAAGGCGCGGTAAAGGTTGCATGCGGGGCCTCTTTCCGACGGTACGGCCTGTGTTCGGGTGTGGTGCCGGCGCTCCCGTCACCCCCGCTTTGGGAGCGCTCCCAAATCTCCATCTGCTGCGGACTGTAGGACTTAGTCATGCCCATGACAACCCTGTCGTCGGGTCCTGCGGCAGGCCCTGCCGAGACGTCCGCAAGCCGCCCCGGGGTGGCCCACGGCGGCTCCGGGGTGCTCGGCCTGACCATGACGACGTACGGCGACCTTCCCGTCCCGTACACCGAGATCCCCTACTACGCGCAGTTGGCGTTGAGCGCGATGGCGGCGGCGCACGAGCGTGGCTACCTGCTCATGGTGATGCCGAGTTCCCTGTCACCGCGGATGTGGCTCAACACTCCGATGGACGGCGTCATCCACGTCGGGCCGCGCGCCGACGACCCCGTGCGTTCCCTCCTTCTGGAACGCGGGATACCGATGGTCTGCGAAGGCCGGCCGCCCCAGCCGCACTGGTACGACGCGTGGGTCGACACCGACCACGAAGCGGGACTGCGGCTTCCGCCCGACCACCTCGCGGAGTCCGGCGCCCGCCGGATCGGGCTCACCCTGCCCCGCCACGACGACGCGTACCCGCACCTGATCGGACGCGCCTACGCGTCGTGGTGCGGCGAACACGGCGCGCCCGCCCTGGTGGAGGAGTTCGCCACGCTGCCCGACTGCTTCACGGCCGAGCGGGGGGCGCGGCCGGCCGGCTGCTCGACCGCGACCCGCGCCCCGACGCCATCGCCGGCGTCCACTCCGGCTCCGGTCACAACATCCTCGCCGCCGCCCGGCGGCACGGGCTTCGGGTGCGGCGGGACCTGCTGGTGGCGTGCGTCAGTGAGCATCCGGACTACGCGGCGACGACCCCACCCGTCACCACGGTCAGCCTCCGGCCCGACCGGGTGGGCGACGAGGCGGCGGACCTCCTGATCGCCCTCATCAACACCCGCAACGGCGTGCACCGCCGTCGTCTCGTGCAGCCGGCCCTGACCCCCCGCAGGTCCACCCGTCTCCCCGCCCGTCGGAGGAACATCCCGTGACCGCCCGCCGCTCGGCCCTGCGCGCGCCGGAGTGCTCATCACACTCCGTCCACTGGACGCTACACGGCGAAATCCCCACCGTTGCAGGTGACCTTCGCCGCCGCAAGGTCGATACTGCCAGTAGACGGGACGGACGACCGTCCCCCCGGGTGCCCGTCAGCACCTGACGCCCCGTCACCACAGTGGGCATCGAGTCGGTACCGCACCCGCCACGACCCGCCTCGGACCGCTGTGGAGCGCCAAGATCGACAACTGCTCTCACTGTCGGTGAACTGCGAAGACACAGGCCCTGAGCCCCAGCGCTGAGCTCGCGAGGAGATACCCATGAGGATGTTGATCAACGTCCCGGAGACCGTGGTGGCGGACGCGCTGCGCGGTATGGCCGCCGCCCATCCCGACCTGGCCGTCGACGTGGAGAACCGGGTGGTGGTGCGGAGGGACGCGCCCGTGTCCGGGAAGGTGGCGCTGGTGTCGGGCGGCGGCTCGGGGCACGAGCCGTTGCACGGGGGGTTCGTCGGTCCCGGGATGCTCTCGGCGGCCTGCCCCGGGGAGGTCTTCACCTCTCCGGTGCCCGACCAGATGGCGCGGGCTGCGGCCGCGGTGGACAGCGGCGCCGGGGTGTTGTTCGTGGTGAAGAACTACACCGGTGACGTGCTCAACTTCGACATGGCGGCCGAACTCGCCGAGGACGAGGGCATCCAGGTCGCGAAGGTGCTCGTCGACGACGACGTCGCCGTGACCGACAGCCTCTACACGGCCGGCCGGCGCGGTACGGGCGCGACGCTGTTCGTGGAGAAGATCGCGGGCGCGGCGGCCGAGGAGGGGCAGCCGCTGGAGCGGGTGGAGTCGATCGCCCGGCAGGTGAACGAGAACTCCCGCAGCTTCGGAGTGGCGCTCAGCGCGTGCACGACGCCCGCCAAGGGCAGCCCCACCTTCGATCTGCCCGTCGGTGAGCTGGAGCTGGGCATCGGCATCCACGGCGAGCCGGGGCGGGAGCGGCGCGCGATGATGACCTCCGGGGAGATCGCCGACTTCGCCGTCCACGCGATCCTGGAGGACATGCCGCCGCGCGACCCGGTCCTCGTGCTGGTCAACGGCATGGGCGCGACGCCGCTGCTGGAGCTGTACGGCTTCAACGCCGAGGTGCAGCGGGTGCTCGGCGAGCGCGGGGTGGCCGTCGCCCGCACGCTCGTCGGCAACTACGTCACCTCCCTCGACATGGCCGGCGCGTCCGTCACCCTGTGCCGGGTCGACGAGGATCTGCTGCGGCTGTGGGACGCGCCGGTGAAGACGCCCGGGTTGCGCTGGGGCATGTGACCGGCGGGTGAACGCACCTGAGGCGTGTGCGCGCACCGAGGCGCATCGCCTTCCGACGTACCTACCAGGCAAGGAGTTCCCGTGCTCGACGCCGATTTCTTCCGCCGTTGGATGGCGGTGACGGCCGCCTCCGTCCAGCGTGAGGCGGACCGGCTCACGGCTCTCGACTCGCCCATCGGGGACGCCGACCACGGCAGCAACCTCCAGCGGGGGTTCACTGCCGTGACCGCCGCGCTGGAGAAGGAGGCGCCCGCGGCCCCCGGCGCCGTCCTCGTGCTGGCGGGTCGGCAGTTGATCTCCACCGTCGGCGGGGCCTCGGGCCCGCTCTACGGCACGCTGCTGCGGCGGACCGGCAAGGCGCTGGGCGACGCGGCGGAGGTGAGCGAGGAGCAGCTCGCGCAGGCGCTGAGGGAGGGCGTGGACGCGGTGATGCAGCTCGGCGGGGCCGCACCCGGCGACAAGACGATGATCGACGCGCTGGCGCCCGCGCTGGAGGCCCTCGGTGAGGGCTTCGAGGCCGCGCGCACCGCGGCCGAGCGGGGCGCGGAGGCGACGACGCCCCTCCAGGCCCGCAAGGGCAGGGCCAGCTATCTGGGCGAGCGCAGCATCGGGCACCAGGACCCGGGGGCCACCTCGGCGGCGCTGCTCATCGCCGGGCTCGCGGAAGCCGGCGGGAAGTGAGGGGCGTGGGAGACGTCAAGGCGGCCGGCGGGGAGGCGGCCGCGGGCGGCGACAAGCCGGTCGGGATCGTGCTGGTGTCGCACAGCGCGCACGTGGCCGCCTCAGTGGCCGAGCTGGCGCGCGGCCTCGCCGGGGGAGCGAGCGGCGTGCCGGTCGCACCGGCGGGCGGCACCGAGGCCGGCGGGCTGGGCACGAGCGCGGAGCTGATCTCGGCCGCGGCCGCCTCCGTGGACCGCGGGGCCGGGGTCGCCGTGCTCACCGATCTCGGCAGCGCCGTGCTCACCGTGAAGGCCCTGCTCGCCGAGGGCGACGAGCTGCCCGCCGGGACCCGCCTGGTGGACGCGCCGTTCGTGGAGGGCGCGGTGGCCGCGGTCGTCACGGCGGCCACGGGAGCCGACCTCGACGCGGTGGAGGCGGCGGCCGTCGAGGCGTACGCCTACCGCAAGGCATGAGGGTGAAGGGCGGCCGCGTGAGCGGTCCCGCGGCCGCTCCCCCGCTCCTCACTGAGCGCCCGTCGAGACGAACGCGCGTGCCAGTCGCTCGCCCGTCGCGACGGCGGACGCGTGGCTCTCGATGGGGGCGGCCCGGGAGTTCTTGAAGACGATGTACGTCACTCCGGAGGCCACGCCACCGGTACGCGGGTCGGGGTTGACGCCGAGGGCCTGGGCGGTGGCGTACGACGCCTCGCCGATGATGCCGCTGGGGCCGACGTCGCCGACGACGGCGTACTGCACCCGGTCCTGGTGGACGACGGCCGCGACGGAACCGCCGGACACTCCGTGCGCGCGGTAGTCCCAGACGGCGCTCGGGGCGGGCACGACGATGTACGGCAAATTCTCCGCGCTCAGATAGCGGCCGTCGGACTGCTGGAAGGCCGTGGCGGAGAGGAACGACGGGTCATTGGCGCTGTTGCAGCGCGTGCCGGCGCGGCCGTCGCAGTCGATGTCCATGTCGGCCTTCCAGAAGACGACGCCGTCGGCGCCGCAGACCGGGATCGTGGCGGCGGCCCCGGCGTCGCTGCGGTAGTTCCCGTGGGAGACGGGGGCGCAGTCGCGCACCCGGGCGAGCAGGGCGGCGGCGGACACGGCGCCCTCGTAGCGCTCGGCCGGGCTCCGCGGGAGGTCGAACGCAGGTCGGGCGGGGGCGGCGAGTGCGGCGGCCGGGGCCAGCAGGGCGAGGCCGGCGGCGGCCAGCGTCAGGGCGGGGAGGCGCACGATGGGGACCTTCGTTCGGGGGACGGGGCGAACACCCGACCTAATGTGGTGTCGGTCGTGCCCGGCGGCCACCCACGGGCGGCCGTCCGGGGCACCCGCCCGCACGGGCCGGCACGAACGCACCGAACTGTGGCGGCGCGCATCCCGGGTGAGCCGTCCGGAGGATTCCGCGGGGCCGTGTCACCTGGCCGGGGGCCGCCGGGGTGCGCGCCCGGCCCGGGGCACGTTGGCTGCCCCTGAGGCAGCACGGGCGTACCCGACCCTCGGCGGCGCAAGGGATGTACCGCCAACCGTGCCGCCGCCGGAGGACATCCGATGCGCATCTCCCGTCTCCTCGTGCAGGGCGGACTGACCGTGGCGGCCGCCGCCGCGCTCCCGCTCTCCGTGACCGCCCCGCCCGCCGCTGCGCGGGTCTCGGGCATCTCCGTCAGCACGACCGGCTCCACGGTGTCCGTGGTGACCAGCTCGTGCGCCCAGATCAACGGCAGCTGGGGCACGGCGGCGCTGCTGACCAGCGGCCAGTCGAGCTTCGCCCAAGGGCGCCAGGTGGCGCTGTCGGGCACCACCGTCAGCCAGTCCGCCGCCTGGTCCGGCGTCGTGCCGGGCACGTACACGGTCACCGTGGTGTGCGCGAGCGGCTCGAACGCGGGCACCCAGTCGGTGATCGTGTCCACCGCGTCCACCCCGACGATCTCCAGCACCGCCGCCCCGTCGCGGGGCGTCATGGGCGGCGTGGGGGGCACCGTCCGCGACTTCGGCCCGGTGACCCTGGTGCTGGGCGGCGCCTTGGCGGGCTCCGGCCTTATCGGCGCGGCCTGGTACCTGCGCAGCCGCTCGAAGCCGTACCGCTACTGATCACGCCGCCCACGCGGCTCTACGCTGTGCCCTCCTCAGGCTCCGGCAGCTGCGGGAGTTGTTCCACGGCTTGGGCGAGCCACTGGGTCCAGAAGGTCTCCAGTTCGATGCCCGCGCGCAGGACCAGGTGCTGGAGCCTGGCCTGCGCGCTGTCGCGTCCGGGCGGGAAGTCGCGCTGCTCGATCTCCTCGTACTCGGCCAACTGCCTTCGGTGCAGGTCGAGATGGCGTCGCAGATCGGCTTCGAGGCCGGCGGTGCCGACGACGGCGGCGGCGCGCAGGCGCAGCAGCAGGGCGTCGCGGTGCGGCTTGGGGTCCTGCGCGGCGGCGGTCCACCGGGCGAGTTCGGCGCGGCCCGCGGGCAGGACCTCGTAGCTCTTGCGCTGCCCGCGGGCCGGCTGCCGCGCCGGGAGGGCGCGGATGTGGCCCTCGGCCTCCAGTCTCCCCAGCTCGCGGTAGATCTGCTGGTGCGTCGCCGACCAGAAGTAGCCGATCGACTTGTCGAACCGGCGGGTCAGATCCAGCCCCGACGACGGCTTCTCGAGCAGGGCGGTGAGGATCGCGTGCGGGAGTGACATGGGGTCATCCTAGGGACGGGCGGCGGGCCGCCTACAGTGCCGCCGCCAGCTCGGTGCCCTGCTTGATCGCGCGCTTGGCGTCGAGTTCAGCGGCCACGTCCGCGCCGCCGACGAGGTGCGCGTTCACGCCCGCGGCGAGCAGCTCGTCGTGGAGGCCCCGGCGGGGGTCCTGACCGGTGCACAGCACGATGGTGTCGACTTCGAGGACGGTGGACTCCTCGCCGACGGTGATGTGGAGTCCGGCGTCGTCGATGCGGTCGTAGCGGACGCCGGGGACCATGGTGACGCCGCGGTGCTTGAGTTCGGTGCGGTGGATCCAGCCGGTGGTCTTGCCCAGGCCGGCGCCGACCTTGCCGGTCTTGCGCTGGAGCAGGTGGACGGTGCGCGTGGGGGCGGGCCGTTCGGGCGCGGCGAGGCCGCCGGGGGCGGCGTAGTCCATGTCGACGCCCCAGTGGCGGAAGTACGTCGCCGGGTCCTCGCTCGCCTTGTCGCCACCGTCGGTGAGGAACTCCGCCACGTCGAAGCCTATGCCGCCGGCGCCCAGGATCGCGACGCGGTCGCCGACGTGCGCGTCCCCGCGCAGGACGTCCAGGTATCCGACGACGCTGGGGTGGTCGACGCCGGGGATGTCGGGGGTGCGCGGACTGACGCCGGTGGCCACGACGACTTCCTGGAAGTCGCTCAGGTCGCTCGCGCCGACCGCGGTGTTCAGGCGTACGTCGACGCCGTGGGCGTCGAGCTGGTGGCGGAAGTAGCGCAGGGTCTCGTCGAACTCCTGCTTGCCGGGGACCTTCCGGGCGACGTTGAGCTGGCCGCCGATCTCGCTCGCGGCGTCGAACAGCGTGACCTGGTGGCCGCGTTCGGCCGCGGAGACGGCGCACGCCAGGCCGGCCGGGCCCGCGCCGACGACCGCGACCCGCTTGCGCAGGCGGGTCGGGGTGAGGGTCAGTTCGGTCTCATGGCAGGCGCGCGGGTTGACCAGGCAGGAGGTGATCCGGCCGCTGAACGTGTGGTCCAGGCATGCCTGGTTGCAGCCGATGCAGGTGTTGATGGCCTCGGGTGTGCCGGCGGCCGCCTTGTTGACGAAGTCGGGGTCGGCGAGCATCGGGCGGGCCATCGACACCATGTCCGCGCAGCCCTCGGCGAGCAACCGCTCGGCGAGTTCGGGGGTGTTGATGCGGTTGGTGGTGACGAGCGGGATGGTCACCTCGCCCATCAGCCGCTGGGTCACCCAGGTGTACGCGCCGCGGGGGACGGAGGTGGCGATGGTGGGGATGCGGGCCTCGTGCCAGCCGATGCCGGTGTTGATGATCGTCGCGCCGGCGGCCTCGACGGCCTTGGCGAGGGTGACGACCTCCTCCAGCGTGGAGCCGCCGGGGACGAGGTCCAGCATGGACAGCCGGTAGACGACGATGAAGTCCTCGCCGACCGCCTCGCGGACCCGGCGGACGATCTCGACGGGGAAGCGCATCCGGTTCTCGTAGGAGCCGCCCCAGCGGTCGGTGCGGCGGTTGGTCTGCGCGGCGATGAACTCGTTGATCAGGTAGCCCTCGGAGCCCATGATCTCCACGCCGTCGTAGCCGGCCTGCCGGGCGAGGCGGGCGGTGCGGGCGTAGTCGTCGATGGTGCGCTCGATGTCGGCGTCGCTCAGCTCACGGGGCTGGAAGGGGCTGATCGGGGCCTGGAGCGGGCTCGGGGCGACGAGGTCCGGGTGGTAGGCGTAGCGGCCGAAGTGCAGGATCTGCATCGCGATGCGGCCGCCCTCGCGGTGCACGGCGTCGGTGACCGTCCGGTGCTGCTCGGCCTCCGCGTCGGTGGTGAGCTTGGCGCCGCCTTCGCCGGGGCGTCCCTCGTCGTTGGGGGCGATGCCGCCGGTGACGATGAGGCCCACTCCCCCGCGGGCCCGGGCGGCGTAGAACGCGGCCATGCGTTCGAAGCCGCGCTCGGCCTCTTCCAGGCCGACGTGCATGGACCCCATCAGGACCCGGTTGGGCAGTGTGGTGAAGCCGAGGTCCAGCGGGCTCAGCAGGTGCGGGTATCGGCTCAAGGCAGGCCTCCGTGCGCGGTGTCGTCACCTTCCGTTCTAGACGACCGCGCACGGTTTATGCAACTAGTTGCACAACAGGCCTTGTGTGCCGAGGGTCACCGGCTCTCGAGCAGGACGTGCAGCTCCCGCTCCTGGTCGCCGGAGGCCGAGGCGAGGTCGCGCACGCTGAACAGGGAGTCCAGCGTCGTACGGAGCCGTTCGATCGCCCAGTAGCTGCCCTGCGCGTCGGCCTCGACCGACGACGACAGCCTGGTGGGCTTGGCGCACTCCTGCGCTTCGGTGACCTCGAAGGTGCCGAGCCAGACCATCGGGCGGGTCTCGTGGATCTGTTCGGGCACGTCCTCGGCGCACCGGTCCGACTCGAAGCACGCGCACAGCGCGTCGAACACGACCCGGGCGTCCTCCTTGCTGCATCCGCTGATCTCGACGGAGACGGACTCCTCGTGCGGTCGCTCACGATCCATCGTGTTCGCTCCTCTCATGACGGTGACGCGGTTGCGCGAGTTCCCCGCGAACCGCGCCACATCCCAAGAAAAGCACCACTTTCCGGCCGCGGACCCTGCGAGCCGCCCGCGCCCGGGTGCTGCAGCCCCTCGGAGGTTCAGCTCCGGGTGAAGCGGTAGGTCTTGCTGTCCGTCAGCACACAGAAGCCCGGCGAGATGACGATGACACGCAGGGTGGCGGTGCGGCGGTCGTAGTCGACGCCCTCCGTCTCGAACGTGCCCGAGCAGCCGCTGCGCAGGGGCAGCTGACGCAGGGCGGTGACCCGGCCGGTCACGTCCGAGGCGCCGTTCGGCGTGGCCGACAGGTCGATGCGCAGGAGGGGCTTGGTGATGCCGAAGAGGGTGCCGGCCGGATCGTCGGAGGAGCACAGCAACGTGGTCGGGCCGGTGAAGTCGCAGCCCTGGACGTCGCGCACCGGGCGGTCGAGGCGGACGGTGGCGGCCTGCGGGAGGTTCGCCGAGGGCGAGGTGGCGGGATTGACGCCGGGGGTGGGGAAGACGAGCAGCCGGGTCATGGTGCCCCACTCCCCCGCCAGCATCCACTGGCCGTCGGGCGTGAGGGCCACCCAGGAGTTGTTGGAGGCCTCCCCCGGGCTGAGCGCGTGGACGTACTCCGACCAGGCGCCGCCGGGCGCCTGCACGCGGAACATCTTCGCGCCGCCCGAGTCGCGCTGGTAGGGCTCGACGTAGTAGCCGTCGTAGGAGGCGTCGGGGTCGCCGACGTGGTTCCAGCCGCGCGTGCTCACGCCGATCGGGATGGTGCCGATGCCGGTGTAGCGGTTGGCGCTGTTCGCCGGGACCTCCACCGAGGTCAGGCCCTGGCTCTCGGTCAGCGGGTCGGCGCGGTCGGAGCCGACCTCGGTCCAGGTGTCGGCCGCCGCGGCGGGCGGGGCCGCGGAGAGGGCGGTGACGGCCGCGGTGGCCAGCGCGACCAGGGCGGCGCGGACCGGGCGCCGGTGTCTGCGGGCAGGGCGCAGGGGCATGGGACTCCTCTACGGGGGGTGTGGTGCGCGGTCGGCTCTGCGGGGGGGGGCGCAGTCGGCGGTCAGTCTGGCCCCCAAGTAAGGGTCATGTACAGACCAATTTCGGGAACCGATGCGGACGGTGAGGAGAACGGCGGACGGGCCCGTACTGGAGGAGCATGGAAGTCGGTGCCCCCGGACGTGGGAGACGGTTGTGCGCGGTGGAGAAGGGGGAGTCGGCACGGGGGACGGCGCGCCGCGTGGACGTGCGGAGGCGATGCGTGGCATGAGTGCACCCCGAGCGGCCGGGGGCGGCGGCCCCACGAACCCCTCAGGAGTCGACGGCGGCCCCACGAGCCCCAGCGGGCTCCTGGACGTGCTGAACGTGGCGTCGGTGGTGCTCGACACCGACGGCCGCATCGTGCTGTGGAGCCCGCAGGCGGAGGAGCTGTTCGGCTATCCCGCGCGGGAGGCGCTCGGCCGCTACGCCGCGCACGTCATGGTGCACGAACGGCACGTCGACCTCGTGGTGAAGCTGTTCGCCGACGTGATGGAGACCGGCCAGAGCTGGGCCGGGGCGTTCCCCGTCCGGCGCAAGGACGGCACCACGATTCTGGTGGAGTTCCGCAACATGCGGCTCGTCGACGACGAGGGCGACGTCTACGCCCTCGGTCTGGCCGCCGACCAGTCCACGGTGCGTCGGCTGGAGAGGGACGTGGCGCTGTCCACCCGGATGGTCACCCAGTCGCCGATCGGGCTCGCCGTGCTGGACACGGAGCTGCGGTTCGTCACCGTCAATCCCGCGCTGGCGCGGATCAGCGGCGCCCCCGTGGAGCAGCACCTCGGGCGCACCGCCCGCGAGGTGCTCCCGCTGCTCGACCCGGACGGTCTGGAGGAGGCGGCGCGCCGGGTGCTGCGCACCGGGGTGCCGATCGTCGACCGCTCCACGGTGGGCCGCACCCCGGCGGACCCCGGCGCCGACCACGCCTGGTCGGTGTCGCTGTACCGGCTGGAGGACAGCCGGGGCACCGTGCTGGGCGCGGCCTTCTCGGTCGTCGACGTCACCGAGCAGTACCGGGCCGGCGTCGAGGCCGAGACGGCGCGCCGCAGACTGGCCCTGATCGCCGACGCCTCGGCCCGTATCGGCACCACCCTGGACCTGGAGCGGACCGCCTGCGAACTGGCCGAGGTCGCCGTGCCGGAGCTGGCCGACGTCGCCGCCGTGGACCTGCTCGACGCGGTCGTCGCGGGCCGGCGCAGCAGCCTCGGGCCGGCCGAACCGGCCCTGATCCGCGCCCTGGCCGTAAGGACCTCCGACGCACCGGGCATGCCCTGCGAGCCCGACCCGCCCGGCCGGGTGGCCCGGTACGCGCCCGACCGGCTCGTCACGCGGTGCGTGCGCACCGGCAAGCCCGTGATGGTGGCCCAGGTCAAGGACGAGGACCTGGAGCGCATCGCCCACTCCCCCGAGGCGGCCGGCCTGCTGGCCCGCGCCGGCGTCCACTCCTATCTCGCGGTGCCGCTGATCGCGCGCGGCGAGGTGCTCGGCGCCCTCGACCTCAAACGGACCCGCAACCCCCTGCCGTTCGGCCGGGACGACCTGCTGCTCGCCCGGGAGCTGGCCGCCCGCGCGGCCGTGCAGATCGACAACGCCCGCTGGTACCAGAACGCCCGCACCACCGCGCTCACGCTGCAGCGCAGCCTGCTGCCCAGCCACCCGACGGTGACCGGCGGCCTGGAGGTCGCCTCCCGCTACCAGCCGGCCGGCGCCACCACCGAGGTGGGCGGGGACTGGTTCGACGTCATCCCGCTGGAGGGCGGCAAGACCGCGCTCGTCGTCGGCGACGTGATGGGCAGCGGCATCGACGCCGCCGCCACCATGGGCCGGCTGCGCACCGCGACGACGACGCTGGCCTCCCTCGACCTCGAGCCGTCGGTGC
This sequence comes from Streptomyces sp. NPDC101166, assembly GCF_044768125.1. Classification (NCBI taxonomy): domain Bacteria; kingdom Bacillati; phylum Actinomycetota; class Actinomycetes; order Kitasatosporales; family Streptomycetaceae; genus Streptomyces; species Streptomyces sp. NPDC101166. The sequence goes on from NZ_JBIWPF010000001.1 coordinate 427,976, forward strand.
TGCTGGAGCATCTCGACCGCATCACCTCGGGCCTGGACCACTCGATCGCGACCTGTGTCTACGCCGTCCACGATCCCGGGCTCGGGCGGTGCCGGATCGCCAACGCCGGGCACCTGCCGCCCGCGCGCGTACGCCCCGGCCACACCCCCGAGTTGCTCGACCTGCCCACCGGGGCGCCCCTGGGCGTCGGCGGGGTGAAGTTCTCCACCACCGACGTCGGCTTCGCACCCGGCGACCAACTCGTCTTCTACACCGACGGGTTGGTCGAGACGCGGCGGCACTCGCTCGACGAGCGCCTGGACGCGCTGCTCGCCCTCCTCGACGACCCGGAGCGCCCGTTGGAGGATCTCTGCGACCATCTCCTGCGCGCGCTGCACCACCCGGACAACCATGACGACGTCGCTCTGCTGGTGGCCCGCGCCCGCGAGTGACCGGTCGTCAAGTCGTCGCTCTCGTAGGGGTGTCGTTCATGGCGATCACCACGTGGGCGTGCAGCTCCTCGTCCAGGGCCAGCCGGGCCGTCAGACCGTGCCGGGTGAACGTCTCGACGGCCGCGGGGGCTTGGCGTTCGCTGGTCTCGACGAGGAGGCAGCCGCCCGGCGCGAGCCAGTCCCCGGCCTCGGCGGCGACCCGACGCAGCACGTCGAGTCCGTCGGCGCCGCCGTCGAGGGCGGTGAGCGGCTCGTGTTCGCGCGCCTCCGCGGGCAGCAGGGGCACTTCGCCGGTGGGGACGTACGGCACGTTGGCGGCCAGGATGTCGACAAGGCCGCGGAGCCGGCCCGGCAGCGCCTCGAACAGGTCGCCCTGGTGGACGTGTCCGCCGTGCGCCGCCAGGTTGCGGCGGGCACAGCCGACGGCCGCCGGTTCGATGTCGGCGGCATGCAGCTCGACCCCGCCGAGCCGCGCGGCGAGGGCGGCGCCGACCGCGCCCGTGCCGCAGCACAGGTCCACCACGACGCGGGCGTGCGGGGCCGTGGCGAGGGCCCGGTCGACGAGGAACTCGGTGCGGCGGCGGGGCACGAAGACGCCCGGCTCGACGATGACGCGCCGGCCGTGGAACTCCGCCCAGCCCACGACGACTTCGAGGGGTTGGCCGGCCGCCCGGCGCTCCACCATGGCGGTGAGTTCGTCCGGGGTGCGGGCGGCGTCGAGAAGCAACTCGGTCTCGTCCTCGGCGAAGACGCACCCGGCGGCACGCAGTGCGAGGACGACGGCGTCACGGGAGGAGGACGGGAAGGAAGCCCGGGACCGGGTTCGGGACGACGAGGAGGGAAGTGAGGGCATGGGAGCCGAGAGCCTTTCGGAAAGCCGAAGGGCGCTCTCGCGGTCGCCTACCGGCGGTCCGCGCCGTTCCGAGGTGAGAGCACCCGACCTGACACAGCGGTAATGGGTCTCACCTCCTCGGTCGTTCACGGCCGGGAACCTCCTCGGCCGACGGTCACCCTACCCGAACCTCCGCACGGGCGGGCCGATCCGCGGACGATTTGCAGTTGTACGCTACACCTATGAGTGCGAGGGAGGATTCGGGCGACGCGAGCCCGGCAGCGGCTCAGGCCGTGGAGACCATTCAGCGCGAGATGACGGCCTTCGCGCGGCGCGCCCGCGCGGCGGCGGGCCGGCTGCACCCGGAGCTGTCGCTGGTGTCGTACACCCTGCTCGGGCATCTGGAGGAGCGGGAGGAGGCGTACGGGGAGGACGGCGGCTGCCGCGCCACCGATCTGGCCGCGCACTACGCGCTGGACAAGTCCACCGTCAGCCGCCAGGTCGCGGCGCTGGAGCGGGCCGCCCTGATCGAGCGCCGCCAGGCCCCGGGCGACCACCGCGTCCAGCTGCTCCAGCTCACCGACGCCGGCCGCCGCATCCTCGCGCAGGTCACCGAGAGCCGCCGCGTGGCCTTCCGGGAACGGCTCGCACCGTGGCCCGCGGAGGATCTGGAACGGTTCGCGGAGTACCTCGTCCGCTACAACTCGACCGTGACGCAGCCTCCTTCGCCCTCCGACTGAGTGTGCGCCGCCCTTCACGCCACCGGCGCCGCCTCCCGCCGAGGCGCCCCCTCCGGCACCCGCGCCGCCAGGAACGCGGTCCTGCGGCGGAGGCGGAAGCCCAGGGACTCGTAGAGGCGGATCGCGTTGACGTTGGCGGCACTCGTGTGGAGGAAGGGCGTCTCGCCGCGCTCCCGGATGCCATGCGCGACGGCGAGGATCAGCCGGGTGGCGAGGCCCTCGCCGCGGACGGCGGGATCGGTGCAGACGGCGCTGATCTCGGTCCAGCCCGGCGGGTGGAGCCGCTCGCCGGCCATGGCGACGAGGACGCCGGCGCGGCGGATGCCGAGGTACTCGCCGAGTTCGACGGTGCGCCGTTCGAACGGGCCGGGCTGGGTGCGGGCCACGAGGTCGAGCATCTCGGGTACGTCGGCAGGGCCGAGGCGGACCGCCTCCGGGTCCGGTGCGACGGCCAGGCCGTCGTCGACGAACTGCACGCCCTCCACACGCATCGTCTCCTTCCAGCCCTCCGGCAGCTCACCCCGGAAGCCGGGCAGCGGGACCTCCGCGCCGGGCCCGGCGAGCGCGGCGAGGTCCGCCCAGTCGCCGGCGTCCGGCTCGTCGGGCAGGGCCAGCCAGGGCGACACGTCCACGGGGTAGCGCAGAACACGCCCCAGCCGCTCGGCGAACCGGGCGTGCGGCCCGGTGAGCGAGGCGAGGGCGGGGTTGTCGAGTACGTGCGGCCCGGCGGCCGACGCCGGAGCCCGGTCGCCGGGCACGTGCCGCCCCGTGAGCGAGGCGGCGGCCGCGGCTGCGAGCCCGTGCGCGGAGCCGGTTCCCGGTTCCGCCGCGCCGCCCTCCCGGCCACCGTCGCGCGTGAAGACGTTCGCCTCCGACATGTGCTCCCACTCTCCTTCGTGCCGCCGGACCGATGTCGCCGCCGGATCCGGATCGACACGTGCAAGGGAGATCGGCGGACGGCTATTCCCACCGCCCGTGAGTGTTCACACGCGCTTGACGATCGGGGACGCCCCCGGGCGGGAGCGCCCCGCCGGCGGGCACGTACCGTGGGCGGTGCAATCGCCCGCCATCCCTCACGCTGGACCCACATGAACGTCACCCGAGGCTTCACCGGACGCCCGCGCGTCCACAACCCGGGGCTGCCGCCCGGCCAGTACGACGCGGGCGACGACTGGCCCGTGCTGTCCGCCGAGGTCACCCCCGACCTCGCGCCCGCCGACTGGAGCCTCACCATCGACGGGCTGGTGGACGCCCCCCGCAGCTGGAACTGGCGGCAGGCGCACGAACTGCCCGCCTCGGCGTACGAGGGCGACATCCACTGCGTGACCGGCTGGTCGAAGTTCGGGGTGAGGTTCGGGGGCGTGTCGCTCGACGCCTTCCTGGACGCCGCCCGGCCGCGGGCGGACGCCACCCACGCCGTCGCCTACTCGCACACCGGGTACACCGCCGGCCTGCCGCTCGCGGACCTGACCGGCGGCCGGGCGTGGATCGCCTTCACCCACGACGGCGAGCCGCTCGCCCCGGAGCACGGCGGTCCGGCGCGACTGGTCGTGCCGCACCTGTATTTCTGGAAGAGCGCCAAGTGGATCGCCGGCCTGCGGCTGCTCGACCACGACGAGGCGGGGTTCTGGGAGCAGAACGGCTACCACGAGCGCGGCAACCCCTGGGAGGAGCAGAGGTACTCCGGTGACTGAGACCCTTCCCGCGTTCACTCCCCCGACCCGGTTCGCCGTGCCCGGCCGCATCCCCGTGAGCGACCCGGCGGCGTCGGTGTGGCAGACGGCCACGCTCACCGGCATCCGCCGCGAGACGCCGAACGCGTCGACGTTCCGCCTCGCGGTGCCCGCCTGGCCCGGACACCTGCCGGGACAGCACCTGACGCTGCGGCTCACCGCCGGTGACGGCTACACCGCCCAGCGGCACTATTCGATCGCCTCCGCCCCCGACGACTCGGGCCACATCGAGCTGACCCTGGACCATGTGGCCGGCGGCGAGGTCTCCGGCTGGTTCCACACCGTCGCCCGGCCCGGTGACGAGGTGCAGGTGCGCGGGCCGCTCAGCGGCTTCTTCGCCTGGCCCGGGGACCGGCCCGCGCTGCTGATCGGCGCGGGCTCCGGGGTCGTCCCGCTGATGTCGATGCTGCGCCACCGCCGGGCCCGGGGGCTGTCCGTGCCGCTGCGCCTGCTGGTGTCGGCCCGCGGCCCCGAGGAGCTGATCTACGCCGACGAGTACGGCGCGGAGACCACGCCCGTGTTCACGCGGAGCGCGCCCGAGGGCACGGCCGTCGGGCGGCTCGCGGCCGGCCACCTGGCGCGGCTGGTCGCCGAGGCGCCGGCGGGCGGCTGGGAGGCGTACGTGTGCGGGTCGAACGGGTTCGCAGAGCACGCGTCGCGGCTGCTGGTCGCGGCGGGACAGCCGGTGGAGCGGATCCGCATCGAACGCTTCGGCTGAGCCGGCACGGACCGGGCCGTTTCCGGACTTCGTCCCGGTGAGCGATCTTCGCCCAACGGGTATCTCCTGTTTGTGGTGACTCGTCCGCGCGACGGCGAGGAGGTCGCATGCGAATCCGGGTGCGCTGGCGCTGGCGGAAGAACCCGCTGCGGCGCCGCTCCGACCTCGTGGAGGCCTGGACGGTGCTGGCGGTGGCCGTCCTGCTGCTGGTCGCCGCGCCCCTGGCCGGGGCGCTGGTCGGCCGGTGGGCGTATGACGAGGCGCGGGCCGGGGCGGCCGAGCAGCGGGCCGGCCGACATCAGGTGCGGGCGAAGGTGGTGAGCCGTCCGCCTGAGACGCTTCCCACGGCGGAGGGCGTACGGGAGGAGGCGTACCGGGTGACCGTGCGCTGGACGGATTCCGGCGGGGCGGTCCGGACGGCCCCGGCGCGGGTGCCGTCCGGCACGGAGCGCGGGGACACGGTCGGCGTGTGGTTCGACGCGCGGGGACGCGCCGTGCCCGCGCCCCCGGACGGCGCGGCGGTGTGGCAGCACACCCTCACGTCGGGCGTGTGCACGACCGGCGGCGCGGCCGCCGCGGTGCTGGCCGGGTACGCCGTGGTCCGCCGGGTGACGCAGCGCCGTCGGCTGGACGAATGGGACAGGGAGTGGGCGCGCACGGGCCCCGAGTGGAGCGGGCGCAAGGCATGAGGCTCCGAGGGCCCGGGGGCGTGGTCTGGTGCGGGGGTCCCGGCCGCACGTACGGTGTGATCATTCGTTCGGGCACTTGACAAAAAGGCGGTTGTTCATGCCCCTGTTCGACCTGTCCCTGGAGGAGCTGCGCGAGTACCGCAGCGCGTCCGCCGAGCCGGAGGACTTCGACGCCTTCTGGTCCAAGACCCTTCAGGAGGCCCGCGAGCACGACCTGGACGCCCGTTTCGAGCCGGTCGACACGGGGCTGGCCACGGTCTCGGTGTACGACGTGACGTTCGCCGGGTTCGGCGGTCACCCGGTGAAGGGCTGGCTCACGCTGCCGGTCGGCGCGTCCGAACCGCTGCCGCTGGTCGTGGAGTTCGTCGGGTACGGCGGTGGGCGCGGGCTGGCGCACCAGCACCTGCTGTGGGCGTCGACGGGCCGGGCGCACTTCGTCATGGACACCCGCGGCCAGGGCAGCGGGTGGGGCGGCGGGGGCGGCACCGCCGACCCGGTGGGCGGCGGACCGGCGTTCCCGGGGTTCATGACCCGGGGCGTCGACGCTCCGGAGCACTACTACTACCGCCGGGTGTTCACCGACGCGGTGCGTGCCGTGGAGGCGGCGCGTTCGCATCCGCTGAGCGACGCCGCGCGCACGACGGTGCTGGGCGGGAGCCAGGGCGGCGGCATGTCGATCGCCGTGGGCGGCCTGGTGCCGGACCTGGCGGCGGTCGCGCCGGACGTGCCCTTCCTGTGCGACTTCCCGCGCGCGGCGACGCTGACGGACCGTCACCCCTACCGTGAGATCGGCCTGTTCCTCAAGACGCACCGGGGCCGCACACAGGACGTGCTGCGGACGCTGTCGTACTTCGACGGCGTGCATTTCGCCGCCCGCGCGTCGGCGCCGGCCCTCTTCTCGGCGGCGCTGGAGGACCAGACGTGCCCGCCGTCGACCGTGTTCGCCGCGTTCAACGCGTGGGCGCACGAGGACAAGGCGATCGAGGTGTACGACTTCAACGACCACGAGGGCGGCGGCCCCTACCAGGAGGCGGCCAAGCTGCGCTGGCTGCGGTCGTACGCCTGACGGTCCCGGACGCCGAAACCCCTCCTTCCCTCCGGTCCGACCAGTCGGTATGTTCAGGGTGCCCGGACGGCGCTGTCGCGGTCCGGGGTTCCGGCGGATCACGGAGGGCCCATGTCCGAGCACGTGCCACAGGTTCACGGCCACTGCGACGAGCGGTTCGCGGCGGTGCGCGCCGCGTTCGAGGAGAACTTCCGGGAACGCGACGAGTTGGGCGCGGCGGTGAGCGTCATCGTGGACGGCACGCCGGTGGTGGACCTGTGGGGCGGCTGGGCGGACGCGGCGCGCACGCGTGCGTGGGAGCGGGACACGCTGGTCAACGTGTGGTCCACGTCGAAGGGGCCGACGGCGCTGTGCGCGCACATCCTCGCCGACCGGGGGCTGCTCGACCTCGACGCGCCGGTCGCGGCGTACTGGCCCGAGTTCGCCGCGGCGGGCAAGGAGCGGGTCCTGGTGCGGCATCTGCTGTCCCACCGCGCGGGACTGGCGGGCCTGCGGGAACCGCACTCCCTCGAGGAGCTGTACGACTGGGAGCTGACCGTCGCCCGGCTGGCGGCCACCGAACCCTGGTGGGAGCCGGGCACCCGGTCCGGCTACCACGCCCTCACCTACGGCTTCCTGGTCGGGGAGGTCGTGCGGCGAGTGTCGGGGCTGCTGCCGGGCGCGTTCCTGGAGCGGGAGGTGACCGGGCCGCTCGGCATCGACTTCACGATCGGGCTGCCGGAGAAGGAGGCCGGCCGCGCCGCCGAGATGGTGCACCCGCGCGCCGCCACCAGCAGCGAACAGGCCGCCGTCTTCAGCCAGTTGACGCCCGCCGCGCTCGCCGCCCTGACCAACCCCCTGGCGGGCGCCGACGAGGCGAACTCGCCTCGGTGGCGGGCCGCCGAGGTTCCGGCTGCGAACGGCCACGGCACCGCGCGGGCCGTCGCCGCGCTGTACGGCGTGATCGCCGGCCGGGGTTCGCTCGCCGGCCGCCGGGTGCTGTCGCCGGAGGCGGCCGAGCGGGTCCGTGAGGGGCAGGGAGCCTGCCGGGACCTGGTGCTGGGGGCGGGTTTCGCGCAGGAGACGGAGCTCGGCCTCGGGCTGTGGCTGAGCGGGCCGAACGGCTCGTACGGGCCCAATCCACGGGCCGTCGGACACGACGGCTTCGGCGGCTCCTGCGGCCTCGCCGACCCGGAGGGGGGAGTCTGCCTGGGCTATGTCATGAACCGCATGGGACCCCACATCGCGGACGATCCCCGCAAGATGGCGCTGGTGCAGGCGGTGTACAGCGCCCTGTGACACGGGAGCGCAGGGTGTGCCGGGGCTCGCCGGGCACGGCTGGGAAAGTCCGGGCGGGCTCAGGCCGGCTTGCGCCACACGGAGATGTGCTTCGAGGAGTCCTGGGTGAACGGGGCTCCGTCCCAGTCGGCGACGCGCCGTTCCAGCTCCAGCCCCGCGATCCGCGCCATCAGGTCGAGCTCCGCCGGCCACGCGTACCGGTGCCGGGAGTCGTCGCGCCGGTAAAGGCCGTCCTCGCCGTCGCGGGTGAAGTGGTGGGAGACGAGGATCTGCTCGACCAGGTCGAAGGTGTCGAAGCCGAGATGCCGCTCGGAGACGTCGAAGGGGACCGCGACCTGCCCGGGCGGCAGCAACCGCAGCGGCGGCACGCCCAGTTCGATCACGAACCGGCCGCCGGGCGCCAGATGACGTGCGGCGTTGCGGAAGCACTCGACCTGCTCGTCCTGCGTGAGCAGGTTCGTGATCGTGTTGTAGACGAGATAGACGAGGGTGAACTCGCCGGGGACGACGGTCGTGGCCATGTCCCCGATGGTCACCGGGAGCATGTCCTCGCCGATCTTGCGCCGAAGGACCGACGTCATGTCCTTCGACAATTCGATGCCCACGACGGGCACGCCGCTCTCGCGGAGCGGGACTCCCACTCGTCCGGTGCCGACGGCGAACTCGAGTGCCCGGCCGTCTCCGGCGAGTTCGGCGAGGAAGGCGACGGTCGGCCCCAGCACGGCGGCCGAGGACATCTCGGTCTCCTCGGTGTCGTAGCGGTCGGCGGTCGCACGCGTCCACAGTTCACTGCTCGTCATCGGCATCACTTTGCCGCGCGGGGCGGAGAGTTGTCCAAGTGTTTTGGGCGCCCGTACCGTCGCGGCACACGCTCAGCGGTTCCCGGCGGATTCCGCTTTGCGCGCCTCGACCAGTCGCACGCGTGGACTTCCGTCGCTCCTCGTGCCGAACTCGGGAAGGGCTCCGAGGCTCACCTCGAAGCCCGCGCGCTCCAGTTCACGGCGTACCTCGCCGAGCCGGAACGCCCGGTAGTACATGACGAACGGCGGCCGCCACACGGCGTTGCGCGCCCGCATCACGGCGTCGAAGCCGAGGAGCGTCCAGTAGGCCCAGGAGGTCGCACGGGGCGGGGCGACGACGGGGAAGGCGAAGCGGCCGCCGGCCCGCAGCGCGGTGTGCACCTGGCCGAAGAGGACGGGCAGTTCGCGCGGCAGGAAGTGCCCGAACGCGCCGAAGCTGACGACGAGGTCGAAACGGGCGATGAACGGCAGGGCCCGCGCGTCCGCACGCACCCAGGACACCCGGGGCGGTGTCGTCGGGTCCGCCTTCGTCCGCTCGCGGGCCACGTCGAGCATGCCCGCGCTGAAGTCGACGCCGGTGACGCTGCGCCGGCACAGCGGGGCGAGGACGTCGACGCCGGCGCCCGTGCCGCAGCACAGGTCCAGGCCGTCGTCGTAGGGGCCGGTCCGGCGCAGGGCCGAACCCACCGCGTCAAGGACGGAGTCGGGGGTGCGGAACGGCGTGTGGTCGAACTTCGGCGCGAGCAGGTCGTAGCCGCGCTCGACGGACGACAGGGCCTGGACGGCGAGCTCGCGCAGCGTGGGGCCTTCGGGGCTGAACATCGTCGCCAGCGTACCCGGGCGAGCCGGCGGCACGGCCGGGCGCGCAGCACACGGGCCGGCGGCTTGTCCGGTCGCGGGTCACTGATTAAGCCGGCGGCACGGCCGGGCGCGCAGCACACGGGCCGGCGGCTTGTCCGGTCGCGGGTCACTGATTACTCTCCTGAGTGTCTAATCAACTAATTGACTATGAGGTGATCGGATGCGTGCCTTCCGTGAGGCGGTCGAGGCCGGCGACATCGACGCCGTGGCGGACCTGCTGGCCGAGGACGTGGTGTTCACCAGCCCGGTCGTCTTCAAGCCGTACCCCGGCAAGGCGATCACCACGGCGATCCTGCGGGCGGTGTCGCAGGTCTTCGAGGACTTCCGGTACGAGAAGGAGCTCGCCGGGCCGGACGGCCGGGACAGCGCGCTGGTGTTCACGGCCCGCGTAGGCGGCCGGGAGCTGAGCGGCTGCGACTTCCTCCACGTCGGCGAGGACGGCCTGATCGACGAACTGACCGTGATGGTGCGGCCGTTGTCGGGCGCGCAGGCGCTGGCGGCGGCGATGGGCGCGCGGTTCGACGACATCGTCAAGGAGGCGGAGGCGCGGGCGGTGTGAGCGGGCGCGCCTCCGCGACGGGGGCGGGTCAGTCGCCGAGCGCCTCCAGGGTGGCCCTGGTGTCCTTCTTCAGCCAGTCGACCACCTCGTCGAGCTCCGGCGGATCCTTGTCGTCGTCGTACGAGGAGAGATACAGGCTGTAGTCCATCGAGTACGTCACCCAGCCGTCCCGGACGGCGAGGGTGGCGTCGATGGAGCCGCTGGTGCTGGAGCCGCCGGTGGTGTCCTGGCTGACGAGATAGGCCTCGTCTCCGATGCCGGTGACGGTGTCCACGTCGTAACCGGTGCGGCTCTCCGCGTAGTTCTTCCAGCGGGCGGTGAACTCGGGCCCCGGGTCCGTCTTCTTGTGCAGCTGCAACTGGATGGAGAGGTACGCGTCGGTGTACGTGGAGCCGGCCTTCTTCAAGCTGACGCTGCAGTAGCTGTCGTCGAGGGCGGGGTCCTCCAGCTCGTTGTGGGTCGGCGTGCCGGCGTCCCCGGTGTACTGCGCCTTGAACGACGAGTAGTCGGCGCTGGTGCACAGGTTCGCGGGCGCGGTGTAGCCGCGCAGGTCCGCCTCGGCTCCCCGGCCGTCACCGACGAGGAAGACGCCCGCCGCCCAGGCGGCGGAGGCCACGACCGCACCGACGGCGGCCCACAGCACCGCGCGTCCGGCGGCCTTCCCGCCGCCGCCGGACGGCGGGGCGGGCGCGGGACCGTAGCCGGTGTGCTGGGCATACGGGTTGCCCGGGTGGGGCTGGGGCTGGGGCTGCGCGGGCAGGCCGGCCAGGGTCGGCTGGTGGTGGAAGGTCTGTTGCCCCGGCTGCGGAGCCGGTGCGGCCTGGGGGTGCCCCGCACCCGCGCCCGGTCCCGGCGACCGGGGGTGCGGGTAGGGGTACGCACTCGGCTGGACGGGCGCGTCGGAAGGCTGTTCCGGTTGCTGCGGCTGCGGCGACGTGGACATGACGTGACGATACCCATCGATGGTGGTCAAGTCCCCTGTTGTCGCCGATCGTTACGGTCTGGGGACCTCGTCCCGGGCGCGAGCGCTCGACCGGCCGGCGTCGGGGCGTGCTACAGTGCCAGTGGCATTCGTGCAGGCCGCGTCTTCGGCCCGGTGCCGTCTTCGATCCCTCGCCGATCCGCCCGCCGTACGACGGCATGGGCGCCAGCTTTCCCGCACACCTCATGAGCAGGCTCTTCAGGCCGCGCCCGAGGTGAGCGTTTCCCGCCGCCGGAAGGCGTGCGTTCCATCGCCCCTCCTCTCGCGGCGACTCCTTCCCCACCTCCGCTCGGCCCCTCCCGTCCTTCCGAAAGGACCCCGCATCATGACCACCACTCTCGAACACCCCTCTGTACAGCCGGAGTTCCCGGCCCAGCTCGTCGGCGGCGTCCTCGACGTCGACGGACACGGGAAGGCGCGGCTGCGCGCCGGGAACCTGCTGCCCTCCCCCTCCGACGTCCAGGTCCCGGCCACGCTGATCCGCCGACTGGGGCTGCGCAAGGGCGACTTCGTGGAAGGGCCGCGCGGCGCGTCGCGAACGCTGACCGACGTCGCCCGCGTCAACGGCCGGACGCCACAGCAGGCGCGCGGCCGCAGGGACTTCCGCGACCTGACACCCCTGCACCCGCACGAGCGGCTGCGCCTCGAACATCCCGCGGCCGGTCTCGCCGGGCGGGTCACCGACCTGCTCGCGCCCGTCGGCAAGGGGCAGCGCGGGCTCATCGTCGCCCCGCCCAAGACCGGCAAGACGGTGCTGCTCCAGCAGATCGCCGCCGCCGTGGCCGGGAACCACCCCGAGGCACGGCTGATGGTGGTGCTCCTGGACGAACGCCCCGAGGAAGTCACCGACATGCGGCGCTCCGTACGAGGTGAGGTGTACGCCTCGACCTTCGACCGGACTCCCCAGCAGCACATCGCCCTCGCCGAGCTGGTCGTGGAGCGGGCCAAGCGGTTCGTCGAGGCCGGCGAGGACGTCGTGATCCTGCTCGACTCGCTGACCCGGCTGTGCCGGGCCCACAACAACGCGGCCGGCGCAGGGGGCCGCACCCTCAGCGGCGGGGTCGACGCGACCGCGCTGACCGGCCCGAAGCGCTTCTTCGGCGCGGCGCGGGCGGCGGAGGAGGGCGGCTCGCTCACCGTCCTGGCCACCGCCCTGGTGGAGACCGGGTCCCGCGCCGACGACTTCTTCTTCGAGGAGCTGAAGAGCACCGGCAACATGGAGCTGCGCCTCGACCGGGAGCCTGCCTCCCGCCGTCTCTTCCCCGCCGTCGACATCGACGGCTCCGGCACCCGTCGCGAGGAACTCCTCCTGCCCCCCGGCGAGTTGGAGGCCGTGCGGGGGCTGCGCCGGGCCCTGCGGACCCGGGACGGCCGCGCGCACCTCGAGACGCTGCTGCAGCGGCTGCGCGAGACCCCGGACAACGCGGCCTTCCTGCGCCGCGTCCGGCCCACGCTGCCTGCCGGCTGACCCCGCACAACGCGGGGACCCCCTCGGTGCGGCATCCGGGTGGCTCACGCGCGCGTCCGGCACCGGCAGCGCCGGGAAGCACGGGAGAGTTCTTAGTTTGATCGCATGACGATCGGATTCTCCTCTCGGGCGGCCGCGCAGGCCTGCGCGATCTGTGTGGCGGGCGCGCTGGCCCTCGGGCCCGCCGCCGTCGCCGCCCCCGCCGAGCCGGACCCCGGTCCACACGGCGGAGCACGGGCCACCCTGCCCCGGCCGTCCCTGCTGTACCGCGCCGGCACACAGGTACGGCCGCACCCCGGAGCACCCGAGCTGCCGGACGTCTCCGCGCTGTCCTGGGTGGTGGCCGACGCCCGCACCGGCGAGGTGCTCGCCGCGTCGGACGCACACCGCCCGCTGCCCCCCGCCAGCACCATGAAGACCCTGTTCGCGCTCACCGTGCTGCCGGTCCTGCCCGGTGGCATCCGCCACCGGGTCACCGAGGAGGAGCTCACGGGGATCGGCCCGGGCAGCAGCCTCGTGGGGGTCGTCGAGGGCGAGACGTACTCGGTCGACGATCTGTGGCGGGGGGTGTTCCTCAGCTCCGGCAACGACGCCGTCCACGTCCTCGCCGCGCTCAACGGGGGCTGGGAGACCACGGCGGCGCGGATGCGCGTCAAGGCGCGTTCCCTGGGCGCCCTGGACACCCACGTGGTGTCGCCCGACGGGTACGACGCGCCCGGCCAGGTGTCGTCGGCGTACGACCTGGCGGTGTTCGGGCGGGCCGGACTGCGTAACGCCGACTTCGCACGGCACTGCGCCACCGTGCAGGCGCGGTTCCCCGGCCGTGACGGCCGGTGGTTCGGGATCGCCAACACCAACCGGCTGTTGAGCGGCGAGGACGGCGTCGAGCCGTACCAGGGGCTGATCGGCGTGAAGAACGGCTACACCAGCGAGGCCGGTCACACGCTGGTGGCCGCCGCCCGCCGCGAGGGACGCACCCTGGTGGTCACGGTGATGCACCCCCGGACGGGCGGCGCCCACGCCGTGTACAGCGAGGCGCGTGACCTGCTGGACTGGGGGTTCGAGGCCGCGGAGCAGGTCGACCCGGTGGGCTCGCTGGACGGGCTGCGCGAGCGGCGGCGTGCGGCGTCGGGCCCCGAGGTCGTGCCGGTGGCGGCCGCGGCGGCCCCCGCCGACGGTCCCGGATGGTCGGACGCGGCTCTGATCGCGGGCGCGGCCTTCCTCGGCGCGGCCGTCATGGCGCTGGCCCTGCGGCCGAGGAGACGCCGCCCGCTGTCGGGCATGTGACGCTTCAACTGCCGGACGACGCAGCGGCGTTACCCGCCGCACCACGATCGAAAACATGATCGAAATTTGATGTTCCCGGTCTGATCGGCTGCCGTATGGTCGCACCTGCCCGCCGGAGTGCCCGAGCGGGCGTACGAAGGGGGTACACCCATGCGCCGAAAGATCGCGACCTTGGCCGCGGCCACCGCCGTCCTCGCCGCCGGCATGCTCGCCACCGCGACGTCGGCTTCCGCGACCGTCGACCCGCCCGCGGGCGGCTGGGACCACACGTGGACCACGTCCGACTCCGTGCCCGGCGGCACGGTCTACATCGCCGAGCACGGCGACGTCGTGTCGCTGTGCGACACGGACGCCGACAGCATGGCTCCCCGCGTCTCGATCGCCGTCGAGGAGAGCATCGCCGGCGCCTACGACATCCGCTACACGCTCACCGCCTCGGGCGGCGAGGGCAACTGTGTCGTGGCCAGGGCCACCCAGGGGGGCGTGTACGACCTCCCCGAGGGCAAGAACATCGGCGTCACCATCTGGCTGGGTCCGGACCGCAGGAGCCAGACCCAGCACTACTACAAGAACGACCACTAGCCGGCGCGCGTCCGGCCTGTCGGGGTCAGAACACCGACAGGCCGGTCAGTGTCGTGAAGCGGTCCAGGGCTGCGACGCCCGCCACCGAGTTGCCCCGCTCGTCCAGGCCCGGGCTCCACACGCACAGCGTGCAGCGGCCGGGGACGACCGCGATGATGCCACCGCCGACCCCGCTCTTGCCGGGCAGGCCCACGCGGTAGGCGAAGTCGCCGGCCGCGTCGTACGTGCCGCAGGTCAGCATGACGGCGTTGACCTGCTTGGCCTGGCTTCGGGTGAGCAGCCGGCTGCCGTCGGCGCGGACGCCGTGCCGGGCGAGGAAGCCCGTCGCAAGGGCGAGCCCGGCGCAGGAGGCGGTGATCGAGCACTGGCGGAAGTACTGGTCGAGCAGGACCGGCACCGGGTTGTCGATGTTGCCGTAGGACGCCATGAAATGGGCGAGGGCGGCGTTGCGGTCGCCGTGCGCGGACTCGGAGGCGGCGACGTCCAGGTCGAAGTCGAGTGCGGGGTCGCCGCTCTCCGCGCGCAGGAACGCCAGCAGTTCGCCGGCCGCGTCCGAGGTACGGGTGTGGAGGCGGTCGGTGACGACGAGGGCGCCCGCGTTGATGAACGGGTTGCGCGGGATGCCGTTCTCGTACTCCAGCTGGACCAGGGAGTTGAACGGATTGCCGGAGGGCTCGCGACCCACGTGCTCCCAGAGCTCGTCGCCCTCGCGGGCGAGGTCCAGGGCGAGGGTGAACACCTTGGTGATGGACTGCGTGGAGAACGGCTCGCGCCAGTCCCCCACGCCGTACACCGTGCCGTCCGGTTCGGCGACGGCCATGCCGAAGCTGCGCGGGTCGCGGGCCGCGAGCGCCGGGATGTAGTCGGCGGGCCGGCCGCGGCCCGGGGTGCGCTCCGCCTCCTCGGCGATGCGCTCCAGGACCGGGCGGAAGCCGGGCGAGGACGTCGTCGTCATGATCGCCATTGTGCCTCTCAGGGTTCCCCGGCGCCGGTCCGGGAGCGTCGCCGCGAGCCGGAACGGATCAGGTCAGGGGCTGCGGAGCGAGGGGCGAGCCGCTGCCGGCGAGGATCTCGGGACGGAGCAGGTCGGTGAGCCGTTCGGCGGGCAACAGGCCCTTCTCCAGGACGAGTTCGGCGACGCCTCGGCCGGTGGCGAGGGCCTCCTTGGCGATGTCGGTGGCCGCCGTGTAGCCGATGTGGGGGTTGAGGGCGGTCACCAGGCCGATGGAGTTCTCGACCGTCGCGCGCAGTGTCTCGGTGTTGGCGGTGATCCCGTCGACGCAGCGCTCGGCGAGGGTGAGGCACGCGGCGCGCAGGTGGGTGATCGACTCCGACAACGAGTGCAGGATGATCGGCTCGAAGGCGTTGAGCTGGAGCTGTCCGGCCTCGGCGGCCATGGTGATGGTGACGTCGTTGCCGATCACCTCGAAGGCGACCTGGTTGACGACCTCGGGGATGACCGGGTTGACCTTGCCCGGCATGATCGACGAACCCGCCTGCACCGGCGGCAGGTTGATCTCCCCCAGACCGGCGCGCGGCCCGGAGGACAGCAGGCGCAGGTCGTTGCAGCTCTTGGAGAGCTTGACGGCGATCCGCTTGAGGACACCGGACATCTGGACGAACGCCCCGCAGTCCTGGGTGGCCTCGACCAGGTTGGCGGCGGTCACCAGCGGCAGCCCGGTGATCTCGGCGAGATGGCGGCGGGCCGACTCGGCGTATCCGGCGGGGGCGTTGAGGCCGGTGCCGATCGCGGTGGCGCCGAGGTTGATCTCGTGGATCAGCTCGACGGCCTCGGCGAGCCGGCTGCGGTCCTCGTCCAGCATCACCGCGAACGCCGAGAACTCCTGCCCGAGCGTCATCGGCACCGCGTCCTGGAGCTGGGTGCGGCCCATCTTCAGGACGTCCTTGAACTCCACTGCCTTGCGGGCGAACGCGTCCTGGAGGACGGCCATCGCCTTGAGCAGCCCGCGCACCGCGAAGACCGTCGCGACCTTGACCGCGGTCGGGTAGACGTCGTTGGTGGACTGGCCGAGGTTGACGTCCTCGTTGGGGTGCAGGAACCCGTACTGGCCCTTGTCGTGGCCCAGCAGCTCCAACGCCCGGTTGGCGACGACCTCGTTGGCGTTCATGTTGGTCGAGGTGCCGGCGCCGCCCTGCACGACGTCCACCACGAACTGCTCGTGCAGCCCGCCGGCCCGTATCTCACGGCAGGCGGCGACGATGGCGGCGGCCTTCTCCGGGGCCAGGAGCCCGAGTTCCTCGTTGGCGAGGGCGGCGGCCTCCTTCACGGCGGCGAGGGCGTCGATGAGGTGCGGGTAGGCCGAGATCGGGGTGCCGGTGATGGGGAAGTTCTCCGTCGCGCGCAGGGTGTGCACACCCCAGTACGCGTCGGCGGGGACGTCACGGTCCCCCAGCAGATCGTGTTCACGGCGGGTCGCTGCGGCGGTCATAGGAGTGCGGGTCCTCTTTCTGAGGGGGCGGAGACCGAGCGCCCTCGAAGGGGCGCGGGGTGTGGTGGTTGCGCGGCTGCCGCCGCGGACGAAAGGGACGACGAAGAGGTTAGTGGCGCATCAGGCGCAGGCCGACACCGGGTCCAGGGCCCGCACCGGTCGCACGCTTCCCACGGGCTCGCCCCCGCCGAGCAGCGGCTCGCCGGCGAAGGCGGTGAGCAGGGCGGGGTCGACGCCGGCGCGAGCCAGGGCGGCCGCCGCGACGGGGACACGGGCCCGGTCGGCGCCGTCGGAGATCTTGACGGCGATCGCGCGGCCGTCGGGCAGCGCGGCTACCTCGACGCCCTCGAAGCCGTCCTTGGCGAGCAGCCCGGGGACCGCCCGCATCAGCTCGGCGACGTCCCGGCCGGCGCCGGAGGCCATCTCGGGGTGCTCGCGCATCGCGTCGGCGACACGGGCCTCCGGGGTGCCCGGGGCGGCCGTGGTGATGCGGGCGGCGGCGCGGGCGAGGCCGTGCAGGGAGACGGAGAAGAGGGGCGCGCCGCAGCCGTCGACGGTGACGTGCGCGATGCGCTGTCCGGTGAGGTCCTCGACGATCTCGGCGATCGCCTGCTGGAGGGGGTGCCCGGGGTCGAGGTAGCCGTCGAGGGGCCAGCCGTTGAGCTTGCAGGTGTAGAGCATGGCCGCGTGCTTGCCGGAGCAGTTCTGGGCGAGGCGGGAGGGCCCGCGCCCGTCGCGGATCCAGGTGTCGCGGACCGGCCGGCCGAACGGCATGTCGGGGACGTTGCGCAGGTCGTCCTCGGTGAGGCCGGCCCGGTCCAGGATGCGCCGGGCGCCGGCGAGGTGGCGTTCCTCGCCGGAGTGGCTGGCGGCGGCGAGCGAGAGCAGCTCGCCGTCGAGCGGGAGCCCGGCGCGCACCATGGCGACGGCCTGGACGGGCTTGAGGGCCGAGCGCGGGTAGAAGGCGACCTCGATGTCGCCGAGCTGGAAGGCGACCTCGCCGTCCGTGCCGAGGACGACGACGGAGCCGTGGTGGACGCCTTCGGTCACCCCGCCGCGGACGAGGTGGGCGACGGGGGCGTGGAGGGGTTCGCGGAGGGTGGGCGCCTGGGCGAGGGAACTGCTGTACATCACTGCCTGATCACTGGTGGGCGGGCATGGGCCGGCGTCGGGTCCCGGGGTCCTCGTACCGCGTCCGGGCGGACGCGGTACGAGGGCGTGTCGCGCTGTCGCGACACGCCCTGGGTCCCTCAGGCGTCGGCCCCGGACGTGGCGCGGGCGAGGCGGCCGCGGATGGCGTACCAGCCTGCCACGAGCGCGGCGGCGATCAGCGGCAGGCACAGCACGGTGGTGCGTCCCGCGCCGCCGTCGGCGTACATGAGGACCAGGACGGAGGCGAGGAAGGCCAGCGTCACGACTTCGGTCCACGGGGAGCCCGGCAGTCGGTAGCCGGGGCGGGTGAGCTCGCCCTTCTGGGTCTTCCGCCAGAAGAGCAGGTGACAGACCATGATCATGCCCCAGGTGGCGAGGATGCCGATCGCCGCGAAGTTGAGCACGATCTCGAAGGCGTCGGCGGGCACGACGAAGTTGAGGCCGACGCCGAGGACGCAGATGCCGCTGGTGAGCAGGATGCCGCCGTAGGGGACCTGGCTGCGGCTCATCACGCCGGTGAACTTCGGCGCGGAGCCGGACTTCGCCATGGAGCGCAGGATGCGTCCGGTGGAGTACAGGCCGGAGTTGAGGGAGGACATGGCGGCGGTGAGGACGACGAGGTTCATCACGCCGCCGGCCGCGGGGATGCCGACCTTGGACAGGACGGTGACGAACGGGCTCTCCCCGGCGGTGTAGGACGACCAGGGCAGCAGCATCGACAGCAGGATCACCGAGCCGACGTAGAACAGACCGACGCGCCACATGATCGAGTTGATGGCCTTGGGCATGATCTTCTCGGGGTTCTCGGTCTCACCGGCGGCGACGCCGACCAGCTCGACGGAGGCGTAGGCGAAGACGACGCCCTGGACGATCAGCAGCATCGGCAGCAGACCGTTGGGGAAGAGTCCGCCATGGTCGGTGATGAGGCCGGGGCCCGGGGTGACGCCGTCGACCGGGTGCTGGGTGACCAGCAGGAAGATGCCGATGCACATGAAGACGACGAGCGCGCCGACCTTGACGATCGCGAACCAGAACTCCAGTTCGCCGAAGATCTTCACCGAGATCAGGTTCACGGTGAGGACCACGGCCAGGGCGACGAGCGCGATCATCCACTGGGGTATGTCGGAGAACATGCCCCAGTAGTGGGTGTAGGTGGCGACGGCGGTGATGTCGGCGATGCCGGTGGTGGCCCAGTTCAGGAAGTACATCCAGCCGGCCGTGTAGGCGCCCTTCTCGCCGAGGAACTCCCGGGCGTAGGACACGAAGGCGCCGGAGGAGGGGCGGTAGAGGACCAGTTCGCCGAGGGCGCGCACCACGAGGAAGGCGAAGACGCCGCAGACCGCGTAGGCGATGAAGAGGGACGGCCCGGCGTCGGCGAGCCGGCCGCCGGCGCCGAGGAAGAGGCCGGTGCCGATGGCTCCGCCGATGGCGATCATGTTGACGTGGCGGGACTTGAGGGACTTGCTGTACCCCTCGTCGCCGGCGTCGACATGACGGGAGGTGGGGCGCGTCTCGTCTTTGAGGTGCTGTTCGCTCACGCCTCGGTACCGCCTTCCGTGGTGCTGTCCGTGCGCGCGGAGCGCACGATGTCGGTGAGGGTCGTCTCGACGCGGTCGAGGTGGTGGCTCATGGCCTCCACCGCGTCGTGTTCACTGCCGTCGATCAGCGCCTCGACGATGGCCCGGTGCTCGCGGTTGGACTGCTCGCGCCGGCCGCCCAGCTCGTTGAGGAAGGCCGACTGACGCGCCAGTGCGTCGCGGATCTCCTCGATGACCCGGCGGAAGACCGGGTTCTGGGCGGCTTCGGCCACGGCGAGGTGGAAGAGGGAGTCCATCGCGACCCATGCGGTGGTGTCCGTCTCCCGCTCCATGCGGTCCAGCAGGTGGGCCAGGTGGTCCAGGTTCTCCGGGGTGCGGCGCACGGCCGCGTACCCGGCGACCGGGATCTCGACGTGGCGGCGCACCTCCAGCAGGTCGCTGGCCGCGTAGTCGCCGAAGGTGGGGTCCTCGACGGTGTTCGCGATCACGAAGGTGCCCTTGCCGGTCCGCGACATGGTCAGCCCCATGGTCTGCAGGGCGCGCAGGGCCTCCCGCAGGACGGGGCGGGAGACCTCCAGCGTGCGGCAGAGCTCCGCCTCGGAGGGGAGCTTGTCGCCGATGGCGTACGCGCCGCGTTCGATGGCGTCGCGGAGGTGGCCGAGGACCGCTTCCATCGCGCTGACGCGACGGGGTGCCGAACCACCTGTCTGGCTGTCTGACAGGTTCACGGAACCCGATGTTCCGGGAGGCCCGGGGCGGTGTCAAGGGGCGGCCCGGAATGCGGACCGCCGGCGGCCCGACGGCGACGGTCCGCGCTCCGGGGCGGCTCAGCCGTGCAGCACACCCGTCCCGAGCAGGGCGAACAGCAGCACGCCCACCGCGAGCCGGTAGATCACGAAGGCGTTGAAGGAGTGCTTGGCGACGAAGCGGAGCAGCCAGGCGATGGAGGCGTACGCCACGACGAAGGAGACGGCGGTGCCGACGATCAGGGGGGCCGCGCCCGCTCCGGTCCCGAGAGCGTCCTTCAGTTCGTACAGGCCTGCGCCGGTGAGGGCCGGGATGCCGAGGAAGAAGGACAGCCGGGTGGCGGCGACGCGGTCCAGGTCGAGCATGAGGGCGGTGGACATGGTGGCGCCGGAGCGGGAGAAGCCGGGGAAGAGCAGCGCGAGGATCTGCGAGCCGCCGACCAGCATCGCGTCCTTGAAGGAGGTGTCGTCCTCGCCGCGCTTGTGCCGGCCCATGCGGTCGGCGGCCCACATCACGCCGCTGCCGGCGATGAGCGAGCCGGCGACGACCCAGAGGGAGGCCAGCGGGCCCTGGATGAGCGACTTGGCGGCCAGGCCGACGACGACGATCGGGATGGTCGCGCAGATCACCCACCAGGCGAACTTGTAGTCGTGGTGGTACCGCTCCTCCTTGTCGGCGAGGCCGCGCGCCCAGGCGGAGACGATCCGCGCGATGTCCTTGCGGAAGTAGACGAGCACGGCGGCGATCGCCCCGACCTGGATGACGGCCGAGAAGCCGACGACCGCGTCGTCGTCGACCGGGATGCCCATCAAGCCCTCGGTGATCTTGAGATGGCCGGTGGAGGAGACGGGGAGGAACTCGGTCACTCCCTCGACGGCTCCGAGGACGACGGCTTGGCCGACGGAGATGGCGCTCATGGGATCCAGTTCTTCTCGGGAGCGGGGGTGCGGCGGGGACAGTCCTACTACACCCGGGCGTGGACTCCCTACGCCCACACCGCCCGCGCCAGGACCACTCCCACGAACGCCGCCCCGAGACCGGCGACCACGCTCGCGACGACGTTCGCCGCGGCGAACACACGTGCTCCGGTCTCGGCGAGCCGCAAGGTCTCGTAGGAGAAGGTCGAGTACGTCGTCAGCGCCCCGCACAGGCCCGTGCCCAGCAGCAACTGGAGGTGGGAGCCGACCGCTCCCGCAGCGACCGCGCCGGTGAGCAGACCGAGGATCAGGCAGCCGGCGACGTTGACGATGAAGGTGCCCCAGGGGAACACCGAGTCGTGCCGGGACTGCACCGCGCGGTCGGTGAGGTACCTCAGCGGGGCGCCGACCACGGCGCCCGCGACGACCAGCAGCCAGTTCACAACGACCTCTTACCCTGCGTGTCCGTTTCGTCCTGGATGTCGCCGCGGCCGACGTACCGGATGACCTCGCAGTCGTCGAGGATCACCAGCCCTTCGGTGACGAGCTCGTCGAGCTGCGGGAGGAACTCCCGGACGCGGGTCCGCGTGTCGACGATGACGACGGCCACCGGCAGGTCCTCGCTGAGGGACAGCAGTCGCGAGGTGTGGATCAGGGAGGAGGCGCCGTAGCCCTCGATGCCGCGGAAGACGCTTGCGCCGGCGAGACCGGCGGCGTGGGCGCGGTGCACGATCTCGGCGTACAGGGGTTTGTGACGCCAGGTGTCGTTCTCACCGATGAGGACGGTCACGCGCACGGCGTCGCCGGTCAGCCTCGTCATGGCTGCCTCCGCTTCAGGACACGGCGGGCCGCCGCGGAGGCGAGCCACACCGCGGAGAGGGCCGCGAGGAGCGTCGCGGCCAGGTAGGTCAGGCCGGTGCCCGGACGGCCGGAGTCGACCAGCTTCTGGATGTCGACGGCATAGGTGGAGAAGGTGGTGAAGCCGCCGAGGACACCGGTGCCGAAGAAGGGGCGGACCAGCCTGTGGGCCGCCCTGGCCTCGGTGACGACCACCATGAACACGCCGATGACGGCGCAGCCGACGACGTTGGTCCACAGAGTCGCCCAGGGGAACCCCCCGGGTGGCGCGGGCCAGTGGAGCAAGGCCGCGTACCGGGCGGTCGCACCGAGGGCGCCGCCGAGGGCGACCACCGCGACCACCGGCGCCTGACCGCGCCGGGCGGAGGGCCGTGCGGGACGGGTCCGGGCGCGGAGGCTCTCGGTCTCCGGAGCTGTCATGCCTGCGTCTCTCCTACTCGCCAGGGCCCTGGCACGGGCGCGCTCCATCGCGAGCAGGGACCGTTGGCGGCGAGCACGCCGCGGTTCGGGTACGGCGGGCCCCACCGCCGCGCCGCGAGGGCGATCGCGGCAGGTGACCAGGATAACGTCGGCGCCGGACCGGGGTCACTTCGCGGCGGGGGCCTCGCACACCGCGATGCCGCGTTCCCACAGGCTGCCCAGGACGAGCCGGCCGCGGGCCTCGCAGACGCTGGTGACCATGCGGAAGCCGGAGCGCCGACGGGTGAGGTGGTGCACGGTGCGGCCCTCGTCGTCGACGGCGAGCACTCCGACGGAGCCGGTGGGGCGGAACGGCGCGCGCAGGGCGAGCCGGGCGGCGCGCCGGCGGACCCCGGGGGACGCCCGGTGCAGGAGGTCGAGCGGGGGAACCCGCGGTCCGGCCAGGGCGACCCAGATCGGGCCGTCGGGGGCGCCGCGCCACAGGTTGTCCGGGAAGCCCGGCAGGTCCTCGACGAGAGTGTCGGCACGGCCGGCGCCGGGGCCGGTGAGCCGGTAGCGGGTGAGGCGGCGGGCGCCGGTCTCGGCGACGACGAGCGCGCCGCCGTCGGCGCTCAGGGCGAGGCCGTTGGCGAACTGGAGCCCTTCCAGGAGGACTTCGGGTTCCTCCTCGCCGGGGGCGAGACGCAGCAGGCGGCCCGTGCCGGTGTGTTCGACAAGGTCGCCGATCCAGTCGTGCAAGGGGTGGACCTGGCTGGAGACGGTGAAGAAGACGGTCCCGTCGGGCAGGGCGACGACGTTGCTGCAGAACCGCAGCCGCTCCCCCGCCGCCCACTCCACGAGGACTCGCGTGCGGCCGGTGCGGGTGTCGACGCGGAGCAGCGCGCCGTCCGCGTCGCACACCAACAGGTCCGAGTCAGGGAGAAGTTCGAGGCCGAGGGGGCGGCCGCCGATCACGGCGAGCTCCTCGACACGGGCGCATGCGGGATCGTCGAGACCGTCGACGCGCAGGATCCGTCCGTCCGCGAGTCCGGTCAGGACGCGGCCCTGCGGGTCGGCCACGACGTCCTCCGGGCCGAGGCCGCCGAGGGAGAGGTACCGCACGGGGACGAGATCCGAGGGTCGGTGCATGGGTGGGTCTGCCCTTCGCTGGTGGGTCGATGCCTGGTCGCGGGTCGCGTGGGTGGTGTTGACGGAGCTGCGGGTTCCCCGTCGGCCGTCACCACCCTTTCTCGAACATGCGGGCCACTTCGGCGATGCGCATCTCGTCGCGCCGGTAGTGGGTGCGGCGGCGGATCCGCTTGGCACGCAGCAGACCGAGGTCGGCGAGGAGGGTGAGGTGGGTGTCGGCGACTCTGCGGTGCACGCCCAGTTTCGCCGCGAGGGCGTCCGCGCTCACGCCGTCCTCGACGAGGTCGCCGTGCCGTTGCGGCGGGAAGTGCCGGGCAGGATCCTTCAGCCACTCCAGGATGGCCAGACGCCGTTCGCTGACCGGAGTCCTCAGCATGTCGTCCCCTCCGTCCTCCCTGGGACCGGGCTCCTAGGGCGTCTTGCGAAAGTAGCGCCTGCCCCGCGTCCTCCCACTGTCGCGCAGCCGGGGCGGCCCTGTCCTGGACTCCGCCAGCCTTGGCCTGGATCCAACACCACCTGCCCGTAAAGCAGTTCGCAGAGGTCATGGACGACGAGAAGGGGCCGGCCCGCGTGCTGCGGCCGGCCCCTCGACTGCGCGTCGGGTGTCAGCGGTGGCTGAACCAGGACATCGAGGGCAGCGCCCTGTCGTCGTAGCCGAACAGGGCCTGGTTCTCCCAGCCGTTGCCGGAGGCCGCGTCGGCCGGGTCCCAGCCGTTGCCCGCGACGGCGGTCCAGGTGGACTCCCAGTGGAACAGGCCCAGGCCGCGTCCGTTCGGGACGGCCTCGACGATGCTCGCCACGTCCTTCATCCAGCGGGTCTGGCCGGCGACCGTGGCCGGGTAGCCGGGGACCAGTTCGCCGGGGACGTCGATGATGTTCTCGTGCGCGTCCTTGCTGTCCAGCCGGAAGGGGTAGGCCGTCTCGGCGACGAAGACCGGCTTGGCGTAACGGGAGGCGGCGTCGTCCAGAGTGGTCTGGAAGTCGGCGAGCGTGCCGTGCCAGTAGCCGTAGTACGACAGGCCGATGACGTCGAACTTCACCCCGCGGGAGACGGCGTTGTCGAACCACCAGCGGGTGCCGGCCAGGTCACCGCCCTTGGCGAGGTGCAGGGCCACCGCCGTGCGGGAGTCCACGGCCTTGACGGCGTCGTAGCCGGAGTTGAGCAGTCCGGCGAGCTGGTCCCAGTTGTCCGTGGAGCCCGCCGGCCACAGCGTTCCGCCGTTGATCTCGTTGCCGACCTGCACCATGTCGGCGGTGGTGCCCTGTGCTTTGAGGGCGCGCAGGACGTCCTGGGTGTGCTGGTGGACGTCGGTCTTCAGCTGGTCGTAGGAGTGGCCGGACCAGCGGGCGGGCACCTTCTGCGCGCCGGGGTCGGCCCAGGTGTCCGAGTAGTGGAAGTCGACCAGCAGCTTCATGCCCCGTGCCTTGACGCGCTTGGCGGCCGCCAGCACCCGGGCCTTGTCGTTGTAGCCGTCGGCGGGGTTCACCCACACCTTCAGGCGCGCCCAGTTCTGCCCGGCGTTCCTCAGGATGGCGAGCGCGTCGCCCCTCGTGCCGGAACTGTCGCGGTAGACGCCGCCCTTGGCCTCGCTCTTGACAAGGGAGGAGACGTCGGAGCCCTTGACGGCGAGGCCCGTGGAGCCCGGGGTGAGGGTCAGGTCGTCGACGTTGATCCAGTTCCCGGCGTTGGCGTCGGAGGCGACGCTGACCGTGCACTGTCGGCGGGTGACCGCGACGGAGGCGACCACGCGGATCCAGCCGCTCGCGGAGACCGGGATGTCCGTGCGCTGTTCGGGGCCGCCGCAGTTCTTCAGGCCTATGGAGGCGGAGTTCTGGCCGCCGCCGGAGCGCACCCAGGCGGTGAGGGTGTAGGCGCCGTCGGCGAGCCCGGACAGCCGCTGGTAGGTCTCCACCTTGTAGGGGGTGGCCGCCCAGTGGGACAGGCGCAGACTGCCGCCGTGGCCGCCCGCCTCGGTGAACGAGGCGGCGCTGTCGCCGTTCTCCGACCAGCCGGCGGGCACGGCCGTCCCGGAGCCGTCGGCCTCGAAGCCGCCGTTGGTGAGCGGGGCGGCGGCGTGCGCGCTCGGCGCCGGGAGGGCGGTGAGGGCGAGTCCCGCGGCGAGCGGCAGCAGCAGGGCCCTGAGGGTGCGTCTGGGATGGAACATCGTCGTCCGTCGTCCCTTCGACGTGGTGGGGTGGGTTCTCACGGGGAGGACTCGCACGGGGAGGCCCCCGTGACGAAGGCCCCCCTCGCCCGCGGCTCGTGGCTCCACGGGCGAGGGGGGAGCCGGTTCAGCCGTCGAGTCGTACGACGCGTACGGCTCCCGCCGGGACCGCGAGGCGGCCCGCGGCGCGTTCGCCGGTCAGCAGTTCGGCACCGGGGGTGTCCAGCGGCACCTTGGCCTCGGCGCCGGTGTGGTTGATCGCGAACAGATAGGCGCCGCTCTCGCCGGAGCGCCGGACGACCTCCAGATCGCGCGGCAGACCGGTGCGCGGGGCGAGCCGTGCGTCGTCGGCGGCCCGCTCCAGCAGGGCGGTCAGGCCGTCCTGGCCGAGGCGGGTGGAGACGTACCAGGCGGCGCCCTCGCCGAGGCGGTGGCGGGTGACGGCCGGGTGGCCGGCGGTGAGGCCGTCGGCGTACGTCCAGATCGTCTCCGCGCCGCGCGGCACGACGAACTCGCTCCACACATCGCCGCTCAGCTCGACGCCGTCGGGGCCGGTGACCCGGACGCTCTCACCCTGGAGCAGCGGGGAGAACTCCTCGACGGTCAGGCCGAGGACGTCGCGCAGCGCGCCCGGGTGGGGGCCCTCGTGGACGGCGTCGTGTTCGTCGACGATCCCCGAGAAGCAGGAGACGACGAGGGTTCCGCCGTTCTCGACGTAACGCGTGAGGTTGCGGCCGGCCGCCTCGGTCGTCAGGTAGAGGGCGGGCACGACGACGAGGGGGTAGGCGGACAGATCGGCTTCCGGGTGGGCGAAGTCGACGGTGAGGTGGAGGTCGTAGAGGGCCGCGTAGAAGGCGTCGGCGCGTTCGCGGGCGTCGTGGTCCTCGCTGGGGCGCCAGGCGAGATTCTGCGCCCACCAGGACTGCCAGTCCCACAGGACGGCCACGTCGGCCTCGGTGCGGGTGCCGCGGACGGCGCTCAGGGAGTCGAGGGCGGCGCCGAGTTCGACGACCTCGCGCCACACGCGGGTGTCGGTGCCGCCGTGCGGGACCATCGAGGAGTGGAACTTCTCGGCGCCGCGCCGGGACTGCCGCCACTGGAAGAACATGGCGCCGTCGGAGCCGCGGGCGACGTGCCCGAGGGAGTTGCGGGCCATCTGGCCGGGGGCCTTGGCGGGGTTGCGGGGTTGCCAGTTGACGCCCGAGGTGGAGTGCTCCAGGAGTATCCAGGGGGCGCCGCCGGCGACGGAGCGGGTGAGGTCGGCGGCCATGGCGAGGTTGACGTGGGTGCGGCGGCCGTCGGTGATCAGGTAGTGGTCGTTGGTGACGATGTCGACCTCGCGGCCCCAGGCCCAGTAGTCGACGGAGTCGCACTGGCTGAGGGCGGTCATGAAGTTCGTCGTGACCGGGACGCCCGGTGAGAGGCGGTGCAGGATGTCCCGCTCCGCGCGGAAGTTCTCGCGCATGGTGGCGTCGGCGAAGCGCTTGTAGTCGAGGGCCTGGCCGGGGTTGCCGACGGTGGGGGTGGTGCGCGGCGGGTCGATGTCGTCGAAGCTCGTGTAGCGCTGGCCCCAGAAGGCGGTGCCCCAGGCCTCGTTGACGGCGGCGACGGTGCCGTACGTCGCTTGTAGCCAGCGGCGGAAGTGGGCGGCGCAGGAGTCGCAGTAGCAGGCGGAGACGGGGACGCCGTACTCGTTGTGGACGTGCCACATCGCCAGAGCCGGGTGGTTTGCGTAGCGTTCGGCGAGCCGGGTGGTGATGTTCGCGGCGGCCGTGCGGTAGTCGGCGTCGCTGTGGCAGATCGCGCCGCGGGAGCCGAACGCGAGGCGCACGCCGTCCGGGGTGACGGGCAGCGCCTCGGGGTGCGCGCGGTAGAACCAGACGGGCGGGCAGACGGTGGGAGTGCCGAGGTCGACGCGGATGCCGTTGTCGTGGAGCAGGCCGAGGATCCGGTCCAGCCAGCCGAAGTCGTACACCCCCGGCTCCGGCTCCAGCAGGGCCCAGGAGAAGATGCCGACGCTGACCATGGTGACGCCGGCCTCCCGCATCAGCCGGACGTCCTCCTGCCAGACGCTTTCCGGCCACTGCTCGGGGTTGTAGTCCCCGCCGAAGGCGAGCCTGGTGAGGCCCCTGGGGGTGGTCTCCGGCATGGGCTCCGGCATGGGTTCTCTCCCGTTGGGTCGATCTTCTGAAACCGTGCGCACCACGGATCATGGGAACGTGCACACACCAGATCAGCGGTTCGAAGCCAACATAACCGCACAGCAACAACCATTGACAAGTGTCCAGGATGTTTCTCTACTGTGAACGCTCACAGAAGCATGGCAGGTTCTCGCAGCAGGTGAGAGCCCAGGTCAGGGGAGAAGATCCATGCCCAACGCGAAGCGCCGCCGGCTGTTCAGAGTCACGGCCGCCGCCGTCGCCGCCGCTCTCGGCGGCACCGCCCTCGCCGCGTGCGGCTCGTCCGACGAGAGCGACGCACAGTCCGGACCGGTCTCGCTGACGTACTGGAGCTGGACCCCCGGCATGGACAAGGTCGCGGACCTGTGGAACAAGGGGCCCGGCAAGAGCGCGCAGATCACGGTCACGGTGAAGAAGCAGGCGTCCGGCGACGACCTGGTCACCAAGATCCTCACCGCGCACAAGGCCGGCAAGGCGCCCGACCTGGTCCAGGCCGAGTACCAGGCGCTGCCCACGCTGGTCAGCAACGACGCGCTGGCGGACATAGCCGGCGACGTCGGCGACGCCAAGGGCAAGTTCGCCGAGGGTGTCTGGCAGCAGACGACGCTGGGCACGGACGCGCTGTACGCGGTGCCGCAGGACATCGGGCCGATGATGTTCTACTACCGCGAGGACCTGTTCAAGGAGTACGGCCTCACGGTCCCCACCACCTGGGAGCAGTTCGCCGAGACCGCCCGCGCGCTGAAGAAGAAGGCGCCGGACAAGGACCTGACCACGTTCTCCGCCAACGACTCCGGACTGTTCGCGGGCCTCGCGCAGCAGGCCGGCGCCAAGTGGTGGACAACCTCCGGCGACAAGTGGAAGGTCGGCATCCATGACGCGGCCACCAAGAAGGTCGCCGACTTCTGGGGCGGTCTGGTCAAGGAAGGCGCCGTCGACGACCAGCCGATGTACACCCCGGCCTGGAACAAGGCGCTCGACACGGGCAAGCAGATCGCCTGGGTGAGCGCCGTGTGGGCGCCCGGCACCCTGACCACCGCCGCGCCCGACACCAAGGGCAAGTGGGCCATGGCCCCGCTCCCCCAGTGGTCGCAGTCCGAGAACGTCACCGGCAGCTGGGGCGGCTCCTCCACCGCCGTCACCACCGACTCCGAGCACAAGGCGGCAGCGGCGAAGTTCGCCGCCTGGCTGAACACCGACGGCGCGGCGCTCACCGCGCTGGCCAAGGAGGGCGGCATCTACCCGGCCTCCACCTCCGCCCAGCTCAGCGGCGCCTTCACCACGCCGCCGGCCTACTTCTCCAACCAGCCGGACTTCTACACCAAGGCCGCCGCCATCGCGAAGACGACGGCGCCCTCAGCCTGGGGCCCGAACGTGAACGTCGCGTACACCAGCTTCAAGGACGCCTTCGGCGCCGCGGCGAAGAACAAGTCGGACTTCTCCGCCGCCCTGGACACGATGCACGCGGCCACCGTCGCCGACCTCAAGAAGAACGGCTTCGGGGTCTCCGAGTGACCAGCGCACACGGCACGCCGTACGGAGCCGGGAAGGCCCCGTACGTCCTTGCCTCCCGCACCGCGCGCCGCGGACGAGCGCGCAGCGCCCCGTACCTCTTCCTCCTTCCCGCCACGGTGCTCTTCGTGCTGTTCTTCGCGCTGCCCATCGGCTACGCGGTCTGGCTCAGCCTCCGCAAGGTGAAGGTGTCCGGGCTGGGCCTGGGCGCCGGAGCCCGCAGGGAGGTCTGGGCCGGCCTGGAGAACTACACGGCCGCCTTCACCGACGACGAGTTGCTGAACGGCGCGCTGCGCGTGCTGGGTTACGGCTGCATCGTGGTCCCGGTGATGCTGGGCCTGGCGCTGCTGTTCGCGCTGATGCTGGACTCCGAGAAGGTGCGGCTGACCCCGTTCACCCGGCTCGCGATCTTCCTGCCGTACGCCATTCCCGGCGTGGTCGCGGCGCTGCTGTGGGGTTTCCTGTATCTGCCGGACGTCAGCCCGTTCTACTTCGTGCTCGACGCGCTGGGCCTGCCGCAGCCGGACCTGCTGGACGGCGGGCCGTTGTACCTGGCCCTGTCGAACATCGCGGTCTGGGGTGGCACCGGCTTCAACATGATCGTCATCTACACCGCGCTGCGGGCCGTCCCGGGCGAGGTGTACGAGGCGGCGAAGCTGGACGGGGCCACCCCGCTGCAGATCGCCCTGCGGATCAAGATCCCGATGGTGGCGCCCTCCCTGGTGCTGACGTTCTTCTTCTCGATCATCGCGACGCTCCAGGTGTTCAGTGAGCCGACCACGCTGAAGCCGCTCACCAACTCCGTTTCCACGACGTGGAGTCCACTGATGAAGGTGTACCGGGACGCGTTCCGCACGGGCGACGTCCACGGGGCGTCCGCGCAGGCCGTGATCATCGCGCTGGCCACGCTGCTGCTGTCCTTCGGGTTCCTGCGGTTCGCGAACCGCCGTACCGAACGGGAGGCGGCCCGATGAGTTCGCTCGCCGTCCACGAGGCGCCCGCCGCGGCCGGCGCCAGGGGCACGGACCGCAGCCGCCCGCCGCTGCGCGCTCGCGTCGCTCTCGTCCCGACGCTGACGCTGCTGTTCGGTGCGGTGTACTGCCTGCTGCCGGTGGCGTGGGTGGTGATCGCCTCCACCAAGTCGGGGCGCGAGCTGTTCTCCACGTTCACGTTCTGGCCGGGGACCGGCTTCGCCGACAACATCGCCGACCTCAACTCCTACCGTGACGGCCTGTACTGGAGGTGGATGGGCAACTCCGCCCTGTACGCCGGCGCCGGCGCCCTGCTGTCGACGTGCGTGTCGGCGGTCAGCGGCTACGCGCTGGCGACGTACCGCTTCCGGGGCCGTGAGACGTTGTTCAACGTGCTGCTGGCGGGCGTGCTGATGCCGCCGGTCATCCTGGCCGTCCCGCAGTACCTGCTGCTGGCGCAGGCGAACGTCACGGACTCGTACTGGTCGGTGCTGCTGCCGCAGATCCTCTCCCCCTACGGCGTCTACCTCGCGCGCGTCTACGCGGCGGCGGCCGTGCCGGCCGACGTGGTGGAGGCCGGGCGGATGGACGGGGCGGGCGAGTGGCGGATCTTCACCAGGATCGCGCTGCCGATGATGGCGCCGGGACTGGTGACGGTGTTCCTGTTCCAGTTCGTGGCCGTGTGGAACAACTTCCTGCTGCCGTACATCATGCTCAGCGACGACGAGCGGTTCCCGATCACGCTCGGCCTCCACACGCTGCTGGAGCAGGGGTCCAACACACCCGCGCTGTACACGCTGGTGATCACCGGCGCGTTCCTGGCGGTGATCCCGCTGGTGGCGCTGTTCCTGGTCGTCCAGCGGTTCTGGAACCTGGACCTGCTGTCCGGGGCAGTAAAGTCATGACGATGAGCAATGGCGCGGGGGGCAGGCGCAGACCGCCGACGATCCACGACGTGGCCCGCGAGGCGGGAGTCTCACGGGGCACCGTCTCCCGGGTGCTCAACGGCGGTCACTACGTCAGCAAGTCCGCCCGGGAGGCGGTCGAGGCGGCCATCCGCAGGACGGGCTACGTCGTCAACCGGCATGCCCGCTCGCTGATCACCGGGCGTTCCGACTCCGTGGGTTTCCTGCTCACGGAGCCCCAGGAGCGGTTCTTCGAGGACCCCAACTTCAACGTCCTGCTGCGGCACTGCACCCAGGCGCTGGCCGCGCACGACATCCCGCTGCTGCTGATGCTGGCCGGGACCGAGGACGAGCGGCGGCGCATCACCCGGTACATCACCGCCGGGCACGTGGACGGGGTGCTGCTGGTCTCCAGCCACTCCGGGGACCCGATCGCCTCCGAGCTGCGCGAGGCGGGAGTGCCGCTGGTCGCGTGCGGCAAGCCGATCGGGCTCGGGTCGAAGGTGAGCTACGTGGCCGCCGACGACCGGGACGGCGCGCGGGACATGGTGCGCCATCTGCTGGGGCTCGGCCGGCGCCGGATCGCCGTGGTCACCGGCCCGCTGGACACCCCGGGCGGGGTGGAGCGGCTCGCCGGCTACAAGGAGGTGCTGGCGGAGGCGGGGGTCGCCTACGACGAGCGTCTGGTCGTCTCCGGCGACTACAGCCGGGCCAGCGGCGAGGCGGGCGCGGAACGGCTGCTGGAGCGGGCGGCGGATTTGGACGCGGTGTTCGTGGCGTCCGATCTGATGGCGCAGGGCGTGCTGACGGTGCTGCACCGGGCGGGCCGGCGCGTCCCCGAGGACGTGGCGGTCGGCGGTTTCGACGACTCCCCCGCGGCGACGGCCGCCTCGCCGGCGCTCACCACGATCCGTCAGCCCTGGGACCGGATCAGCGGCGAGATGGTGCGGGTGCTGCTCGCCCAGATCGGCGGCGAGGACCCGGCGGCCGTGATCCTGCCGACGGAGCTTGTCCGACGGGAGTCGACGTGAGCGGCGGGTCGACGGGGGCGGGGTTCTTGCGTCCACACTAGTTGCACGGTAAACAATGGGCGTCGACAGTGTTACCGTGCGGGTATGGCAGCGAAGATGGCCGAGGCGGGCCTCGAAGAGCGGTGGCGCGACATCCTCTCGGTGCACGCGCGCACGATGTGCGAGATCGACCGCGCGCTGCACCCCCACGGCCTCGGCGCGAGCGACTTCGAGGTGCTCGACATCCTCGCCGCCGAGGCGCCCCGGCACGGCGACCAGTGCCGGGTGCAGAACCTCGTCGGCCGGGTGCACCTCAGCCAGAGCGCCCTGTCCCGTCTGATCGGCCGTCTGGAGAAGGACGGCCTGGTGGAGCGCTCCGTCTGCGTGGAGGACCGGCGCGGCGTCTGGGTCGCCCTCACCCCCAAGGGCCGCGACCTGCACACGCAGGTCCTGCCGCTGCAGCGGGCGGTGCTGGAGCGGATGCTGGGCGGCTGAGCACACCGACAGGCGCCCACGCCGAGAGGCGCGGGCGCCTGCGGGAACGACCGGGGCCCTTGGGGTGGTCAGGTCACCTGGCCAACAGTGTGCGGACCCCCTCCGAGGTGAGGGTCAGGGGGTGGTCGCCGGCGGCGTCGATGGAGAGGGAGAGCTCCCCTTCCGGCCACTGGTGGGCGAGGGCGCCCAGAGGCACCAGGCGGTAGCGGGCCACCTCCGGGAGAAGGTCGACCATCTCCGGCTCGGAGGTGAAGACGGGCACCACGGACGCGCCGCCGGGCTGCTCCAGCACGGGGAGCGCCAGCGTGGCGGGGTTGGTGACGTCCTCGTCGGTGGCGTCGTCGGGGACGGGCACCAGTACGTCGCAGTGGGCGAGGGTGTCCAGGGCCTCGGTGTCCCCCGTGTCCTTGGCCAGCGCGTCCAGCGCTCGGGCGGCGGGGGTCGTGTCGGGCTCGTGGGCGGGTGTTTCCATGGCTCTTCCCCAGATGGGCGGCGGATGGGCGGTCCGGCCACGCGTACCCGCTCGCACCGCGCTCAATCGGGGTGCGGCCGTCGTTTCCTGGATACCCGGGACCTTTCCACGACGCTGGAGGGACACGTGAAGCACCCGGAGCTGCCCCCGTACACCGAGCGGCACGAGGAGGTCCTGCGCGCGCTGGCCGCGGCCGAGGAGCGCGGCGGCGGCGAGCCGGTCCATCTGGAGGAGATCTCGCGCGGGGCCGGGCTCGGCACGGACGAGACGCAGATCCTGCTGGACGACCTCAGGCGCGTGCACCACCGCGTCACCGAGCTCGCGGGCAGCGACCGCCCCGACCTCGGCCCGCGCTTCGGCACCGCGCCGCGGTTGTGATACCCGCAGGTAGCGGCCCCCCTGAAGGACCGCGGGACGAGCGGGTTATCGTATGAGCGCTGCCTAGCTCGAAAGAGAAACCTGTGACTGTCAACGACGACTCGTTCACCAACTGGAAGAACCGCGAGGAGATCGCGGAGTCGATGATCCCGATGATCGGGAAGCTCCACCGGGAGCGGGACGTCACCGTCCTGCTGCACAGCCGCTCCCTGGTGAACAAGTCGGTGGTCAGCATTCTCAAGACCCACCGCTTCGCCCGGCAGATCGCCGGCGAGGAACTCTCGGTGACCGAGACGCTGCCCTTCCTCCAGGCCCTCACCACGCTGGACCTCGGCCCGTCCCAGATCGACATCGGCATGCTCGCCGCGACCTACCGGGCCGACGACCGCGGTCTGTCGGTGCTGGACTTCACCGCTGACGCCGTATCCGGCGCCACGGGCGAGAACAAGATCGAGCGTCGTGAGCCGCGCGACGTCGTGCTCTACGGCTTCGGCCGCATCGGCCGGCTCGTCGCCCGGCTGCTGATCGAGAAGTCCGGCTCCGGCAACGGTCTGCGGCTGCGCGCCATCGTCGTGCGGGGCGGCGGGGAGCGGGCCGGCGAGGACATGGTCAAGCGCGCCTCACTGCTGCGCCGCGACTCCGTCCACGGCCAGTTCCAGGGCACCATCACCGTCGACGAGGCGAACAGCACGATCGTCGCCAACGGCAACGAGATCAAGGTGATCTACGCGAACGACCCCTCCGAGGTCGACTACACCGCGTACGGCATCAACCACGCCATCCTGATCGACAACACCGGCAAGTGGCGCGACCGCGAGGGCCTGTCGAAGCACCTGCGGCCGGGCGTCGGCAAGGTCGTGCTGACCGCGCCCGGCAAGGGCGACGTGCCGAACATCGTGCACGGCGTCAACCACGACACGATCAAGCCGGACGAGGACATCCTGTCCTGCGCCTCCTGCACCACCAACGCGATCGTGCCGCCGCTGAAGGCGATGGCGGACGAGTACGGCGTGCTGCGCGGCCACGTGGAGACCGTCCACTCGTTCACCAACGACCAGAACCTGCTGGACAATTACCACAAGTCCGACCGCCGGGGCCGTTCCGCGCCGCTCAACATGGTCATCACGGAGACCGGGGCCGCCTCCGCCGTCGCCAAGGCGCTGCCCGACCTCAAGGCGCGGATCACGGGCAGCTCGATCCGCGTCCCGGTGCCCGACGTGTCGATCGCGATCCTCAACCTCCAGCTCGCCCGGGAGGCCGAGCGCGAGGAGGTCGTCGACTACCTGCGCCATGTGTCGCTGACCTCGCCGCTCAAGCGCCAGATCGACTTCATCAGCGCGCCCGACGCGGTCTCCAGCGACTTCATCGGCTCGCGGCACGCCTCGATCGTGGACGCCGGCGCGCTGAAGGTGGAGGGCGACAACGCGATCCTCTACCTCTGGTACGACAACGAGTTCGGCTACTCCTGCCAGGTCGTCCGCGTCGTCCAGCACGTGTCCGGGGTGGAGTACCCGACGTACCCGGCGCCGAGCGCCTGACGGCCGGGCGCCCCGTGCCGCGTACGGCCCCGTTCCCGCGTGCCGCGGGAGCGGGGCCGTACGGGTCTCGCGTGAGCGGGCTCAGTCGGAGACGGTCTCCGGGCGGCCCGGCTCCGACCAGTGGGTGTGGAAGGAACCGGGGCGGTCGGTGCGACGGTAGGTGTGGGCGCCGAAGTAGTCGCGCTGCCCCTGGAGCAGGGCGGCGGGCAGCCGGCCGGCGCGCAGGGTGTCGTAGTGGGCGAGGGCGGCGGAGAACGCGGGCACGGGGATGCCGCGCCGGGCGGCCGACGCGACGGTCTCGCGCCACGGGACCTGCGCGGCGGCGATCTCCCGGGAGAACTCCTCCTCGGCGAGCAGGCTGACCAGCTCGGGGTCGGCGGCGTACGCGGTGCGGATGCGGTCGAGGAACGAGGCGCGGATGATGCAGCCGCCGCGCCAGATCTTCGCGACCTCCCCCAGGTCGATCTTCCAGCCGAACTCGCCGGCCGCGTCCTGGATCATCTTCCAGCCCTGGTCGTAGGCGATGACCTTCGACGCGTACAGGGCGTGCTCCACCTGGGAGGTGAAGCGTGCGGCCTCGGTGCGGCTGAGCTCGGGCGCGGTGCCGCCGGGCAATCCGGCGTAGGCGGCGCGCAGGTCGCTCTGGCCGGAGGCGGCGCGGGCGAAGGTGGCCTGGGCGATGGCGGTGACCGGGGAGCCCAGGTCCAGGGCGGTCTGCACGGTCCAGCGGCCGGTGCCCTTCTGGCCGGCGGCGTCCGCGACGACGTCCACGAACGGCCGTCCGGTGGCGGCGTCGGTGTGGGCGAGGACCTCGGCGGTGATCTCGATCAGGTAGGAGCCGAGCCGGCCGTCGTTCCAGGTGCGGAAGATGGACGCGATCTCCGTCGGGGTGTAGCCGGCGACCTGGCGCAGCAGGTCGTACGCCTCGGCGATGAGCTGCATGTCGGCGTACTCGATGCCGTTGTGGACCATCTTGACGAAGTGCCCGGCGCCGTCGGTGCCGACGTGGGCGGCGCACGGCTCGCCCTCGATCTGAGCGCCGATCTTCTCGAACATCGGCCCGAGCACGGCGTACGACTCGGTGGAGCCGCCGACCATGATCGACGGCCCGTTGAGGGCGCCCTCCTCGCCGCCGGAGACGCCGGTGCCGACGAAGTGGATGCCGCTGGCGCGCAGGGCCTCCTCACGGCGGCGGGTGTCGGCGAAGTGGGCGTTGCCACCGTCGATGATCATGTCGCCGGGCTCCAGGAGCGGGGCGAACTCGTCGATCACGGCGT
Organism: Streptomyces sp. NPDC101166; assembly: GCF_044768125.1. NCBI lineage: Bacteria > Bacillati > Actinomycetota > Actinomycetes > Kitasatosporales > Streptomycetaceae > Streptomyces > Streptomyces sp. NPDC101166. Next base: position 464,115 of record NZ_JBIWPF010000001.1, read on the forward strand.
CGGTCACCGCACCCGCCTGCACCATGATCATCAGTCTGCGGGGGCGCTCCAACGCGGCCACGAACTCCGCGGCCGTCTCGGCGGGCACGAACGCGCCCTCGTGCCCGTACTCGTCCACGAGCGCCCGGGTGCGGCTCGCACTGCGGTTGTGGACGGCGACGGTGTAGCCGTTGCGGGCGAAGTTGCGCGCGAGGTTGCGGCCCATCACGCCGAGGCCGGTGACGCCGATGGCAGCGGTTGCGTTCATGAGGTACGTCCCTTGGATCGATGCGCGAGAGGGGCGCGCGGCCCCTCGTTGCCGACAGGTACGGCTCGGAAGACCGATCTTCTCGACGACAAGGGAAGAAAGGTGCGGCGGCGCGCCCGGCGGGTGCCCCGGGCGGCCGGGGCGCCGAGCGCTGGAGCGCCGCGACGGAGGTGAGCTCGTCGCCCTCGCTGTGGCGGAGGCCACGTCCGCGGTGAGGGTGCGGGCATGTCGCCGGGTGGGGGCCGCGGGCTACCGTTTCAGCGGCTCCCTGTCCCCTTTTCGCAGTCCGGACGGCTATCAGTGCGCGCAGACCTCTCCCCCCTCATCGCGGCGACCGCCCAGTGGCTGACCCGGTCGTACCCGGCGTCCGGCGGCGCGATGGCCTCGGCCCTGTGCGAGGCGCAGGCCCGGCAGGCGGTGACCGTCGCGGCGTGGCTGCGGTACCCGACGGTGATGGACGCGGCGCTGGTGGACGTGGCCGGTCCCGGGGGGTCGGCGCGGCTGGACCGGGTCAGCGGGGCGAAGGCCGACGACGCGGCCTGGCGCAGCTGGGTGGACGAGGTGGTCGCGAGCTGGGCGGCCTGTCTGCTGACCGACCCCGAGCTGGCCGCTCTGGCGGTGGCCGGCCTGGAAGGGAGCGACCACACCACCGGCCTGCCGATGACCTTCCGCCGCCTGCTCGCCCCGGACGCCCACGACCGCAGGGCGGCGGCCCTCCTGCGCCACCCCGACCTCCTCGCCCCGGTGTCCGACCTCCATCGCCGGCAACTCGTGGACCACCTCGGCCAGGGCCGGGCGCTCATCGCCTGAGGGCGACGACCCCCGGGAACGCAGTTCGCTCAGGCCGCCGTCTGCAGGGCCTCTCGGGCCGGGTGGTCGTCGTCCGGGTGGCTCGGGAGGGGGTGGGGCGGGGGTGTGCGGGGGCGGCGCCGGTGGAGGACGAGGCCGGCGGTGATCGTGGTGGCGATCAGAAGGCCGCTGGTGACCAGGGCGCCGCGGGCTCCCGCGAGTTCCATGAGCAGGCCGAGGGCGGGCGGGCCGCCCAGGCCCCATACCGTGCCGACGCTGTTCCACACGCCGAGGACGCGTCCGCGCATATGGGCGGGCGGATCGGTCTGGAGGACGGCCGTTCCGGCGGTGTCGGAGACGGACTCCACCACCGCCATGGGCAGGACCAGGACGAGGAGCACGGCCAGCGACGGCGACAGTCCCGCCACGACCTGGAGCAGCCCGCCCGCCGCCGCCAGCGCGCCGACCGCCCGCACCGAGGGCTTGCGCAGGCGGGCGCCGAGGACCGCGCCGAGGATTCCGCCGACGGCGAGGACCGTGGAGACCGTGCCGAACGCGCCGGGACCGCCGGCGAGGGGGCCGGTGACGAGCACGGCGAGGGTGAGGCCGTAGTTGCGGCCGAAGACGCCGCTGACGCCGGTGATGCCGGCGAGCGCGACGAGACGGGGGCGGCGGGCGAAGAACAGCAGGCCCTCGCGCGCGCTCGCCTCGGCCCGACGGTCGCGCTGCCGGGGGACGAGGGGCTTGCCGGCCGCCCCCCGGCGGGCTGAGGCGGCGACGCTCGCGCCTCGCGCGGGCTTCAGGAACGGGATGACGGCGGTCACGAAGAGGAACGACAGGCCGTTGGCGACGTAGGCGGCGGCCGTGCCGAGGAAGCCCACGGTCACTCCGGCCAGCGCCGCGCCGGCGAGCCGGCCCGCGTTGTGGACGAGCGCGCCGACGCCGATCGCGGAGGGCACGTCCGCCACGGGCACGAGGTCGTTGCCGAGCAGGGCGCAGGCCGGGCCGTCGACGGTGGCGATCGTGCCGGTGACGGCGGCCAGCACCATCAGGGACGTCATGTCGAGGCGGTCCAGCGCCACCAGCACCGCGGTCGTGAAGGCGACCGCGCCGAGGAGGGCCTGGCTGACGGCGGCGGTCAGCTTGCGGGGCCAGCGGTCGACGGCCGCGCCGCCCAGGACGCTCATGAAGAGCGCCGGGGCGGCCTGGACCGACATGGACAGGCCGGTCGCGGCGGCGGACCCGGTGATCTGCAGGACCAGCAGGTTCTGGACCGTGAGCTGCATCCAGGTGCCGGTGTTCGACAGGAGGTTCGCGACGGACCACCAGCGCATGCCGCGGTGTCTCAGCGACCGCCACGGCGAGCGGGACTCCGCCCCGGGGAGGGCGGGGGCGGCGGTGTCGGGGGCAGGGGGAGGCGCGGGAGCGGGGATCGTAGGCACAGTGCGGAACCCGAGGGGCGAGCGGCGGTCACAGGGGCAGCGGAAACCGGGGAACGCCGGCTTCGCTGCACGGCCACTCCTCCTGGGCCCCGGTGCGGGGCCCGTCGGTCACGGCGCGGACCATCGTGGCAGACGGGGTGGGGGGAAGCGGGGGAAGCGACTTCGGCGCACCGTCGCGCAATGCCTCAAGTCCCGCCGGGCCAGAGCCCTTTGCCCCGGCAAGTGTGCTTCCTCACAAGCCCTTCGCCCGGTCCGGGCGGGCCGAGATCCTTCGAGGTCCGGGCGCGCCGACGGGCCCGTCACCGTGTGACGGACCCGTCGGCAGCGTCCCTCGGGGCGGGCAGGATCAGCTCTTCTTGCCCCGCCCCGTCAGCGCGTCGCGCATGCGGTCGACCATGCCCATGCCCGGCGCCAGCATCTTGTTGGCCGGAGGCTTGTCCGGGGCGGTCGGGTGAGGCCGCGTCGGTGCCGTCTTCTTCGCCGTGCGGACCTTGTCGCCCAGCTCGTCCAGGGCGCTCTCGGGGCAGGCCGCGCGCAGTGCCGGGAAGAGGTTCGCCTCCTCGTCGGCCACATGCTCGCGGATCTCGCTCATCAGCGAGCCGACCAGCCGGTCGAAGTCGGCGTCTTCCGCGGCGCAGCCCTCCAGGTCCTTCATGAGCTGCTCGGCCTTGGCGTGGTCCTCCAGCTCCTTGTCCGCGAGGGCGTCCCCGCCGGCGACGTGCTCACGCACCGCCGGGTAGAGGTAGGCCTCCTCGGCCACCGAGTGCCGGACCAGCTCCATCGTGACCTGGTCCGCGTACAGCTTGCGGTCCTTGTGTCCGGACGGCAGCGCCTCGATCTTGCCGAACAGTTCCTCGACCTCGTGGTGATCGGTCACCAGTTCGTCGATGACGTTCCCACCATGACCCATGTCCTTCACCTCCAGCCTGGGACGGCTCCCGGGCGGATCCGCCAGAGGGCCGAGTGCCCCGCTGCGCAAGGTCGACACCGCCCCCGTGCGCGGCGGGCGGGATCCGGCGCCGGACGCGGACGGCATCGGGTGAAGTCGCGCACGAATGGGCGATTGAGCACAATGAGGAGCGAACAGGGATCAACGTGTGAAACCAACTGGCACGGGAACACCGTCCAGAACCGTCACCCCTCAGCCGTCGGGAACACGGCGGCCCGCCCGGGACGGCGCTGCGGATCAGCGCCCCTCTTCGTCCCGGCCCCGAGCCCTCTCACGTCCCTGCCCCAGCCCCGTCCCCGACCCGCTCCGGCATGTCTCCCCGCTGCACCGGACCCCGTGCGCCGGGCTTCCCGGCGCTTTCGACCGCGGCCGAAGGACGTTCCATGACCGATGCGACTCCCCGCCTGCCCTGGCATCGTGCCCTGGTGACGGGCGGCGCCGGCTTCCTCGGCAGTCATCTGTGCGAGCGCCTGCTGGATTCAGGCGCCGAAGTCGACTGCGCGGACAACCTGGTGTCGGGTTCACACGAGAACGTCGCCCACCTCCTGGGGCGGCCCGGCTTCCGGCTCGTCGAGTGCGACGTCTGCGCCCCCGACGCGCCGGGGCGCCTCGCGGGTCCGTACGACGTGGTGCTGCACTTCGCGTGTCCCGCCTCCCCCGCCGACTACCTGCGGCTGCCGCTGGAGACCCTCGACGTCGGCAGTCTCGGCACTCGCGCCATGCTCGCCGTCGCCGAGCGCGACGGCGCCCGCTTCCTGCTGGCCTCGACGTCCGAGGTGTACGGCGATCCCCTGGTGCATCCGCAGCGCGAGGACTACTGGGGCAACGTCAACCCCGTCGGCCCGCGCAGCGTGTACGACGAGGCCAAGCGGTTCGCCGAGGCCCTGGTCACCGCGCATGTGCGCGCCCGGGACGCCGACGCCGGGATCGTACGGCTGTTCAACACCTACGGGCCGCGGATGCGCGCGCACGACGGCCGGGCCGTGCCCACCTTCGTCAGCCAGGCCCTGTCGGGCGAGCCGTTGACGGTGGCGGGCGACGGGAGCCAGACACGGTCGCTGTGCTACGTGGACGACACCGTCGAGGGCGTGCTGCTGGTGGCCGCGAGCCACTCGGTGCGGCCGGTGAACATCGGCGGCAGCGACGAGGTGACCGTCCGGGACATCGCCCGCCGGGTGGTGGAGCTGACCGGGTCCTCCTCCCGCATCGAGTTCGTCGACCGCCCGGTGGACGACCCTCAGCGCCGCCGCCCGGACACCGCCCTCGCCCGGGAGCTGCTGGGCTGGTCTCCCAGGGTGCCCTGGGAGGAGGGCGTCAAGCACACGATCGCCTACTTCGCCGCGAAGCAGCCGGCGCGGGCGGCGCACGAGCCCGGCCGCGAGCCCACCCCGCAGGCCTGAGACGTCTCCCCCACGCCGCCACGGAGGCCCCGTATGCGTGTCCTCGGAATCAACGCCCTCTTCCACGACCCCTCCGCCGCCCTCGTCCTGGACGGCCGGGTCGTGGCGGCCGCGGAGGAGGAACGCTTCAGCAGACGCAAACACGGCAAGCGCCCCGTCCCCTTCTCCGCCTGGGAGCTGCCCGAGCTGTCCGCCCGCTGGTGCCTGGAGCACACCGGCCTCGACCCGTCCGACCTGGACGCCGTCGCCTACTCCTACGACCCCGGACTCGCGCTTCCCGCCGACCGGGTGGGGCTGGACGACCCCTTCGACCACCTGCGCCAGGAGTACGCGCGCCGCTCCCCCGAGTTCCTCGCCGAGGCGCTGCCCGGACTCGACCCCGCCAAGGTGCGCTTCGTCCCCCACCACATCGCCCACGCCGCCTCGGCCGGCCAGGCGTCCCCGCACCCCGACTGCGCGGTGCTCGTGTTCGACGGGCGCGGCGAGTGCGGCTCCCACCTCGCGGGCCGCTACGCCAACCGTGAACTGACCGTGCTGGGCGCGCAGTCGCTGCCCCACTCGATGGGCCTGTTCTACGAGGAGCTGACCCAGCACCTCGGTTTCCTGCGCAGCAGCGACGAGTTCAAGGTGATGGCGCTCGCCTCCTACGGCAGGCCGCACTTCCTCGACCGGTTGCGGGAGTACGTGACGCTCGACGGCGAGGGCGGCTTCCGGACCCGTCCGGTGCCCTGGGCGTCCCTCGTCCCGCCCCGTCCCTCGGGGTCCGCCTGGACCCAGGCCCACGCGGACATCGCGGCCAGCGCGCAGGCCTGTCTGGAGGAGGTGCTGCTCGGGCTGGCCCGGTGGCTGCACGACCGTACCGGCGAGGCCGTGCTCACCCTCGCGGGCGGGGTGGCGCTGAACTGCGTGGCCAACACCCGGCTGCACCGGGACGGGCCGTTCGAGCGGATCTGGGTGCAGCCCGCGGCCGGGGACGCGGGCACCGCGCTCGGCGCGGCCCTGCACGTCGCCCAGCAGAAGGAGGCGGTGGAGGCGATGCCGACCGCCGCCCTGGGCCGCGGCTGGAGCGACGCGGAGCTGCGCGCCTGGCTGGAGCGGGCCGCCGTCCCGTACGAGGAGCCGGACGACATCGCCGAGACGGTCGCCGAGGAGCTGGCCCGGGACGGGATCGTGGCCTGGTTCCAGGGGCGCAGCGAGTACGGGCCCCGGGCGCTCGGGCACCGCTCGCTGCTGGCGCATCCCGGGCGGGCCGGGAACCTGGAGCGGCTCAACGCGGTGAAGGGGCGGGAGGAGTTCCGCCCGGTCGCCCCGATGGTGCTGGCCGAACGGGCGGCGGAGCTGTTCGACGGGCCGCTGCCCAGTCCGTACATGCTGTTCGTGCACGATGTCGCCGACGGCTGGCGGAAGCGGATCCCGGCCGTCGTCCACGTCGACGGCACGGCGCGCGTGCAGACCGTGGACAAGGTGGACGAGCCGCTCGTGGCGCGGATGCTCGAGGGCTTCGAACGCCGCACCGGGCTCCCGGTGGTGGTCAACACCAGCCTCAACACCGCGGGCCGGCCGATGGTCGACGATCCGCGCGACGCCCTGGAGTGCTTCGGCTCCGCGCCGGTGGACCTGCTCGCGCTGGGCCCGTTCGCGATCCGCCGCCGGCGGGTGTTCGCATGACGCCGGCCTCGGGCAGGGGCCCGGAGCAGCCGCCGGTCCCGGCGGACGCCCCCGCCTACTCCGTCGTCGTGCCTACCGTCGGGCGGCCCTGCCTCGCCGGCTGCCTGCGGGCGCTCGCCGCCGCCACCGGGCATCCGCCCGAGGAGGTCGTCGTGGTGGACGACCGGGCCGACGGCGTCGGGGAACTGCCGCTCGCGGCGGCCGGCCCCCTGTACGGGCGGGTGCGGACCCTGCGTACCGGGGGGCGCGGGCCCGCCGCGGCACGCAACGCCGGCTGGCGCACCGTCGGCACGCCGTGGACCGTGTTCCTCGACGACGACGTCCAGGTCCTGCCCGGCTGGTCCCGCCTCCTCGCGCAGGATCTGAGCGCGGCCGACGCCTTCACCGGCGGTGTGCAGGGCCGGCTGTCCGTCCCGCTTCCCGAGGACCGCAGGCCCACCGACTGGGAGCGCGGCACGGCCGGCCTGGAGGAGGCCACCTGGGCCACCGCCGACATGGCCTACCGGACGGCCGCCCTGGTCGACGTGGGCGGCTTCGACGAGCGGTTCCGCCGGGCCTTCCGGGAGGACGCCGACCTGGCGCTGCGGGTCCGGTCGGCCGGCTGGGGCCTGTGCCGCGGACGGCGCGCCACCCTCCACCCGGTCCGGCCCTCGGACCCCTGGGCGTCGGTGCGGGCCCAGCGGGGCAACGCGGACGACGTCCTGATGACACGGCTGCACGGCCGCGACTGGTGGACCCGCGCCGAGGCCCCCCGCGGCCGGTTCCCCCGGCATGTGCTGGTGACCGCCGCCGCGCTCACCGCGTCGGTCTGCGCGCTGACCGGCAGGCGGCGCGCCGCGGCCGTCGCGGGCGCCCTGTGGACGCTGGGCACGGCGGAGTTCGCCCTGGCCCGTATCGCCCCCGGCCCGCGGACCCGGCGGGAGGTCGCCACCATGCTCTCCACGAGCGTGCTCATCCCGCCGTCGGCCGTCCGCCACTGGCTGCACGGTCAGCTGCGCCACCGCGCGGCCGTCCCCCACGAGGGCACGCCATGACCGGCCGTCCCGCCGGGAGCCGGGCCGTGGGGTGCGTGTCCCCGCGGCCTCCCGCCGCCGTGCTGTTCGACCGGGACGGGACCCTCGTCGAGGACGTTCCGTACAACGGTGATCCCGCGTCGGTGCGGCCCGTGGCGGGGGCCGGGCGGGCGCTCGCGCTGCTGCGGGCCGCGGGGGTGGCGACCGGCGTGGTCAGCAACCAGTCCGGCGTCGGGCGCGGTCTGCTCACGCACGACGACGTCCGACGGGTCAACGACCGGGCGGACGTCCTGCTCGGCGGCCTGGACGTCTGGGTGTACTGCCCCCATCTGCCCGACGCCGGCTGCCCCTGCCGCAAGCCGCGGCCGGGGCTGGTGATCGAGGCGGCCCGCCGGCTCGGCGTCGATCCACGGGACTGCGTGGTGATCGGCGACATCGGCGCCGATGTGGGGGCCGCGCTCGCGGCGGGCTCCCGGGGCGTGCTGGTGCCCACCCCGGCGACGCTGCCGGGGGAGGTGGCGTCGGCGCCCGCGACCGCTCCCGACCTGCTCACGGCGGTCGGCCGGCTGCTGGCCCACCCGGAGGGAGACCGATCGTGAGGTCCCTGGTCGTGCGCCTCGACAGCTTCGGCGACGTGCTGCTCGCCGGGCCCGCCGTGCGCGCCGTCGCCGCGCGCTCCCGTGGGGTGACGATGCTCTGCGGACCGCGCGGCGAGCCCGCCGCCCGGCTGCTGCCCGGCGTGGACGAGGTGATCGTGTGGGCGGCGCCGTGGGAGGGCGTGGACCCATCCCCGGTGGCGGAGGCGGACGTCGAGGGCCTCGTACGGCGGCTGCGCGCCCGGGCGCACGACGCCGCGCTGATCCTCACCTCGTTCCACCAGAGCCCGCTGCCGACCGCCCTGGTGCTGCGGCTGGCGGGGGTCGCGAGGATCGGCGCCGACAGCGCCGACGCCCCCGGCAGCCTCCTCGACGTGCGCCACCGGCGGCTGCCCGGGCGGCACGAGGCGCAGGCCGCGCTCGACACGGCCGCCGCGATGGGCTTCCACCCGCCTCCCGGGGACGACGGCCGGCTGCGCGTCCTCCCGCCGCCCGACACCGTCGCGCTCACGGGTGACGGCCCCTATGTCGTCGTCCACCCGGGGGCGAGCGCGCCCGCGCGGGCGTGGAGTCCGGGGCGCTGCGCCGAGGCCGTGTCCCTCCTGGCGGACGCGGGGCACCGGGTGGTCGTCACCGGCGGTCCCGGCGAGCGGGACCTGACCCGGCGGGTGAGCGGCGACGCGGGCGTCGACCTCGGCGGCAGGACGCCGCCGCGCACCCTCGCGGGCGTGTTGCGCGCCGCCGGCGTCGTGGTGTGCGGCAACACCGGGCCGGCCCATCTGGCGGCGGCGGTCGGCACCCCGGTGGTGTCGCTGTTCGCGCCGGTCGTGCCGGCGGAGCGGTGGGCGCCGTACGGGGTGCCCTGTGTGCTCCTCGGCGACCAGTCGGCGTCGTGCGCGGACAGCCGTGCCCGGCGCTGCCCGGTGCCGGGTCACCCGTGCCTGGAGGAGGTCACCGGCCACGACGTGGTGCAGGCGGTGCGGAAACTGATCGAGGAGACCGCATGAGCATGAACATCCTGGTCTGGCATGTGCACGGCTCATGGCTGACGTCGTTCGTCCAGGGCCCGTACACCTTCCTCGTCCCGGTGACCCCCGACCGCGGGCCGGACGGGCTGGGGCGGGCCCGGACCTGGCAGTGGCCGGGCGCCGTGCGGGAGACGACGCCCGGCGGGCTGCGCGACGCGCCGATCGACCTGATGGTGCTGCAACGGCCGCACGAGATCGAGCTCGCCCACCGGTGGACGGGCCGCCGCCCCGGCGTCGACGTGCCGGCGGTGTACGTCGAGCACAACTGCCCGCACGCCTCGGCCGTCGACACCCGTCACCCCCTCGCCGGCCGCGCCGACGTCACCCTCGTCCACGTCACCCACTTCAACCGGCTGATGTGGGACAACGGCCGCGCCCCGACCACGGTGATCGAGCACGGCGTCATCGACCCCGGCCCCCTGTGGACCGGCGAGGAGCCGCGCGCCGCCGTCGTCGTCAACGAGCCGGTGCGGCGGGGCCGGACCACCGGCACGGACCTGCTGCCCGCCTTCGCGCGCGCGGCGCCGCTGGACGTCTTCGGCATGCGCACGGAGGGCCTCGCGGACCGTCTCGGGCTGCCGCCCGACCGCTGCCGCACCCGGGACCTGCCCCAGGGCGAACTGCACCCGGCGATGGCCCGCTGCCGGCTGTACCTGCACCCGGTGCGCTGGACGTCGCTCGGGCTGTCCCTGCTGGAGGCCATGTTCCTCGGCATGCCGGTGGTGGCGCTGGACGCCACGGAGGTGCGGGAGGCCGTGCCGGACGGGGCGGGAGTGGTCTCCAACCGGATCGACGTGCTGGAGGACGCCGTCCGCCGCTTCACCGCGGACCCGGCGTACGCCCGCGCGACGGGGGAGGCCGCCCGGGCCGCGGTCCAGGCCCGCTACGGAGAACGGCGTTTCCGGGACGACTGGGAGCGCCTGATCAAGGAGGTCACCCGATGAGCCCCAGCCAGCCGACGGCCGGCCGCGTCGCCATGGTCTCCGAGCACGCCAGCCCGCTGGCCGAGCTCGGCGGACCGGACGCGGGCGGACAGAACGTGTACGTGGCCCGACTCGCCGCACAGCTGGCCCGCCGGGGCCACGAGGTCGTCGTGTACACGCGCCGCGACGACCCCGGACTGCCGGAACGGGTCACCACCGCGGACGGGGTGAAGGTGGTTCATGTGCCCGCCGGACCTCCGGCCCCCATACCCAAGGACGAACTCCTTCCGTACATGCCGGAGTTCGGCGCGTGGCTGGCGCGTGAGTGGGCGGCGGACACGCCGGACGTGGTGCACGCCCACTTCTGGATGTCCGGGATGGCGGCGATGGCCGGGGCACGCGAACTCGGAGTGCCCGTGGTGCAGACGTACCACGCGCTCGGCACGGTGAAGAAGCGGCACCAGGGGGCCGCCGACACGAGTCCGCCGCAGCGCGTGGCGATCGAGACGGCGGTCGGCCGGGAGTGCTCGGGCATCATCGCCACCTGCCAGGACGAGGTGGCCGAGCTGGTCGCCATGGGACTGCCCCGGGACCGGGTCTCGGTGGTGCCCTGCGGGGTGGACCCCGAGCTGTTCGCCCCGGTGGCCGGCGCGCGCCGGCGGTCCGCGTCGACCGCCCGGCGGCTGCTCTCGGTCGGCCGGCTGGTGCCCCGCAAGGGCTTCGACCGGGCGATCCGCGCCCTGGCCGGCGTCCCCGGGGCCGAACTGGTCGTCGCGGGCGGTCCCGAGGCCGCCCTGCTGGGCGCCGAGCCCGAGGCGGAGCGGCTGCGGGCCGTCGCCGAGCAGTGCGGGGTGGCCGACCGGGTGACCCTGCTGGGCGGGGTGGGTCCCACGCGCATGCCCCGGCTGATGTCCGAGGCGGACCTGGTGCTCTCCCTGCCCAGGTACGAGCCGTTCGGGATCGTCCCGGTCGAGGCGATGGCGTGCTGCGCTCCCGTCGTCGCCACGGCGGTCGGCGGGCAGCTCGACACCGTCGTGGACGATCTCACGGGCGTGCACGTCGCGCCGGAGGCGACGCCCGGCGCGGCGTCGGACGGCGGCCGCGACCAGGATCTCGTGGACACCGTGAACCGTCTGCTCGAGGACCCCGAGCGGCTCGCCCGGTACGGGGCGGCGGGCCGGCGCCGGGTCCTCGCCCGCTACACCTGGGACCGCGTCGCCGACGGCGTGTCGCGGGTGTACGGCGCCGTGTCCTGCGTCCCCTCACTGTCGGGAGTGGTCCGATGAGGCTCGGCACCGGAGTCACGCACTGCGACGACCTGATGAAGGCGCTGGAAGGCTTCCGCGAGTACGCCGCCCCCGTGGTGAGGCGCTGGGGAGGCGCGCTCGCCGACCGGCTGGGGGCGGGATCGCGGCTGCTCGTCGCGGGAAACGGCGGGAGCGCCGCGCAGGCCCAGCACCTGACCGCCGAGCTGGTCGGCCGTTACCGCGACGACCGGCCGCCGTACTCGGCGCTCTCCCTGCACGCGGACACCTCCTCCACCACGGCCATCGCCAACGACTACGGCGTCCAGGAGATCTTCGCCCGGCAGGTCGCCGCGCACGGCCGGGCCGGGGACGTGCTGATGCTGCTGTCCACCAGCGGCGCGAGCGCGAACCTGCTCGTGGCGTCGAAGGAGGCGGGCCGGCTCGGGATGACCGTGTGGGCGCTGACCGGGCCCGCGCCCAACCCGCTGGAAGGGGCCGCCGACGACGCGCTGTGCGTGGAGGCGGCGGCCGCCGCCACGGTCCAGGAACTGCACCTGGTGGCCGTGCACATGCTCTGCGAGTCCTTCGACCGGAGTGTGGAGCGCCGCGCGGCGGTCGAGGGGAGAGCGACGCCCCGCGGCCGCTGGAACGCCGGGCCGGGGCCCGTGACGGGCGGGGGCGGCGGATGAGCGCCCGGGCGCCGCTGCTCGTCGTCGGGGACGCGTTGCTCGATCACGACCTGTGCGGGCGGGCGGAGCGGCTGGCCCCCGACGCGCCGGTCCCGGTCGTCAGCGGCGCACGGCGTGTCTCCCGGCCGGGCGGCGCGGCGCTCGCCGCGCTCCTCGCCGCCGCCGACGGCCGGCCGGTCACCCTGGTCACCGCGCTGGGTGGCGACGAGGCCAGCGCGACGCTGGAACGGCTGCTGGACGGACGGGTGCGGCTGGTGCGGCTGCCGCTGGCCGGGGCGCTGCCCAGCAAGACCCGTGTCTTCGCCGGGGGCACGCCGCTGCTGCGCCTGGACGACGGCGAGGGCCGGGCCGGTGAGGCGACGGACGAGGCCCGCCACGCCGTCGCCGAGGCCGGCGCGATCCTGGTCGCCGACTACGGCCGGGGCGCCGCGAGCGCGCTCCGCGAGCCCCTGCGGTCGGCCGCCGCACGGGTCCCCGTCGTCTGGGACCCGCACCCCCGGGGCGAACCCCCCGTGCCGGGCGTACGCCTCGTGACGCCGGCGGCGAGCGAGGCGCACGCGTTCGCCGCAGGGCTGGAGAGCGCGGACGAGCCCGCTGCCGGGAGCGGTCGGCCGCGGGCGGCGGCGACGCTTACGACGGCCGGGGACGGCCAGGGCCGCGGGCGGGAGCTGCGGGTTGCGGTTCGTGACGCCGACGTGCTGCTTCGCGCGTGGCGGGCCGTGTCCGTGGCCGTCACCCTCGGTGGACGCGGCGCACTGCTCTCGCACGGTGAGACGCCGCTGCTGGTGCCCGCGCCGGTGACGGCCGAGGGCGACGCCTGCGGCGCCGGGGACCGCTTCGCCGCCACCGCCGCCGGCCTCCTCGCCGACGGTGAGCTGACCGAGGCGGCGGTGCGCGAGGCCGTGCACGAGGCCACCCGGTACGTCGCCCAGGGCGGCGTCCGCTCGCTCGTCGAGACCGCCGCGACGACGGTTCCGACGGCCGAGAAGGCTCCCCGGGCCGCCGACGACGCCCTGCGGACGGCGGCGCGTGTGCGGGCGGCCGGCGGGACCGTCGTCGCGGCGGGCGGCTGTTTCGACCTGCTGCACGCCGGCCATGTCGCCCTGCTCCAGGCGGCCCGCCGCGCCGGTGACTGCCTGGTCGTGTGCGTCAACTCGGACGCGTCCGTGCGACGCCGCAAAGGCGGCGGACGGCCGTTGGTGCCGGTCGCGGACCGGGTGAGGGTGCTGCGCGCCCTGGAGTGCGTGGACGCGGTCGCCGTGTTCGAGGAGGACACTCCGGAGCGACTGCTCGGCGAGCTGCGGCCGGACGTCTGGGCGAAGGGCGGCGACTACGCGCTGGAGCGGCTGCCGGAGGCGTCCCTGGTGGAGAGCTGGGGAGGCCAGGTCGTCCTCCTCCCCTACCTGGACGGCCGTTCGACGACCGGCCTCGCGGAGCGGGCGGCGCTGTCCCCGCACCGGCCGAGAGGCTTCCGGGGGAGGCGGCGAGGGTGAGCGACCCGCGCGCCCGGGCACGGCCGGCGGGCTCGGTGGAAGAGGTGCCGGCCGCGACGCCCTGTGTGCTCGTGCTGCGGGCGCTCGGGCTGGGGGATCTGCTGGCCGGGGTGCCCGCCCTGCGGGGGATCCGCCGGGCTTTCCCCCGGGCCCGTGTCGTGCTGGCGCTGCCCGCGGCGCTGGAGGAGGCCGCCCTGGCGACCGGTGCGGTGGACGCCGTGTTCCCTGCCGAGGCGGCGAGGCGGGGCGTGCCGTCGCTGGCGCACTGGCCGGGGCCGCCGCCCGATCTCGCGATCGACCTGCACGGCAAGGGCCCCGAGAGCCGCGACGCCCTCGCCGAGCTGGCCCCGGGGCGGCTGCTGGCCTTCGCCCGGTCCGATCCCCGGCCCGCGCGGTGGCGGGCGGACGAGCACGAACGCGAGCGGTGGTGCCGATTCCTCGGCGCGTACGGCATCGCGGCCGACCCCGACGACGTAGGGCTGCCCCCGCCCACCGCGGCGTCGCCCGCGCCGGGCGCCGTCGTCGTGCACCCCGGGGCGGAGTCCGCGTCCCGGCGCTGGCCCGTGGAGCGCTACGCCGCGCTCGTACGGCGGCTGCGCGGCACCGGTCGGCGTGTCGTCGTCACGGGCGGGCCGGGCGAGGACGCGCTGGTGCGGGGCGTGGCGGGGCATGCCGGGTTGCCGGCGCGGGAGGCGCTGTGCGGCGGACTGCCGTTCGGGGAGCTGTCGGCGCTGGTCGGCGGGGCGGCGCTGCTCGTGAGCGGCGACACCGGGCTCGCCCACCTCGCCGTCGCCCACGGCACGCCCTCCGTCACCCTGTTCGGGCCGGTCGCCCCAGACCTGTGGGGGCCGCCGCCCGGCTCGGGGCGTCACCGCGCGCTGTGGAAGCCGGGACCGCCCGGGGACCCCCACGGGGACGTGCCCGACCCCTTGCTGATGCGCATCGGCGTCGACGAGGTCGCGGCGGCGGCGCTCGGCCTGCTGGAGGGGTCCCGGGATCAGGAACCGCTGCCGTCCTGGCCGCCCTCGTCGGCGTCGTCGGCGTCGTCGCGGTCGCCCTCGGCCTGAGAGGGCGTGGGGTGGTCCGGGGACGGCTGTCCGGTCGTGTCACGGGCGTCCGGCTCCTCCGGCTCGCCCTCGGCCTGGGACGGCGTGTGCTCGCTCATGGTGCTCACTCCCGGCGTCAGTTCTCGGTGGTCTGCTGCGTCCAGGTCCAGGCGTACTGGAGCCAGTCCGCGAGGGTCACCGCGCCCAGGCCGGCGCAGGCGAGGCGGGTGGCCCGGGGCGCGCAGGCGTAGGAGCCGACCACTGCGCCGGCCACCCAGACGGAGACGCAGAACGGGCAGGAGACCAGGTCCCCCACGGCGCGCCGCACGCCGGTGCCGCGGGGTTCGTCCAGGACCTCGCCGGCCAGGGCGTCGGAGCCGCGGCGGGTGAACGGTGCGCGGACGAAGCTGGTGATCTTGTCCCGGGACAGCAGCCGCGACGTCTTGTACACCGCCGTCCCCATGAGGGCGACGTCCCACGGGGGCACCTCGTCCGGCAGTCGCACGCCCTTGCGGCGCGCCACGCCGGCGAAGACGGCGACGCTCGCGGTGAAGGCGGCGCTGAGGGCCGCGTACCCGCGCAGCGGCACCTCCTCCTGGCCGTCGCTCCGGTCCTCGGACCGGTCCCGGCCCTCGTAGCGCGCGGCGTCCGCGGTCATGACACCTCCTGAAACGCGTTCGGCCTTCCGCATGGCGCGGGACGAGTTCCCCCGGCCCGCGGCACCACACGCGTCCCGAACCCTGACTGCGATCCGGTACGACTGCAATAAAAACTGATCATCATCGGTCAATAAACGCCGGGAAAGAATAAGAAGGCGGGCGCGGGCAAAAAACTTCGGCCACTCCCGACATCACCGTTCCCGGAAGTCGCCGACCCGCCCCCGACGCTTCGTCGAACCCCCTGAACAGGCATGACGCCCCAGCCTGCCACCTCGGGCAAACCATGCGGGGACCTTTCGGATAAGCCTTCCGAAGGCAAGCACGATAATGCGCCTGTCTCTTACGATACGTCTTCTCGCGGTGCTACAAATGCGAGGAAGTTCTTTTCCAGCGGGGGCCAGGGGGGATCCCATGCAGACGGACCGCCCTTGTGCCGGTTTCCCGGGTCACGCCGGACGCCTCGTTCTGTCGTTGGCACTGATGTGCGGTCTGCTGCTGTTGCCCGCGGCCTCACCGAGCCGCGCGGCCCCGGCGCCCGCGCCGGACCCCGCACCCGTCGACTTCGTCGTCCTCGTCGACGAGTCCGGAAGCCTCTCCCCCCAGGACGTCACCGCCGAGCGCGCGGCCGCCTCCATGCTCACCCTCGGCGAGTTCTCCCCGAGATCGCGCGCCGCCGTCGTGGGCTTCGGCAGCCAGAGCGAGCGGGGGCGGCGGCCCGTGGACGTGGTCTGCCCGCTCACCAGGGCGGACACGGCGGGCCGGGAGCGTCTGAGCACCTGCGTCTCCGGCATCCGGCCACGCACGGCGGCCGAGGGCAACGGCACCGACTTCCCCGCGGCGATCACCCAGGGCCTGTCGATGCTCCGCACGGCGGGGGACGCCGCCGCACCCGCCGCCCCGAAGATCCTCTTCCTGCTCACCGACGGCCGGCTCGACGTCCGCGACAGCCCGAACTACGGCCCCGACGCCGACCGGCGCAACGACAACGCCGCCAAGGCGCTCACCACCGCGGTGGCCCAGGCGCGGGCCGACAGGGTGCAGATCTGGCCGCTCGGCTTCGGCGACGGCATCGACCGGTCCCAGCTGGACGCACTGGCCTCCGGCGGCTACCAGACCCGGTGCGCGGCACTGCCCTCTGCCCGGCCGCGGGCCAGGGTCACACCGGACTCGGACGCGGTGTCGAAGGCCCTCCTCCAGGCCTTCGCGGGAGCCCGCTGCGCCCGCACCAGTCCGGACCAGGCGCAGGACACGGTCACCACGACCGCCGATCTCAGCGTCACCATCCCGCCGGTGGCCAGCGACGGTTCCATCGTGGTGGTGAAGGAACGCCCCGAGGCGGTGGCCGTCACCTACTACGACCCCGAGGGCCGCAAGGTCCCTCTGCGCGGCTCGGCGCACGGCTCCGCGTTCGAACTCGTCGGTCAGGACGGCCCGGTGGAGTCCCTGCGAATCCGCGATCCGCACCCGGGGACCTGGCGGGTCCATGTGGAGGTGCTGGGCGGCTCGGCCGGCCAGCAGGTCAGCGCCACCGCCCTGTGGCAGGGCGTACTGCGTTCGTTCATCGTCCTCGACCCGCCGTCTCCCGCTCCGGGGCAGAAGGCCGCCGTGCACGTGCTGTTGCAGACCGCGCGGGACGCACGCCTCACCGACCCCGGGCAACTCGCGGGCATCGGCGTCTCGGTGAGCCTCACCGGCAAGGGCTTCACCCCGGTCGAGACCCGGCTCACGGACGACGGTCGCCCACCGGACCACGCCGCGGGCGACGGGGAGTTCTCGGGCACGGTGACGGTGCCGGCGGCCGCGGACGGCGAGTTGGAGTTCGTCGGGCACATGGTGGGCGAGGGGATCACGGGCGACGAACGCCCCTACCGGACCACCCCGCCCGACCCGCTCTCCCCGCTCGCCGGGTCCGTGCAGTTCGAGGACCGCCGGGTGGAGCCAGGAGGGACGGCGCGCGGGCTGGTCAAGGTGCACAACTCCGGTAGCGCCGCCCGCACCGTGCGCGTGGTGCTCGCCGACGCCGGGGACCGGGTGTCCTTCACGATCAGCCCTCAGCAGGTGAGGGTCGGCGCAGGCCAGCAGCTCTCCGTACCGCTGACGTTGCGCTTCGCCGAGGACGCGCCGACCGGTCCGGTGCCGGGCACGGTCTCGCTGCGGGACGAGCGGGGCCGTCCCGTGGCGCAGTCCTTCCTGATCCTCCAGGTGGTGCCCCGGCCCGGGTTCCTGGAGCGCAACGCGCCCGCGGTGGGCGTCGGTTCGGCGGTGCTCGCCCTGCTGGCCCTCGTCCTCGCGCTGCGCTGGCAGGGGCGGCGCAGGAGCCGGGACGTCTCCACCCTTCAGCTGATCCTCCATCAGCATGGCGCGGAACGCAGCCGATTGCGGGCACCGGCCGGCGGCGGAGCCGAGTTCGGGTTCCAGGTGCGCTCGGCGGGCGGAGCGCCCCGGCTGTTCCTCGACGACTCCCCCGGTCGTTACCGGGCGCGGCGCTTCCGCGACGGCCTGGCCGTCAGGACGCCGGACGGGGAGCGGCTCACCGTCCCGCGCGGGCGGACCGCCGCGCTGCGGGACGGGCTCGCGCTGGGGTTCGCCGACACCCGCTCCACGGCCCCCGCGCCCCGGCGGGGCCCCGGCCGCAGGTCCTCCGCCGCGACGGCGGAGGCCGCTGCGGCGTCGGCCGCCCGGGGCCGGCGTCGGCGGTCCGGCGCGACGGGCGCGCCGCCGCCCGAGCCGATGTCCGCGAAACAGCCCTATGACGACGCTTTCTGACCCGGTGCCCGACCGCCGGGACGGCCATGAACGGCCGCGCGACCAAGACGGGCGCCCACACGGCCGCGCACGAGGGGGAGTTGGATGAAGATCTACCAGCCTATGTTGTTCGTGGGGCTGGGCGGCACCGGGTGCCTCATCGGCGCCGAGCTGGAGAACCGGCTGCGGGAAGCGCTGTGCGGCCCCGACGGAACGGCCCTCTTCCCCGCGCTGCGCGGCCGCCCGCTGCTCCCCTACCAGCTGCCCGACTGCCTTCAGTTCGTCTACGCGGACCTGAACGAGGCCGAGTTGAGCCGGCTGCCGCACATGCGGGCCGACGGCCTGCTCAAGGCCGCCTACGGCAGGACGGCCCGGGCCACGTTCGGACTGCTGCCGCGCTTCGACTCCTACCCCGAGGTGGCCCGCAGTCTGCGCACCAACCTGCCCGGTCCGCTGTGCCGTTGGGTGCCCCCACGCCAGGGCGAGCCACGCGTCGCCCCGCTGATCCGGGGCGCGGGCCAGCTGCCCGCCGTGGGCCGGGCGGCCCTGTTCGAGACCTTCCGTGGGGGTCTGGGGCCCGCGCTGAACCCGCTGCGCGAGGCGATCTCCCTGATCAGCAAGTCCGGTGGCGACCTCACCTCGCTCGGCGGCTCGCTCGCCGACAGCTGCGACGTGTTCGTCGCCTTCTCCGTCGCGGGCGGCACCGGCGCGGGCATCTTCTACGACTACCTCCATCTGCTCGGGCACGCCTTCGAGGAGGCCCGCTACCGGGTACGGATCTATCCGCTGGTGGTCATGCCGTCCGCCTTCGACGACGGCCGGGGCGGGGGCCGCGCGGCCCGGCTCAACGCGGGCCGCGCCCTGGTGGACCTGTTCCGTCTCGTCGACGACCAGAACGCGCCCGACGCCGACGACAACCTGGACGACGTCGGCAGCACCGGCCAGCTCTGCGTCGAGTACCCGGGCGGCGTCTCGGTGCGGATGCGGCCCTCCACGACGCAGACGGCGTTCCTGTTCTCCCGCACCTCCGGCATCGAACGCGAGGACCTGCACCGCTCCATCGTGTCCCTGGTGATGTCCCTGCTGGGCACGGAGCTCGGCGAGGACGACAGCCGGATCCGCGACGGCGACAACCTCTACCAGTCGTTCGCCGACAGTTTCATCAACGCCAACGTGGAACGGGCCGCCGTCGCCCCGACCGGCATCGGCAACCGCGGCGTCTCCACGAGCCTGGTCGCCTCCATGGCCGTCCCCGTCGACGAACTGGCCGAACTGGTGGCGTCCCGGCTGCTGGCCACCGCGCTCAAGCGCCGCGCCTACCATCCGGCGACGCACGACGCCGCCCAGCGCGAGCTGATCCGCGAATTCTTCGCCGCGTCCCACCTGGACCAGCTGTGGACGCGCCCGAGCCCGCCGTTCAGCGAGCCGCGCCCGGCCACCGGGGCGCGGGCCGTGCTGGAGGCGCTGGCGGCGCGGCAGAGCGCGATGGACGACGCGCTCGGCGACCTCGACCGCCAGTTGCGCCAGCAGGTCTCCGAACTCGCCACCGCCTTCGACCCGTTCCGGGGAGTGCGCGAACTCCTCGGCCGTGTCGACGTGCCGAGGCTGCGCCAGGTGGTGCTGGGCGAGCCCGCCGCCAAGGACCGGCTGGCCCGTGCCGGTTTCGCCGGGCTGCTGCACAACCGCGGCCGGGAACCGGAGCGCCCGCCCGGCCTGAGCGTGGGTCCGCCGCAGCCGAGGAACATCAAGGACCGCATGGCCGGGCTGGTGAAGCTGAGATGGGGCGACGCCGAGGTCGTGCAGGCCCTCCAGGAGCAGGACGCCTGGTACCAGTGGGAGTGCCGGCGGGTCTGGCACCGGCACTGGGCCGACCACGCCCCGCGCTGGGACCGCACGCTGTCCGCGCTGCGCGCCGAACTGGACGCGCTGAGCGGCGCGTTCCAGGAGCAGGCCGACGACGAGCAGACCTCGTTCACCCAGCGGACCCGGCAGCTGTACCGGCCGCGCACCGGAGTGTCGTACCTGCTGCCGCCGCAGAACGACCTGGTCTCCTTCTACGAGGCCGTCGTGCACCGTCTGCTGCTCGCCGAGGGGCTGCGGGAGACGGACGGCGAGGAGGCGCTGCTGGGGCATCTGATCGGCGCCGAGCGGTGGCGGGCCGCGTTCACGGAGGCGCGGGTGGATCCGCGTAGGTCGGTGTCGATCGTCAAGGACCATCTGCAGAACCGGGTGAAGCGTCTGTTCGGGGAGTCCGGCGGGGTGGGGCAGCGTCCGCTGCTGCCCTCGCTGGGCACGCTGCTCGCGGCGTCCGCCGCCGGGGACGGGCTGCAGATCGGCGAGGACGCCGTGGAGCAGTGCCGGCACAAGCTGGCCTCGCTGCTGCCGGTGGGCTTCTCCCCCGAGGGCCGGGGGAAGCTGAAGGTGCTGATCGTCTACCCGGCCACGTCCACCGACTCCGCGGTGCGCCGTTTCCTGGAGCGGGAGATGCGGCTGCCCAGGGACAACGAGCGGGAGATCGAGTTCCGTCCGGTGTCCACCGAGTCGGTCACCGTCATCCTGTTCCGCAGCTCGATGAGCCTGACCGAAGTGCCGGAGGTGCGCGGCACGCTGACCCTGTGGGCGGAGGCGCTGGGCGCGGAGCAGCCGGGCGACCTGCTGCGCTGGCGGCACCGGCTGGGCCACGAGTCCGACTTCCTGATGGGGACGGCGCAGGACCGCCGGCACATCCTGCACCGTCTGCTGTGCGCGCTGTGGAACGACCAGGTGACCGTGTTCGGGGACGTGACCAGCCCGAAGCGTGTGCGCGTCGGTCTGCGGGACCGGGAGTCGGCGGCCATGGTGTGCGCGCTCGAGTCGCCCGGCCCCGGACTGTCGAGCTGGGGCGGGCTGCTGCGCGCGTACGAGTCCTGGACCCTGGGGGAGGACAGCGGAGGCATCCGCGACGCGTTCTGCGAGCAGTTGATGGCCACCACGCCGCTGGGCCTGGAGGGCACGCCGGTGGCGCCGTCCGGGCTCTTCCGCACCCTCGTCGACAAGGTGGCTGCGCAGCAGGCCGAGTTGCTGGTCGGGCGGTCGCCCTGGCCGGTGGACCAGGATCCGGCGCACCGCGCGGAACTGCGCGCGTTCTGGACGGAGACCTTCCAGGAGGCCCTGGACCTGCCGTTCCCCCGGGCGCACCGGCTCCAGGGCTGGACGCTGCGCAAGCTGCACCACGCGCTCGGTGAGGAGGCCGGCCAGTGAGCACACCGCACCGGGACCGTCTGGTCGTCTGCATCGACCTGCGCCGGGGCCTGGACCACGTCGGGACCGCGGCGGCGCTCGACGAGCGCTTCCGGGAGACGATGCGCGAGGCGCGGGTGCGAGCGGCCGACGTCTCCCGGGTCCTGGTCATCGACACGGCCGCCGACCTCGTCGCCCACGAGGAGGCCTACGAGCGCATCTGCTCCCACCCGGGGGTGTCGGCGGTGCTCTGTCTCGCGGTGGGCCCGCCGCCCGGCCGTCCGCCGCGTACGGCGGCCGACGCGGCCGACGTGGTCGACGATGCGGACACGGCGGACGAGCCGTACCAGGAGTCGCATGTGCTGGCGCTTCCGGTGCAGTTGCGCCCGCCGCTGGCCGCGACGGTGTGGGTGGGGGACGTACGGGGCATCGGCTGGCGCCCCGGGCAGAGCGGGGCGCCCGCGCTGACCGACACGGGAGCCGCGGAGAACGACCTCGGCGGACTGGACCCGCTCGTCGAACTGCTCCAGGTGGCCGAGGTGTTCGACGAGACGGTGGGCACCCTGCACGAACTGCCGTCCGCGGTGGCGAGCCCGGCGCTGCGGCTGCTGATCCACGAGGTGCCGGAGGAGGAGCTGCTGCGGACGCAGGTGCAGGCCCTGGAGTACTGCACCGGCGCACCCACCGCCGTGACGAGCCCCGCCCCGCCGGAGGGGCCGCTGGCCGTCCTCGCGGGGACCGCGGACCCCGAGGACCTCTCTTCGGAGGACTGTCTGCCGGAGGACAGCCCGCTGCGGCAGTCGCACCGGCAGACCGTCGAGGGCATGCGCCGGGCGGGTCTGCGTCTGGCGGAGCTGAGCGGCCGGCGGGGCTGGCTGGGGCGTGACACGGGGGTCCGGGAGGCTCTCGACGCGGTACGGGAGGCCGGCCACCGGCTCGCCGAGCACCGGCGCACCATCGAGCAGACCTTCGAGTGGGTCGACGGGCGCGCGGGCATCGACGCGGAGGCGCGGGACCATCTGCTGCGGCTCGGCGTGCGGCTTCCGCTGGTCCCGGGCACTCGGCCCGAGGAGGTCGGGGCTGCTCTGCGGCAGCAGGTGCTGACCCGGCTGGAGAGACGGCGTCCGCTGCCGGAGATCGTCTCCTGGCTGCGCGAGTTCACCAACTCGACCGTGCCGTCCGGGAGCGCGGCCCAGATCGAGCGGATCCACCAGGTCTGCCCCGACGGCGTGCTGGCCCCGTTGATCCGGCCGCCCGCGTTCGCCGTGGGCGCCGGGGCCGGCCGGGCCGCCGGCTGGGCGGCCCTCGCCGCGTCGACGGCCGCCGTCGCGCCGTGGTGGCCGCTGGTTTCGGGGCTGCTGCTGCTTCTCCTCGCCGGCACCGTGGGGTGGACCCTCCTCGCGGGACCGGCGGACGAGGCGTCCGACGGTCCGCCGTGGGCCGGGCTCCCCCGGCGGACGCTGGGCGTGCTCGCCGGGGGGTGGGCCGCCGGATGCGTCGTGGGCCTGTCCGCCCGGGCCGCGGTGACGATGCCCCTCTGGTGCGCGCCGCTGCTCGCGGTGGCGGCCGGCGCGGCGGCCGTGCAGGCCGGTCACAGCCTGTGGGCGGCCGCGGTGGCGGACTGGCGGCGACGGGTACGGCTCGACGCCGCCGCCCTGGCGGCGGAGCGGCTCGGCGAGGCGCTCGACGACGGCGTGTTCGAGTATTGGCTGCTCGCGGACGCCCGGGCGGCCGCCTCCGACCAGGCGCGGGCTGTCGCCGCGCTCCTCGAGGCGGGCTGTGCGACCCTCGCCGAGTTCGGGGAGCAGCTGGAAGGCCGGGCCGGGCCCGACTGGGGCCCGGCGCCACGAGGGATCGCGCCGGGCGGCGGAACCGTGGACGGGCGGGGCGGCTCACCCTTCGCCGTCGAGCACGTGGGCCAGGCCGGGCGGGCGCTGCTCGACACGGTCATCGGCGACCTGTCGGACCTCATGGCCGAAGTCCTCACCCCCTATTGGCCGTTGGTTCTGCGCGATCCCGCCACCGTCACCGCCCTGCCGGTGGCCGCCCGCACCGGCGAGCTGATCTTCGAGTACCAGCACCAGCTGGCCCGGGTCGGCACCGCCCCCGCGCCCCGCTTCGCCCTGGCCTCGGTGAGCCGGCCCGACCCGGCGAGTCTCGTCGGCGTGGACATGCAGCGCGTGGTCGGCGTGCTCCTGCCGGGCCATCACGACGACGCCCTGCATCTGTGCTCCCCGGGGCAGCTGCGGATGCTCGACCGGGCGCCGGACGCGACACGGCACTTCGGGTTCGTGCCACAGGCGATGCAGAGCTCGTTCTGGAAGGCCGTGGAGAACGCGCCGAGCGGTGCGCGCGGGACGACAGACGGGCGGGCCGAGCCGCGCACCCGGTGGACGAGCGTGCCGGAGGCCGGACTGCCGGACATCGTGTGGACGGCCACGGGCCGCTTCGCCGGCCTGCTGCGCCTCGTCCCGCTCGCGGAGCGCTCGGTCCGCCTGTCCTGGTCCGACGGCCACGAGTCGGCCGGCGGCGTGGGGGCCGCGCCCCGGCAGGGCGACCGGCTCCCCGGCGCCCGCGACGGCGGACAGCGCCCGGGCGGCCGCCCCCAGCCCGGCAAACCCTCCGCACGCGGCGGGGGCGACACGACGGGGGGCGCCGGGTGAGCCCCGCGACCCACGGCGGCCGCGGAGGGGGCGGCGCGGGGGCGTGTTCCGGAACCGGCGCCGTCCGCCCGGAGGGCGGGCCCGGGGCGGTGGGCGAGGTGCGTTCGGCGACCGCCGGGGCCCGGCGGCGGATGGCCGGGAGGAGCCCGGAGGCCGACGTGCCGGGACGGCAGAGCGCCGGCCGCGCGCCGGTGGCCGGCGGGGCTCAGGGGCGGTGCGGCGGGGTGTGCCGGGGTGTGGCCGGGGGCGGAAAGGTGCCTGAATGACCGACGTACTGCTGTTCGTGGACTCCACGGGCATGCCCGAGCGGGTGCGCGTGCTGCGGGCCGAACCGGACGAGCCGCACGCTCCCGGCTCCCCGTTCCGAACCCGGATGATCACGCTGGAGGACGGCCGGCACCTCTCGCAGCGGCGGATACATCCGGCGCACGCCGCCCGGCCGGAGGCCCTGGACGCCCTGGAGACGGAGATCCGGGCCGGGCTGCGGCTCGTGCGGTCCTTCGGGCGTGAGGGCTACCCGCCCGAGTTCACCCGGCTCGCGGGGTACGCCATCGAGGCGCCCGAGCCGTTCCTGCTGCTCGATCCGCTGCGCAAGGGCCAGCCGATGGCGGAGTTCGCGGGCCGCCTCATGGTGCGCGAGCAGCAGAAGTTCGAGTACAGCCTGTTCCGCACGCTGCGGCTGCTGGAGTGGGCTTCGCTGGTGCACCGGTCGATCGGCCCCGGCACGGTGCGCTGGGACGGCTCGCGCATCCAGCTCACCCAGTTCGGCGGCGCCGAACAGGCCGGGCGGCCGCGCAGGCGGCTGGGGGTGCGGCCGTGGGCCTCGCCGGAGCAGCGGGAGGGCGTCGGCGCCGTACATCCGCTGGACGACGTGTGGAGCGCCGGGCAGTTGGTCCACTTCGTGGCGACGGGCCGGGAGAGCGCGGGCGACCGCCCGCCGCCGGGCTCCGGGCAGGCCCTGACGGATCTGTTGCGCGGCGTGTTCGAGGAGGACCCCGCCCGTCGCTGCGACGCCCGGACGCTGCTCAAGCGGATCTCGGGACGCGACCCGGTCGTCGACCTGGGCGAGGCGCCCGACCCGCTGCGTGCGGGCCGGCGGCGGTTCGACGAGCTGCTGGCCGCCAAGGGGCCGCACGCCTGGCCCCCGCGGCCACGGCCCGAGCCGGCCCCGGCGCCGCCGAAGCAGGCGGAGCCGCCGCGCCCGGACGCCGGGGGCAGGGGCGCGGGATCGGTGTGGAACCTGCGCATCCCGCGCCGCGGTACGCACCACGACAGGACGGGAGAGAGCGGATAGTGGACGACGTACTCGCGGGCGAGCAGCCGCGGCCGATCCGTTGCCCGAGTTGTCTGGAGGACCTGTGCTTCGACCCCCGGCGGCTGTTCCTGCCGGAGCCGCCCACCCATGAGCTCAAGCCGTGGGAGCCGGGTGAGGAGACGAACGCGATCCGGCGCCGGGACCTGCTCAACCAGGCGTTCCTGAAGTGCCCCAACGAGCGGCCGGGCGAGCATTTCCTGCCGGTTCCCTACCTCAGTCACGGCACTCCGCTGTCGATCGCGTTCGTCGGCCAGTCGGGCACCGGCAAGACGCATCTGCTCGCGGCGATGATGGCGGAGATCGGCCGCGGCGGGCTCGACCCGTACGGCATCCACTGCCGTTCGGTGAACACGGTCCGGCACCAGACGTTCCTGTCCCAGGCGGTCAGCCAGCTGGAGGCCGGCCTGGTGCTGCCGTCCACCGACCCGGTGTCGTTCGTCGAGTTCACCGACGCCCTGCTGGTGACCGTCGGGGGCAGGACCCGTCCGGTGGCGTTCTTCGACATCGCCGGCGAGTCCCTCACGCTCAGCGGTCAGAGCACCCAGTTCCTGCTGGGCGTGGACGCGCTGATCTTCGTGGTGGACACGATGCGGGCGCTGCGCATGCCCCAGCTGGTGCCGGCCCGGGAGAGCGCGGGCATCGGCCACGGGCTGGCCGGGGTGCCCGACCCGACGTTCTCCACGGTGCTGGACCGGCTGCCGCGCGACGGCGACTTCAGCGACGTGCCCTGTGCCGTGGTGCTCAACAAGTGCGACGTGCTGCGCTTCGAGGACCCCATCGACCAGTGGCTGCGCAGCGGACCGCCGGCCGGCGGGAAGAGCGTCGATCCGCAGGAGGCGTACGAGGAGAGCCGGGACGTCTACGCCTTCCTCGCCCAGCACGGCGCGAGCGCGTGGCTGCGCCCGGTGCACGACTGCCGCCGGTGCACCCTGCACTTCGTCTCCGCCACCGGCATGTCGCCGACGACCGTGCCGGGCCGGACCGATCCGCACGGTCCGCGCAAGGCGTTCGTCGGGGGCGTGCGGCCGCGCCGCGTCCTCGGCCCGCTGCTGTCGCTGTTCACCATGTGCGGCCTGCTCGATCCGCCGGTCCCGCAGCTGATGGGGGTCTGAACCATGCACACCGGTCCCACCGCCGATCAGATCACTTTCGTCCACGATCCGTTCAACATCTCCGAGAACCGGGGCTTCGGGCCGGCGGCCCATTCCTGCGCCGGTTCACAGGCCGTGAGCTTCTGGCAGCTGGCGGAGCGGATCGTCCGCCCGCCGGGGGCGTCCGCGGCGGGCCGTGACTCCCTCGCCTTCGCGACGGTGGCCGGCCAGGAGGTGATCGTGTGGCGGGGCACCGCGCGGGACGGCATGGACCGGGGCAGTCTGCGCTGTCACGCCCTGTTCGCGCCGTCGGGCCGGCTGACGGCCCGTATCGCCCTGGGGCTGACGGGACGGGAGTGGTCGCGGCGCTCGGACGCGCTCGACGCGGGTCTAGGCCGCACGCTCGACGTGCTGGACCTGGGCGAGTTGCGCCGGGAGGCGGAGCAGGGGGCTGACGTGCTCCGGGCGGAGGCCGCCGAGCACGCGGGCGTGTTGCGCCATCTGGTGTCCTGGGTGCTGTTCGAGCCCGGACGGCAGCTGTCGATAGCCGAGGAGGAGTGCCTCGGCGACAGTCCGCCCACGCTGGTCCTTCTGGGCCTGGTCGAGATGCTGGAGCGGCTGGTGCCCGGCCCGTGGAGCTTCTCCACGCTGGAGTACGAGGAGTCCGGGCCCTACCGTCTGATGATCATGCCGAAGTGGCCCACGCCGGGGCACTCCACCCACCGCAGGCTGCGGCTGCACGGTCAGGAACCGCCCGCGGACTGGGCGCTCGAGGCGGCGCGGCTGCTGGTCGCCCGCTATGCCGAGTCCGGGACGCAGGCACTGGAGCTGGTGGGCCACCCGGCCCTGCGCCGGACGGAGATGACCCCCGAGGAGCGGTGTCGTGAGCTGCTGTCGCTGCTTCGGCCGCGTATCGGCCCCGCGCCGGCCTCGCCCCCCGCCCAGGACGAGCACCTGCCCGACGACGACGCCGGGCCGGACGAGCAGCCGCCCGCCGGCCCGCCCGACGACGGCGGGGGCACGGAGACGGCGTCCGGCGCCCCGTCTCCCGACGACGTGCCGGCCCTCCCCCGGGGCTGGCACGTCCGTGAGGCGTCGGACACCGGCCAGGGGCCCACCCGCCCGGCGGGCCCGCCCGATGACGGGGAGACGACCACGCACGAGCACGAAGCCGTGGCCTTCCAGCCGCTCCTTCCGTACGACCCGTACGACGACGACGCGCCCACCGACCCGCCGGCTCACCCCGAGTCCCACTCCCACGACTCAGGTCACGACACCCGGCACGACGCGCTGCACGAGGCCCACCACGAGTCGTCCTTCGTGACGGCGACGCGCCGGTCCGTCCTCGGACACGAGTCGTTCACCGCCCCCGCCGAACCGGCCGCGCCCCCGACGGACACGATGGCCGATCAACTGCCGTTCAGTGCAGCGGGGTTGCCGCCGTCGGTCGCACACGACTCCGCGGCGCCGCCTCGGGCCAGGAAAGCGGCGTGGCCACCGCGCTGGCTCAGGGGCGAGGGGGCCCACGCCGCTCCGCAGCGGACCGGCGAGCCGCGGGGCTCGGACGACGCACGACGGGGCGACACCGCACGGCCGCACGACGGCCCGTGGCAGGAAGGCGACGCACGAGGGGCGGGCGATGCGCGGCGGGACGGCGCCGAGTGGGCGAGCGGACTGGGCGACATGGAGCTGGTGGAGAGAGCGACGCGGTGCCGGACCCAGGACGAGGCGGTCGCCCTCCGCCGTGAACTGGAGAAACGTACCGCGCACTGGGACGAGGCGACCGCCGACGCGGCATGCGAGCTGGCCATCGCCCAGGGGCTGGGCATGACCCGGACGAACTCCGGCCGCGTCAGGCGGGAGTCCGCCATCTCCCCCGCCCGCCTCCACCGGCTCCTCGTGCGCGAGCCCGTACGCAGGCCCGGCCCGGCCCGGGTCTGGGCGACGTTTCTCGGCATGCACGGATGGGCGCTCCCCGCGGAGCTGTCCGAACTCCTGCTGACCACTCTCCAGGACCACATGGTGCGGCCGGACATGGTTCACCCGGCCTTCTTCACCACCCACGGCCCTTCGGCCATCATGCGGGCCCACGGACTGGCGGGCCCGGCCGAACATCCGGCCCGCCGTCGACGCGGCGAACCGGCGCGGGCGCACGCCGCCGGGGACAGCGACGACAGGCGCCTGGCGGCGGTCATGCTGTTCGTGCTCATCGCGACCCTGGTGGTCCTCTTCGTGGTGCTGTTCAACACGTGAGGCGGCAGCCGCCCGTCACACCTGCCCGAGGCCGAACATCTCCTCCCCGGGCAGGTGCGAGAACAGCCGGACGGGCGGCGCGGCCAGGTCACCGGCCGCCAAATCCCGTACGGCTGAACCGAGTTCCTCCTTCGCCTCGGCCGCCGTGCGGCCGAACCGCAGCACGGCCCGGCGCCATGTCTCCTCCCACGTGCCGTCATACACGTACTCGGCCGCCACGAGACCGGCCGCCAGCACGACGGCCGCTCCGCCCACCGGATCGGTGTCGTCGCCCCGCCCCAGCAGGAACACCTCGTGGGCGAACAGGTCCCGCAGCTCGGTCTGCCGCCGCCGGGTCAGACCCTGACGGACCGCGTCCAGAAGGACCAGCGGGGGCGGCTGGTCGTTGCGCAGGCAGAGCCGGCGGATCTCCTGGTGCACGTCGTCGGGCCGGACCGGGCGGGCGGTGCCGAGGAGGCGCAGGGCGGCGCCCCGGCCGAACGGGCGCATGACGCCCCGCAGGACGAGGACGTCGACGGGTGAGTCCCCGTCCTGGACGGCGGGGACGCCGCCGGGCTCGAGGAGTTCGCAGCGCAGGGGGCGCTCGGGGACCCGGGCGGTGAGGGCCCCCCGCAGCCCGGCGGCGGAGTCGGCCCGGCTCTGGGCGGGGGCTCCGCCGTGCCGTTGCAGGGCGCGTCGGGCCAGGTCGAGGTTGCGGGTGCGCGGGAGGCCGTCGCCCGGGCGCTGCAGCCGCTGTCGCAGCCGGGCGGTGGCGGGGTCGGACGGGGCCGTCAGCTCGGCCGCCGTGAGGTGCCACAGGGTGGGCGCCGACCGGTCGTCGCCCAGCAGGTCGGCCGCGTCCACGGCCATCTGCCGTCGGGGGCGGCGGCGCCGGCTCTCACGGGCCAGGAGGTCCGCCCCGCGCAGGGCGGGCAGTTGCTCCTCGTGCGCCTCGCGTTCCGGCAGCGGCGCGGGGTCGGCGCTCGAGGGCAGGACGCGGTGCAGCAGCAGCCAGGTGCGGTGCACGCCGTGGTTGGGGGCTCCGTAGCGGTGCCGGGCGGCCTTGAGATCGGCGGCGGCGCGCCGCCCGTCCCCGAGGAGGTGCCCGTGGAACACGGCCGCGGCCAGGCACAGGGGTGCGGTCGTCCGTTCGTCGGGAAGGCGGCCGATGAGGCGGGCCACCGGTTCGCGGAGCGGTTCGGGCAGCAGCGGCGCCCCGGCGACGGGACCGTACAGGGCGGCCTCCTCGGCGACGAGCACGAGCCGGCGTCCGGGGTCGGGGATCCGGGTGAGCGCCGCGCTCAGGGCGTCCAGGTGGGTTCGCGCCTCGCCCGGTTCGCAGTGGATCAGCGAGTGCAGCGCCTGGGCGAACCACTCGTCGGGCGCGGCCGGCGGGGGGCCGCCGCACGGCCGCTCGCCGGTGCGCGCCCGCAGCGCGCCCTTCCAGTCGGCCAGCGCCCGCCGTGCGGCCTCGGTCCTGCCGAGCCGGTGCAGCAGGGCGCATTCGGCGCGGGCGATCTCGCTGCCGGCACGGCCGCGCCGGGCCGACCTGAGGGGGGCGGCCAGGCCGATCCAGCGGTCGGCCCGCGCGAGGTCGCCCGCGGCGGACAGGGCGAGTTCGGCGCGCAGCGCCAGCCCGCGCAGCCGCTCCTCGTCGTCCCGGGCGAGGAGCATGGCCTGCCGGGCGTGGTCCTCGGCACGGGCCGGCTCCAGGACTCCCGCCCAGGCCCGCGCGCGGATCAGGTGCGCGTCGTGGCCGAGGGCGCGGCGGCGTTCGTCGTCGGGGTCGACGAAGCGCTGCACGGTGGCGTCCAGGAGGTGGACGGCGCGCAGCGGTTCGCCGCGCAGCATCCGGACGCGGGCTTCCAGCACGTCGAAGCCCATCGCGTCGGCGCCGGGGTCGGAGCGCAGGACGCCTTCGACGGGCACACCCGACTGCACGGCGGCCTCGGCGTCGGCCAGCGCCGCCCTGGTCCGCTCGGCGGCCGCCTCCTCGGGCCGGCGCAGGGCGGCCCGGTCGAACCGGGTCTTCCAGGCGCGCACCAGGTCGGGGCGTGCGGCCAGGCGCCATTCGCGCATCGCGTAGCGGGCGATGAGCAGGGCCCTCGCGTCGGCTCCGCCCGTCATCCAGTCGAAGGTGGTGGTGAACACGCCCTCCGCGGCGCGCTCCCCGTCCGCCGAGCCGTCGGGGGCGGGTCCGGTGCGCGCCAGGCACGTCGCGTACAGCAGGCCCGCGTCGGCGAGCCAGAGGTCGTCGAGGCGCTGCCTGGACCAGGGGCGCTCCCGGCCCGGGGGTCCGCTCTCACGTTCGCGGAAGATCGCTGCGAGGCTCTCCCGCACCTCGTCGAGGGTTCCGGCGCCGGCGCGGGCGGGATCGCCGAGCAGCAGGGCGCAGCGCAGGAGTTCCATGCGGCGTTCGTCGGGGCGGGGCGGCGGCTCGCCGTCCTGACTCATCGTGGCTCGCAGGCACGCCAGTTCGTAGTAGCGGGCGACGTCCGGCCAGCCGGGGCGGCCGTCGTAGAGGACGGCGTGCAGTTCGCCGTAGGCGCGTTCGAGGGCGATGTCGTACCAGAGCTGGACGGTCATGGTCCGCGGGTCGGGCAGCTGCGCCTCGCCCAGTTGGGTCTCCTGCCTGCCGAAGTCGGCGCTGAGCAGGCGCTCGGCGAGGTTGAGGACCGTGCGCACGGCGCCGCGCCGCCAGGCGTCCTCGACCGCCTCGCGCCAGACGCGGGCGGCATCGGCGACGGATCCGGCGCGGCCGCGGTCGGGGTCGGCGGCGCTGTGCAGCTCGTGGTAGACCTGCTCGATCGTCCACTCGGCGGCCCTTTCGGAGCGGTCCTTGCGCGCTTGTTCGGCGAGTCCCGCGCAGCGGACCCTGCCGTCGTGGTGCAGCCGCCACCAGGCTTCGGTGTCCTGCCGGCGCATGCTGTGGCGCGCGGCGCGCCGGACGTTGACGTGGACGACGAGCTGGTCCTTCTCCTCGATCCTCATCCAGGCGGAGCCGTGGGCCACGTCGAGCAGTTCCTTCCAGAGGCCGTCCGCCGCCTCGCGGGTCCCCAGGTCCGGCCCTGCGGGCAGCGTCTGGCTCAGCAGCGGGACGAGGACCTGCCGGAAGTAGTCGTACGTGGGGTGCCGGGCGACGGCGCAGTAGCGCAGGGCGAGTTCGACGCGTGGGTTCCTGCGCCTGAGTTCCCGGTCGAGCACGAACAGTTCCAGGGACTCCATACGGGCCCGGGGCAGTTCGTCCGGCTTGTCCAGGGCGAGGTCGGCCAGGAGGGCGAGCACGAACGGGGTGAAGCCGGGGGCGCCCTCGAAGTCCTCGCGGCTGGCGGTCACGATCTGGTTCGCGAGGGGCTCGTCTATGCCTCGGGTCCGCAGGTATTCACCCGCGTTCTC
This sequence comes from Streptomyces sp. NPDC101166, assembly GCF_044768125.1. Taxonomy (NCBI): domain Bacteria; kingdom Bacillati; phylum Actinomycetota; class Actinomycetes; order Kitasatosporales; family Streptomycetaceae; genus Streptomyces; species Streptomyces sp. NPDC101166. The sequence goes on from NZ_JBIWPF010000001.1 coordinate 495,965, forward strand.
CAAGGTGAAGGGGGGCACTTCGAGTGACCGCCAGCGCCCCGACACATGCCCGAAGGCCTGGGAGAACTGCGGGTGTTCGACGATGTCGGCGCGCCCCGAGAGCACCAGCCGGACCCCTTCGACGCGGGTGAGGGCGCCGAGCACGTCGAAGAGCGGGCCCATGTCGAATCCGGCGGTGCCGAGCAGTTCGTCCAGGGTGTCGAGGCAGAGCACGACCATGCGCGCTCCCTCGCCCGTGACCACGTCCTCCAGCGCCGCGAGGAATTCGTCCATGAGGCGTTCCGGCGGCTCGACGGCCTCCGGGTGCAGCGCGGTGCCGTCCACGTGCTCACGGGCGAGCGCGTCCAGCAGTAGCTCGTGCCGGCCGACCAGGGCCTGGAGGCGAGCCGTCGTGGACTGCTTCGTCACGGGCTTCAGCTGACTGAACAGCTGGCGGGCGAAGTCGACCAGCAGCAGGAGGGGATGGCGCAGCAGGCGGGCCGAGTCGAGGGTGTCGACGTCGCGCATGGCGCAGGGCACGGGCGGGTCCTGCTCGGCGCAGTGCCGGGCGATCAGCCAGGAGAGCTGGGTGCTCTTGCCGTTACCGCCCGGACCGTGCAGGTGGACGACCTTGGGGGCGTTCGGCTCGCCGGCGTGGAGCGCCGTCTCCAGCGCACCCTCCACCTGGGGGCGGGCGACGTAGTGCCGGGTCCGGTCGAAGCAGGTGCGCCAGACGCCCAGCATGGCCAGCTGCGCCTCGGCTCGCTTCTGACGCTTGATCAATTCCTTGTCGATGAGGTCCTCTTGGACGAAGTCCCGGAGTTCGGCGGGCACGATCGCCTCCTTGAAGCGCCGGCCCGCGACCCCGTGACCGAGGCGCAACGCGTCGGAGTACCAGTGGTCGAAGAGCTGGATCGCCTCGTCGGTCCGCCCGGCCATCACGAGAAGCCTGATCCTCTCGACCGCGGCGGCGCCACCGCCCTCGTCCTTGAGGTGTCGCGCCAACTCCAGTGCGTGTTCGATGAGTTCGGTGGGACGTCCGGCCTTCTTCAGTCGCCCGGGGCGCTCGGCGTGGTCCCCGGTGTCATGCCACCAGGCGGTCCAGGCGCCGAGCCTGATGTCCTGCGGCACGTGGTAGCGGCGTTTGTCGTCTTCGCAGAGCTTGACGTATTCGCGGTCCAGCAGTTCGTCCAGGGAGTGGCCGAGGCCTCCCGCCAGCGCGTCGAAGGCGCCCCGGGAGAAGCGGGTGCAGACGCTGCACCGTTTCAGCACCTCGTAGAGCGTGCTGTCGGTGCCGAAGGTGCACCGGAAATGGCGGAAGTGCGTCCGGTACGGTTCCGCGACCTCCGTCGCCGAGCGTTCGATCACGACCTGCCTCCGCTCTGCGTCCTCCGGGCGACGCGTCCGGCCGTCGCCAGCAGGTCCACTCCGACCTCACGGCCGTCCCCGTCGGCCAACTCCTTGACCGTGCTGCGCCATTCGGGCGTCCTGTGCCAGTCGATCCCGTTCCTGGCCCCGATCTCCCGGAACAGGGGGCCCGCGAAGTCCGCGGGCCAGTTCTCGCAGTGGATGTCGAACGGCGTGGTGCAGAACAGTCTGAGCCAGCGCACGTCGGCGCCGTTCCTGGTCGCCGCGACGATGCTCAGTGACGCGCTCGCCAGGATCTTGTCGAAGAGGTTCCTCACCAGTTGACCTGCGACGGCGTCGTCCGCCTCCTCGAAGTGGTCGATCGCCAGAACGACGTGTGATCCGGGCGGCGCGATCTTGACCATGAGCTCACGGCCGGCGGAGAAGACGTCCTCCGCGTGGACCTTCAGCACGGTGCGGCCGTCGCCGCGCTCGTGCCGCCGGCGCCATTCGTCGATCCGTTCGCGCAGACCGACGAGTTGGCGCTCGATCTCCTCGTCGTGGGCCAAGTGGTCGCGGGCCACGCTCTCGGCCAGCTGTGCGACCGTCTCGACGTAGGGGTCGGGTGGTGGGCGCAGTTCTCCGTCGGACAGGCCGTCCTCGTGCCGGTGGAGGTCGACGTAGAGCGCGATGCCGCCGCCCGCCTCCCAGGCGCGCAGCACCGACTTCAGCACATGGGTGGTGCCCGACGGCGCACCCCTCAGGGGTTCGCCGTGCGCCCTGGGGCCGTGCACGGCCACCAGCCGCTTGACGGAGGCCCCGTCCTGGAGGACGTCGAGGGCCTGCCTGCGCTGTGCGACGCGGTCGGCCCCGTGGTGCAGGTCGTCGTACAGGGACCGGCCGATCCGAGCCTCGGCTCCCGGTTCGGGCGTCCGCCGGGGCAGGACGAGGCCGGGGTGGCAGTTCACGGTGGTGACGGCGCGCAGTTCGGGCGCGTTCCGCACGGCGCTCCTGGCGGCCTCGTCGAGGGCGCCGTCCTCGGCGAGGGTTCGGTAGAACGCGCTGACGGGCGCGCACAGCCGGCAGTCCTCGGGGGCCTTCGGGTTCCGCAGGGCGAGGCTGACGACGCCGAGGACGGGGTCCTGCGCGTCGCTCCGCAGGAAGGCGTCGAGCCTGCCGCGGGCCTCGGGTGTCCGGACGGGTCCTGTGGAGACGACGAGGCGGGTGTGCGACAGGTTCAGTTCGCCCAGGTCCAGCGTGTCGTCGGTGAGAAGTTCCTCCGCGGCGGACCCGGCGAGATGGAGGATGTGCGGTTGAACGTGACGCAGGCGGGGAAGGAGCGTTTCACGGTTCAGGCGACCCGGCAGTACGTCCACCTCCCACCAGGGCACCTTGTCGCGCAGCGCGTAGTGCGCGGCGATGTCCTCGTGCCCGGACACCCCTCCGCCGGGACGCACGGAGGGATCCACCCCCAGCACCATTACCCGGACGGGGAGATCGGGGAACACCGCCGGCGCGTCCGGCTGGAAGCTACCTGGTCCCAGGCGGCTGCGCACCAGCCGCCAGAGGCGTCCATGGACACGGCCGGCCTGCTGGAACAGTTCCTCCCAGTCGATCTCCTCGAGTTCGGGCGACTTGATCTGCAGCACCACGAGGCCGGACGGCGTGCAGCCCGGCGGCGTCGAGAGCTCGGTCCCGTCCTCGTGCGCGGCGGGAGGGCCGTCCTGCTCCAGGGCGAGGGCCTTCTCGCCCTGTGCGACGGCCGCGAGCAGGTCCGCGCACATCCCCTCCCCTCCCCCGTCCTCCCGGATCTCCGCCTCACGGAACCCGGTCCGCTCTCCGCGCGGCCAGGTCAGCATCGCGTGGTGGGTTCCCGGCGTCGCGGAGACCTTCAGTCGTACGTGCACTACCGGTGGACCGACGGATGACATCTCCACCACCCCCCTGTGACTCACTTGCGCCTCAAATCCCTTTCTCCTCAAGGGCCTTCCAGGTCGGACCGGAACGCTTCGAGGACGCGCTCCCAGGTGGACCGCAGTCGTTCCCCGCCGGGTCCCCCGGGCCCGGCCAGCCCGGACAGCAGGGTCGCGGGGTCGATGAGTGAACGCGCTCCGCCCTCCTTGCCGCCGGTCGGGTCGCCCCGCAGGGCCGCGCAGAGCCCTTCGGGCGTGTCGGGACAGGCAGAGCTGAACTCCCTCATCCCGGACCGCTGTTCGTCGCTCAACGCCGCGCCTTCTCGCAGCGCGTGGGCGTGGGTGAGTTCGCCGATCAGCAGCACGAACAAGTGGTGGAACAGAGCGAGTTCGCGGATCTCCGGACGGGGGCAGCCCGACTCGTCGTCCCGGATGCGCAGATGGCAGGCGCCCACGTCCATGGGGGTGCCCGACTTGTAGAGCATGCGCAGGGCTTCATGCTCGAGGCTGAGGGCGTGTTTGCGGATCGCGCACCATCTGTCGCCGGCTTCGGGGAGGGCTCGGGCGCGCAGGCGAAGCACCCGCGCCCTGGCGCTCTTCGTCATGGCCCGCAGCGCCTCGTCGCCGTGCCTCTCGGCAGCCCGCAGCCCGGTGTCCAGCTGCGGTTCCAGCCGGCGCAGCCCGGTACGGTCGGCGTCGTCGTCGAGGCCCAGCAGAATGCCTTCCACCCGGTGGCGGTGTGCGGCCAGGCCCGCCGGATCCTCGCGCCGGGCGTAGCGTTCGAGGGTGAGGTGATCGGCGCGGGCCCGCTCCCGGCGGGGGCCGGGCCGGTCGTCCTCCAGTTTGTCCTCGACGGCGTGCTCGGTGTGCTCGGCGAGGAGGAACTCGCAGTCGCGGCGCAGGGCGAAGAGGTCCTTGCGCAGGGTCTCACCGTCGCCGTGGCGGCTGTACTGGTCGACGCCGGCGGTCCAGCGGGCCGAGACGAGCGCGTCGAAGACCGGCTCGACACGTTCGAGGACCTCGCGCCACGCCCCGAGGTCGCGCAGCACGCGCAGCAACTCGACTTTGAGCAGGGCGACCTGCTCGCTGTCCTCGGCGTCGACGCCCAGACCTCGCAGGAACTCCTCGCCCGCCTTCCGGGCCTCGCTCAGGTGTCCGCACTCACGCAGTCCTCGCACGTACAGCCCTTGGGTGACCGCCGCGAGCCTCAGGTCGGCCCCTGGCGCTCCGGGCGCGTCGGCGGCGAGGGCGGCGGCCGGGGTGGGAGGGCCGGCGCCGTCGGCGGTCTTCTCCGCGGTCTTCAACAGCCTTGTGACCAGGGCGAGTTTCGCGGGTCTCAGTCCCACCCGGCCGTTGAGCCTTCGCAGCAGGCGCTTGACCTCGTCCTGTACGTGGCCCGTCGGCGCGCGGCTGAGCAGTCCGCCGATGAACTCCAGGCACAGATCCCAGCGTTCGACGCTCTCCAGGTAGGGCAGGGCTTCGGGGATCAGGAACTGGAGGTCCGCCGAGCGGCCGTAGGAGCGGTTGCGGAACGCCTCCCGAACGAGTCCCTCGGTGTGGTCCGCGGCGACCCTGGCGACGTCGCGCAGGCGGGCCGCGCCGTCGGGGTCGGCCATGCCGGTGTGCTCTGCGGTCTCGGCGGCCCGCACCACCGCCGGATGGATGTGCACCACCACTCTGTGCCCTTCGGGCGACTCGGCGAGGTGGATGAGGTTCTCCTCCCGGAGGCCGGCCAGCAGCCGGCGGATGTCGGCGACGACGTCGTCGCGCTCCAGTGGACGGCTTCGCACGTGGGCCCAGACGACGGCCAGCAGGGACGTGGCGCGCGGATCGACCGCGCGGTGGACGAGCACGCGGTGCACGGCGCTGAGCCGGCACAGCACGAAGAGGAGATCGCGGCAGCCGTCGTCCGGGGCGAGCCGGTCGATGGCGTCGCGCGCCCAGGCGCCGAGCCTGTCCTGGATGCGCTGGTCGTCGGCGGTCGCCGTGCAGCCGTCCTCGACGAGTCGGCGCAGCGCTTCGGCTCCTCGGCCGGCGGCGGAGTCGGCGAGGCCGAGCAGGGCGGGGTGGCCTTCGGTCGCGTGCAGTATCCGCTCGACGAGCCCGCGCTCGTCCGGGTCCCGCGCGGCGCGGTCGATGAAGTCGCCCAGGTGCGGCAGGCTTCTGGCGTACCGGAAGGCCTCGCGCCGGGACAGCAGCCGCACGGGTATGGACTCCATGTTGTTCAGGGGGATGGGGCGCGGACTCGTCACGATCAGCCGGAAGCCGACCGCCTCGCGGTCGGTCAGGGCGCCGATCACCTTGTGCCAGCCGGGATGCCGCCAGGGATCGGGCGCGGGCCGTCCGGGTTCCGTGGGGGTGCCGTCGACGAGGTCGTTGAGCAGGGGGCCGACGCCCTGCAGGTACACGAGGTGGTTGTGACGTCGGTTCTTCGTCAGATACGCGGTGAGCAGGTCGCAGAATCGGGTGAGCTCGCGTGGGTCGGTGACCAGGTCGGCCGCGGAGGGGACGCGCCCCCGGTCGCTCCGGTAGTGGTCCTCGATCTCGCTGAAGCGTCCGATCAGCGCGTCGAGGAAGCCCTCCAACGCCTCGCCCGGGTCCTCGGGCCAGGGCTGTGCGGGGTGGTGAAGGATCCGGCGGTAGAGGTCGGCGTGCTGGTTGATCAGTTCAGCGGCGCAGGCGCTCTTCCCGGCGCCCTCCATGCCGTGGAGGACGATGCCGTTCCTCTTGCGCCGGGGTCCGGGGCCGATGATGGCGTCGCCCATTTCCATGGCGTCGTGGTGTCCGAACAGCCGGTCGGGCGGGGAGGGGAGCAGTTTGGGCGACGGCGTGCGGTACGCCGTCAGGGGGCGCTTGTGCACGGTCAGGTCCGTGGCGGCCGTGCCGTAGAGGACCGGCGAGATCGTGTCGAGGCCGGTGATCGCTTCGCGGTGGTCCGCGATCGCCAGGGCGAGGGCCCGGGGCAGCGGGAGTTCCCGGTCCAGGAGCTTGCGGTAGAGGGACGTGAGGATCCGCACGGCCGCTGAGTCGTCGATGGGGTGCCGGAAGGCGAGGACGGCACAGCCGTGCAGACGGGCGAGGTCGGCGGCCAGCCGATCGGCCGGCGGTCCGTCGTCGGACGCGGCGGGGGCGGCCTGCGCGGCGTGGGCGGGGGAAGCGGCGGCGGTTTCGGGCGGCGCCGCTTCGGCGCCGGCGCCCGCGGTGTCGATGCCGCGGCCCGCTTCCTCGACGCCGAAGGCCGCCATGAGGTCGGTCTGGGAGGGGTCGGCCGGGCGGCCGCTGATCACGGCCAGCCTCAGTATTCGGTCGGGGGCCCACCGCAGCATGTCGATGAGGGCTTCGGCGGTGAGCGCCTGCTGCCGGCCTTTCCCGTCGTCCGCCACCCACCCTCCGAGTGGTCCCGGCGCGGCGAGGTGCAGGATGAGCTGCCACGGGGCGGGCGGGAGGTTGTGCGGACGGCCGGTGTGTTCCAACTGGCCGCGCAGTTCCGTATGGGTCAGCCGGTGGGAGAGGGTCTGAGTGGTGATGTCGGCCTGTTCGTCGCGGCCGATGTCGCGGACGGTGGTGAGGACACCGCGCTGTTCGGCACGCAGATCGACGGTGTCCTCGCCGCCGGGGTGGTGGAACGCTCCGATCAGGTGGACCGGCAGGGCCGCCTGGTTGCGGATCTCGGCCGGGGAGAGCCGCGCGGCCGCGTTCACGCCGGCCGTCGTCGGCTCGATGACGAAGGTCAGCCCCCGGTCGACGAGGGAGCCCTCGCGGTCCGCTGCCAGTCCCAGCGGGTAGCGGGCGATCTCCCACTCGGGCCGGTCCGTACGCAGGACAAGCCGGACCACTCCTGTGCCGTGCGAAGCCGAGTTCGCGAGGACGGCCCACAGCCTTTCGCCGAGGACCTTGTCGCGCAGCCACTCCCCCTGCCTGCTGACGATCTTGCCGGCGGTCGGAGGGTCGGCGTGCTCGTCGCGGACGAAGCCGTGCGGGTCGTACAGGAAGCGGTGGTCCTTCACGCTCCCCCCGAGGGAGACCGTGTGCGTGAACGCCGACTCGTGGCCGGGCGGGCTGCACCGCCAGGTCCAGCGAGGCACTCCGCATTCGTCCATGACGAAGTCGCTCACGGACATCAGGACGCAATCGTCCCCCGTCACGGCTCGGTTCCCCCCTGCCGCCTGCCATCGAGAATCGGGCGTGAGCCCGTGGCAGCAGAGTAGGGCCGCCGGAAGAACCCACCCCCGTTTTGAACAGAACGCGCGGGACCGTCCACCAAACGGTCAATCATCGCGGTGAATTCGCACCCAAAGCCTCAAGTCCTGTCGACTGATTGCCGCTCGGTCCGCCTCGACGAGCAGTCCCGGATTGCCCGCCGCGATGTCGTAGGCACACCAGGCGAGTTCGTCGTTCGCGTCGAGGAGTGCTCGCAGGCGAGGGGCGGCGGCGGTCAGCAGCGGCAGCAGTCGCGCCGGCGGCAGCGGACCGAGCGGCACGCGGAGCAACGACCTTGCGATGCCGGGCAGTTCGGTGCGGGCGGTGAGGAGGAGTCGTGGCACGTCCGCCGCCTCGGCGAGGGCGTCGAGGAGCTCGCTCCAGCCGGGGTCCTGGCACAGCAGACGGTCGGCCCCGTCCAGCACGAGGAGCATGTCCGGCCGTCCGGCGAGACAGCCGACGGCCGCCTCGACCGGTGCGGGCCACTCATCCTCCCGCGCGGCGTCCAGAGTGTCCTCGCAGCCCGGCAGCCGATGGGCCAGGTGTGCGAGAAAGCCGTCGACGGAGTGGGGGCGGGCGGGAGGACGGCCCGAAGCCGCGGGGCCGTCGTGGACCGGCGGCGCCCAGTCGGGACGCGGGTGCCACAGGACCGGTGAGATCTCCTGCTGGTGCCGGTGCGCCAGGACGGCGGCGCAGGACGTCGAACCGAGTCCCTCGGCCCCGTGCAGTACGGCGCCGCGGCTCGCCCCGGACGGGGAGGTCGCCGCGCGTGCGATGCTCATCTCCTGCTCGCGGGCGACGAACGGCTCGGGCGGATCCGGCAGCGGGCCGGCCGTGCTCAGGCCGGGAGCATCGAACGGTCCGACGGTCGGGTTGCCCTGAGTGAGCGTCAGGTGGGGCGCGTCGGCCCCGAACAGCACCGGGGTGCACGCCGACAGCAGCGGCAGGCCACGTTCGGGCAGGTCGGGATCGCCGGCCGCCGTGCGCAGCGCATACCGCAGCGCTGCGGGCAGCGGCCATCCCTTCCCCAACAGTCCCTGATACAGAGCCGCGTCGAAACAGACGGCGAAGTCGTTGCCCACCGGGAAGCGCATCGCCACCACCGCGCAGCCGAGTTCGTCGGCCAGCGTCGCGGCGAGCGACGTCAGCGGGTGGCCGGTGCCCGGCGCGGGGTCCTCACCGCCCGACCAACAGGCCGTCAGACAGAGCAGCTTGAGCCTCCCACGGGCGGCGGCCAGCAGTCGTCCGATCTCCCCCGCGCCGACGAACGATGTGCTGTTCCCGCCCAGCCGCGTGCCCTCGCCCTCCCCTGCCGCCACTTGGTCTCGTTCGAGCAGAAGCCCGCCCGGCAGGCCGTGGCACACGATGTGGATCACGTCCCAGTCCCCGTCCTCCCCCACCGTCTCGCCGAGCGCCGTCGCCCCGGCGCCGAACTGGAGGGTCCTGACATGGGCCGCGACCTCCCGGTCGGCCGTGCCGGCCAGGACGGCCGCCCGCAGGGCTTCGCGGTGGGCGGTCAGGTCCAGGGGAAGCGTCCCCTCGGCGAGACTGAACAACGCCAGGACGCGCAACTGACGGCCGACGGCCTCCCGGGCCCGGCCGCGCGGAGACGTCCGGACACCCCTCACCAGCGTCGTGCGGTGCAGGGCGAGCGGAACACCGGATCGCCGGGTCTCCGACTCGTCACGCACCAGGGCGAGTTCCCAGGGCAGTGCCTCGAACTCGGCCAGCTCGGGCGGCAGTCGCATGGCGACCTCTCCCGCGTCCGCCAGCCCTTTCGTGAGCGCGCCCAGGCCCTCGTCGGCCAGCCACTGCCCCGCCCGTCGCAACTCCTCCTCGATGCCGTCCAGATCATCGGGGTTCCGCGCCCGCAGTTCACGGATCCGCTGCGGCAGCCGGCGCAGCTCCGCGAGGGCCTGCCGGCCGCCCGGGATCCGGTCCAGCCGTACGGTGTGCGTCAGCACCGGCGCGCCGCCGGCCCGCTCCAGCGTCCAGGTCCACGCCACCGGCAGGCCACGCTTCCCGTCGTACACGAACTGGCCCTGGCGTACCGACAAAACCGTCAATCGATCCATGAATGGCGCTCCTTGCTATAGCGTCGGCGCGCTGATCCGTTCCACTCCATTCGACTCCAAACTCACCGGGATTCAAAAGGGTTCCGTGCGATCGGGGGCTGCGATGCACAAACACAAGGAATATGTGCGCGAATTGCGCAAGGCTTTCGGCTTTCAGGCCACCTGGTTCCCCGACAGCGAGGTGCGGCTCGGTGACATCGGCGTGTTCCGCGACGGGCAGTTCGAGCGGAAGGCGTCCTTGGAGGAGTGGGGCATCGGTTACCAGCCGCGCGTGCGTCCCGGCGCCAGCCCTCTCTACGAGCACCGGTCCGAGGGAGCCGTCGACGTCTCGTCGGCCGTCACGGCGGCGGGCGGGGCGCCGGCCGTCACCGCGGGCGGCGGCATCGACGTGCGGTTCACCAGGGCCGACGCGGTGCTCTTCCGGGCCGTCGACTGCTGGTCCGAGGAGATCGAGAACATCGCCGAGATCGAGGCGGAGATGAAGGAGCGCCACCGGAAGAAGAAGTGGCCGGGGCGCCACGCCGTGGTCACCGAGGTGGTGCACGCCGGGTGGACGACGGTGCTGATCTCCGACTCCCGCACCGACAGCGCCCGGCTGCGGACCACGGCGGACGCGACGGCGCTCGGCTGGGACGCCCTGACGGCCAGGGCCCGCCTCGAGTGGACCGGCGGGTCCGGGGTCAGCACCCGCATCCTCTCGCAGGGCGAACTGACGCCCCTGTACCGGGCGCGGGGTGTGCTGCGGCGCCCGTTCGGCGGGCCCTCCGTGAGGTTCATGGACGAGCCGGGTCCGGGTCCGGCGGAGGCCGCGCAGCCGGGCGACCCGTACGTGAGCGACGTGGACAGCGAGACGTTCGCTCTCGACGACGAACACGACGAGGCGGGCGAAGTCGGTGCGGACCGCGCCTGAACCGCGTCTCGGTCCGGGCGGGCTCAGCGTTCCGCCCGGTCCAGCTCCTCGTCGAGGGCGAGTGCGGCCCCGATCAGCGCCAGGTGCGTGAACGCCTGCGGGAAGTTGCCGAGTTGCTCGCCGGTCAAGCCGATCTCCTCGGCGAACAGGCCGACGTGGTTGGCGTAGGTGAGCATCTTGTCGAAGGCGTAGCGGGCCGTGTCCACGCGTCCGGAGCGGGCGAGGGCGTCCACGTAGAGGAAGCTGCACAGCGAGAAGGTGCCTTCGCCGCCGCGCAGGCCGTCGGGGGAGGCGGCCGGGTCGTAGCGGTAGACGAGGCTGTCGGAGACCAGGTCCGCCTCCATGGCGTCCAGGGTGGACAGCCAGCGCGGGTCGCGCGGGGCGACGAAGCCGACCGCCGGCATCAGCAGCAGTGAGGCGTCCAGTACCTCGCTGCCGTAGTGCTGGACGAACGCCCCGCGGCCTTCGCTCCACCCGCGGTCCATGACTTGGTGGAGCACGGCGTCGCGGGCGGCGGTCCAGCCGGCGAGGTCGGCGGGGCGGGCGAAGTCCCGGGCGAGGCGGATGCCGCGGTCGAACGCCGTCCAGCACATCAGACGGCTGTAGGTGAAGTCCTGCCGCCCGCCCCGGGTCTCCCAGATGCCCTCGTCGGGACGGTCCCAGTTCCGGGTCAGCCAGTCCAGCAGGCCGGACAGGGCCAGCCAGCCGTCGTAGCCGGCGATGTGCGCGATGTCGTCGGTGCCGGTCAGGGCGTGGACGGCCTCGCCGTAGATGTCCAGTTGGAGCTGTCCGGCGGCGTTGTTGCCGATACGGACGGGGGACGAGCCGCGGTAGCCCTCCAGATGGTCGAGGGTCTCCTCGGCGAGGTGGGGGTCGCCGTCGATCCGGTACATGATCTGGAGGGGTTCGCCGGTGACCGTGCCGCCCTCCTGGAGGCGTGCGCCGAGCCAGCGGCGGAAGGCGTGCGCCTCGTCGGTGAAGCCCAGGCCGAGCAGCGCCTGCATCGACAGGGAGGCGTCCCGCACCCAGGTGTAGCGGTAGTCCCAGTTGCGTTCGCCGCCGGGCTGTTCGGGCAGGCCCGCGGTCGCCGCCGCGACGGGGGCGCCGGTGGGGGCGTAGGTGAGGAGCTTGAGGGTGATGGCGGAGCGGTGGACCATGTCCTGCCAGCGGCCCCGGTAGCGGCTGCGGCGGATCCAGCGGTACCAGTGTCCGCGGGTCGCGTCGAACTCCTCCCGCAGACTGTCGGCGGTGGGCGCGGCGGGCGGCGGCGCTCCGGCCGCGTCGACGGTGAGGACGGCGGCGGCCCTCTCACCGTGTCCGAGCTCCACGACGGCCCGTACGTCGTCGCCGTCCGCTTCGAGGGTGATCGGCCCGGCGGTCTGGAGATACGCGTCGGCGCCGGGGCCGGCGAAGAGCGCGGTGTCCGGGCGCAGGTCGAGGCGGTGGTCCGCGCGGGCGTAGTCGAAGCGGGGACGGCAGCTCAGCCTGAAGCGGATCCGGCCGCGGGTGACCCGCATGATCCGGACGAGCCTGCGCCGGTCGGTGGCGGTCTCCGGCCGGTCCACCGGCATGAAGTCGATGACCTCGCCGACCCCGCCGGGAGTGAGGAAGCGGGTGACGAGGACGGCGGTGTCGGCCAGGTAGAGCTGGCGGGTGGTGACGTCGTCGCCGTCGACGGTGAGGGCGAAGTGGCCGCCGCGGTCGTGGTCCAGCAGTGCGGCGAAGAGGCTCGGCGAGTCGAAACGCGGGGCGCAGAACCAGTCGACCACGCCCTCGGAGGAGACCAGGGCCGCGGTCTGGAGATCGCCGACCAGCCCGTGGTCCCCGATGGGGGGATAGCGTCGTCGCATCGTGCTCCCTCCGGCCTTCGCCGCACCGGCCTGCTCCCGACCCTCCGGCCGCGACGGACCGGCCACCACAGGGGTTACGCCGACCGCGTGACGACGCCACCGGCGCCGCCGTCTAGGCTCGGCGCGTGAAGATCGACGTGGACCCCTCGGGCCGCCGCATCACACGCTGATCACAATGGGACCGGGACCTTCTTGAGAGAGCTGTGCCGGGAAAGGGAACTTCGCATGAGCAACTTCGGGTCGATCTACGAACACGGCTTCGCGCGTGTCGCCGCGTGCACCGGCCACGCGGCCATCGCCGAGCCGAACGCCAACGCCGAGGCGGTCCTGCGGCAGGCGCGCCGGTGCGCGGAGGAGGGGGTCGCGGTCGCGCTCTTCCCCGAGCTGGGCCTGTGCGGCTACTCGATCGAGGACCTGCTCCTCCAGGACGCGCTGCTCGACGAGGTCGAGGAAGCGCTCAGGACGGTGGTGGCCGGCTCGGCGGACCTGCTGCCGGTGCTCGTGGTCGGCGCGCCGCTGCGCCACCGCCACCGGATCTACAACTGCGCGGTGGTCGTGCACCGGGGCCGGATCCTCGGCGTCGCGCCCAAGTCGTATCTGCCGAACTACCGCGAGTTCTACGAGAAGCGCCAGATCGCCGCCGGCGACGACGAGCGGGGCGGGACGATCCGCCTCGGCGGCGTGAGCGTGCCGTTCGGCCCGGACCTGCTGTTCCCGGCCGAGGACGTCCCCGGTCTGGTGCTGCACGCGGAGATCTGCGAGGACATGTGGGTGCCGGTGCCGCCGAGCGCGGAGGCGGCGCTGGCGGGGGCGACCGTCCTGCTCAACCTGTCCGGCAGCCCGATCACCGTCGGGCGGGCCGAGGACCGCAAGCTGCTGTGCCGCTCGGCGTCCTCCCGCTGCCTCGCCGCGTACGTCTACGCGGCGGCCGGTCTGGGCGAGTCGACCACGGACCTGTCCTGGGACGGCCAGACCATGATCTACGAGAACGGCGTGCTGCTCGCCGAGACGGGCCGCTTCCCTCAGGACGACCAGTACGCGGTGGCCGACGTGGACCTCGACCTGCTGCGGCAGGAGCGCCACCGGATGGGCACGTTCGACGACAACCGCCGGGTGCACGCCGCGCGCACCGGCGGCTTCCGGCAGGTGCCGTTCCGCCTCGACCCGCCCAGGGCCGACCTCGGGCTGCGCCGCCGGGTGGAGCGGTTCCCGTTCGTGCCGGCCGACCCCGAGCGGCTCGCGCAGGACTGCTACGAGGCGTACAACATCCAGGTCGCGGGATTGCAGCAGCGGTTGGCCGCGATCGGCGGGCCGAAGGTCGTCATCGGCGTGTCGGGCGGTCTCGACTCCACGCACGCGCTGATCGTCGCCGCCCGGGCCATGGACCGCGCCGGACGCCCCCGCAGCGACATCCTGGCCTTCACGCTGCCCGGTTTCGCCACCGGCGAGCACACCAAGGGCAACGCCCACAAGCTGATGCGCGCGCTCGGCGTCACCGCGGCGGAGCTGGACATCACGCCGACGGCCCGGCTCATGCTCCAGGAGATGGGCCACCCCTTCTCCTCGGGCGAGCCGGTGTACGACGTGACGTTCGAGAACGTGCAGGCCGGTCTGCGCACCGACTACCTCTTCCGGCTGGCCAACCAGCGCGGCGGGATCGTGCTCGGCACCGGCGACCTGTCCGAGCTGGCGCTCGGCTGGTGCACGTACGGCGTCGGCGACCAGATGAGCCACTACAACGTCAACTCCGGTGTGCCGAAGACGCTGATCCAGCATCTGATCCGCTGGGTCGTGAGCAGCGGGCAGTTCGACGAGGACACCAACGACACGCTGACCGCGATCCTCGACACCGAGATCAGCCCGGAGCTGGTGCCGGGCGAGGAGCTGCAGTCCACCGAGTCGAAGATCGGTCCGTACGCGCTGCACGACTTCACCCTCTTCCACGTGCTGCGCTACGGCTTCCGCCCGTCGAAGATCGGTTTCCTGGCCTGGCACGCGTGGCGTGAGAAGGACGCGGGTGCGTGGCCGCCCGGGTTCCCGGAGAACGAGCGGACGGCGTACGAGCTGCCGGAGATCTGGCGCTGGCTGGAGTACTTCTGCCGCCGCTTCTTCGGCTTCGCCCAGTTCAAGCGCTCCGCCATGCCGAACGGCCCGAAGGTGGCGGCCGGCGGTTCCCTCTCCCCCCGGGGCGACTGGCGGGCCCCGTCCGACACAACGGCCCGGACGTGGCTGAGGGATCTGGCGCGCTGGGATGTGCCGAAGGCGGGCGACTGACCGGCCGGGATCGGGAGGGGGCCTGGGGCACGGCCTCCGGGCTCCCCTCCCCCGGCTCGCCGTCATTCGCGCTGCGCGCTCGGCTCCCCCTGCCGGCTCACCGAGACCCGGCCGCCGGCCCGGGTCTCGGGTTTCAGGTCCACCTGGACCTGATGGGTCGTCTGACGGTCGACCGTCCCGCCGAGTTCGGCCGTCACGACACCGATGCGCACGCCGCCGCGGCCGGTGCCGGAGTGGTGGACCTGGACGGTGAACGTCAGGCTCACGTTCTCCACGGTGAAGCCGAGGGCGCGGCCCTGCGCCTCGTCGCGGGCCCGCTCCAGTTCGCCCCTGATCTGGCTGATCACCTCGGTCAGCCCCACGAAGCCCGGCCCGTCCGTCAACATGCCTCCCCAGTCAGCCTGTTGATCTCGTGTCGCCCCAGTATGCGCCAGGACCAGCCGCTCGTATAGTCGTGATATGACGGTCGGCGGGGGAGTCGATGATGGTTCGTCCATGTGTACGCCACGCTGGGCCGTTCGCATTCGGCGCGCGGACGGGGAGATCACCGGCACCGGGATCCTGCTGAGCCCCGACCGGGTGCTCACCTGCGCCCATGTGGTGAAGGACAGGCACGCCCATTTCACCGCGGAGTTCGTGGGCGCGGCGTCGGGTCGCGAGGTGCCCTCGGTGCCCGCCTGGGTCGACGAGGACGCCTATGTGCCCGACCAGTGGGACGCCGACGGCGATCCCAGCGGCGATGTGGCGCTGCTGAGGCTCGAACAGCCCCGGCCGGACCGCGAGACGACGCGGCTCCACCGGCTCTCCGCGTCCCACCGCGAGGTGCAGACGTACGGCTTCCCGTTCGGGCACAACGGCGGCATCTGGTTCCGGGCGACCATCGTCGGCGGCTGCGGGCGGGACGGACAGGTCCAGTTGAGCCCGGTGAGGAAGGGCGAGGTGGCCAGTCCGGGATGCAGCGGCTCCGGCGTGATGGACGTCCGGACCGGCAAGGTCATCGGGATGCTCCTCAGCAGTGTGCGGGACGAGCACGGAAACGGGTTCTCCTTCATGAGCCCGGCCGAGACCATCGTCCGCCACCTTCCTCAGCTCGCCCAGAGGGTCGAGGGGCAGGAAGCGGTCGACGACCGCCTCAGGCCCAGGCGCGGGGACACGGCGCAGGCCTTCGACTGGAAGTTCGCCCAGCGCCTCGCCCGCTGGCTGCGCAACGACGGCAGCCGCGTGAAGATCAGCGTCGTCCACTCGGACGACACGGCGCGCGACGCCACCCTGCGCCGCGCCATCACCCTGGCCGACCGGGAGCTGCGTACCGCGGCGTCCGTCGAGCGGGCCTCCGACGATCCGCCCGACACTATCCCCTCGGCCGGCGGCCACGATCTGGCCGTGGACGCGACGGGGATCGGCTCCGCCGAGGTCGGGGAGCGGATCCTCAAGCGCATGGGCCGGTGGCAGCACCCGGCCGACCCGGTGACCGAGCGGATCAGGGCCGCGGACGTCACCCTCACCCTGGTCGTCGTCGGCGTGGACGAAGCCGAAGACCCGCCCGCTCTGCTGGATCTGCTGACGACGCTGTACGCCGCCGGCAACCGGCTGCTGCTGGTCTTCCGCCACAACGGCGCCCTCTGCCGGCGGGCCCGGCGGGAACTGGTCGAAGAGCCGGAACAGCAGCCGGACGGCGAGGCCGTGGCGCTGCTGAGGCACGTGACCGAAGAGCTGGCCCAGGCACTGAGCCGGCGCAGGGCGAGAGTGCTGGCGAACGAGTCCGACGCCGTCAGCGGGTACCTGGTGCGGGCCTACCTGACGCTGGCCGCTCTCAGGGCGCGGAACGCGGCCGCCCCGTGGGACCGCCCTCGGCTGGAGCGCGCCCGGTACGAACACCGGGCGACGGAGCTGGCCGGGCGGCTGAACGGCATCCTCGGCACGCTCGACGATCTCAGCGACCTGCTGGACGAGCTGAACGGACGGATGCGCGCCTACCAGGTCCTGCACGCGACCGCCGTACGCGGCACCGAGGAGGACGCGGACCTGGACGCCTTCCGGCTCCACGCGCAGAGCCTGCTCCGAGCCCGGCCCTGCGACGTCCGGGCCGCCGAGGCCGCCGTGGCGGAGTACATCGGCGCTGTCGAGCGCGCGATCGCGCGCGGACGGCAGGGGGGTTCGCCGGCGTCATGACGGTCCCGACGTCCTCCCGCACGCCGTGCCCGAGACCCGGGTGCGCGGGCGGCCGCATCATGGCGACCGGCTTCTGCGACAGCTGCCACCGCCGGCCCCCCGCCCCGGACCTGCCCGCGCGGCCCGTCGTCGAGCCCGCCGAGCCCGCCGAGCCGGCCCACCGGGCCGCGGGAGCGTCCGCCGGCGAACTCGACAACGACGGTCTCCTCATCCTCCCGGACATCCCCATACCCGCCGCGACGGAGGCCGCCACCACCACCGCCACCCCGCCCTCCGACGGCCGGCGCTGCGGCGTCGACAACTGTTCCGGCACGATCGGGATCGCGTATCCGGGAGGTCCCGCCCTCGCCCACGGCTACTGCCCCCGGTGCGGCCGGGGGTACTCCTTCGAGCCGAGGCTGAGGCCCGGCGACCACGTCGGGGGCCACTACCGGGTGCTCGGCTATCTCGCGGCGGGCGGCCTCGGCTGGGTCTACCTGGCGGAGGACACCCGGGTGCCCGGCCTCCACGTCGTCCTCAAGGGACTGATCAACACCGGTGACGCGATCGCCCGCCGGTCGGCCGTCGAGGAGCGCCGCTCGCTGACCACGCTCCACCACCGGGACATCGTGCGCATCGTCACGCATGTGCAGCACCGGTCGCCCGGCGAGCCGGAGCCCACGGGATACATCGTGATGGAGTACGTCGGCGGGCGGTCGCTCGACTGGATCCGGCGCGCCGGCGAGGAGGAGCTGACGCGGCTGTTCGGCGGCGCCTTCGGCATCGGCCATGTGATCACCTACGGCTGCAAGATCCTCGGCGCACTGCAGTACCTGCACCAACAGGGGCTGCTGTACTGCGACATGAAGCCCGACAACGTCATCCATTACGGGCGCGACATCAAGGTCATCGATCTCGGAGCCATCCGCCGCACCGACGACCGCTCCTCCGCCCTGGTCTGCACGACCAGGTACGCGCCGCAGAAGCGGGAGCGCGACAAGCGCGGCTTCCACGTGGACAGCGATCTGTTCACCGTCGGCCGCACCCTGGCGTCCCTCGCCGCCCGCGCCGAGCCGGCCACCGGGCTGGCCGCCCGTTCCTTCGAGGCGCTGATCACACGCGCCACCCACCCGGAGCCGGCGGCCCGGTTCACCTCCGCGGCGGAGATGTCCCGCCAGCTGTGGGAGGTGCTGCGCGAGCACCTGGCGCTCAGCGGACACGAGCCGTACCCGGAGCGCTCCACCCGGTTCGAGCCGACGGCGGCGGTGTTCGGCGCGGCGCTCGGCACGGTGGCCTCGCTGGAGCACTGGACCCGGCGCCCCGACGGCGCAACGCCGCAGCTGCCCGTCGACGCGCCCGCTCCGGCGGACACCGCGAAGGCTCTGCCCCGACCGGTCCCCGACCCTTACGACGCCGCCGCCCTGCTGCTCGGCCTCGTGTCCGGCGATCCGCAGCGGATCGCGGAACGCGCCGCCCGGGACCCGTCGCTGGGCACGGTGGAGACCTCGTTGTGGCTGTGCCGCGCCTATCTCGACGCCGGGGACGCCGAACAAGCCGGACTGTGGCTCGGCCGGGCCCGTGAGCGCAGCGGCGCGTACGACTGGCGGATCTACTGGCACCAGGGTCTGACCTGGCTGACGACCGGTCAGGTCAAGGGAGCGGAGGGGGAGTTCGCCGCCGCTTACGCTGCGCTTCCCGGGGAGTCGGCGCCGAAGCTGGCCCTCGGCTACTGCGCCGAGTACCTGCGTGCCGCGGAACATCAGACCCAGGCCTACTACGAGGCCGTATGGCGCCGGGACCGGACGCAGGGCAGCGCGGCGTTCGGGCTCGCCCGGCTTCATCTGCGCCGGGGCGACCGGGCGCGTGCCGTCGCGGTGCTCGACGAGGTACCGACGACGTCACGGCACTACGACACCGCGCGCATCGCGGCGATCAGGGTGCTCACCGGCCGGCTGGGCGGCGCAGGCCCCACGGTGGAGCAACTGGCGGACGCCGACCGCAGATTGGCGCTGCTCGGCAGATCCGGGCATCACCTCGTCGGCAGCGGGGCGTGGGACCGGCTGGTCACCGAGGTGCGCGAGCACGCGTGGGCCGGCCGCCCGCCCGAGGGCTGGGGACCCGGCTTCCCGGCCGGCGAACGGTTCGGGACGACGGACACGCGGAGCGCGCTGAGCACCCTGCTGTCCCGCTCGCTGAAACGGCTCGCGGACCAGGCGGGCAGCGCCTCCGAGCGCGGCGACCTGCTCGACCGGGCGTACGCGGTCCTCCCCCGGGCGGCCGGTTGGCGGGAACTGCTGCGGGGGTGGCGACACGCACTGCGCGAACGCACCTGACGTGGCCGGGGCGCGGCCGGGCGGAGGGAACGCTCATGGGCGCGCACGAGAACGAGCACCGAGGACACAGGGACACGCACGGGACACGGGGGTCGCATCCGTGAACGAAGACGCACAGGTGAACCGGGACGCCCACGCGGGCACGTCGCCGGGCAGGCACGAGGACGCCGACGGCGTGCGCGCGAAGGGCGGCGGGCCGGGCGGGACCGCGACGGTCGGCCTCGACGTCAGTCAGTGGAAATACCTGTCCGCCGAGTCGCCCGACCCGCAGATGCACGCCATCCTGAGCGTCGAGGCGAACGGCACCCGAAGCGCCGGCGGTGCGAGCCCCGCGCTCGCTCAGGTCCTGGTTCTGGACTGCTCCGGTTCGATGGGCTATCCGCAGGAAAAGCTGCGGGCGGCCCACCAGGCGGCCGTGGCGGCGCTGCGGATGCTGCCGGACGGCACGCCTTTCGCGGTGGTCCAGGGCACCCGGTCGGCGGAGATGATCTATCCGACGGCCACGGCGATGGTCCGGGCGGACCCACGGCAGCGCGCGGCGGCGGAGGCGGCCGTGCACCGGCTCGTCGCGGGAGGCGGCACCTGCTTCGGCAGCTGGCTCGACCTGGCCCGGCGGCTGCTGGCGCGGGCCGACGCCCCCATCGGGCATGTCCTGCTGCTCACGGACGGCAAGAACCAGCACGACGGGGCGATGCCCCTGACGGACGTCCTGGAGGCCTGCGCCGGACGGTTCGTGTGCGATGCCTGGGGTGTCGGCGACGGCTGGGACGCCCGTGAACTCCTGCGGATCACCGGCCGGTTGCACGGGCAGGCCTCGGCGGTGCGGGAGGCGGCGGAACTGCCGCGGGAGTACGAGCGGCTGATGCGCCGTCTGCTCGCCCGGAGCATCCCCGAGGTGGTCGTGTCGGTGAGGCCCGTCCCGGGGGCGGAGGTGCGTTATCTCAAGCAGGTCTTCCCGACCAGGACGGACCTTTCCCCCGTCGGCGCCGGCCCGGACGGGACGCTGCGGTTCGTCACCCGGGCGTGGGGCGACGAGGCCCGCCGCTACCACCTGTGTCTCGCCGCCGACCCGGTGGGGCGGCCGCGCGGGGAGGACCTGCAGCTCGCGGTCGTGTCCGTCGGCGTGCCCGGGGGCGACGGCGTGGACGTGCCGCCGCCGCTGCCGTGCGTGGTGCACTGGACCGACGACGCGGCGCTGTCCGGGCACAGCGACGTCCACGTCGAGCACTTCGAACTGCATCGCCAGGTCGCCGATGCCGTACGGGCCGCCACCGACGCCCATCGCGGCGGCCGGCGCGACGTGGCCGAGCGGCACCTGGGCACGGCGGTGCGGCTCGCCCGCGACATCGGTCCCGGCGAGCCGCTGGACTGGCTGGAACCTCTCGTGGACCTCGACGGCGTCGAGGAGGGGCGGGTCAGGCTCCGTCCCGGAGTGGCGGCCGTCGACTTCGAGATCGCGCTCCTCGAGAGCGCCCGCAGTGTCCTCACCCCGGTGCCGGCCGACGGATCGACGCCCGCCGACAGCGCGATCTCCGCCGACGAGGTGCGGGACGCCGTTCCCGCCACGGTCCCGGCGAGCTGCCCCAGCTGCGGCAACCACACGGACGCCACGGGGCACTTCTGCACCTCGTGCAGCGCCGCTCTGCGGGGGCGGCCGTGAGCACCACACGGCGGGACCTGGTGCGGCGGCTGTGGCTGCTGCTGTCCCTCGGGGCCGTGACCACCCTCGTCCTGTTCGGGTCCTACCGGGGCGTCCACGACGACACGGTGCCGCTGGCGTCGTCCAGCACGCCGGGGATCCTGGCCGTGGACACCGCGAAGAACGCGCTGCGCCGAGCGCACGCGGCCGTCGACGGGAGCGGGCCGGCGGGTGACACGACGGGTGAGTTCCACACCCAGATCTCGGTCGCCCACCAGAGCATCGCCCTCGCGGCCTCGGAGGACGTCACCGGGCTGGCGGACCGTCACACCCTGCAGACCGTCACCGGGCTGATCACCGTCTACTCGTCCTGGGTGGAGCGGGCCGGCCGGGAGGCGGACCCGTCGCTGCGCGGAGCCTATCTGGACTACGCGCGGCAGGGCAGGGACGACATCGTCGAGCGCCTCGACGAGTTGCGGGGCCAGCAGTTGGCGATCGCCCGGAGGCAGGCTTCGTTTCCCTGGCCGCTGTGGCTGGGCTGGAGCGCCGTCGCGGTGCTGAGCCTCGCGTGGTGCGCGGCGCTGGTGGAGGCGCAGTGGTACGTGCGGCGGCGGTTCCGCGACGCCGTGCACCCTCCGCTGCTCGCGGCGACCGTGCTGTGCGCGGGCGGGGTGGCGATGCTCGGCTGGTTCACCGCGCGGGCGCACTCGGCGATGGCCGACTCCCTGGCCGAGCTGCGCACGCCCCGGCCGGCGCAGGAGATCCCGCAGACCGGCGCGGACGTGCGGCGCCATCTCGCCGACGCGGGCCTGTGGGCGTCGCTGTCCGAATGGGTGCTGGTCGCAGGGGTGTCGCTGATGGCGTTGACGGTGGCCGGGCTGTGGCCGCGCATCGCCGAATACCGGTTCAGGGCGCCGCGATGAGCCGCCCGCGACGTCGGCCGCTCTTGGTCCTCGCCCTCTGCCTGGCGCTGCTCGCGGCGGGGGTGGTGGCGGGGGTGCGCTGGGCCCGGGAGTGGACGGGGTCGGTCACCGTGCTCGCCAACTGGAGCGGCGACGAGCGGGCGCAGTTCGAGTCGGCCGTGCGGCGGTTCGAGGATCGGTATCACATCGACGTCGTCTACCAGGGCAGCTCCGCTCTGAGCCAGGTGCTGGCCGCCGATCTCGCGGCGGGCACGCAGCCCGACGTGGCGGTGCTGCCCGGGCCGGGCGAGCTGGTGGCGTACGCGGCCGAGGGCCGGCTCGTCCCGCTGGACGGCTTGTTCGAGCCCGGGGCCTACGACCGGGTCTGGATGCCGAAGGTGGCCGGCGCGGACGGCCGGGAGCGCACGTACTGGCTGCCCGTCAAGACGGGGCTGAAGAGCATGGTGTGGCACGCGGGGGACGTGCAGCGGGGCGGACTCACCGCTCTGGCCGGCGATCGCGACGGCTGGTGTCTGGCCATGGCGTCCGGCGCGACCTCCGGCTGGCCGGGCACCGACTGGGTGGAGGACATCCTGCTCCAGCAGGCCGGCCCGCAGGTATACGCGCAGTGGGCGAGCGGCGGCCTGGCGTGGACGGACGCCCGGGTGCGCAGGGCGTGGCGGACCTGGGGCGACATGGTGGGCGCGGGCTCAAGGAGCCGCGTCGAACGAGTGCTTGAGGGCGAGTACGGCGGGGACTGCCCCCGGCAGAGCCTGGAGCACCAGGGCTCGTTCCGCGAGGCCCACTGGAAGCGCGTCGCCGGCGACTTCGTCCACTCCGCCGAGGTGATCCCCGGCGCCCGCCCGGACTCCGGCCACTGGGAGGTCTCGGGCGACCTCGCGACGATGCTGAACGCGACGGACGAGGCGCGGAAGCTGATCCGGTTCCTGGCCGACCCCGAGACCGAACTGCCCGACTACACGGCCAACCGGAAGGCCGCCGCGTCGGACGGCCACGGGGACCCGGTGCAGCGCAAGATCGGCGCGATCCTGCGCGGCTCGCAGCAGCGGCTGTGCTGGGACGCCTCGGACACCATGCCCCCGGTGCTGCGCAACGCCTTCCATCAGGCGGTGCTGCGCTTCCTCGTCGCCCCCGGGGGGCTGGAGGCCCAACTGCGGTCCCTTCAGGCGTTGAACGACGGCCGCCGCCCGACGCTTCCGGTGTGCGGGGCCGGCTGAGCGCGGTTCACCCGGCCGCACCGCGCTCCCCCACCACGACGTCCGAGGCGTGACGCCGCATCCGGGTTCCTCACGCGGGCCGGCGTTCGAAAGGTTGCGGCGTTCGTAGCGAATGCTGCGAGAGATATTGACGCCGCGTCAGGGACTTCTATCATCCAAGACGTTCAGAGGAACAATCGGCGTTCGAGATACTGAACGCCTGCACTGTGCACGAGGCTCCGACCAGGCCCCGCAGCATCCACAGTCCCTTCCCTGAGACACGTCGCCCTCGCCTGGCCGCCGCCCGCCCGCCCCCTCGGCAGCCCTGTTTCCGGAAGGTCGGCGATCGTTATGACATGGACAGATCATATTCTCGGTCGCCGTGCGGCCCTCGCCGGCACCACCGGCCTGGCCGTCGGCGCCCTGTTGCCTCCCGGCATCGCGAGCGGCGCCACCGGCGGCGCCGTGCCCGCGGCCCCGCCGGGACCGGCGGCCTGCGCCGCGGCAGCGGCGTCCTTCGCCAACCCGGTGATCTGGCAGGACTTCGCGGACATCGACGTCATCCGCGTCGGCGGCACCTACTACCTCTCCGCCTCCACGATGCACTACTCCCCCGGCGCGCCGGTCCTGCGCTCGTACGACCTGGTGAACTGGGAGATCGCCGGCCACTCGGTTCCCGTCCTCGACTTCGGGTCCAAGTACGACCTGAACGGCGGGCGCGGCTACGTCCGGGGCATCTGGGCGTCGTCGCTGGCGTACCGCCCGAGCAACAGGACGTTCTACTGGCTGGGCCAGATCGACTTCGCCCGGACCTACATCTACACCGCCACCGCCGCCGAGGGCCCCTGGACCCGGCACGCGACGCTCGGCACCGCCTACTACGACGCGGGCCTGCTGGTGGACGACGACGACACGATGTACGTCTCGTACGGCAACAGCACCATCAGCGTGGCCCAGCTCTCCGCCGACGGCCGCAGCCAGGTGCGATCGCAGCAGGTGTTCACCACGCCGTCCAGTGTCGGCACCCTGGAGGGCTCCCGCTTCTACAAGATCAACGGGAGTTACTACATCTTCCTGACCCGCCCCGCCAACGGCCAGTACATCCTGAGGTCGACCAGCGGGCCCTTCGGCCCGTACACGATGCGGCAGGTCCTGCTGAACCTGCCCGGGCCGATCTCCGGGGGTGGCGTCCCGCACCAGGGCGGGTTGGTGCGGACGCAGGCCGGGGCCTGGTACTACATGGCCTTCATCGACGCCTACCCGGGCGGCCGGATGCCCGCGCTGGCCCCGGTCACCTGGACCTCGGACGGCTGGCCCGCCCTCCAGCTCGTGAACGGCGCCTGGGGTGCGTCCTATCCCGCCCCGGCCGTGCCGGCGCCGCCCCGCCAGGTCACCCCCCTGACCGGCGTCGACACCTTCGACGGGACCGCCCTCAAGCCGAGGTGGGAGTGGAACCACAACCCGGACAACGGCAAGTGGTCCGTCGACAACGGCCTGACCCTGCGCACCGCGACCGTCACCGACGACCTGTACTGGGCCCGCAACACCCTCACCCACCGCATCCAGGGACCCACGTCCACCGCGACGGTCCAGCTCGACCACTCCGCGATGCGGGACGGCGACCGGGCCGGGCTCGCCCTGCTGCGGGACTCCTCGGCGTGGATCGGGCTCAAGCGCGCCGGCGGCACGACCCGGCTGGTCATGGTCGACGGGCTGACCATGGACGGCAGTTGGAACACCACCGGCAAGGGAACCGAACGCGCGAGCGTGACCGCGCCGGGCGGGGGCCGCATCTGGCTGCGGGCGACCGCCGACATCCGCCCCGGCTCCCCCCGCCCCGGCGCCTTCTCCTACAGCACCGACGGCGTCAACTTCACCCGCCTGGGCCCCACTTTCACGATGGGCAACGACTGGCGCTTCTTCATGGGTTACCGGTTCGCCCTGTTCAACCACGCGACGCAGGCGCTCGGCGGCTCGGTCCGTGTGACGCGGTTCGAGTTGTCCACGCCCTGAGCGCCGCGCTCGTCATCGCCTTCCACCCGCAGTCGACCTCCACCCGCACTCGACCGTACGAGGAGAGACATGAATCCCTTCCACCCCGCACGGCGACCGGCCCGGCGCCGCACACCGGCGTCAGCCGTACTGGTCGCCTCGGCCCTGCTGGCCACCGGGACGGCGGCCGTCGCGCCGGCAGCCGCACAGGCGGCCCCGGCGCGGTCCGCCGCACAGGACGCCGCCGCGCCCGCCGTGAAAGCGAGCACTTTGGGGGCCCAGGCGGCCCAGAGGGGGCGCTACTTCGGGACGGCGGTGGCCGCCGGGAAGCTCGGCAACGGGCAGTACACCGCCATCCTCGACCGGGAGTTCAACTCCGTCACGCCGGAGAACGAGCTGAAGTGGGACGCCACGGAACGCTCCCGCGGCTCGTTCAGCTTCGGCCCCGCCGACCAGATCGTCAACCGCTCCCTCGGACGCGGCCAGCGCGTACGCGGCCACACGCTCGTCTGGCACTCCCAACTGCCCGGCTGGGTCGGCGGCATCACCGACGCGGGCACGCTGCGCAGCGTGATGAAGAACCACATCAACACGCTGATGTCCCGCTACCGGGGCAAGCTGTACGCCTGGGACGTGGTCAACGAGGCGTTCGCCGACGGCGGCAGCGGCCAGCTGCGCAGCTCGGTCTTCCGCAACGTGCTGGGCACCGGATTCGTCGAGGAGGCGTTCCGCGCCGCCCGCTCGGCCGACCCGTCGGTCAAGCTCTGCTACAACGACTACAGCATCGAGAACTGGAGCGACGCCAAGACCCAGGGCGTCTACCGCATGGTGCGCGACTTCAAGGCGCGCGGCGTCCCCATCGACTGCGTCGGCTTCCAGGCCCACTTCGGCACGGGCGGGCCGCCGGCGAGCTTCCAGACGACGCTGTCCAACTTCGCCGCGCTCGGCGTCGACGTACAGATCACCGAACTCGACATCGCCCAGGCTCCGTCGGGCGCCTACGCCAACAGCGTGCGGGCGTGCCTGAACGTGGCCCGCTGCACCGGCGTCACCGTGTGGGGCATCCGGGACAGCGACTCCTGGCGGACGGGCCAGAACCCGCTGCTGTTCGACAACAACGGCAACAAGAAGGCCGCCTACCAGGCCGTCCTGACGGCGATGGGCGGCTCGGCCGTCCGCGGATAGACGTCCGCCTTCGCGGGTCCCGCCGACGGGTGGGACCCGCGTGCGTTCTCCCGCCGCCGCGGGCTCAGTCCCGTACCGCCCGGTTCTCCATGGACTCCACCAGCCGCCCGAGCGCCTCGACGACCCACTCCCGGTCGTCGCCGAGGCTCGCCAGCAGTTCGGCCTCGGCGGCGAGCTGGCGGGGGAAGAGGTCGTCGACCGCCGCGGCGCCCGCCTCGGTGACGGTGACCAGAGCCGCGCGCCGGTCGGCGGGGTTGGGGACGCGGGCGATGAAGCCGCGGCGCTCCAGCTTGCCGAGCGTCTTGCTCACGCCCGCGCGGGACAGGCCGAAGCGCTGGGCGAGGCTGCTGGCGATCACCGGATCGGTGGCGTGCCGCAGGGGGACGAGCATGTCGACCTCCGGAGCGGTGAGCGGGGCGCCCGCGTAGAGCGGCTCGACGGCACGGTCCAGCAGCCGGGTGGCGCGCTTGAGCAGGCCGATCACCTCCATGGGGGAGACGTCCAGGCCGGGGTTGCGCTCGGCCCAGCGGGTTCGGACCTCGCCGGGCGGGGCGGGGAGGGAGGACATGCGGCTCGCCTTCTCACGAACGGACTATTTGTTAACCAGTGAACCATCGGTTACCGTTGCGCCCATGGTATCCCCGTCCCCTTCCCCGACCGCCCTCGCGCACCACACCGACGGGCATGACGCGTCCACGGACGCCCCCCGCGCCGGCGCCCCCGCTCCGGCCGCCGAGCGCTCCTCCAAGTCCCTGATCGTCGTCCTCGGCGCCCTCACCGCCGTGACCCCGCTGGCCATCGACATGTACGTGCCGGGCTTCCCCTCCATGGGGAAGTCGCTGGGCACGAGCAGTTCGGCCGTGCAGCTGACGATGACCGCGTTCCTCGCCGGCCTCGTCGCCGGCCAGCTGCTGATCGGGCCCCTCAGCGACCGGCTCGGCCGCCGCCGGCTGCTGATCGGCGGAGCGGCCGGCTTCATCCTTCTCTCCGTCGCCTGTGCGCTCGCCCCGAACGTCGGCCTGCTGACCGCGGCCCGCTTCCTGCAAGGGGTGAGCGGAGCGGCCGGCACCGTCCTGGCCCGCGCCGTCCTCACCGACCGGTTCCAGGGCGCCGAACTGCCCCGGCACTTCGCCGTGCTGTCGCAGATCCTCGGCGTGGCCCCGATCGCCGCGCCGGTGCTGGGCGGGGCCGTGCTGTCCGTCGCCGGTTGGCGGACGGTGTTCGCCCTACTGGCCGTGCTGGGCGTCCTGCTCCTGCTGGCCGTGGTGCGGGCGGTGCCGGAGACGCTGCCGCCCGAGCGCCGGCAGAGCGGCGGGCTCACAAGCACCTTCCGGGCCATGGGCACGCTGCTCACCCGCCGGACCTTCATGGGCTACGTCCTCGTCCTCGCGTTCGTCTCCGCCACGCTGTTCACCTACATCAGCGGCTCCAGCTTCGTCTTCGAGCACCTGCACGGAGTCTCCTCGACGACGTACTCGCTCATCTTCGCCACCAACGCGGTCGGCATGCTGGTCAGC
This sequence comes from Streptomyces sp. NPDC101166, assembly GCF_044768125.1. Classification (NCBI taxonomy): domain Bacteria; kingdom Bacillati; phylum Actinomycetota; class Actinomycetes; order Kitasatosporales; family Streptomycetaceae; genus Streptomyces; species Streptomyces sp. NPDC101166. The sequence continues at coordinate 523,449 of NZ_JBIWPF010000001.1, forward strand.
GGTTCCGTCTTCGCCCGGCTGGTGCGCCGGGGCGTACGGCTGAACACCCTGCTCACGGCGGGCGTCAGCCTCGCGGCCCTCGGCACGCTCGCCCAGGTCCTCCTCGTGCTCACGGCCGGCGAGACGCTCGCGGGCACCTGGGCCTCCCTGTTCGTCACCGTCGCCGCGATCGGCCTGATCCTCCCGGCGGTCATGAGCATCGCCCAGACCCTCGGCCGCCGCTCCCCCGGCGCCGCCTCCGCCGTCCTGGGCGGTCTGCAGTTCCTCTGCGGCGCGCTCGCCTCACCGCTGGTCGGCCTGTTCGGGGAAGGCAGCTCCCTGCCGATGGCCGTCATCATGCTTCTCGCCATGGCGGCGGCCGCCGTCGCCCTGACCGCGCTGGCGCGCCCCTGGCGGCGCGAGGGCGAGCCCTCGGACGGCTGAACCGCGCCCCCGCCGCGCCCCCTGAGGGGCGGGCCGGTTGAGCGGTGTGCGGTGCGGCGGGATGCTGGAACCAGTGGCCCGTGAAGCGCCGTGCGACGGGATGCCGAGGGCAGTACCCGTGATCCGCGGTGCGGCGCGGGGTCACTGCGGCGACGGGTGGATCGTATGGACCCTGTGGATCCCATGAACCCTGCGGACGACCCGGGGGAAGCCCCGGGCCCGGTGGACGGCGAGTCCGGTGTGACCGCGACCGCCGGGGACCCGGTCGTGCCCGAGGACTTCGCGGTCGTCGTCGACGCCACGGCGCGGGTCATGGTGTGGAGTGCCGGGGCCGAGACCCTGCTGGGATTCACCGCCCGCGACACCGTGGGCCGGCCGGTCGCCGAACTGCTCGCCGCCGGCCTGCCCCTCTCCGCCCGCAGCCACATCGCGGACGGGGAGCCGTGGACGAGCGAGGTCTCGCTGCGACGCCGGGACGGCGACCGCGTCACCGTGGAGCTGAGCGGCACACCGCTGACGGACGCCGGACCGAGGCCTCTGTGGCTCGTCACCGGTGCGCCCGTGACCTACCCGGCCGGGCCGGCCGACGAGGGCGCGGCCCGGCTGTGGGAGCGGGCGCTCGCGCAGCTGCCGCTGCCCGTGGCGGTCTACGACCACGAGGCGCGGTTCGTCGCCTGCAACCGGACGATGAGCCGGGCCATGGGCCTGACGCAGGAGGAGATGCGGGGCCGTACCCTGCGGGAGATCCAGCCGTCCCACGCCGAGACCGACCGCCTCCAGCGTCATGCCCTGCGCACCGGTGAGGCCATCCACAAGGAGGAGCAGCCCGGCCGGGCCCTCGGCGAGGTCCACGACCACGCCTGGTCGCTGTTCCTCACCCCCGTGAAGGACGAGAACGGCACGGTACGGGGTCTGTCGGCGCTGGTCGTCGACACCACCGAGCAGTACTGGTCCCGGCGGCGCCTGGAGGTGCTGAACGACGCCAGTGTGAGCATCGGCAGGACCCTCGACGTGACCCGGACCGCCGAGGAACTGGCCGAGGTGGCGGTGGCCGGGTTCGCCGACTTCGTCACCGTCGACCTGCTGGAGTCCGTCGTCCGCGGGGACGAGCCGGAGCCGCTGTCGCCCGGCGCGCCCGTCGCCTTCCGTCGCTGCGCGCAGAACTCGGTGCTGCCCGGCTGCCCGGAGGCCGTGCTCCCGGTGGAGGGAACCGGCGTCTATCCGCCGGACTCCCCGCCGGCCGTGGCGCTGCTCAGCGGACGGGGCACCCGGCACCGCGTCGGCGACCCGGCCCTGCGCGCGTGGCTGTCGAGCTCCCCGGACCGAGCCGCCAGCGCGCGACGGCACGCGATGCACTCGATCCTGCTGGTGCCGCTGCGCGCCCGCGGGGTCACCCTGGGCCTGATCCACCTGGTGCGGCACCGCACACCGGAGGCCTTCGGCGACGACGATCTGCTGCTCGCCGAGGAGATCGCGGCGAGGGCGGCCGTGAGCGTCGACAACGCCCGCCGCTACACCCACCAGCGCCGGACCGCGCTGGCGCTCCAGCGCAGCCTGCTGCCCGAGCGGCTGCCGTCCCTGGCGGCGGTGGACGTCGCCTACCGCTATCTGCCGGCCGGTTCCGCGAGCGGCGTCGGCGGCGACTGGTTCGACGCGATCTCCCTGTCCGGGGGGCGGGTCGCGCTGGTGGTGGGCGACGTGGTGGGCCACGGCATCCACGCCTCGGCCACGATGGGCCGGCTGCGCACCGTCGTCCACACGCTCGCCGACGTGGACCTCGCCCCGGACGAGCTGCTCACCCAGCTCGACGACCTCGTCATCCGTCTGGACAGGGAGGAGGGGCCGGACGCGCGGGAGCGGACGGAGGAGGGTTCGGGCGAGGTGGGCGCAACCTGTCTGTACGCCGTCTACGACCCGGTCTTCCGCCGGTGCCAGCTGGCCCGGGCCGGACACCCGCCGCCCGCGCTGGTGACCCCCGAGGGAGCCGTACGGTTCCTGGACGTGCCGGCCGGGCCGCCGCTGGGCCTCGGCGGCCTGCCGTTCGAGGCCGTCGAGGTCGATCTGGAGGAGGGCAGCCTGCTCGCCCTGTACACCGACGGTCTGATCGAGGCCGCCGAGCGGGACGTCGACGTCGGACTCGGGCTGCTGCGGGACGCGTTGAGCTGCACGGGGCACGACCTTGAGGAGACCTGCGACCGGGTGGTGCGCAAGGTGATGCCCGCCGCTCCCGCCGACGACGTCGTGCTGATCCTGGCCCGCACCCGGGCGCTCGGCGCCGACCAGGTGCACACCTGGCGGTTGCCCTCGGAGCCGACGGCCGTCGCCGGGGCCCGCCGGATGGCGAACGACCAGCTGGCCGCCTGGGGGCTGGAGGAGCCGGCCTTCGCCACCGAACTGATCGTCAGCGAGCTGGTCACCAACGCCATCCGCTACGGCCACGACCCGATCCAGCTGCGGCTCATCCGGGGCGACGCGCTGATCTGCGAGGTCTCCGACGGCAGCAGCACCGCGCCGCACCTGCGCCGGGCCCGCACCTTCGACGAGGGCGGACGCGGACTGCTGCTCGTCGCCCAACTGGCCGAGCGGTGGGGCAGCCGCCAGACCCCGACCGGCAAGACGATCTGGGCGGAGCTCTCGTTGCCGGGATGAGACGTGCCGGGGGCGGGGCCGCCTGTGAGCACCTCTCCCCCTTCGAGGGGGCGGGGCTTCGGCGGCTCATGCTGGCGCCGGGCCGCGCGGGCGTCACCGGCGATCACGCAGGAAGGCGTCGATCCCCTCGCGCGTGGGGTAGTCCGGCAGGGGCGCCGGCTCGTCCCGGAGGAACGCGGTGACGACGGCGGCGGCACGGTCGTCGTTGCCGGCCAGGCCGTTCCACATGTGGTGCCCGACCGCGGGCATGTACTGGGTGCGCCGGACGGCGGGGTCGGCGGCGAGGACGGCGGTCGCCCACTGGCGGACCTGAGAGGAACACTCGGCGATCATCAGCATGGCGGGCGTCTTCGAGCGCCTCAACTGCGGTGCGAGGGAAGGGGAGTCCTTCACCGTCTGCTGGACGCGAAGGCTGGCGGCGGCGCTGAAGGTGAAGTTGCGCGCCGAGTCCTCGGAGGGGATGCGGTGCGCGTCGCGCGCGCAGTAGGCGGACGCGGTGTCGCTGCCGAGGTCGGCGGCCTCGAACGCGTTGACGCCCTCGGCCTGTCCGATCAGCCCGGTGTCCGGGGTGAGGAGGCCGAGCCGCATGAGCCCGAACGCGACCGCGTAGCGCGGGGTGTGCGTCGACCGCGGTCCGGCCAGGTCCGGTGCGAGGCCGCGTGCCGACGGACGCCCCCGGTGTCCGGTGATCCCCGCCGTCGGGCCGTCCATCGGGCCGGGCTCGGCGATGATCGCCCGGTGCAGTCGTGGGGCGACGGCGGGGTCGGCCAGGGCCCGGGTGAGCACGACCCCGCCGGCCGAGAAGCCGAGCACGTCGGCCTGGCCCTCACCCCGGCCCAGCCGCTGGAGGAAAGCGCCGAGATCGCGGACCGACCTGGAGATCGTGTACTGCTCCATGGGGAGCAGGTCGCTGCGCCCGCCGCCGGCCTGTTCGTACGCGTAGACGTCGTGGCCCCGGCGCGCCAGCAGTTGCAGGAAGCGGTGGTCGAGCACTGATATGCCGCGGACCGGCCCCCCGTGGAGGTACACGAGCGGGATCGGCTGCCGGACGCCGGATCGTGCGGGCGGGTAGTGGTACACCGCGACCCTGCTGCCGGTGCTCAGGCTCCAGTGCTGGGTGGCCACGAAGGGCAGGGCGGGCGGCTGCTGACGGGTCGTGGGAACGGTCGGGACGCAGACCGTGGCCGTCAGCGCCGCCGCGAGGGCCACCGGCACGAACGGCACGAGTCGGGCCGCCCGGATGCGGCGTCTGCTCCGCCAGAGGGCGGCGGCCGAGCCGGCCGCGAGGGTCGTCAGCCAGGCGGCCAGCCCCGAGCCGGCCCCGTCCGTGAGGACGAGCACCAGGAGAAAGACGACGGTCAGCGCCACTGTGGCGGTGAGCGCCAGCAGTAAGCGGCCGGTGAAGCGGACAAGGCGGACGGCGGACGCGGCCATGAAGGACCCCTCGTTTCGGAACGATGTTCTGAAACGACGTTATCAGAAGGGGTAGGCTGCGCGTCATGGGCAGACCGAGGACGAACGACGAGGCGGTCGGAGAGCGGCTCGTGGCGTGCGCGACCCGGCTGCTGGCCACCGGTCCGCGCGAATCGGTCACGGTCCGCGCCGTGGCGGCGGCCGCCGAGGCGTCGACGACGGCGGTGTACTCCTTGTTCGGCGGCAAGGACGGACTGTTCCGGGCGGTACGCGACAGAGCTGTCGACGGCCTGTACAACGAGGTCTCGGCCGTGCCGTCCTCCGACGACCCCCTCGCCGACCTCTACGCCCTGGCCGTCGCGTACCGGCGATGGGGCCGTGGGCACCGACACCTGTACACGGTGCTGTTCGGCGGCGCGCAGACCTTCGACCCTTCGGGCGCGATCGGCACCCGGGACCCCGTCGGGCCGCTCATCGCGACGATCGAGCGGGCCCTGGCGAGTGACGTCCTCGCGGGGGAAGCGACGTCGATCGCGCTTTCCCTGTGGGTCACCCTGCACGGCGCGGTGACGCTGGAACTGGCCGGCGCATTCGACGGCCCCACGGCGGAGGCCGCCTTCCGGGGGGCCGTTCAGGCGTCCCTGCGCGGGTGGGCGGCCCCCGACGCCTTCCCCCGCCTCCGCCGGGTCGAACTCGCTCCCTGAAACCGGCGGAGAAGGTTCGTCGAAGCGCTTCGACGTCGTCATTCACTCCATGAGCCTTCGACGACGCGACGTCGGAAAGTTTCTTTGCCGCCCTTGTCCCGCTGCCCTCTTGTTCTGCGCGATACATGTCATTAGCGTTCGCGGCCGAGTGATGTGAAGCGCTTCGACTCGGTGCTTCGGCCCGGTTCGACGCTGCCCACGGCTCCGTCCGTCGCGCTGCCGCGCCTCGCACCTCGAAGACGCGTGACGGAAAGGAACTGACCGAGTGTCAAGCGACCAGCGGGCGGACGCCGTCGTGATGAACCCCGTGATCCCCGGCTTCCATCCGGATCCCAGCGTCTGCCGTGTGGGCGACGACTACTACGTCGTCTGCTCCAGCTTCGAGTACTTCCCCGGCGTCCCCGTCCTCCACAGCCGGGACCTGGTGCACTGGACGCAGATCGGCAACGCCCTCGACCGGCCGAGCCAGCTCCGGCTGACCGCCGGCACACCGTCCTCCGGCGGCGTCTACGCGCCGACCCTGCGCCATCACGACGGCCGCTTCTGGCTGATCGTCACCAATGTCGCCGAGGGCGGCGGCAACATGCTGTTCACCGCCACCGACCCCGCCGGGCCGTGGTCCGATCCCGTCCGGCTGCCGGGCGTGCCCGGCATCGACCCGGACCTCGCCTGGGACGAGGACGGCACCTGCTGGTGCACGGTCGCCGGGGTCTCGCAGGTCCGCATCGACCCGTACACCGGAGAGACGTTCGGCCCGCCGCGCGCACTGTGGTCCGCGAACCCCGGCGCCAAGGCCCCGGAGGCGCCGCATCTGTACCGGATCGGCGACCACTGGTATCTGCTCATCGCCGAGGGCGGCACCGAGCGCTGCCACGGCGTCTCCGTCGCCCGCGGGCGCACCCCGAACGGGCCGTTCGAGCCGTGCCCCGACAACCCGGTCCTCACCCACCGCGGCACCGATCACCCCGTTCAGAACACCGGCCACGCCGACCTGGTGCAGGGTCCCGACGGCTCATGGTGGATGCTGCTGCTCGGCGTACGGGCGGGCGGCGGCACCCCGGGCTGGCATGTGCTGGGCCGTGAGACGTTCCTCGCGCCGGTGCGCTGGGTGGCGGACTGGCCCGTCGTCGACGAGGTGCCGCTCGGCCTGCCCGCTCCCGCCTGGCCCCTCGTCCCCGGCCCCGTCGAGGCGGTGCGGGACGACTTCGACCTCGGCGAACTGCGGCCGCAGTGGATCTCCTTGCGCGACCGCCCGCCGGCGCACTGCACGCTCAAGGAGCGCGCCGGGTGGCTGACGCTGAGCGCCCGCGGTGACTGCCTGGACGAGCCGGACGTCGTGTTCGCCGGCCGCCGCCAGCAGCACCCCGCGTGCGCCGCGCGCACCCTGATCGACCCGGTGGAGGGGCGCGGCGGTCTCGCCGTACGGCTGGACGAGGAGCACCACTACGAGATCGAGGCGGGCGAAGGGGAGGTGCGGGTGCTCAGCCGCATCGGCCCGCTGCGCGTCGTCGTCGCGTCCCGGGCCGTCCCCCCGGGCCCGGTGGTCCTCGGCGTCCGCGTCGAGGAGAGCGCCCCGTGCGGCCCGCGCACCGGACCGGACACCGTCACGTTCGGCGTCGAGGAGCCGGACGGCTCGTTCACCGCGCTCGGCGCCCTCGACGGCCGCTATCTGTCGACCGAGGTGGCCGGCGGGTTCACCGGCCGGGTCATCGGCCTGTACGCGGCGGCCGGCACGGTCCACTTCGACTGGTTCGACTACGAGCCGCTCGGCCCCTGAACCGACACCGCGCGCCCCTCCTCAAGACGGCTGGAAGAACCCTCCCCCCACGGGCGGACCCCCGCTCGGACTTTCACGGAAAGGTCCACGATGAAGGGAACGCACCACGTACGAGGCCGCCGCGGCCCCGCTCCCGGCCGGCTGCTCGGCCTGCTCATGGCGCTGACCGCGCTGATCGGCCCGGCCGGGGCCACTGCTGTCGCCGCCCCCGGCCACCAGGAATCGCCCCCGGCCCCGCTCCCCCGGCTCGCCGCCACTCCGGCGCGGACGGTGGCCGCGATGCAGCCCAGCTGGAACCTGGGCAACACGCTGGACGCCGTCCCCGACGAGACCTCCTGGGGCAACCCGGCCGCCACGAAGGCCCTGTTCGACACCATCAAGGCCCAGGGGTTTCGCAGCGTCCGCGTCCCCGTCACCTGGACCGACCACCAGTCCCCCGACGCCCCGTACACGATCGACGCGGCGTGGATGGACCGCGTCGAGCAGGTGGTCGACTGGGCGCTCGCCGACGGCCTCCACGTCGTGATCAACGTCCACCACGACTCCTGGCAGTGGATGTCCCGCATGGCCACCGACCACGACCGGGTCCTGGCCCGCTTCAAGGCCACCTGGACCCAGGTCGCCGCCAGATTCCGGGACTCCTCGCCGGCACTGCTCTTCGAGAGCGTCAACGAGCCGCAGTTCGACAACACCAGCGACGCCCAGGGCATCCAGTACCTGCGAGAACTGGACACCGCCTTCCACGGCATCGTGCGCGGGTCGGGCGGCGGCAACGCGAGCCGGCTGCTGGTGCTGCCCACCCTGCACACCGACTCCGGCCAGAACTTCCTGGACGCCCTGGTCAGCGAGATGAGGTCGCTCGACGACCCCAACCTGGTGGCCACCGTGCACTACTACGGCTGGTACCCGTTCAGCGTGAACGTCGCCGGCGGCCACCGTTTCGACGCCGCCGCGCAGAAGGACATGACCGACCACTTCGCCCGGGTCCGCGCCACCCTCACGTCGAAGGGCATCCCGGTCTACCTCGGCGAATACGGCCTGCTGCAGTACCCGGACGACAACCATCCCGCCCGTGTCGAACAGGGCGAGGCACTCAAGTACTTCGAGCAGTTCGGCTACGAGGCCCGCGCCGCCGGGGTGACCACGGCCCTGTGGGACCCCGGCTTCTCCTACCTGAACCGCACCACGATGCAGTGGCGCGTCCCCGAACTGGTCGCCCAGATCAAGTCGAGCTGGACCACCCGCTCGGGCACCGCCTCCTCGGACCGGGTCTTCCTGCCCAAGTCGGCCGCGATCACGGCCAAGACGCTCACACTGAACCCCAACGGCCTCGCGTTCCGAGGACTTTGGCAGGGCAGCACCATGCTGCTGCCGGGCCGGGACTACACCGTCTCCGGCAGCCGACTCACCCTCACGGCCTCCGCCCTGACCCGGCTCGCCGGGAACCGCGCCTACGGGATCAACGCGACCGTCGAGGCCAGGTTCTCCCGGGGACTCCCCTGGAAGATCCATGTGACCTCGTACGACAGGCCGGTGCTGTCCGGCGCGACCGGCGGCTCCGGCGGTCTCACCGTCCCCGCGCAGTACCGCGGTGACCTGCTGGCGACCATGGAGGCCAGGTACGCCGACGGCGGCAACGCGGGACCGACGGACTGGACGCCGTTCCAGGAGTTCAACGAGGCCTTCTCCCCCGACTACACGGGCAACTCTCTCGTCCTCACCTCGAAGTTCGTCACCTCACTGCTGGACGGCGCGCAGGCGACGCTCACCTTCCACTTCTGGAGCGGAGCGAGTGTGACGTACCGCGTGACGAGGTCCGGCTCCACCGTGACCGGCGTCGCCGGCTGACGCACACGCCCCGGGCGCCGCCCGGTGCCCGGGGCCGGGGCGTGTGCATCACCGCGCGGCAGCCCGTGCGACCGCTTCCGCGAGGAAGCCGGCGACCTCGTCGGCGTGGGAGAGGTGCGGGGAGTGTCCGGAGGGAACGCGCAGGCTGTGGGCGGCGCGGGAGGCCCACTGTTCCTGGACGGCGGGCGGCAGCGCGGGGTCCTTCGTGGCCACCACGTACGACACGGGGACACCGGCCGGCGCGGCGCCCAGCTTCTCGGTGAAGGCCCGCAGACCCTGCCAGTTGAGGCGCTTGACGGCCTCGGCGGTCAGGTCCGGGTCGACGCCGCTGAAGACGGACTCCTCGGCGTCCCCCGCCTTGACGGCGAGCCCGTCGGGCGAGTGGATCCAGGTGGGCGGGAAGTCGCCGCCCATCCACTGCATCATCGAGGCGCCCGCCTCCAGCGCGAAGGCGGCCACGTAGACCAGTTCGGCCACCTCGTCGGCCTCGGCCGCGGCCCAGGTGGCGGGGACGCCGCCGTAGGAGTGGGCGGCGAGCACGACGGGCCCGCCGACGGCCGCGATCTCCGCACGGACCACGGCGACGTCCTCGGTGAGGCCTTGTGCGGCGGCACTGTCGCGATCGCTGCTGGGCAGTCGGACGGCGCGGGAGACGATGCCGCGGGCGGTGAGCCGCTCGCGCAGCGGGTCGAAGATCCACGGGGTGTGCATCGCCCCGTGCACCAGCACGACGGTGGGGTTCATCAGGAACGTCCTCAAGGGGTGGTTCGGCCGGCTCAGTCCGTCGCCGCGTCGCGGACGAGCGCGGTGTCGACGAACTGCTCGAAGCGGACGATGAGTCCGCCGCGGACGACGAAGTGATGGGCGACACGGACGTCGATCGGTTTGCCCGTGGCCTTGTTGACGGCGGTGTAGCGGGCGAGGACGACGACGTTCTCGCCGTCGACGACGTAGGTGTCGTCGTGGGCGGTCCAGCCCGTCCAGTCCCGGCCGAGCTTCTCCATCACGTTGGACGTGACGCCTTCGGGCGTGCGGTAGGTGCCGGCGAGCGGGAAGCCGGCCATCTCCGTCCACTCGACGTCGGGGGCGAGGGTGGCCCGCAGGGCCGCCAGGTCACCGGCCGCCGAGGCCAGGTACTGGCGGCGGACGACGTCGGCGGGGGCGGTGGAGGCGGCGAAGTCGGTGCTGTCGTGCGTCATGCCGGTCAGCCCCACTTCATCTCGCCCTTGGCCACCTTCGCGCCCAGCTGGGCGGCGATCAGCATGCCGTTGTCCGGGTAGCGCGCGACGAGTGCCTCGGTGAGCGCGGCGCCGTCGGCGGCCTTGTCCAGCTCCTCCTCGAAGGCGACCAGGTAGTCGCGGGTCGCGGTGATGGCGGAGGCGTCGGCGGGGGCGCCGGGGAGGCGGTGCCCGGGGACGACCAGTTCCGGCCGGAGCGCGGCCATCTCGTCGAGCAGGCCGATCCAGACGGCCCGGTCGTCGGAGGTGGGGGTGTCGGCGACCCACACGTGCTCCTTCTGGAACAGCAGGACGCCGCCGAGGAGGGCACGGTGCTCGGCCTGCCACAGGTAGTGGCGGTCGGACAGTCCGGCGGGGCCGCCCTTGAGTTCGAAGCGGTGGCCTTCGAGGGTGAGGTCGCCGGTGAGGGGCTCCAGGTCGACCAGGCGGGTGGGCAGGTTGGGGCCGAGGGCCTCCCAGGCCTTGAGCTTCCCCTCGTAGGAGTGCTTGATGTGCTCGATGACGATCGGGGTGGCGACGAACCGCGCCTCGGGGAAGGCGTCGGCGATGACCTCGGCGCCGAAGTAGAAGTCGGGGTCGCCGTGGCTGACGAACACCGTGGTGAGCTTCTTGCCGGAGTCGAGGACCTCGGCGGCCAGGCGGTGACCGTCGGCGCGGGTGAAGGCGGCGTCGACCAGCAGCGCCTCGTGCTCGCCGGTGACGAGGGTGGCGGTCTTGTTCCTGCTGCCGGCGGGGAAGTCGAGGTCGAGGACCTTGAAGGAGAGAGTGCTCATGACGTTCCTTTCGAGGCGGCCCGGCGAGGACCGGACCGGGGGGACGGGCAGGGCTGGGCGGGGGGCGGGGGTGGCGGTCACGGGACGGGGGCGGTCACGGAGCGGGAGCGACGGTCAGGAGGTGCGGGACGCGGTGAAGGCCGCCAGCCGCCGCTCCACCTCGTCGACGGTGGCGCTGCCGCGGGCCAGGGCGGACACACGGTCGCCGTCGACGGCGAGGAGTGTGGGGTATCCCTCGACGCCCAGCCCGGCGGCGCGCGCGAAGTCGGCCTCGGCCGCGAGGCGGGCCTCGGGGGACTCGAACGCCGTGGCGACGGCGACGGCGTCCGCGTCCAGCCCGGCGCTCTCGGCGACCTTCCGGTAGGTGGCGGTGTCGGACAGGCTGAGTCCCTCGACGTAGAAAGCCCGCTGCACGGCGACGGCCAGTTCCGCCGCCCGCTCGGGGGCGGCCCCGCGCAGGGCGGCGACGCCGCGGGCGGCGGCCTCGGAGTCCATGACGAAGGAGCCGTCGGCGATCAGCCGCTCGTACGCCTCGCCGAACTCGGCGCCGGTCAGCTCGGCGATCTTGGCGTTCGCGCCCTGGACATAGCCGAACCGGCGGATGGGCACCCGGCGTTCGCCGGTGAACAGGCCGCCGGAGACGACGTCCACGGTGAGTTCGGGGTGGTGGGACGCCAGGTCGCTCAGCGTCGCGGAGAACCCGTGCGACCAGCCGCAGTAGGCGTCGAAGACGTAGACGAGCTTCATGGGGAAACCTCGGCAGGTTCGGTGTCGTGCCCGCGCTGTCGCGAGCGATTCACCTGACACAACAGTACCTGACTCGTCAGATATTTCCATGATCGAGTGACGGTCGCCACACCGGTACCCGCCGCCGGCGCCCCCACGCAGCACCGCCGGCGGCGATCCCGGCGCGAGCCTGGTACGGACCGGCCGGTCAAGATTCGGTCTCGCTCGGCCGAAGCGGAGGCACCATGGCGTTACCCGCGGTAAGTTCCGCCCGCCCACTCCCCGTTCTCAGGAGTTCCGCTTCATGCGCCGACTTCTCACCTGCGTCGTGGCGGCGTCAGCCGTACTCGGCGGGTTCATCGCCGACGCCTCCCCCGCTGCCGCCGCGGACCCGGCCTCCGGTTCCTTCAGCGTCCTCGTCTACAACGTGGCGGGGCTGCCGGAGGCCATCTCCAGCGCGCCCACGCCCCGCGAGCCCGCCACCACGGCCATCGGCCAGCGGATCGCCCCGTACGACATCGTCCATGTCCAGGAGGACTTCAACTACCACGCGCGGCTGTACGCCGGTGACACCGCGCACGCCTACCGCACCCCCACCAGCGGCGGCGCGGGCATCGGCAGCGGGCTCAACACCCTGTCGAAACTGCCCTACGACGCCGACGACTTCGAGCGTGCGCGCTGGAACTCCTGCCAGTTCGACTCCGGCGACTGCCTCACGCCCAAGGGGTTCACGTTCATCCGTCACCGCCTCGCCGAGGGCGTGTACGTGGACTTCTACAACCTGCACACCAACGCCGGCACCAACCCCGGCGACCTGGCCTCCCGCGCCGACAACCTCAACCAGCTCACCGCCTTCATCAAGTCCCACTCGGCGGGCAACGCCGTCGTCGTCATGGGCGACACCAACACCCGCTACACCCGCTCCGGCGACACCATCGCCGAGTTCGCGGCGGCGAACGGCCTGACCGATCCCTGGGTGCAGCTCGTCCGGGGCGGCACACCGCCCGCCAAGGGCAGCGACGCCCTGGTCTGCGACCAGAGCGGCCCCACCGTGCCCAACACCTGCGAGATCGTGGACAAGGTGCTGTACCGGGGCAGCAAGCTCGTCTCGCTCAACGCCACCTCCTACGCCAACGAGCACGCCAAGTTCCTCAACGAGGCGGGCCTGATGCTGTCCGACCACGACCCGGTCAAGGTGGACCTCGCCTGGTCCCGCAACGCGGCCTTCCAGTTCAGCGACCAGTTCGGCGGCCCCCACGGCGACCACTACAACGACGTCGACGCCGTCCCGGCGGGCGCACGCCCGGTCGGGGTCACACTGCGCAGCGGCGCGCGCGTCGACGGTGTCGCACTGACCCTCGGCGACGGGAAGGTCCTCAGCCACGGCGGGACCGGCGGTACGGCGACGTCCCTCACCCTGGGCAGCGGGGAGTACCTCACCTCCGCCCAGCTGTGCCAGGGACAGAAGGACGGCCGTACGCGGATCTTCTCCGCCAGGTTCACCACGAACCTCGGCAGGAACCTGTCCGGCGGGACCACCACCTCCGACTGCGTGACGCGCACCGCGCCGTCGGGCTGGCAGATCGCCGGCTTCCACGGGCGCGGCGGCGACGAGGTCGACAAGCTGGGCTTCATCTTCACCAAGCGCTGAGGCGCGGAAGCCGTCGCCGCCACGCGGCTCCGCGTGGCGGCGACGGCACGCCGAGGGGCTCTCAGGGCAGCCGGGGCAGCATGTCCCGGGCCGCGTGGCTGAGCGTGCGCAGGTTGTCGGCGAACCGGTCCCGGTCCTCGGCGGGCAGCGGCGCGAGGAAGTAGCGCCGGATGTTCTCCCTGTGCACCCGGGAGGCGGCGACCGTGGTCTCCTGTCCCAGCGGCGTCAGGCACACCAGCCGCCCGCGCCGGTCGCCGGGATCATCGACGCGTTCGACCAGCCCCGCCGTCTCCATCCGGTCCACCAGACGGGTCGCCCCTCCCGTGGTGAGCACCTGCTCCTGGGCGATCGCCCGCATCGACAGCCCGGGGCTGCCCGCCCGGCCGAGGATGAGCAGCACCTCGAACATCAGATGGCTGATCCCGCACTCCGTCTCCAGAGCCCGGCCGAGGATGTACTCCAGCCGGTTGGCGGCCCCCTGCAACCGGCCGAAGGCCAGGATCAGCGCGTTGTCGGCCGCTTCCTTCGGCGTCGCGATCTCCGCGTGCTCGTCCACGACGGCGACACTTCCTTCCTCTTGACTCCCACCCCGTCCACCGATCATCCCGTACGACGGACGTCCGCTTCGAGCGACTGCGCCGACCTCAAGGGCGGTCGGCAGCGGCGAAGCGGCGGATGACGTCGGGGCGGGTTCTGAGCCGTTCCGGGTAACCCGGGCCCATGCGCACCGACGTGTCGTCGGCCCGCATCGGCTCGCGGCAGGCGGAGCAGACGACCTCGGCGTGGGCGTCGTGGTCGCAGGTGTCGTGGTGGAGGGCGACCGGGGGGCCTTCCCGCCCGGCGAGCCAGCGGTCGCCCCAGTGGGACATCGCGGCCAGCACCGGGAAGAAGTCGCGTCCCATCTCCGTGAGCGGGTACTCGTGCCGGAGCGGCTCGCTCTCGTAGGGGCGCCGCTCCATCAGCCCCTCCTCGACCAGGCGGCGCAGCCGGTCGGCGAGGGTGTTGCGGGCGATGCCCAGCTCCTGCTGGAACTGTTCGAAGCGGCGACTGCCGTAGAACGCCTCCCGCAGGATCAGAGGCGTCCACGGGTCGCCCAGCAGGTCGACGGTCCGCGCGATCGAGCAGGGCCAGTCGGCGAAGGTGGGGCGTGCCGGGCTCATGACGCCTCCTCGACGTCACGGACCAGCTCGATGGCCCTGCCGAGGGTGTCGAGCTTGTCCCCCAGCGTCTCACCGGCCGGGTAGAGGCGGACGGTGTCCACTCCCGCGTCGCGCCAGACCCGCAGCCGGCGGCGGACCATGTCCTCGGTCCCGATCAGCGTGGTGGCGAGCACCATCTCGTCGGTGACGAGGCCCGCCGCTCCGTCGCGGTCGCCGGCCTGCCAGCGCTCACGAACCTGCCCGGCCACGTCGGCCCAGCCCTGCCGGCTGTAGGCCCGGTTGTAGAAGTTGGTGGAGGCCGAACCCATGCCGCCCAGGCTGAAGGCGAGTTCCTTCTTGCGGGAGGCGACCATGGCGGCGAGGGCCTCCTCGTCGGGGGCGAAGGAGACCTCGGCGCCCTGGCAGACGTCGAAGCCGGCGCGTCGGCGACCGCCGCGGGCCATGCCTTCGGCGAGCGGGGCGAAGTAGGCCTGTGCCGAGCCCTCCGGCACGAAACTGGTGCCGAGCCAGCCGTCCGCGACCTCTCCGGTCAGCCGCAGCATGGCCGGGGAGAGAGCGGCGAGATAGAGCGGGATCGGGTGCTCGGCGCGCATCGACAGCCGCATGGGCACGGCCTCGCCGTCCGGCAGCGGGATCCGGAACTCCGACCCCGTGTGGGCGATCTTGCCGCCGGCCACCGCCTGCCGCACGATCTCCACCGTCTCCCGGACCCGGGCGAGGGGCCGGGCGAACGGCACCCCGTGCAGGCCCTCGATGACCTGCGGGCCTGAGGGGCCCAGTCCGAGCAGGAAGCGGCCGCCGGAGAGGTTCGACAGGGTGATCGCCGTCTGGGCGAGGGCGACCGGGGTGCGGGTGCCCACCTGCATCACGGCGGAGCCCAGCAGCATCCGCTCGGTGCGGGCCGCGTAGAAGCCGAGGGCGGAGGGGGCGTCCGATCCCCAGGCCTCGGCCACCCAGCAGATGTCCAGGCCCAGTTTCTCCGCCTCCACGACGAAGTCGGCCTGCCGGCTCCAGGTGCCGAAGCCCGACGCCTCGACGGTCGTCGCGGTCCTCATCGTGCCTCCGCCAGCCTCTTGACGTGTTCCAAGGTGGCGGTCATGTTCCGCTCGAACTCCCGCATGCGGACGAACACGATCTTCTCCTCCTTCTCCGGCATACGGTCGATCGCGAAGGACAGGCCGGAGCGGCCCGGTCCCAGCCGCATCCACTGCGACAGGGCGGTGCCGCCGTCCTCGGCCTCCAGCCGGAACCTCCACAGGGCACTGGGGCACGCCGGGTCCTCCACCGCCCAGGCGAACACCCTGCCGGGTTCGCATTCGACGACGGTGGACGTCGTGGCCCACTCCCCGAACGCCTCGTGTTCGCTCCGGCCGACGAAACGAGCGCCCGTCGTCGGCCCGGCGGCCGCGTCGAGCCATTCGACCGACCGGAGCTCCCGGCTCATCTCCGGCATCAGCGTCACGTCCGAGACGATCCGCCACACCCGCTCCGGGCCGGCGTCGATCCAGGTCCGCACCTGAACCGTCGGCTGGTCCGCGTACCGCGCGCCCGTCCACTCCACGGCGCCCTCCCACTTCATCGTCCGGTGACGTCCTGACCATAGTTGCGTAAGGAGACTCAGCAGTTTAAGTCTCCGTACGGGAGGTTCGGTGTCGCGGACGGGACGTGACCCGCAGCCGGTCAGCGGGACAGCTGGAACACCGTCGCGGCCACGGTGGCGCCCAGGATCGTCCCGGCGACGACCTGGTTGCGCGTGTGGTCCCCGAGCTCGACCCGGGACCAGCCGACGAGGACGACCAGCAGGAAGCCGACGGTCGTCCACACGCCGTAGGTCTGCACGAGGATCGCGCAGGCGCCCGCGGAGACGGCCTGGTGGACGGAGATCTTCCAGGCGAAGGTGATCGCGACGAGGACGGTCAACGACACCAGCATGGTCACGATGAGGGCGGTCATCGTCCGGGGCGCTCCGGCGACGGCCATCAGGAGGATGCCGGCGGCGACGGAGAGCACGGCGAGGGACATGACGACGAGCCGTGCGGGCCGGGCGCCGACGTGCCGGTCCCCCACGAACCCCTTCCGCATGCCGTACTTGATGAACGCGAGCGGCACGACGGCGGCGAAGAACGCCCCGACGGCTCCCCAGGCCACGCCGGTCCACCGCGCGGTGTGCCAGCCGACCAGCAGCGTGACGGCGATGATCCAGTTCTTCGGCTCGAGCCAGTCGGTGACGCGGCGCGCCAGTGCGGACTCCGAGGGGAGGACGTCGGTTGTCATGGAAGCAGGGGTCCGTTTCATCCGGGGTGGACTTGAGCCGGGGGTGCGCCGGACGCATGGTCCTCTTCTCGGCCCCGCCCCCGGAGGGCCGTGCTCGGCGGCTGCTTTGCTGACACAGTGCTGATCGAGCACGACCCCGCAGGGATCGTGCCACAGCCGACCGACGACGAACTCGGCGCGCCCGACACGGCTTTGGCCGTCGGCCGCGCCCGACGAAGGCAGAGCAGATGACCACGCACACCCCCCGCATCGACCAGGAACTCATCGAGGCAGCGACCCATGTCGCCCGTACTCGCTGCCGGGGCGACAACCACACCATGGCGGCCGCGGCCCGTGCCCGGGACGGCCGGATCGTCACGGCGGTGAACGCCTACCACTTCACCGGCGGCCCCTGCGCCGAACTGGTCCTCATCGGCGCGGCGGCCGCCCAGGGTATCCACGAGCTGGACACGATCGTCGCGGTGGGCGACCGCGAGCGCGGGGTGGTGCCTCCGTGCGGGCGGTGCCGCCAGGTGCTCTTCGACTACTTCCCCGGGCTCGAGGTCGTCGTCGGCCGAGGCGAGGGCGTGCGCGCCGTCCCCGTCGGCGACCTGCTGCCCGAGACCTACGTCTGGGCGGACCACCAGCTCGACGCCGACGCCGACGGGTGAGCGGCGGCGCCCCCGCTCTCACAGCCCGAACAGCCGCGCCCCGTTGTCGTGGCACACCGCGCGCAACCAGTCCTCGGAGAGGCCGAGCCGTTCGAGCGCCCGGAGTTGATGCACGTACGGGTAGGGGATGTTGGGGAAGTCGGAGCCGAGCAGGACGCGGTCGCCGAGCGCGGCCAGCCGGGGCAGGGCCCGGCGGGGGAACGGCATGAGCGCTTCGCCGAAGTCGGTGAACGCCATCGTCGTGTCCAGCCGCACCTCCCGGTAGCGCTCGGCGAGGCCGAAGAAGTCCTCGTACTCGGGCATCCCCATGTGCGCGACGATCAGGGGCAGCCGGGGATGCCGCGCGAGCACCTGCCCGACGGGGCCGGGGCCGGTGTGCTTGCCGGGCGCGGGCCCGGAACCGCAGTGGATCACCACGGGGACCCGGGCCTCGGCCAGCAACCCCCAGGCGGGGTCGAGGAGTTCGTCGGCCGGGTCGTACGCGCCCACCTGCACGTGCGCCTTGAAGACGCGCGCGCCCGCCTCGACGGCTTCCCTGACGTACGCCTCGACCCCCGGCTCGGGGAAGAGGGTGGCGGTGTGCAGGCAGTCGGGGGTGCGGCGGGCGAAGTCGACCGCCCACGCGTTCAGCCACCGGGCCATGCCCGGTTTGTGCGGGTACAGCATCGCGGTGAAGGCCCGCACGCCGAACTCCCTGAGCAGTTCGGTCCGTTGCTCCTCTTCGTGCCGGTAGGTGATCGGCCAGTCCAGTCCCCCGGTCAGCGGTCCGAGCGCGTCGAAGTAGTCCCAGACCTTGCGCAGGACCCGCTCGGGCATGAAGTGCGTGTGGACGTCGACCAGCCCCGGCAGACCGAGCCCGCCCCAGAAGCGGCGGACTTCCCCCGCTTCCGCTCCCACCGGGCCCTCACTGTGATCTTTCATGCCGCCCACCCTGGCCCAGACGACGCGAGGGGTCCACCCCCTCGTGACTCGCCGACGCCGGACATGCCGACCGCCGCCTGGACGGGTGTGAACTGCCCGTCTCTCTGAGATCCTTCCGCCGGAGGAGGATCATGTCGCAGAGCTCGGTCGGTCGTACCCCGCGGTGGCGCCGTACGGTGCCCGGACTCGTCGTGCTGCTCGGCTACCGGCGCTCGTGGCTGAGGGGCGACGTCCTGGCCGGGGTGACGGTGGCCGCGTATCTCGTGCCGCAGGTGATGGCGTACGCGGGGGTGGCGGGGCTGCCGCCGGTCGCCGGGCTGTGGGCGATCCTGCCCGCGCTCGCCCTGTACGCGTTGCTCGGCTCGTCCCGGCTGCTCTCCGTGGGCCCGGAGTCGACGACCGCGCTGATGACCGCGACGGTGGTCGGCCCGCTGGCCGCCGGCGATCCGGCCCGGTACGCGTCGCTGGCGGCCGGCCTCGCGGTCGCGGTCGGCCTGCTGTGCCTCGTGGCGTGGGCGGCCCGGCTCGGTTTCGTCGCGGACCTGCTGTCCAGGCCGGTCCTCATCGGCTATCTGGCGGGCGTGGCCCTGATCATGGTCGTGGACCAGCTTCCCAAGCTCACCGGCGTCCCCGCGGCGGGCGGGTCGTTCTTCCCGCAACTGTGGTCGTTCGTCACGCACGTCTCGCGCCTGCACCCGGCCACGCTGGTGCTGGCCCTCGTGGCGCTGGGGCTCCTCCTCACAGTGGCCCGTTTCCTCCCCGCCGTCCCCGGCCCGCTGCTCGTCCTGGTGTGCGGCACGGCGGCCGTCGCCCTGGCCGGCCTCGACGAGCGCCACGGCATCAAGGTCATCGGCGAGGTCCCCTCGGGCTTCCCCTCCCCCGCCCTGCCGGACCCGACCGACCTGCCGCAGCTGCTGCTCCCCGCCGTGGGCGTCCTCCTCGTCGGCTACACGGACTTCATCCTCACCGCGCGGGCCTTCGCCCGGCGCGACGAGACGGGCCCCGGACTGGACGCCGACCAGGAGTTCCTGGCGCTGGGCGCGGCCAACCTGGGCGCGGGCGCGCTGCACGGCTTCCCCGTCAGCAGCAGCGCCAGCCGCACCGCTCTGGCCTCTACGGCGGGCGGGCGCAGTCAGGCGTACTCGCTGGTCGCCGGGGCGGTGGTGCTCGCGGTGCTGCTCTTGCTGAGCCCGCTGCTCGCGCGTACCCCCACGGCGGTCCTCGGGGCGCTCGTCGTCTACGCGGCCGTCCGCATGATCGACCTGTCCGGCTTCCGCCGGCTGGCGTCCTTCCGCCGTCGTGAGCTGCTGTTGGCGCTGGGCTGTCTGGCCGGGGTCCTCGCCCTGGACATCCTGTACGGCGTGCTGGTCGCCGTCGGACTGTCGGTGGCCGAGCTGCTCACCCGGGTGGCCCGCCCCCATGACGCCGTCCAAGGCCTGGTGCCGGGTCTGGCCGGCATGCACGACGTCGACGACTATCCGACCGCCCGCACCATCCCCGGCCTGCTCGTCTATCGCTACGACTCGCCGCTGTTCTTCGCCAACGCGGAGGACTTCCGCCGCCGGGCCCTGGCCGCGGTCGACGGACAGGCCGACCCGGTCCGCTGGTTCGTCCTCAACACCGAGGCCAATGTGGAGGTCGACATCACGGCCCTGGACGCGGTCGACGAGCTGCGCCGCCGCCTCGCCGACCGTGGCATCGTCTTCGCTCTCGCCCGTGTGAAGCAGGACCTGCGGAACGACCTCACGGCCTACGGGCTGACGGACTCGGTCGGCGACGAGCGGATCTTCCCGACCCTTGCCACGGCCGTGACCGCCTACAGGGAGCAGACGGAGCGAGGGTAAGCGTGACGGCGCCCCCTGGTGCCGGGGCTTCGGTCGAGCACGCATCGCCGGGGCGCTCGTCGACGTCGGCGCTCGTCCGCTTCCGCCCGGCCGCCCGGTGGTCGGCCGCGCGGTGACCCGCGCGCCGCCGCGGATCACTCCGTGCGGCGCGCCGTGGGTTCGGCCGCCCAGCTGGCGAGGAGCCGCAGGCGTTCCTCGTCGGGGCTGCCCGGTTCCGCGGTGTAGATGGTCAGGGCGTGTGCCTCGCGGGCGGAGAGGGGCAGGTCCAAGGGCTGGTAGGTGAGTTCCAGGGGGCCTGCGTGGGGGTGGTGGAAGCGTTTGACGCCGCCGTGGTGGATCCGTACGTCGTGAGCGGCCCACAGGGTGCGGAACTCGCCGCTCACCGTGGACAGTTCCCCGACGAGTTCGCGCAGCCCCTTGTCGTTCGGGTAGCGCCCGGCCTCGGCGCGCAGCAGCGCGGCGGTGATGGCGGTCGCGCGGTCCCAGTCCTCGATGAAGTCGCGCGAGCCGGGGTCGAGGAAGTGGTAGCGGGCGAAGTTGGGGCGCCCCCGGTCGTCCACGGTCACACTGTCGAACAGGGGCGCGAAGACAGCGCGGGCGAGCGCGTTGGTGGCCACGATGTCCAGGCGTCCGTTGGTGACGAAGGCGGCGGACAGGGTCACGGAGTCGAGCAGCCACTGCACCCGGGGCGGGATGTCGACGGCCTTGCGACGCCGGGGCGTGCGGCTGGGCGGCTGGGCGGCTCTGGCCAGGTCGAACAGATAGGTGCGCTCGTCGTCGTCCAGTTGCAGCGCGCGGGCGACCGCCTCCAGGACGTCCTCGGACACGCCGTTGATGTGGCCCTTCTCCAGCCGTGTGTACCAGTCGGTGCTGACGCCCGCGAGCACCGCGACCTCCTCGCGGCGCAGCCCCGGGACCCGTCGCCGTCCGCCGCTGGGCAGCCCCGCCTGCTCGGGGGTGATCCTGGCGCGCCGGCTCGCGAGGAAGTCCCGGATGTCGGCGCGGTTGTCGGAGCGGTTGTCCATGCCCTCAACCGTAGGCACGAGCCACGCGGAAGGGAGGTCGAGCTTGTACCCCCCATAAACTCACCCTTCCTCCCTCGCGGCACGCCCGGTTACCTGGGTCGCACAGCCGAAGTCACGACCAGAGGGAGATGAAGCACCACCATGCGAGGAGCGGTCCTCCGGACGCCCGACGACACCGGCGTCGGACGGCGCGAACCGTCCGACGGCAGCGGTTCCGCCCCGGCCCGGCTTCCCGCGGTCGTCCACGTGCTGGCTCTCGGCACGTTCCTGATGGGCACCACCGAGTTCGTGGTGGCGGGCCTGCTGCCGGAGATCGCGGGCGACCTCCAGGTGAGCGTGGCCCGGGCCGGCCTGATGATCACGGTCTTCGCGGTCGGGATGATCGTCGGCGCCCCGCTGACGGCGATGCTGACGCTCCGACTTCCCGCGCGCTGGACGCTGGTCCTCGCCCTGGGCGTCTTCGCCGCCGGACACGTCGTCGTGGCGCTCGGCACCGGCTTCATGACGCTGCTCGCGGCCCGGTTTCTGACGGCGCTGGCCACCGGGGCGTTCTGGGCGGTGGCCAACGTGGTGGCCACACGAGTCGCCGGTCCGGCCGCGAGCTCGCGCGCCGTGGGCGTGGTGGGTTCCGGAGCCATGCTGGCCAACGTCGTCGGGGTGCCGCTCGGCGCCTTCGCCGGGCAGCTCATGGGCTGGCGGGGACCGTTCTGGGCGCTGGCGGTCCTCGGAGCGGCCGCGACGGCGCTGATCGTGCGCCATGTCCCGCACGAGGGAGGCGGGCGGCGCGCGGTGTCGGTCCGGTCCGAGCTCACCGCGCTGCGTTCCGGCCGTCTGTGGCTGGCGCTGGCGGCCTGCGCGACCACGACCGGCGGTGTGCTGTCGACGTACACGTACATCGCGCCGCTGCTCACCGACCGGACCGGGCTCGCCGCCGGGCTGGTGCCGCTGGTGCTCGTCGGCTTCGGCGCGGGCGCGCTGGCCGGGTTCCTCCTCGGGGGCCGGCTCGGGGACGTCCGGCCCCACGCGACGACCGTCACGGCCGCCGCGGCCACGACGGTGACCCTTCTGGGGGTCTGCCTGCTGGGCGGCTCCGCCGCGCCCACCGTCGCGCTGATCGCGCTGCTCGGACTCTTCGGGCTCGGCGCCAACCCGGTGCTGATCTCCCTGGCCGTCCGGTACGCGGGGCGGGCGCCCACCCTGGGCTCCGCGCTCACGGTGTCGGCGTTCAACCTCGGCACCGCGGCCGGCTCCTGGGCCGCCGGCCTCACCCTCGACTCGGCCCTCGGGGTCACCGGCCCGGCCGCGGTCGGCACCGCCGTCGCCGCCCTGACGCTGGTCCCCACCACGGCCATCGCGCTCGCCGGCCGCCGCCGCTCGGCGACCGCCCGCCTGTAGGCGCCCGTTCGCGGTGCCGCGGGCACCCCGCACGAACGACGGACACCGCACAGGAAAGCAAACAGCACCAAGCAGGAGAGCAAGACAGCAAGGAGAGGCAGTCATGCGTGGAGTAGTCATGCACAAGGCCGGAGACGTCCGGGTGGAGGAGCGCGAGGATCCGAAGATCGTCGAGCCCACCGACGCGATCGTGAAGCTGACCGCGACCTGCATCTGCGGCTCGGACCTGTGGCCCTACCGCGGCGTCGAGCCCGCCGACCACACCCTCATGGGCCACGAGTACGTCGGCGTCGTGGAGGAGGTCGGCTCCGAGGTGCGGAACGTCAAGCCCGGGGACTTCGTGGTCGGGTCGTTCGTCATCTCCGACAACACCTGCGAGATCTGCCGGGCCGGGTTCCAGTCCAAGTGCGTGCACGCCGAGTTCGTCCACGCGGGGATCGGCACCCAGGCCGAGAAGGCCCGCATCCCGCACGCCGACGGCACGCTCGTCGCCACGCCGGGGCAGCCCGACCCCGAGCTGGTCCCGGCGCTGCTGGCCGCCTCCGACGTCCTGGGCACCGGCTGGTTCGCCGCCGTCGCCGCCGAGGCCGGGCCCGGCAGGACCGTCGCGGTCGTCGGCGACGGCGCGGTCGGCCTCATGGCGATCCTCGCCGCGAGGCAGTTGGGCGCGGAGCGGATCATCGCCATGTCCCGCCACCCCGAGCGGCAGAAGCTGGCCCGCTACTACGGAGCGACCGACATCGTCGAGGAGCGCGGGGACGAGGGCGTCGCGAAGGTCAAGGAGCTGACGGGCGGGCTCGGCGCGCACTCGGTGATCGAGGCGGTCGGCACCCAGGAGTCGTTCATGCAGGCCGTCGGCGCCACCCGCGGCGGCGGGCACCTCGGCTACGTGGGCGTGAACTACGACGTGAGCATCCCGGGGATCGAGCTGTTCTTCGCCGGCATCCACACCCTCGGCGGGCCCGCCCCGGTCCGCCGGTTCCTGCCCGAGCTGATACAGCTCATCTGGGACCGTGAGATCGACCCCGGGAGGGTCTTCGATCTCACCCTGCCGCTGGAGCAGGCGGCGGAGGGCTACAAGGCCATGGACGAACGCCGCGCCACCAAGGTCCTGCTCACTCTCTGAGCGGCAGTGCCGTCAAGGTCCCGCGGACCTGCTCGGGACGCGGCCCGACGGAGCGCGCGCCGCCGTCCGCGGGCGGCGGCGCGCGGCCCTGACCGAGGTCGAAGCGGCCGTGACGCCGAGTCCGCTCTCCTCACCGCCGCCAGGCCCCGCCGGGCCCGGTCGGCGTCTCGTGGGTGCGCGCTGCGAGCCAGCCTGCCATCGCCCGTACGCCGACGCCGATGGCTCGCTCGTCCGGGGCGAAGTCGGGGTAGTGCGGGTAGCCGGCGGTGATGGGGGTTCCGGGGGGCCGGACGCCGAGGAACGTGTACGTGCCGGGGACGCGGGCGAGGTAGAGCGCGAAGTCCTCGCCGCTGAAGGGCGGGAACGCGGCATGGAGTCGGGTGACCGCGTCCCTGCCGAGCGTGCGTCGCAGATGGCCGGCGAGCATGCGGCCGTCAGGTTCGGGGCAGATCATGGCCGGGAACGGCTCGGCGGGGAATCTCACCTCGGCGCCCGGGTACGACGCGGCCAGGCCACGGACGGCGTCACGCACTTCCCGGTACCGTTCCTCGGGCCAACAGCGGTAGGACACGCTCACCTTGGGCCCTTGGGCCACGGCCCGGGCGGCCACGAACCGGGTCAGCGGCCCTTCGGGCGTCCTGGCCTCGTCGATGATCCGTTCCAGGTCGGTGGGAGTCTGCGGCAGCGCCACCGTGGCGAGCCCGCCGATGGCCGCGGCCAGCCGTGCGGCGGCGTCGGCCGCGTCCGGTCCGGAAAGGATCACCTCCCCCTTGTCCTGGCCCGGCATCCCGAAGCCCCCGGTCACCGCGAACCCGCCGACCGGGAACGGCCCGCAGTGCAGCGCGTGGATCTCCTGCACGCCGGTGCGTTCCAGCACGCCCGCGTCGATGAGCGCACGCGCCCCGGACAGCGACTCCTCGGCGGGCTGGAAAAGGAAGACCACCGTGCCGTCCAGCCGTCCCCGCAGCCGTGCGAGGACCTCGGCGACGCCGACGGCCACCGTGGTGTGGATGTCGTGCCCGCACAGGTGGGCCGGCGCCGGGCCGCCCCCGACGATGTCCTTGGGCGGGACGGCGTCCATGTCGGCCCGGTAGGCCACCGTCCGTCCGGGACGCGAGCCCCGCAGGACGCCGACGACGCCGTGGCCGCCCACCCCGGTGGTCACGCTCAGCCCGGCCGCCCGCAGTCGCCGGGCCACGAGCGCGGCGGTGCGCTGCTCCTGTCCAGGGGCCTCGGGGTGCCGGTGGATGTCGCGCCGCAGCGCGATCAGCCCCCGCCGCAGTCGCGCCGCCAGGGCGTCCACCGACGTCTGGTCCACCGGCCGGGGCCACCCCTCGGCGGCCGCTCCGGGCGCGGCCCCCCACACGGCTCCCGCGCCCAGTGCCGCCGCACCGGCCAGCAGCGCACGGCGTGCGAGGACGTGTTGCGTCGGACGATCCATGATTCCCCCCAGGAGACGATTCGGGCGGACCCCATGCCGAACGGGAAGTCGGTCGGCGGGTCCGTCGCCGCAAGGCGATGCCACATGTTCGCCGCCCGAGATCACCGCCGCCCATCCGGCCGGCCACCATATGGGGGTGGGGGTAACACCCCGAGCCGAGTCGGTCGCGGCGCTACTGCCAGGATGTGACTACCTGTCACTTCCCAGCGGGGTTCCGGCGTTCGGCCGTTCGCGGCCCCAGGCGGCGAGTGGCTGGAGCGCCTCGTTGAGGCGTGTGCCGTCAGCCGTCAGCGAGTACTCCACTCGGGGCGGCACCTCGTCGTACGAGACCCGCCGCACGACCCCGTCCGCTTCCATCTCACGCAGATGCGAGGCCAGCACCTTCTCGGTGATCCCCGGCACCAGTCGACGCAACTCGCCGAAACGGCGGTGAGGACGCTCATGGAGCGCCCAGAGGATCAGCACCTTCCACTTGCCGCCGATCACCTCCATCGCCGTGTCGATCCCGCAGACGTGGCCGTCCGGTGCCCCCGGCCGGTTCAGCGTCGTCATGTGTCCCCACCTCTTCGACGTGCTCGCTCACCCCGGGGTAACCACCCACTCCCAAGTGCGTACTTGATCACCTCCGGGCTCGCGACGAGCCTAATCGTCATGACACACAACCCTGTTGAGAAGACCTCCCTCACACTGCTCGGCCTCGGCGCGATGGGCGCCGCGCTCGCCCGCACCTGGCTGGCCGCGGGCCACCCGCTCACCGTCTGGAACCGCACCCCCGCCCGGGCCGCGGCGCTCGCCGCCGAGGGGGCGCGGGCCGTGGACCGTGCGGCCGATGCGGTCGCGGCGAACACTCTGGTCGTGGTCTGCCTGTTGGACGACGCCTCGGTCGAGGAAGCACTGGCCGACGCCGACCTGACCGGCGCCGATCTGGTCAACCTGACCACCACCACCCCTGCCCAGGCCCGCGCCCGGGCCGAGTGGGCCCGTGCGCGCGGCGCCCGTTATCTGGACGGCGGGATCATGGCCGTGCCTCCGATGGTCGGCATCCCGGAGGCCGGCGGTTATGTCTTCTACAGCGGCTCCCGGGAACTCTTCGAGCGGCACGACGACACGCTGCGCGTCCCGGTCGGCACCGCCTACGTGGGCGAGGACGCGGGCTTCGCGGCCCTGCACGACGTGGCCCTGCTCAGCGCCATGTACGGGATGTTCGCCGGGGCCGCGCACGCCTTCGCCCTGATCCGCAAGGAGGACATCGATCCGGGCTCGCTCGCCCCGCTGCTCGCCGACTGGCTCGTCGCGATGGCCCCGGCGGTCCACCAGACCGCCGACCATCTGCGCAGCGGCGACTACACCAAGGGCGTCGTCTCCGGTCTCGCCATGCAGGTGGCCGGCACGCCGACGTTCCTGAACACCGCCGAAGAACAAGGCGTCAGTCCCGAACTTCTCGCGCCGTACTTCGAGTTGATGCGTCGCCGGCTGACCGAGGGCAGCGGCGAGGAGGGGCTGACGGGCGTGGTCGACCTGCTGGCGCGCTGACCGGCCCCCACGCCTCCTGTGGTCGACGGCCCTTTTCACCGCACGGGACTACCCGAGGCCGCCGTCGCTCCGCAGGAGGCGGCCGTTGATCCATCCCCCTTCCGCGGAGCAGAGGAAGGAGACCAGGTTCGCGCAGTCCCGGGGCACACCGATGCGCCCCAGGGGCGTGCGGCGGGCCATGTCCGTCTTCTGCTCCTCGGTCATCCAGCCGGTGTCGGTCGGCCCCGGGTCGACCGCGTTGCACGTCACTCCCAGGTGGGCGAGCTCGCGGGCGGCCGCCAGCGTGATCCGGTCCATCGCCCCCTTGCTCGCCCCGTAGGGCAGGTTGCCGGCGGTGTGATCGCTGGTCAGACTGATGATCCGCCCGCTGCCGCGCGGCCCGCGGAACCGCAGCCCGTACTCCCGGATCAGCAGCCATGTCGCCCGTGCGTTGACCGTGTAGTGACGGTCGAAGCTCTCCACCGTCGTGTCCAGCAGGCCCGAGTCGACCGACTCGCAGTGGCAGAGCACCAGCGCGGTGACGTTCCCCAGTTCGCGCTCGACGCCGTCGTAGAGCCGGGCCGGTACGGCGGGGTCGCTCAGGTCCGCCTCGACGGCGTGCGTTCTCGCCCCGAGGGACGCCGCCCGCTCCCGCAACTCCTCGGGCGCGCCCGGCTCCACGCCCCATCCCGTCCGCGCGTCGTACGGAGTCCAGTAGGTGAAGGCCACGTCCCAGCCAGCCCGGGCCAGGTCGACCACCACGGACGCCGCGATTCCCGCCGACCGCCCCGCACCCGTGACCAGGGCGAGCGGACGCCCCGATTCCCTTGCGCCCTGCCGCTCGTCCCGTCGCGGCTCATCACTCATGCGCTCATCGTCCCCTGCTCGGTCCCGCGCACCCCTGAGAGCGTCGGCGCTCGGCGACCTCGTACTAGCCGTCCGAACCGGGCTTCCAGTCCTGGGCGAGGAGCCCGAGCAGGACCTCGTCGAGGAACTCGCCCAGCACCCAGGCCGAGGAGCGCAGCACGCCCTCACGGACGAAGCCGTTGCGCTCGGCGGAGCGCAGCATCGCGGCGTTGTCCGACAGCGTCTCGATCTGCAGTCGCTGCAGGCCTCGCACGACGAACCCGTAGTGGCACAGCACGGCGACCACGTCGGTGCCGTAGCCCTTGCCCCGCGAGGCCGGCAGCAGCCCCAGCCCGATGTGCGCGGAGCGGTTGTGGGTGTCGATGCCCCACAGCGTCGCGGTGCCGACCAGGGTGCCGCCCTCCAGTTCCACCACCGAGAACGGCACGACTGCCTGGTTCGTGTCGTCCACGACGAACCGCGGGTCGTCGGGGCCGGGCGTGACCGGCCGCCACGGCGTGGCCGCCGCCCGTGAGGAGTTGACCACGTCGTCGTAGAGTTCGGCCCGCAGTACCGGGATGTCGTCCTCGTGCCGGGCCCTGAGCCCGACCTTGCCGCCCTTCAGCATGCGAGCTTCCTATCCGACCGGGCCGGACTGCGACAACCGGATATACGATCACCCCGGCCGACGCCGCGGCGGTCGAGGGCGGCTCAGTGCAGGCAGAGGCAGAAGGGGTGCCCGGCCGGATCCGCGTAGACCCGCCAGTTGGCTTCCGGGCGAAGCTGATCGGTCCGCTCCAGCACGGTCGCGCCGAGGGCGAGCGCCCGCTTCTCCTCGCCGTCGAGGTCGTCCACGTCGAAGTCGAGGTGGAGTTGCTGCGGGCGGTCCTGGCCGGGCCATTCGGGCGGTCGGTAGCCGTACGCCCGCTGGCAGGCGAGCGTCGTTCCCTCGAACCCGTGCACCTCGATCCAGTCGGCGTCCTCCGGGTCCGCGACCACCCGGCCGCCGAGCAGAGCCGCGTAGAACTCCGCGAGCTGGAGCGGGTCGGCGCAGTCCAGCGCGATCGCCTGTAGTTTCCGAATCACCTGCGTCACTCCTCGCTCTTGCGCCACTTCCGCGACGCCTCCCCTACGGGAGGGAGGTACCCGCCGCGCCGACGGGCATGCGCGCTGGGCTCCGCCGGCCGGGACGGGCTACGCCGGGTGGCGCCCGCCGCTCCGAGGGGCGTGCGCCGGCCGGGAAACGGGCTGCGCCGCCGCTTCCCGGCCAAGGCGGCGGCTGGAAGCCGCGCCGGGCGGGGCGTGCGCGACCGCCTTGTGCGGCGGCGTCCGCCCGGCGAGCCGGCGTCGCCACCGCTCACATCAAGCCGATCAGTGCGAGCGGTCCGCGGGTGCGCCGACGCGGACGTGCCGGCGCCGCAGGCCCGGGCCGCGCCGCCCTGCTGTCCGTACGACCTGACCATGGCCCGAACGCGCGGGCGCGCCACTACACAGCGGTCGGCACGGGGGCGGGCACCGGGCCCGGGACACGGCGGGCCGCTGTCGCGGGCGGTGGCCGCAGGGCGATCGCAAGCGCTCACTGATCGGTTCATCCTGTCTCAAACCATGAGCATCAATTGCACACGCCCTCTCTCCATACCGGGCTCGATGGTCTAGATTGACCGTGCTTCGGGGGTTCGAACACGAGGCGACCAGTAATGATCTATTGGTCCGGCACCACGGGAAGCAAGCAGTCGTGTCCCCGGCGCCGGACATGGGGATGATCGATCCGGAGCCCGGACGGGGCCTCGAGTGCGGGGAGCACTCGCGGTCGCCACGGGTTCCGCGCACGTCGAGAACCTGGCCGGACATACGAGTCCGCTGCCGCCAGGGGGCGTTGTCCAAGCACTGTGAAACAGCCGGCACGTCATGCGCGGCGAGGCGGGGGCCTCACGCGGAGAAGAACAGCGCGGCACGGGAGGCGGGGGCCTTCCGAGGGGAGGACAGCACGGGAGGCGGGGGCCTCCCGGCGAGGAACAGTGTGAGGCGAACACGTCGAACCACTGGGAACCTTGGGGGGTTCTGTGCGGCAAGGGGGATTGGTCAGCCCGTACCCGCAGGCGAGCGGGCATCTGGCGGACGAGGCGATCGGCCGGCCCACGATCGACTGGGAGCAGCGGTACCGCCGTACCGTGATGACCGCCGACACCGTGGCCACCGCCGTCGTGGTGGCGGCGATCGGCAACTTCTTCGGAGTGCGGGACGCGGCCAACTGGCATGAGAAATGGGGGATTCTCGCATTCGGCACCGAGCTGTTGGTGCTGGGCGCGCTGGCGGTGGGACGGGCATGGGCTCCGGCCGTGCTCGGTCAGGGCGCCGAGGAGTTCCGCCGGCTCGGACGCTCCCTGTTCGCGGCGACCGTCGTGCTGGCGCTCGGCGGGATCGCCCTGACCTCGCGCAACATCAAACTCTGGATCTTCGTGGCGATCCCCGCGATCGCGCTCGTCACCATGACCGCGCGGTACCTGCTGCGCCTGTGGCTGCACAGACAGCGCAAGGAGGGCCGGTGCCTGAGACCGGTGCTGGCCGCCGGGAGTGCGGCCAGCATGCGCGACCTGATCAACCGGACCCGAAAGTTCCCGCACCTGGGGTGGCGGGTGGACGCGGTGTGCACGCCGGACGGCCTCGGGCTCGAGGGCGGTCAGCTGGACGGGGTGCCGGTCGTCGGCCGGCTGGCCGACGTCGCGGGCCATGTCCGCCGCGACGGCTACCGGGTCGTCGCGGTCACACCGGACCCGCACTGGTCGCCGGACCGACTGCAGCGGCTGGCCTGGAACCTCGAAGGCAGCGACGCCGAGATGGTCGTGGCACCCGTCCTGATGGAGGTGGCCGGCCCGCGGCTGCACATCGACGCGGTGCTGGGGATCCCGCTGCTGCGGGTCAGCATGCCGACGTTCACCGGGGGCCGCCGGGCGGTCAAAGGGGTCGTGGACCGGGCGGGCGCTGCGGCCCTGCTGGTGCTGTTCGCGCCGCTGATGGCGCTCGTCGGGCTGCTCGTGCTGGTGGACAGCCGGGGCGGGGTGTTCTACCGCCAGCGCAGGGTCGGCAAGGACGGCCGCGAGTTCACGATCGTGAAGTTCCGCACCATGGTCGTCGGGGCCGACCGGGCGCGTGCCGGGCTGGCCGACCTCAACGAGGGCGCCGGCCCGCTGTTCAAGCTCCGCCGGGACCCGCGGGTGACCCGGGTGGGGGCGGTGCTGCGCCGCTACTCGCTCGACGAGCTGCCGCAGCTCTTCAACGTGCTCACCGGGTCGATGTCGCTCGTCGGTCCGCGGCCTCCGCTGCCGGAGGAGTCCGCCGCGTACGGCCCGGACATCCGGCGGCGGCTGCTGGTCAAGCCCGGGCTCACCGGACTGTGGCAGATCAGCGGACGCAGCGACCTGTCATGGGAGGAGGCGGTCCGGCTGGACCTGCGGTACGTGGAGGACTGGTCGCTCGCCCTGGACACGGTGATCTTGTGGAAGACGATGCGCGCGGTGCTCCACGGGCAGGGGGCCTACTGATGCGCGGGGGGCTGCGATCCGACGGCCCCGCCGGCGCCCGGACCGCAGGCCGCGAGGGCCTGCCTGGGGGGAGGAACGGGTCATGAGAGTCAGCGTTTTCGGCCTCGGTTATGTGGGCTGTGTGTCGGCCGCGTGCCTGGCCGACATGGGGCACGAGGTCATCGGTGTGGACGTCAGCCAGGTGAAGGTCGACCTGGTCAACGACGGCAAGGCTCCGGTGGTCGAAGAGCGCATCGGCGAGCTCGTCGCCGAGGTCGTGCGCAGCGGGGCGTTACGGGCCACCGGCGACGTGCGTGAGGCGATCGCGGGCAGCGAGATCTCGCTGGTCTGCGTGGGCACCCCGTCGGAGCTCAACGGCAGTCTGTGCACCGCCTACTTGGAGCGGGTCACCGAGCAGATCGGCGCGGCGCTGGCCGAGGGGGGCGGCACGAAGGGCCGGCACACCGTCGTGTTCCGCAGCACCATGCTCCCGGGCACCTGCCTGAACCTGCTGGTGCCGATCCTGGAGAAGTACGTCGGCGGTACAGCCGGGGTGGAGGTCGGAGTCGCGGTCAACCCGGAGTTCCTTCGGGAGGGCACGAGCGTCAAGGACTTCTTCGACCCGCCCAAGACCGTCATCGGAGAGCTCGACCCGGAGAGCGGCGACGCGGTGGCCGCGCTGTACGAGGGTCTGCCCGGCGAGGTGTTCCGGGTGCCGGTCCCCACGGCCGAGGCGATCAAGTACGCGGACAACGCCTTCCACGGCCTCAAGATCGGCTTCGCGAACGAGCTGGGCGCGGTGTGCCAGGCGCTCGGGGTGGACTCGCACCAGGTGATGGACGTGTTCCTCGCCGACCGCAAGCTGAACATCAGCCCCGCCTACCTGCGGCCCGGCTTCGCCTTCGGCGGCTCCTGCCTCCCCAAGGACCTGCGCAGCCTGGTCCACGCGGCGCGGCGGGCCGACGTCTCGGTGCCCATCCTGTCCCATGTGCTGCCCTCCAACTCCGACCATCTGCAACGTGCGGTGGAGCTGGTCGAGCGCACCGGCAAACGCCGGGCGGGGATCTTCGGGCTGTCCTTCAAGCCCGGCACCGACGACCTGCGCGAGAGTCCGCTCGTGGAGCTGGCGGAGCGGCTCTACGGCAAGGGGTACGACCTGAAGATCTACGACGCCAACGTGAGCCTGTCCCGGCTGCTCGGCGCGAATCGCGAGTACATCGAGAACCGGCTGCCGCACCTCGCGCAGCTGCTCGCGAACTCCGTCGACGAGGTGCTCGAACACGCCGAGGTGTGCCTGGTCGGGACCAGGGACCCGGCCGTGCTGTCCGCGCTGCCCCATGGGGACGGCCCGGTGATCGTCGACCTCATCCGCCTTCCCGACGCCGAGGCGCGTCAGTCCGAACCGGGGTACATGGGCCTTGCTTGGTGACAGAACGTCCGGTGGCGGATCCTCCGGTGACAGACCGCTCGGCAGCACATCGCCTGATGACATCTCGTCCGCCGGCACGGCCGGCCGGCGCGCGCTGGTCCTCGTGGAGAACCTGTCGGTGCCGTTCGACCGGCGGGTGTGGCAGGAGTGCACCACGCTGCGCGACGCGGGCTGGGAGGTGCACGTCGTCTGCCCGCGGGGGAGCAAGCGGGACACGGAGCCGGAGGCGGTGATCGACGGGGTGCGGATCCACCGCTACCCGTTGCGCGCGGCCACCGGAGGGCCGGCCGGCTATCTGCGGGAGTACGGGGCGGCGCTGTGGCACACGCTCCGGCTGGCCCGCGCGGTCGGCCCGGTCGACGTGGTCCACGCCTGCAACCCGCCCGACCTGCTGTTCCTGCCCGCACTGTGGCTGAAGCGGCGCGGGGCGCGGTTCGTCTTCGACCAGCACGACCTGGTGCCCGAGCTGTACCTGTCCCGGTTCGGCCGCGGCGAGGACCTGCTCCACCGCGCCGTGTGCGCTCTGGAACGGCTGACCTACCGGGCCGCGGACATCGTGCTCGCCACGAACGAGAGCTACCGGGACGTCGCGGTGCGCCGCGGTGGCCGGCGGCCGGCGGACGTCTTCGTGGTGCGCAGCGCCCCCGACATCGAGCGGTTCCACCCGGTGCCGCCGGAACCGGAGTTGAAGCGCGGCAAGCCCCATCTGCTGTGCTACCTCGGGGTGATGGGTCCGCAGGACGGCGTCGACTACGCGTTGCGGGCCCTGGCGAGGCTGCGCGACGAGCTCGGGCGGACCGACTGGCACGCGGTGTTCGTGGGCGCCGGCGACACCTTCGACGCGATGGTGGAACTGGCCGGCCGGCTCGGGCTCTCGGAACAGGTGGAGTTCACCGGGCGCGTGCCGGACGCGGACCTGGTGCGTTACCTGTCCACCGCGGACGTGTGCCTCTCCCCCGACCCGCGCAATCCGCTCAACGACGTGTCGACCATGAACAAGGTCCTCGAGTACATGGTGATGGGCCGGCCGGTCGTCTCGTTCGACCTCAAGGAGGCGCGGGTCTCCGCCGCGGACGCGGCCGTCTACGCGCCCGCGAACGACGAGAGCGCGTTCGCCGAGCACATCGCGCGGCTGCTGGACGATCCGGAGAAGCGGGCCCTGATGGGCAAGATCGGCCAGGAGCGGATCAGCGGGCCGCTCTCCTGGCGGAACTCGCAGGCGTCGCTGCTCGCCGCCTACGCCGCCGCCTGCCGTGGCCTCGCTCCGGCGCCGGCGGGCGGCCCGTACCGGCCGGGGAGAAGGCCCCGCCGTTGAGCGATGACACGATACGCCTGGTCACCATCGGGCGGATTATCCGTCGGCGTGGGCGGCTGCTCGTCGTCCTCGCGGTGGTGGGCGCGTTCGTCGGCTACGGCGCCTCGCTGCTGTTCCCGCCGCGCTACACGACGTCGGCGTCGGTGCTGCTGCCGGGGGCGTGGGAGGAGCGTGAGCTGCTGACGCAGCAGGAGATCGCCACCAGTTCGGTGGTGGTCGACCGTGCGGCGGCCGAGCTGGGCTGGGCCGGGGTCGGCGGCGGCGAGCTGCGGGACCGGGTGAGCGCCGGCGCGGCCGACGGGAACATCATCAAGATCTCGGGCACGGCCGAGACCCCGGAGCGGGCGCAGCAGCTCTCCGACCAGGTGGCCCGGCAGTTCGTCGCGTACGCCGCGCGTGTCCTGGGCGAGGGCGCGGGCTCCGCGGCCGCGGCACGGCCCGAGGCGCTGCGGCAGCTGGTGGTGAAGACCAGCCGTCGCATCAACGAGCTGGCCGACGGAGCCGGTTCGGGGCAGAACGTGGAGAGCGTGCAGACGCGCACCGAGCTCGCGAAGCTGCGCACCGCGCTGCAGGAGGCCGTCGACGAACTGGACCGGGCCGACCCGGCGACCCACAAGGCCGACATGGTCGTGATGGGGCCGGCGGCCCGGCCGACCGGTGAGGCGCCGCCGACGAGGACGCAACTCGTGGGCGCGGGGGCGCTGCTGTTCTTCCTGCTCGCGGTGATCGGCCATCTCGCCGCCGCGCGGATGAGCCGTCGGCTGCGCACCGGGCCGGAGATCGCCTCAGCGCTGGGCGCGGCTCTGCTGGGCGCGGTCGACGTGCCCGCCGAGCGGCGTGCGCGCCGGCCGCGGGGCCGGGGCCCGAGGGCCTGGGTCCGCCGGCTGCTGGGCGTCGACGTCCGGTGGGACACGCCCGCCCCGAGGGCGGCCGGCGACGAGGCCGACCGGCGGATCCGCTACCGGCGGGTGTGCGCCCGTCTGCGGGACCGACCGCTCTGCGTGCGGGAGCTGCTGGTCGTGGTCCCGGACGATGACGACGTCGCCCGCCGCGCCGCCGGGCAGCTCGTCGCCGAGGCCGAGGGCGATCCGCTGCTGCGGGTCGTCGAGGTGTCGGTGGCCCGGCCGATGGTGCCGGACCGCGACGGCGAGTCGGGCGTCCTGGTCGTGCTCGGCGCGGGCGACCGCACCGCGGGGGAACTCGCCGGCGTCGCCGAGGCGTGCGCGGACGCCGGGCACGACCTCGTGGGCGTGGTCGTCGCCGGCACGGTACGGGCCGTCCCGGCGCGGTCCGCGGGCCGGTCCCGGTCCCGGTCCGGCGCCGCTTCGGCGGTCCCGGTCGGCAACGAGGCGACGGGGGGTGCGCGGTGACGCCGGGAACGGCCGGAGGGCCGTCGGCCGCCGCTCCGCTGCTCGACCTGCAGACGCTGGTGGCGGCGGTGCGCAGGCGGCGGCGTCTGTGGTGCTCGGCGGCGCTGCTCGGACTGCTCGTCGGCGCGGCGGTGGCGGTCCTGCTGCCGCCGCCGCCGACCGCCGTCGTGAAGGTGCTGGTCGCCCATCAGCAGGACCAGCCGAACGACACCGGGACGCTGATCCGCACCGACGTCGCGCTGCTGCACACCACACGCATCGCCGGCAAGGCCCTCCAGGCGCTCAAGTCCGCCGAGAAGCCCGAGGACTTCATGCAGGACTACCAGGGCGCCGGTCTCACCAACAACCTGCTCCAGATCACCGTGACCGGGGACAGCGCCGCACAGGCGGTGGCCCGTGCCGAGGCGCTGGCCGACGCGTTCGTCGCGGACCATGTCAGGCGGATACAGGAAGCCGCGAACGCCGAGGCCAAGACCCTTCTCGACCAGCGTGACCGCATACGGGAGGACCTCGCCGAGGTCGACGAGGCGATCGGCGAGGGATCGTCGCAGAGCGGGCCCAAGGCGTCGGCGAACATGGAGTCGCTCTTCGCCCGCCGGGCCGAACTCACCTCGCGGATAGCCGACTTCGGCCAGCGCGCCGCGGAGGCGCGCATCGGCACCCCGCAGCTCATCGCCGGCACGCAGATCGTCGACGCACCGCGCGCGGTGCGGCACTCCCTGCTCGGGGCCGCCGCCACCGACGCCGTGATCGGGTTCGCCCTCGGGCTCGCCCTCGGGCTCGCGGTGGCGTCGGTCGGGGCGGTGGTGGCCGACCGCCCCGTGCTGCGCCGCGACATCGCGGCGAACCTCGGCGTCTCGGTCATCACGGAGCTGCCGCGCCGGCCGGCCGGGCCGTGGCGGCGCCGGCGGGTGCGGGCGGCACGTGAGCGGCTCACCGCGTCCCTGGCCCGCACCGTGCGGGACTCGGCGGAAACGGTGTCGCTGCTGGAACTGGGGTGTGCGCACAGCGCGAGCGTGATCGCCCTGGACCTCGCCCGGGCGCTGGCGGCGGACGGCCCGGTGACCGTCGTCGACGGGCTGCCCGGCCCGCAGCTCGCCGGCCGCCGCCCGAAGCCGGGGGACCCGGCCGTGGTCAGCGGCGAGCGGGCCGCGACCGCCTCGCCGCAGGAGCGCAGGCTCGGCGTCGGCTCGGTGGCGCCCGGCACGGCGTGGACCGACCTGCGGTACCTCGGCACGCGGACCGTGCTCGTCGTCCGCGCCGGGCACGGCAGCGCCGCATGGCTGCACACGGTGGCGCGGCAGCTCGCGGACCAGCACATCGAGGTGATCGGCGTGGTGCTGATCGACCCCGATCCCCGGGACCGGACCGACGGCACCCTGTGGGACGGGCCGTACACCGCGTTGCGCGGCCACCACGAACGGCCGGCCCGGCACAACGGTGCGGGAACCTCCCCCGCCGTTCAGGCAGTGGGGGACGGCCGGCACCGGACGGAGCGGCTGCCGACATGGGCGGCACGGGTCCCGGACAGCGACCAGGAGGCGCGGTAGGACATGTGTGGCATCGCAGGCACATATCGGTGGCCGGAGGGAAAGGCCGTGACCGACCGGCTCACCGAGGTCCTCGCCCACCGGGGTCCGGACGGGGCGGGCCGCTACAGTCATCCCGCCGGTGACGGCGAAGTGCATCTGGGGCACCGCCGGTTGGCGATCATCGACCTGTCCGGGACCGGCGCCCAGCCGATGGTCTCGGACGGCCTGGTCCTGACGTATAACGGCGAGCTGTACAACGCGCCCGAGCTGCGCTCCGAACTGACGGCCGCCGGGGCGCGCTTCCGCGGCACCTCCGACACCGAGGTGCTGCTCGAGGCATGGCGGCGCTGGGGCACGGATTGTCTGCCCCGGCTGCGCGGCATGTTCGCGTTCGGGGTCTTCGACGAGCGCACCGGTGAACTGGTGCTCGCCCGGGACCAGTTGGGCATCAAGCCGCTGTTCCTGATCCGGCGCGGCGAGGGTCTGGTGTTCGCGTCGGAGCTCAAGGCGCTGGCCGCCGTGACGGGCGGGTCGCTGGAGGTGGACCACACGGCGCTGGTGGCCTCGCTGCTGTACTACTGGGTGCCGGACTCGCGGTGCGCGTTCCGCGAGGCGGAGAAGCTGCCGCCGGGGAGCTGGCTGAGGTGCCGGCCCGACGGCCGGGTGGAGCGGGGCCGGTACTGGAACCTCGAGGACGTCGCCGCCGAGGGCCGGGAGCGGGCCCGGGCCGGTGAGCTGCCCGACCTGGCCGCCGTGGTCGAGGAGTCGACCCGGCGCCATCTGCTCTCCGACGTGCCCGTGGCGACCTTCCTGTCCGGCGGCCTCGACTCCAGCTATCTGAC
Source organism: Streptomyces sp. NPDC101166 (assembly GCF_044768125.1). Classification (NCBI taxonomy): domain Bacteria; kingdom Bacillati; phylum Actinomycetota; class Actinomycetes; order Kitasatosporales; family Streptomycetaceae; genus Streptomyces; species Streptomyces sp. NPDC101166. The sequence goes on from NZ_JBIWPF010000001.1 coordinate 560,854, forward strand.
CGCGCTGGCGGCCCGCCACCGGCCCGGGATCTCCGCCTACACGATCGGATTCCGCGCCGAGGACGCCAGGTTCGAGGCGATGCCGGACGATCTGCGCTACGCCCGGCGGGTCGCCGAGCGGTTCGGCGTCGACCTGCACGAGATCGAGATCGCCCCGGACGTGCTCGACCTGCTGCCGCGCATGACGTACACGCTGGACGAGCCGATCGGGGACCCCGCGGCGATCAACACGTTCCTGATCTGTTCGGCCGCCCGGGAGGCCGGGGTCAAGGTGATGCTCTCCGGGATGGGCGCCGACGAGCTGTTCGCCGGCTACCGCAAACACCTGGCCAACCTGATCGCGCTGCGCTACCACCGCGTCCCTCGGCCACTGCGGAGCGGTCTGGCCGCGGCCGTGGACCGGCTGCCGGTCGCCTCCGCCCGCCGCGGGTACCGGTCGGTGCGCTTCGCGAAGCGGTTCCTGTCCTTCGCCGGTCTGCCGGAGGAGACCGCGTTCCGGCGCAGCTACACCCTGTACGACCAGGATGAGCTGCTCGCCCTGCTGAATCCGGACCTGACGCAGGCGGTCGACGACGTGCTGACCGAGCACGCGGACGTCTACCAGGACAACGACCTCGACGACTTCGTCAACCGCATGTGTCTCGCCGACGCCCGGATGTTCCTGCCGGGCCTGAACCTCGCCTACACGGACCGGTCGAGCATGGCCGCGTCGACCGAGGTGCGGGTGCCGTACGTGGACGTCGAGGTGGCCGAGGCGGCGTTCGCCGTGCCGGGCGACCGCAAGATCGTCGGACGGCAGGGCAAGGCCGTCCTCAAGGAGGCGGCCACGTCGGTCCTTCCCCGGGAGATCGTCTACCGGCCCAAGGGCCTGTTCAGCGCTCCGCTGCGCGCCTGGATGAGCCGGGACCTGGCGCCGCTGGTGCGCGAGGTGGTCAACGACGGTGTGCTCGTGCGTTCCGGTTTCCTGCGCCGTGACGCGCTGGCGCGCATGGTCGCCGAGGACGCCGCCGGGCAGCGGGACTTCTCCAAGCATCTGTGGCACGTGCTGACCCTCGAGTACTGGTATCGCGACGCGACCTCTGGGTCCGGCCAGAGCACTCGGTAGACGGATCGGGAATCAGAGGAGTTCGGGTGAAACAGGTCGTGCAGAACTACAAGAGCGGTGAGCTGACGGTGCTCGACGTGCCGGCGCCGGGGTGCAAGCCGGGCGGGGTGCTGGTGCGTACCGCCTTCTCGCTGATCTCCACGGGGACCGAGCTGATGAAGGTGTCCGAGGCCGGCATGTCGATGCTGGGCAAGGCTCGCTCCCGTCCCGACCAGGTCGCCAAGGTCGTGCAGAGCGTGGCGACCAACGGGGTGCCCGCGACCTACCGCAAGGTGATGGGCAAGCTGGACTCCTACACGCCCCTGGGCTACTCGCTGTGCGGGGTGGTCGAGGAGGTCGGCGCGGGGATCGACGATGTGAAGGCCGGCGATCTCGTGGCCTGCGCCGGCAACGAGCACGCGTTGCACGCCGAGTTGAACTGGGTGCCGAAGAACCTCTACACGCCGGTGCCGGACGGGCTCGCGCCGCGGCAGGCTGCCTTCGGCACCGTCGGGTCGATCGCGTTGCAGGGCGTCCGCCAGGGGGAGCCGCGGCTCGGTGAAGTGGCGCTGGTCGTCGGCCTCGGTCTGATCGGGCAGTTGACGGTGCAGTTGCTGGTCGCCTCGGGAGTGCGCGTCGTCGGGGCGGACCCCGATCCGGTGCGCTGCGAGCTGGCCGAGCGGCTGGGCGCGGCGGCCTGCGGCGATCCCGGCTCGGCGGCCGTGGAGAGCGCCGTCGCCGAACTCACCGGCGGTCATGGGGTGGACCAGGTGTATCTGGCCGCCGGCGGCGGGAGCAACCAGCCCGTCGAGCTGGCCGCGCGCCTGAGCCGCGACCGCGGCCGGGTCGTCGACATCGGCAAGTGCAGCCTGGACCTGCCGTGGAACGCGTACTACGAGAAGGAGCTCGACGTCCGTTTCTCCCGCAGCTACGGCCCCGGACGCTACGACCCGGAGTACGAGCTGGAGGGCCGGGACTACCCGATCGGCTACGTCCGCTGGACCGAGCGGCGCAACCTGGCGTGCTTCCTCGACCTCGTCGCCCGCGGCCATGTCGACGTGGAGCCCCTGGTGTCGCACGTCGCCGACTTCGACGACGCCGTCGAGACGTACCAGGGCTTGAAGGACGGCGAGTTGAAGGCCGTGGCCGTGCTGTTCCGGTACCCGGGCCAGGGGGTGGAAGCGGCGGCCCCGGCGGTGGCGGTGCCCGCGGTGAGCGTGAAGCCGCGTCCGGTCCGGGCGGCCACGACGCCGGTGCGCCTCGCGTTCGTCGGCGCGGGGAACTACGCGACGTCGATGCTGCTGCCGCATCTGGCCGGGCGTGACGGCGTGGAGTTGTCGGCCGTCGTCACCACGACGGCGCTGTCCGCGGCCAACGCGCAGCGCAAGTTCGGTTTCGCCGCGGCGACCACCGACCTCGACGCCGTGCTCGGCGACGACTCCGTCGACGCGGTGTTCGTGGTCACCCGCCACAGCTCGCACGCCGAACTGACGCGCAGAGCGCTGCTCGCCGGCAAGGCGGTCTTCGTGGAGAAGCCGTTGGCGCTCACCGAGGGCGAACTGGGCGGTGTTCTCGCGGCTGTCGAGGAGTCGGGCAACGACCGGCTGCAGGTGGGCTTCAACCGCCGGTTCGCGCCGCTGCTGCGGGAGGCCAAGGAGCGGTTCGGCCTCCGGAGCGGTCCGGCGAATCTGCGCTACCTGGTCAACGCGGGCCGGCTCGCGCACGGCAGCTGGTACCTCCGACAGGGCGCCGAGGGTTCGCGGTTCGCCGGCGAGGGCGGGCACTTCATCGACACGGCGAGCTGGCTGCTGGAGGCCGACCCGGTCTCGGTGTACGCGGTCGCCCCGTCCGGCAACGAGGACCTGCACGTCGTACTGCGCTACCCGGACGGGTCCACCGCCACGATCAGCTATGTCACCACGGGCCCCTCCGGATTCCCCAAGGAGACGCTGGACCTGGTCGCGGACGGCAAGGCGCTGCGGCTGGACGACTTCGTCCGCGCCTCGGTGTACGACGGCCGCCGCAGGCAGTGGGTCGGTTCACGGCTGCCCAAGGCCCGGGACAAGGGCCAGAACGCCGAACTGGCCGCGTTCGTCAGGGCCGTGCGGACCGGCGGGCCGATGCCGGTGCCGCTTCAGTCGCTGGTCGCCACCACGGCGGCCACCCTCGCCGTGCACACCGGTCTGGCGAGCGGTGCGCCGGTGACGTTGGAGCGGGCGCGATGACGGTGAGCTCGGGGAGTCCGGGGTGGTACCTGCGGCGGCTGTCCCGGATGGGGCCGGCGGAGGTCGCGGGCCGGGCGAACGACGCGGTGCGCAGGCGGCGGTGGCGCTCCGCGCCGCCCGACTGCCCGGAGGTGACCGGCGCCCGGTTCACGGCCGTGCTGCCCGCGGGGACGGTCGCCGAGCTGCCGCCGGACGCGGTGAAGCGTCTCGTCGCCGAGGCGGACCGGCTGATGGACGGGCACGCCGAGTACTTCGGGGTCGTCCGCGACGACATGGCCGACCCGGACTGGTCGTACGACCCGAAGACCGGGCGGCGGGCGCCGCAGGGTCACGCCTTCGACGTGCCGTACCGGGACGAGGACGCGGTCGGGGACATCAAGCAGATCTGGGAGCCGTCCCGGCACCAGTACCTCACCGTGCTCGCCGCCGCCTACGCGGTCACCGGCGACGAGCGGTACGCCGAGCGGGTGGCCGCGCACCTGCGGTCGTGGTGGGCGGCCAACGCGCCGTTGCGCTCGGTGCACTGGACCAGCGGCATCGAGCTGGGGATCAGGCTGCTGTCCTGGGTGTGGGTCCGCCGGCTGCTCGACGGCTGGCCGGGCGCGGCCGGACTGTTCGAGGGCAACCCGGTGGCGGTGAACCAGATCTGGCACCACCAGCGCTGGCTGGCCGCCTTCCCCAGCCGGGGGTCCTCGGCGAACAACCATGTGATCGCCGAGGCCGCCGGGCAGTTCGCCGCGGCCTGCGCGTTCGGCTGGTTCCCCGCCTCGGCGCGGTGGCGGGCGGGCGCGCTGAAGTCTCTGGAACGGCATCTGCGCGGCAACACCTTCCCCTCCGGCCTCAACCGCGAGCTGGCGAGCGAGTACCACGGGCTGGTGCTGGAACTCGGCCTGGCCGCGCTGGCCGAGGCGGACGCGGCGGGCGTACCGGTTCCGGCGACCGTGCGGCTGGTGTTGCTGCGGATGACGGACGCGCTCGCCGCCGTCGTGGACAACCGGTTGCGGCCGCCGCGCCAGGGGGACGCCGACGACGGGCACGGTCTGGTCGTGGACGGCGCGGGCACCGACCGCTGGGGCTCACTGCTGGCCACCGGTGACGCCGTGTTCGGCCGGCTCGACTGGTGGCCGGCGGTGACCGGCGCCGATGTGCGCACCCCGCTGCTGGCCGCGTTGATCCGGCCGTACGCGACGAAGGCGACGGCGCGTCCGGCGAGCCGACCGGGCCACTTCGCCGACGCCGGCCTGACCGTCCTGCGCGGTCCTGGGGAGATCTGGTGCCGCTGTGACGGCGGCCCGCACGGGTTCCTGTCCATCGCCGCGCACGCTCACGCGGACGCGCTGTCCGTGGAGGTCCGGCACGACGGGGTCGACGTGCTCGCCGACCCGGGGACGTACTGCTACCACGGGCAGGCTCGGTGGCGGCGGTACTTCCGGTCGACCCTCGGCCACAACACCCTGCAACTGGACGGCGAGGACCAGTCCGTCTCCGGCGGCCCGTTCCTGTGGACCCGGCACGCCCGCAGCCGTGTCCTGGTCGCGGAGCCGTGCGACGCCTCTGGCGGGGGGACGGCCCGCTGGTGCGCCGAGCACGACGGCTACCGCCCCTCCACGCACCGCCGCCGGGTGGAGCTGGCGGCCGCGAGCCGGGAGCTGAGGGTGGTCGACGAGGTCCGCGGCGGGCCCGGCCGACGCCGGACGGTGCGGCTCGCGTTCCATCTCGGCCCGGCGATCGCCGCGGACCTGGTGGACGACCGGGCGGTACTCACCTGGACCCGGGACGGCGAGGACCGCTCCGCGACGCTCGACCTGCCCGGGGGGCTCCGCTGGCGGGCGCACCGCGGCGAGATCGACCCGCCGCTGGGCTGGTACTCCCCCGGCTTCGGGCGCAAGGAACCCGCCACGACGCTCGTCGGCACCGGTTTCGCCGACGGCGCGGCGGAGTTCACCACCGTACTCAGGTTCCACGGCTAGGGAGGGGGCACGTGCGGATCGAGCGGCGGCACCGGGCGTTCACCGTGGCAGCGTTGGCACTGGCCCTGCTGGCGGTGACCGGCTGTGAGAGCGCGCCGGAGGCGACGCCGAGGCCGAGCGCGCGGCACAGTCCGTCCGCCGCGCCGTCCGCGGCGGTGGCCAGGGTGTGCGCCGAGCCCGCGGCCGGGCCGGCCAAGGCGCCCGCGGGCGCGGTGACGGTCGACCCGACCGTCCTCGGCGACCTGGCCGCGAAGACCGAGAGCAGCCCGCCGCACACCACGTTCTGGCTTCGGCCGGGCCGGCATCTGCTGGAGCCGGACCGCTACGCCCAGGTGATGCCCAAGGAGGGGAACACCTACCTCGGCGCTCCGGGCGCGGTGCTCGACGGCCGCAGGACCAACCAGTACGCGTTCGGCGGCACCGCCCGGGGCGTGGCCGTCCGCCATCTGACGGTGCAGGGGTTCGTCGCGCCGCACGACGAGGGCGTCGTCAACCATGACATGGCCGACGAGTGGGTGATCGAGCACACGAAGATCCAGTACAACTCCGGCGCCGGGCTGATGGCCGGCGCCCGCCAGCGGGTCCGCGCCAACTGCCTGCGCGGCAACGGGCAGTACGGCATGAACGCGTACAAGACCGGTGACTCCATCCGCGGTCTGCTGGTCGAGGGCAACGAGATCGTGGGCAACAACACCGACGACTGGGAGCGCCGGCGGCCGGGCTGCGGCTGCACCGGAGGCGTCAAGTTCTGGGCGGTCGACGGCGCCGACGTACGCGGCAACTGGGTGCACGACAACCGCGGCGCCGGATTGTGGGCGGACAACAACAACAACGACTTCCTGGTCGAGAACAACGTGCTGGAGGCCAACGACGGCGCGGCGCTGATGTACGAGACCAGCTACAACGCGATCATCCGGAACAACATGATCCGGCGGAACAACTGGGTCGAGGGCCGCAGCGGCGCCGAGCGCGGGGACAGCTTCCCGTTCGCGGCCGTCTATGTGTCGGAGTCCGGCGGCGAGCCCCGGATACCGGCCCGCACGGACAAGATCGAGATCTACCGGAACGTGCTGAAGGACAACTGGTCCGGGATCACCCTGTGGGAGAACGCCGACCGGTACTGCAACAGCCCGGCCAACACCTCGACGGGCTACTGCACGTTGCTGGTGAAGGACACCGGCAGGTGCGCCCGGCCGGCGATCGCCGCCGCGCCGCTCTACGCGGACTGCCGGTGGAAGACCCAGCGGGTGGACATCCGCGGCAACCGCTTCGCCCTGGACACCTCCGTCGTCGAGTGCGCGGTGCAGTGCGGCCGCATGGCGGTGCTCTCCAACTACGGCACCTATCCGGACTGGTCACCGTACAAGGGCAAGCGGGTGGCCGAGGCAATCACCCTCAAGCAGGGCAACCGCTGGCACGACAACGTCTACCGCGGGCCGTGGAGCTTCGTCACCGACGACCAGAGCCGGAAGCTGGACTTCGCCCAGTGGCAGGGCACGCCGTACCGGCAGGACACGGGCAGCACCCTCGACCCGAGGAACGGTGGCTGACATGGACGGCGACCGCACACCCGTGGGAGAGGAACGCACACCGAAGGCCGTGGGGATCGTCTGGGCGCTGCTGGGCCTCAACACGCTCGGCTCCGCCGGGGCGAAGACCGTCGTCCCGCTGAGCCGCTCCCTCATCCAGATGGCCACCATGGGCGCGCTGGTCGCCGCGTTCACGCTGGCGCTCCTGCTCAATGTCCGGCTGCTCATCCGGCCCAGTGCCTTCGTGTTCCTGCTCACCCTGCTGCTGGTGCCGAGCGTGATCGCCAGCGCGGATCCGGAGTCCGGGCTCGGCGCGCTGTTCCGCTGCGCCCGGCTGGTCGTCTTCGTCGCCACGCTGTGGCTGCTCAGCCGCTGGTGGGACGGCGGCCTGACGTTCGTCCGCCATCACATCCGGATGTATTTCGCGGTGCTGGCGCTGGTGGCCGCCGGTCTGGCCGTCTCGCCGGGCACCGCCATGCCCGAGTACTACGGCGGGCGGCTGGTCGGCGCGCTGTGGCCGCTGACGCCGCCGCAGATCGGACAGTACTCGGCGGTGATCATCGGGCTCACCGTGCTGCTCCTCCTCGGCCGCCGGACCAGCGGGGCGGGCGCGGCGGCGGTGATCGTGCCGGCGCTCGTCCTGCTCGCGCTGACCCATACCCGCACGGCCACGCTCGGTCTGCTCATCGGGCTGGCGCTGGCGATCGGCTCGCTCGTCCTGACCAGCGCAGTCGCCCGCCGGTTCTTCACCTGGGCGGTGGTGTGCGCCCTGGTGGCCGCGGTGGCGTTCAGTTCCGCGCTGCGGGCGTGGTTCCTGCGCGGGCAGAGCAAGGAGAACTTCTCCAATCTCACCGGCCGGGCCAAGGTCTGGGACGCCCTGCTGGCGGCGCCCCGGACCACGGAGGAGAAGCTGTTCGGGATGGGGCTGGGCGACAAGTCGTTCGACGGGCTGCCGATCGACAACAGCTGGCTGGCCGTCTACCTCGAACAAGGGCTGGCCGGCGTCGCCATCGTGGCGGCTCTCCTCCTCGTGCTGGGCGGCGTGGCCCTGCTGCGGCCGCCGTCGCTGCCGAGAGCCTGCGCGATCTTCCTGATCAGCTACGTCGGGCTCTCGTCGTACACCGAGGCCGGGCTGGGCGACGCCTCGCCGTATCTGCTGCACCTGGCGCTGGCCGCCACCCTGCTGGTGGCGCCCGCCGCGACCGCGCCCCTTTCGACGCCCGAAGTCCCCCGCCGACGCATCCCGGGATGGGTCCGCAGAACGGAGGTGACCTGACCGTGCGAGGCCTGCGCGTGCTGGTACTGCACAACCACTACTCCTCGGCGCAGCCGAGCGGGGAGAACAGGGTCGTCGAGCAGGAGGTGGGGCTGCTGCGTGCGGCCGGGCACCGGGTGGAGGTGTTCGAGCGGCGCAGCGACGACATCGCCTCCCGGTCCCTGCTGGGCAAGGCGGCGGTGCCGCTGCTGGTGCCCTGGAACCCGGCGGTCCGCTCGGAGCTCACCGCCCGGCTCCGCGCCGAGCGGCCGGACGTGGTCCACGTCCACAACGTCTTCCCGCTGCTGTCGCCCGCGGTGCTGGCCGCCTGCGCCGAGGCGGGCGTGCCCGCCGTCGCGACGTTGCACAACTACACCCAGATCTGTCCGCCCGGCACGCTGCGGCGGGACGGCCGGCTGTGCACCGAGTGCGTCGGTCCCGCGGTGCCGCTGCCCGCGGTCCGGCACGGCTGCTACCGGAGTTCCCGGCTGGCGACGGTGCCGCTCGCGGTGAGTCTGACGGTCAACCGGCGGCGGTGGCGCTCGGGGGTGGAGCGGTTCTTCTGCATCTCCGAGGCGCAGCGCGACATCCTGGTGCGGGCCGGCATGCCGGCGGAGCGGCTGACGGTGAAGCACAACTTCGTTCCCGAGCCCGGCGTCCGCCGGGCGGGCGCCGGAGAGCAGCTGCTCTTCCTGGGCCGGCTGGCGGAGGCCAAGGGGGTGCGGCTGCTCATGGCCGCGTGGGACGAGATCGCCGCGGCCGGCGGGGTGGGCGTGCCGCTCGTGATCGCCGGGGCGGGGCCGCTGGAGCGGGAGGTGACCGCCTGGGCGGAGGGCCGGGACGATGTGCGCCACGTCGGTCTGCTCGACCCGGAACAGTGCCGGCGGGCGGTCGCGCGGTCGGTCGCCGTGGTGGCTCCCTCGATGGCTCTGGAGACGTTCGGCCTGGTGGTCGCCGAGGCGATGGCGGCGGGGGTGCCGGCCGTCGCCGCCGGTCACGGCGCCTTCGTCGAGCTCGTCGAGGACGGGGTGAGCGGGCTGCTGCACCGGCCGGGCGAGGCCGCCTCGCTCGCGGCATGTCTGCGCCGGATCACGACCGCCCCGGACCGCAACCGGGAGATGGGCCGGGCGGCCCGGCGGCGATACGAGCAGGACTTCAGCCCGGTGGTCGGGCTGGAGCGCCTGGTGGAGGGGTACCGCTCCGCGATCGCGGGCCGGACGGAATCAATGGGGGGCAGTAGATGACACGATGCCGACTGTGCGGCTCGGAAGCGATGGCGAGCGTCGTCGACCTGGGGGCGACGCCGCCGTGTGAGAGCTTCCTCGCCGCGGACCGGCTGGACCAGCCGGAACCGGCGTACCCGCTGCATCTGCGGGTCTGCACCGACTGCTGGCTGGCGCAGATCCCGCCGCTGATCACGCCGGAGGAGACGTTCGAGGAGTACGCGTACTTCTCCTCGTACTCGACGTCCTGGGTGGAGCACGCGCGCACGTTCGTCTCCGACGCCGTACAGCGGCTGGGGCTCGGGGCCGACGCGTTCGTGGTGGAGGTCGCGAGCAACGACGGGTATCTGCTGCGGCACGTGGTGGACCGCGGGATCCGCTGTCTGGGCATCGAGCCGTCGGTGAACGTCGGCGCGGCGGCGCGGGACGCGGGGGTGCCCACGCTCACGGAGTTCCTGAGCCGTCGGACCGGCTCGGCCGTGCGCGCCGAGCACGGCCCGGCGGACCTGGTCGTGGCGAACAACGTGTACGCGCACATCCCCGACGTCGTCGGGTTCACCCGGGGACTGCGCGCCCTGGTCGCCGACGACGGCTGGGTGTCGATCGAGGTGCAGCACCTGCTGACCCTGATCGAGGAGAACCAGTACGACACGATCTACCACGAGCACTTCCAGTACTACACGGTCGCGTCCGCGATCCGGGCCCTCGCGAGCGGCGGACTCACGCTCGTGGACGTCGAGTTGCTGCCCACGCACGGCGGCTCCATCCGGTTGTGGGCCCGCCCGGCCGAGGCGGCGGGCGAGCCGACGCAGCGGGTGACGGACGTGCTGGCCCGGGAGAAGGCCGCCGGGCTGCAGGAGCTGTCCGGGTACACCGAGTTCTCCGCCCGGGTGGCCAAGGTCCGCCGGAACCTGTTGAAGTTCCTCATCGAGGCGGCCGAGCGCGGCGAGACGGTCGTCGGCTACGGCGCTCCGGGCAAGGGCAACACCCTGCTCAACCACTGCGGCATCCGGCCCGACCTGCTCCCGTACACGGTCGACCGCAACCCCTACAAGCACGGCAGGTTCACGCCGGGCACCCGCATCCCCGTCCTGCCGCCCGAGCGGATCGCCGCGGACAAGCCGGACTACGTCCTGGTCCTGCCGTGGAACCTGCGGGCCGAGCTGACCGAGCAGTTGTCCTTCGTGCACGACTGGGGCGGCCGGCTCGTCTTTCCCATACCGGAACTGAGCATTGTCGAGGTCGAGCGGTGAAGGTCGTACTGTTCTGCGGCGGTTACGGAATGCGGATGCGCAACGGGTCCTCCGACGACGTGCCCAAACCGATGGCGATGGTCGGCCCCCGGCCGCTGATCTGGCACGTCATGCGCTACTACGCGCACTTCGGGCACACGGAGTTCATCCTGTGCCTGGGGTACGGGGCGCACCACATCAAGGACTTCTTCCTCAACTACGAGGAGACGACGTCCAACGACTTCGTGCTGCGGGGCGGGCGGACCGAGTTGCTGTCGACCGACATCGCGGACTGGACGATCACCTTCGCGCAGACCGGCATCGAGTCGCCGATCGGGGAGCGGCTGCGCCGGGTGCGGCGCCACCTGGACGGCGACGAGATGTTCCTCGCCAACTACGCCGACGTGCTCACCGACGCCCCGCTGCCGGAGATGATCGACCGGTTCTCCCGGCGTGACGCCGGCGCGTCGATGATGGTGGTGCCGCCGCAGTCGTCGTTCCACTGCGTGGACCTGGGCGAGGACGGTCTGGTGGGGGGCATCACCGCGGTGAGCGACATGCCGCTGTGGGAGAACGGCGGTTACTTCGTGCTCCGCCAGGAGGTCTTCGACCACATCCCGGAGGGCGGCGACCTGGTCGCGGACGGGTGCGCGCAACTCGCCAAACAGGGAAGGCTGTTGGCCCATCAGCACCGCGGCTTCTGGAAGCCCACCGACACCGTGAAGGAGCGGGCCGCGCTCGACGACGCCTACGCGCGGGGTGACCGCCCGTGGGCCGTGTGGGAGCGGGACGGCGCGGGGGTGAGCGCGTGATCCGTCTCGGGGCCGGGCGGCTGGAGCGGATCGTCGCGGTGGGCGCGCACTGCGACGACATCGCCATCGGCGCCGGCGGCACGCTGCTGACGCTGTGCCTGGCGCGGCCGGGCGTCCGCGTCGACGCGCTGGTGCTCTCCGGCGGCGGCGGCGAGCGGGAGCAGGAGGAGCAGGCCGCGCTCGCCGCCTTCTGCCCGGGCGCCGATCTGCGGCTGACCGTGCACAAGCTGCCGGACGGCCGGCTGCCCGCACACTGGGACGAGGCCAAGGCCGCGGTCGAGGAGCTGCGCCTGCGGGCCGACCCGGATCTGGTCCTGGCCCCGCGCGCCGACGACGCGCACCAGGATCACCGCGGCCTGGCGCGGCTCATGCCCACGGCGTTCCGCGACCAGCTGGTCCTCGGCTACGAGATCGTCAAGTGGGACGGCGATCTCGGCCGTCCGTCGGCGTACCAGCCGCTGTCGCCGGAGACCGCCGAGGAGAAGGTGCGGCTGTTGCAGGAGCACTACCCCTCGCAGCGGCACCGGCCCTGGTACGACCGCGAGGCCTTCCTCGGTCTCGCGCGGATCCGCGGCATCGAATGCCACGAGCGTTACGCCGAGGCGTTCGCCGTCACCAAACTCACGCTCAACCTGGGGGGTTGAACCTTGCGCGTACTGCTGACCGGACACCAGGGCTACTTGGGCACCGTGATGGCCCCGGTGCTCGCGGCCGCCGGGCACGAGGTCGTCGGCCTGGACGCGGGCCTGTTCGCCGACTGCGTCCTCGGTGAGACGCCCGCGGACCCGCCGGGACACCGGGTGGACCTGCGCGACGTCACGGCCGAACACGTGGCCGGGGTGGACGCCGTGGTCCATCTGGCCGCGCTGTCCAACGACCCGCTGGGATCGCTGGCGCCGGAACTCACCTACGACATCAACCACCACGCGTCCGTACGGCTGGCCCGGCTGGCCCGCGACGCCGGGGTGCGGCGCTTCCTGTACGCGTCGACCTGCTCGGTCTACGGCGCCGCCGGCGGTGACGACCTGGTGGCCGAGGACGCCCCGCTGCGCCCGGTGACGCCGTACGCGGAGTCCAAGGTGCGGGTGGAGGACGACCTGCACGCCCTCGCCGACGGCGACTTCAGCCCGGTGTACATGCGCAACGCCACCGCCTTCGGCTTCTCGCCCCGGCTGCGGGCCGACATCGTGCTGAACAACCTGGTGGGGCACGCCCTGTTGTCCGGCGAGGTGCTCGTGCTCTCCGACGGCACGCCCTGGCGCCCGCTGGTGCACGCGGCCGACATCGCCCGGGCCTTCGCGGCAGCGCTGGTCGCGCCGCGCGAGGCGGTGCACGACCGGGCGTTCAACATCGGCAGCGAGACCAACAACGTCACGGTCGCCGAGATCGCCGAGCAGGTCGCGGAGGCGGTGTCCGGGGCCAAGGTGGTGATCACCGGGGAGAACGGCGCCGATCCGCGGTCGTACCGGGTGGACTTCTCCCGGTTCCGCGCGGCGATCGCCGGCTTCGAGTGCGCGTGGACGGTGAAACAGGGGGCGCTCGAACTCGCCGACGCCTACCGGAAGTTCGAGCTCACCAAGGAGGACTTCGACCGGCGCTTCACCCGGCTGGCCGTGCTGCGCGCGGCGTCCGGCGCCGGCGCCGTGGACGACACGCTGCGGTGGCGCCGGTGACCGCGGCCGGCGAACGGCCGGCGGTGTCGGCCGGCGAGCAGATGCACGCGCTGGTGAAACGGCTGTACCCGCTGTGCCGGAGCATCACCGGCGACGGCGTGCGCGCCACCCTGGACATCGTCGGCGAGTACGTCCCGCTCCGGGTGCACGAGGTGCCGACCGGCACGCAGGTCCTCGACTGGACCGTGCCGCAGGAGTGGAACATCCGTGACGCGTACATCGCCGACACCGCCGGGAACCGGGTCGTCGACTTCGCCGCGTCCAGTCTGCACGTGCTCGGTTACAGCGTGCCGGTGTCGGCGACCATGCCGCTGACCGAGCTGCGCGGACACCTGCACACCCTGCCCGACCACCCGAACTGGGTTCCGTACCGCACCAGTTACTACAAGCGGGAGTGGGGGTTCTGCCTGTCCCAGGAGACCCTGGACGCGCTGCCCGACGGCGACTACGAGGTGCGCGTCGACTCCACGCTCGCCGACGGCCATCTCACCTACGCCGAGCACGTGGTCCCCGGGCAGGTCGCCGACGAGGTGATCGTCTCCTGCCATGTCTGCCACCCTGCGCTGGCCAACGACAACCTGGCCGGCGTCGCGGTGGCGACGTTCCTGGCGCGGGAGCTGGCGCAGCGGACGCCCCACTACACCTACCGGTTCATCTTCGCGCCCGGCACCATCGGGGCGATCACCTGGCTGGCCCGTAACGCGGACCGGGTGGACCGGGTCAAGCACGGACTGGTGCTGGCCTGCGCCGGCGACCGGGGCCGGCTGACGTACAAGCAGAGCAGGCGCGGCGACGCGGAGATCGACCGGGTACTGCGGCACGTGTTGTCCGTCTCCGAACGCCCGCACCGCGTCACCGAGTTCACCCCGTACGGCTACGACGAGCGGCAGTACTGCTCGCCCGGGTTCGACCTCGCGGTGGGCTCGCTGAGCCGGACCCCGTACGCCGGCTACCCCGAGTACCACACCTCGGCGGACGATCCGGACTTCGTCTCCCCGGAGGCGATGGCGGACACGCTCGCGGTGTGCCGCGAGGCGTTCGCAGTCCTGGACCGCAACCGGCGGTACGTCAACCTCAGCCCCTACGGCGAACCGCAGTTGGGCCGGCGCGGGCTGTACGACGCGCTCGGCGGCCGCAGCGACACCAGGCAGACCCAGATGGCCATGCTCTGGGTGCTCAGCCTCTCCGACGGCGAGCACAGTCTGCTGGACGTCGCCGAGCGGTCCGGGCTGCCGTTCGACACCGTCGCCGAGGCGGCCGACGCCCTGCGCGACGCCGAGCTGATCAAGGCGTGAGACCGATGAGCACCGAGGGGGACGACACGCGGAGGGCAGCGCGGCCGGCCGGGTCCGGCAGGCGGGGCCTCGTCGGCCGGCTGTCCTGGGGGCTGGCCGACCAGGCGGCCTCCAGCATCTCCAACTTCGCGGTGGGCATCTGTGTGGCCCGCTCGCTGGGGGTGAGCGCGTTCGGCGTGTTCAGCCTGGCCTGGGTGACCTACGGAGTGGTGCTCAACGTCTCCCGGGGCCTGGCCACCGACCCTCTCGTGGTGCGCTTCAGCGGCGTGCCCGAGGCGTCCTGGCGCGGGGCGGCGGCCCGGTCGTCGGGCACCGCGCTCTGCGTCGGCGTCGCCCTCGGCACGGCGTGTCTGCTGGCCGGCCTCACCCTCGGCGGCCCTGTGGGGCCCGCGTTCGCCTGCCTCGGCGTCATGCTGCCCGGACTGCTGCTGCAGGACGCCTGGCGGTTCTCGTTCTTCGCCGCCGGCGCCGGACGCAAGGCGTTCGTCAACGACGTCGTGTGGGGCGTGGCGCTCGTCCCGGCCATGGTCGTCGCGGCCCGCGTCGGCAGCGTCGCCGCCTTCGTGCTCGCCTGGGGCGCGTCCGCCGCGGTCGCCGCCGCCTACGGGTGCCTTCAGTCCGGCATCCGGCCCCGGCCGTCCGGGGCGCGCGGCTGGCTTCGTGAGCAGCGCGACCTCGGCTACCGGTACCTGGTGGAGAACGTCAGCCTCAGCGGCGCGAGCCAGCTGCGGGCGTACGGGCTCGGCGTGATCGCCGGAATCGGTGCGGTGGGCGCGGTGCGGGGCGCGGAGCTGCTGCTCGGACCGTTCCTCGCCGTGCTGATGGGCCTGTCGCTGGTCACCGTCCCCGAGGCGGCACGGGTGCTGCGGCAGGCCCCGGGGCGGCTGGGCGGATTCTGCCTGCTCCTCGGCGGCGGGCAGGCCGTCGCCGCCCTGCTCTGGGGTGGGGCGCTGCTCCTTGCGCCGGACCGGCTCGGCGCTCTCGCGCTCGGCGGCGTCTGGCCTTCCGCCTCCCAGCTCATCGTGCCGATCACCCTCGGCGTCGCGGGCGCGAGCCTCGGCACCGGCGCGGCGGCCGGGCTGCGCGCGCTCGCCGCGGCCCGGCGCAGCCTGCGCTGCCAGTTGTTCGCCTCCGTCGGTTATGTCGGCGGCGGGCTCGGCGGGGCGGCGGTCGCGGGCGCCGTCGGCTCTGCCTGGGGCGTCGCCGGCGCGACCGTCTGCGGCTCGGCCGTGTGGTGGCTCCATCTGCGCTCCGCCCTGCGCGAGCACCGTCAAGAACCCATCCGCGAAGTGAGGACGTCATGACCGCCCATCCCCGGCTGAGCGTCGGCCTGCCCGTCTACAACGGCGAGGAGTACCTGGCCGAGTCGTTCGACGCCCTGCTCGGCCAGACCTACGAGGATTTCGAACTGGTCGTCACCGACAACGCCTCGACCGACGGGACCCAGGAGATCTGCCGCGAGTACGCCGCGCGGGACTCCCGCGTCCGGTATCTGCGGCTGCGCCGGAACATCGGCGCCGCGCCGAACCACAACTACGTGTTCACCCAGTGCCGCGGCGAGCTGTTCAAGTGGGCCTCGCACGACGACCTGTACGCCCGGGACCTGCTGCGGCGGTGCGTGGAGGCGCTGGACGAGCGGCCCGAGGTGATCCTCGCCCACGCCGACCAGGCAGTCGTCGACGAGGACGGCAAGGTGAAGGTCCCCTACGCGTACACGCTCGACACCGCCTCGCCGAGCGCGCCCGCGCGTTTTCGCAGCATGCTGTTCGAGCCCGGCGGCGACGACTTCTACGGGGTGATCCGGGCCGATGTGCTGCGCCGGGTGAAGCCGCACGACAGCTACCACCACGCGGACCGCACGTTCGTCGCCGAGATCGGTCTGCACGGCCCGTTCCACCAGGTGCCGGAGCTGCTGTACTTCCGCCGCGACCACCCCACCCGCGCCGAGCGGGCGAACCCTTCCAAGCGTGCCCGGTGCGTCAACCTGGACCCGCGCCGGGCGGGTCCGCTGCACCCCACGCCCCGGCTGCTCGCCGAGTACGTCGGCGGCTTCGTCGGCGCGATCCGGCGGGCGCCGCTGTCCTCGTCCGACCGGCGCGCGTGCTACCGGCACCTGGCCGCGTGGATGGCGAGCCGGGCCCGCAGCGGCGCCGGCGAGCGCGTCGAGGACCGCGCCCCGGTCGACCCGGACCTGCTCACGGTCTCCGTGGACGACCTCGTCGCCGGCCGTGAGCGGAGGCGGACATGAGGACGGCGACACGGGTGGGGGTGTTCGGCCTGCTCGGCTCCGGCAACCTCGGCAACGACGGGTCGCTGGAGGCCGTGCTCGGCTATCTCCGCGCCGAGCACCCGGACGCGGTCGTGGACGCGCTGTGCGGCGGGCCCGAGGTCGTCACGGCCCGGTACGGCGTCCCCGCGACACGGCTGCACTGGTACCGCGGGGAGTACCGGACCGCGTCGCGTGCGGGCGCGGTCGCGGCGAAGGGGCTGGGCAAGCTCGTCGACGTCTTCCGTACGGCCGCCTGGGTGCGCCGGCACGACGTGGTGATCGTGCCCGGCATGGGCGTGCTGGAGGCCACGCTGCCGCTGCGGCCCTGGGGCTTCCCCTACTCGCTGTTCCTGCTCTGCGCGACCGGCCGCCTGTTCGGCGCCCGGGTCGCGCTGGTCGGCGTCGGCGCCGCCCCGATCGCCGACCGGCCGACCCGGGCCCTGGTGCGCTGGTCGGCGCGGCTGGCCGCCTACCGGTCGTACCGGGACGTCCAGTCCCGCGACGCGCTCCGGGCGATGGGCGTGGACACCGCACGCGACGAGGTGTATCCGGACCTCGCGTTCGCCCTGCCGACGCCGCCGGCGCAGCGGCCCTCGGGCCCGCCGGGGCCGGTCTGCGTGGGCGTCATGGACTTCCACGGCGGCAACGACGACCGCGCACGGGCCGAGGAGATCCACCGCCGCTACCTCGACGGGACGACCCGCTTCGTCCGCGCGCTGGTCGCGGAGGGCCGGCCGGTCCGGCTGCTCACCGGCGACGCGTGCGACGCGCCGGTGGTCGCCTCGATCCTCGAGGCGGTGGACTCGCCGCTGGTCACCGCCGCCGAGGCGGCCTCACTGGACGGCCTGACGAAGGAGACGGCGGCCGCCGACGCCGTCGTCGCGACCCGCTACCACAACCTGGTGTGCGCGCTGAAGGCCGGCACGCCGACCCTCGCGCTCAGCTACGCGGCCAAGAGCGACGCGCTCATGGACGGGATGGGGCTGGGCGCGTACTGCCATCCGGCCCGTGAGGTCGACGCCGACCGGCTGCTCGAACAGTTCCGGTCGTTGGAGAAGCGCTCGGCGGAGCTGCGGCGGACCCTCGCCGAGCGGAACCTCGCCGTCGCCCGGCGTGTCGAGCACCAGTTCACCGCCCTGACGGCGGCCCTGTTCCCGAGGTCCGCCCCTGCCCACGCCCTGAGGGAGGCTCCGTGAGAGCGACCGAAGTCCCGGCGATCGCCGGCGCGTATCTGTTCGAGCCGACGCCGCACGCCGACGAGCGCGGTTTCTTCTGCCGCACCTTCGACGCCGACGTGGTCCGCTCGGTGGGGCTCGACCCGGACGCCTTCGTCCAGGACAGCCTGTCCCGATCGGTCCGGGGCGTGCTGCGCGGCCTGCACCTGCGCTCCGGCGCCGGCGAGGCCAAGCTGGTGCGCTGCTCCTACGGGAAGGTCTTCGACGTCGTCGTGGACCTGCGCCCGGACTCGCCGACGTATCTGGGTCAGGCCTTCTTCGAGCTGTCCGGCGAGACACAGGTGAGCCTGTACATCCCGGCGGGGTGCGCGCACGGCTTCCAGGCGCTGACCGACATCGCCGACACCTCGTACCGGATCGACCGTGAGCACGATCCGGCCGAGGACGTGACGATCGCCTTCGACGACCCGGAGCTCGGCATTCCCTGGCCGCTGCCGGTCACGTCGATGTCCGGGCGGGACCGGCGGGCGCCGAGCCTCGCCGAGGTCCTGAAGCAGAAGGAGAGCTGAAGTCAGCGTGGACACTGAGGAGTTCCGCCTGCCCCGGTCGCGGCTGGCGAACGAGCGGCTGCACGCCCTGATCCCCGGGGGCGCGCACACCTACGCCAAGGGCGACGACCAGTACCCCGAGGGACTGGCCCCGGTCATCAGCCACGGCCGCGGCGCCCACGTGTGGGACGTCGACGGCAACCGCTACGTCGAGTACGGCTCCGGACTGCGGTCGGTCAGCCTGGGCCACGCCCACCCACGGGTGACCGAGGCGGTGCGACGGGAGGTCGACCGCGGCGGCAACTTCGTCCGCCCGTCCGTCGTCGAGGTGGAAGCCGCGGAACGCTTCCTGGCCACGGTGCCGACCGCCGAGATGGTGAAGTTCGCGAAGAACGGCTCCGACGCCACCACGGCCGCGGTGCGCCTGGCCCGCGCCGTCACCGGGCGGCCACGGGTGGCCCTCTGCGCCGATCACCCGTTCTTCTCCGTCGACGACTGGTTCATCGGCACCACGCCGATGTCCGCCGGCGTCCCGGCGGCGACGACCGAGCTCACCGTGTCCTTCCCGTACGGCGACCTGGCCGCCGCGCGGGACCTGCTCGCCCGGTACCCGGGCGAGGTGGCCTGCCTGATCCTGGAACCCGCCACCCACACCGAGCCGCCGCCCGGGTATCTGGAGGGCCTGCGCGAACTGGCCGACCGGCACGGCTGCGTGCTGGTCTTCGACGAGATGATCACCGGCTTCCGCTGGTCGGAGGCGGGCGCGCAGGGCCTGTACGGCGTCGTCCCCGACCTCTCCACGTTCGGCAAGGCGCTGGGCAACGGGTTCGCCGTCTCCGCGCTGGCCGGGCGACGCGAGCTGATGGAGCGCGGCGGACTGCGTCACTGCGGTGAACGGGTGTTCCTGCTGTCCACCACGCACGGCGCGGAGACCCACTCGCTGGCCGCCGCCATGGCCGTGCAGGCGACGTACGTCGAAGAGGGCGTCACCGCGCGGCTGCACGCCCTCGGCGAGCGGCTGGCCGCCGGCGTCCGCGAGGCCGCGGCCGCCATGGGCGTCGGCGACCACCTCGTCCTGCGGGGGCGGGCCAGCAACCTGGTCTTCGCCACCCTCGACGAGAATCTCCGGCCGTCGCAGCGCTACCGCACCCTGTTCCTGCGCCGGCTCCTCGCGGGCGGGGTGCTGGCCCCGTCGTTCGTGGTGAGCGCCGCGCTCGACGACGCCGACATCGCTCACACCGTCGAGGTGGTGGCCGAGGCGTGCGCGGTGTACCGCAAGGCGCTGGACGCCGACGACCCGACCCCCTGGCTGGGAGGACGACCGGTGAAGCCGGTGTTCCGGCGGTTGGCCTGAGGCGGGGTGACGTGACGTCAGGAGGGCGTGCGCCGAGGGGGTTCGGCCATCCGGTCGGCCGTGCGGTCGACCAGCCACCCGGCCGCCGGTGTCACCGCCAGCGCGGTGCACCAGCCGCCGAGGGCGTCGGTCGGGTAGTGCGCCCCCAGGGTGACCTGCGCCCAGCCCATGACACCCCCGGCGACCAGCGCCGAGGCGAGCAGAAGCGACATGCCTGCCGCCCCGCCGAGACCGAGCCGGCCGGTCACGAGCAGCGCCACCGCGAGGGCGAGGGCGGTGAGGAAGGCGGTGTGACCACTCGGGTAGGACAGGTTCGCCTCGCCGTGGATGGTGCGCCCCACCAGGTGCTTGAGAAGGGTCGCCGCGCCGACGGCCGCACCGACGCCGACGACGACGGACACCGCCGCGCGAGGACGCCGTAGCAGCAGGCAGCCGATGACGGCGGCCCCGACCAGCGTCGCCGCGCCCAGGGGCTCACCCAGGAAGTCCACGGCCAGGGCGATGTCCCGCCACGGCGGCCCCACCCCGTCCACCGTCGCCTGGAGTCGCGCGTCCACCGCGCCGGGTGTGCTGTCGCCGGCGTACAGGCCCCCCAGCCCGAGGACCACGAGTGCCGCGCAGACCGCGGTCAGCCCGAGCCACGCGCGCAGCGCGCCGACGCCCCGCTCCGGCCGACACCGACTCCTCAGCACTGAGCCTCACTCGTCCACCACACCGGCCAAGGGCACCGGAACCGGATGCCGTTCGCCACCCTAGCCGAGACGGCGAATCCGGTACCCCGGAGCGGGAGTTCGGGCGCGGAGTGGCCGAGACCGCCCGTTCAGGAGCGAGTGGTCACTCGGCGGACGGCCGTGCCGCCAGGATGGAACGCTTGTAGGAGTAGGAGAAGTAGATGACGCACCCGATGGCGAACCAGATCGCGAACCGCACCCACGTCTGCCACTGCAGGAACGTGATCAGCCAGATCGAGAAGAGGACCCCGAGCGCCGGCACCACCGGCATCCACGGGGTGCGGAAGCCGCGCGGCAGCTCCGGCTGCCGGTAGCGCAGCACGATCACCGCCGCGCACACCACCACGAACGCCAGCAGGATGCCGATGTTGGTCAGCTCGGCCGCCTCTCCGATCGGGACGAACCCCGCGATGAGGGCCGACACCGCACCGACGATCCAGGTGACCCGGGTCGGCACGTGCCGCGTCGGGTGCGTCTTGGCGAACCACTTGGGAAGCAGCCCGTCGCGGGACATCGAGAACCAGACGCGGGTCACGCCCAGCATGAACGTGAACATGACGGTGAGGATGCCGATGATCGCGCCGACGGCGATCACATCCGCGAGCGCGTCGAGTCCCACCGCTTTGAACGCCGTGGAGAAGCCGCTGCGCGGGTCGATGTCCGTGTACTTCTGCATGCCCGTGAGCACCAGACAGGCCGCCACGTACAGCACCATCGAGATCGCCAGCGAGTAGATGATCGCCTTGGGCATGTGCCGCGTCGCGTCCTTGGACTCCTCGGCCGCCGTCGACATGGCGTCGTAGCCGAACACCGCGAAGAACACCGTCGCCGCACCGGTGAAGGCACCGCCGATGCCGAACGGGAAGAAGGGGTGGTAGTTGGCGGTCGTGATGTGGAAGACGCCCACACCGATCACCAGCAGCACCACCAGCACCTTCAAGGCCACGACGAACGTCTCGAAGCGGGCCGCGCTCTTGATGCCCAGGTTGAGCAGCCAGGCGATCAGAAGACACAGCACGGCCGCGAACAGATCGACGCGGCGCCCGGTGCCGGTGCCCGGCGCGCCCAGCATCCAGGCGGGCAGGCTCGCGCCGAGCTCCTCCACCAGGAAGCCGAAGTAGCCGGAGATGCCGATCGCCACCACCGCCACGATCGCCGTGTACTCCAGCAGCAGGTCCCAGCCGATGAACCAGCCCGCGAACTCGCCCAGCACCGCGTACCCGTAGGTGTAGGCCGATCCGGCCTTCGGGATCATCCCGGCGAACTCCGCGTACGACAACGCGGCGCACGCGCTCGCCACACCGGCGATCAGGAAGGACACCAGCACCGCGGGGCCGGCCTTGCCGTTGGCCACGGTGCCGGCCAGCGTGAAGATGCCCGCGCCGATGATGCCGCCCACGCCGATGGCGGTGAGCTGCCACAGTCCGAGCGATCGGTCGAGCCGGGCGCCCTCGGTGACCTCCGTCTCCTCGATGTGCTCGATGGGTTTGCGACGGAGAATTCCCTCACCCGGACGGAGCCTGCCCATGGCTATCACCTCTTCGCCGACGGAAACGGCTGACGGCGGATCATGATGGCCCAGCACCGGTCTTCAGGAAAGCCGCCACGCGCGTACCGGACCACGCACAGAGCCAGGTTCTCCTCGTACTGGGTAGCGGCTGTCCTCCGGGCTGCTGGGCGATCGCCCTTCCCTTGGACGCAACCAAGGCGCGAGGTGCTGCGTCGATCATTGACGTAACTGCTGACGCACGTTGATGAAGGAGTGCACGATGTTACGCACGAGCGGCCCTCTTGCCTCTGCGATGAGCCGGCGCACGCTGCTCGTGGCGGGTACGGCCACCGCCACGGCCCTGCTCACCACCGCGCCCGCCCGCGCGTCGGACGATGTCACCGACGGCCTTCGCGCGCTGGAGGAGCAGTACGGGGCCCGGCTGGGGGTCTACGCCCACAACGTCCGTACCGGGGGAACGGTCCGGCACCGTGCCGACACGCTGTTCCCGATCTGTTCGCTGTTCAAGACGCTCGCCGCCGCGGCGGTGCTGCGCGATCTGGACCGCGACGGCGAGGTGCTGTCCCGCCGGATCCACTACACCGCGGCCGACTTGGTCGAGAACTCGGACGTGACGAAAGCTCACCTGGCCACGGGGATGACGATCGCCGAGCTGTGCGAGGCCGCGATCTGCCAGAGCGACAACACCGCGGGCAATCTGCTCCTGCGCGAGTTGGGCGGGCCCACGGCCATCACTCGTTTCGCCCGGTCGCTCGGCGACCCGGTGACCCGGCTGGACCGGTGGGAGACGGAGCTGAACTCGGGCGAGCCGTGGCGGGTGACGGACACCACCAGCCCGCGCGCGATCGGCCGCACCTACGCCCGGCTCGTCCTCGGCGACGCGCTCAGCCGGCCCGACCGCACGCTGCTCACGCACTGGCTGCTGCACAATCAGACCAGCAGCACCCGTCTGCGCGCGGGTCTGCCGTCCTCGTGGACGGTCGCGGACAAGACCGGCGGTGGTTCCTACGGCACCAACAACAACGTGGGCATCGTCTGGACGGATGACGGCACCCCGCTGGTCATCTCCATCATGTCCCGCAAGTTCGAGCCGGACGCCGCGTCGGAGAACAAGCTGATCGCGGACACCGCGCTCCTCCTGGCCACCGCGCTGCGCTAGGGCCTGTCTGACAAATCCCCGCCTGCTCTGCGGGCGGACGACGGGGATTTGTCAGACAGGCCTAGCACCCCATTGTCGGATCATGTGCGCGCACTGTACCTGCGGGCGACGGCGAACCTCCCCCACTCACGACGTCGCCTACGGGCAGGGGCTTTCGTGGCCGCGACCTGGTCAGGCGGGCCCGGTGCTCGTGGGGGCGGGCGACGTCGTCGTCCTGGGAGCCTCCTCCGGCGCGGGTTCGGACGGTCCGGGCAGCCCGCCCGGGCACGCTCCCGCGGCCGGCTCGGCGCTCTCGCCGAGGAAGCCTCCCGACTGGTGCCGCCACAGCTTGGCGTAGGCGCCGTCCGCCGCGAGGAGTTCCTCATGGCTGCCCTGCTCGACGACGCTTCCACGGTCGAGGACGACGAGACGGTCCATGCCCGCGACGGTGCTCAGCCGGTGGGCGACCACGAGGGCCGTGCGTCCGTCCATCAGCCGCCACAGGGCGTCCTGGACGAGGAGTTCGCTCTCCGAGTCCAGCGCGCTGGTCGCCTCGTCGAGCAGCAGGATCGGGGCGTCGCGCAGGATGGCCCTGGCGAGGGCGACGCGCTGGCGCTGGCCGCCCGAGAGTTTCACGCCCCGCTCCCCCACCAACGTGGCGAAGCCGTCGGGGAGTTGGCCGGCGAACTCCGTGACGTGCGCGGCCTCGGCCGCGACGAGGACCTCCTCGTCGGTGGCGCCGGGCCGGGCGAAGGCGATGTTGTCCCGCAGGCTGCGGTGGAACATGGCGGGTTCCTGCGGAACGTAGGCGATCAGTGAGCGCAGGTCGCTCTGGCGCATGCGGCTGATGTCCTGGCCTCCGATCAGGATGCGCCCCTCGTCGATGTCGGACATCCGCAGCAGGAGCCGGGTGAGGGTGGTCTTCCCGCCGCCCGACCTGCCGACCAGGCCGATGCGTGCGCCGGCGGGCACGTCCAGGTCGAGCGCCTGGAAGATCGGCTTCGCGCCCGCGTGGGCGAAGGTCACCGCCTCGAAGCGGACGCCCTCGTCGCGCGGTGCGAGCGGTTCGGGTTCCCTCGGGTCGAGCACGGTGGGCGGATCCAGCAGCAGCTCCGTGAACTGCGCGGCCTCGGTCATCGAGCTTTCCAGACGCCGGTAGATCTGGTTGAACTCGAACATGATCTGGGTCGCGTTGGAGTAGTAGGTGAAGGCGACGACGACCTCCTCCACCCCCTGGCCCGGGCCGCCGAAGGCGATGGCGACGAGCAGACCCAGCACGTTGGTGGCCACGGACATCGGGGCGATGAGAACGTCCACGCGCAGATTGCCGTAGTCCCAGGACCTCAGCGTCAGTCGCCGGGAGTCGGCGACGCGACTGCGGTGCTCCTCGGCCTCCCGCCGTTCGGCGGCGAACGCCCGGATGGTCTCCATGTTCATGAGGCTGTCGGCGACATGGCCGGAGACCCGGGCGAGCGCGGCCTCACGCTGGTTGACGAGCCGCTGCCGGCGACGGATCAGCGGCGTCGCGGCCACCACCGTGAGTCCGACCATCACGAACAGACCGACGACGAGCATCGGTTCGTAACTCCAGAGCACCACCGCGCCGAACACCAGGGGAACGAGGCTGCCCACGATCCGGTACGTCACCGTGTCGACGAAGTCCTCGAAGCGCTTGCCGAAGCTCAGCACCCGTTTGGTCAGCGAGCCGGCGAAGTTGTCGTGGAAGAACGCGGCGTCCTGGGCGAGGAGTTCGTCCATGCCGCTCACATACAGGTGTTCCATGCCGAGGGCGTCCACCCGGTTCAGGCAGTGCTGCCCCACCCGCCACACCGCCTCGGCGAGCAGCAGCGTCACACCGAAACCCAGCACGTACGGCAGCGCCGAGGCGAGGGTGAGACCGCCGCCGTCGGCCGCCTGCCCCGCCAGTTTCGCGATCAGCAGGGGCGCGACGTATCGGACGCCGATGTTGCCGACGGCGGGCAGCAGC
This sequence comes from Streptomyces sp. NPDC101166, assembly GCF_044768125.1. Classification (NCBI taxonomy): domain Bacteria; kingdom Bacillati; phylum Actinomycetota; class Actinomycetes; order Kitasatosporales; family Streptomycetaceae; genus Streptomyces; species Streptomyces sp. NPDC101166. Next base: position 585,864 of record NZ_JBIWPF010000001.1, read on the forward strand.
AGCGCGGGCAGGGCCAGTCGTCGCAGCCGCAGCAGTTCCCGTCCGTAGCGACGCAGGGCCAGTACGACCGCGCTCCTGGCCGGTGTCGTCCCTCGCGTGTCCGTGGTCGCCATCACACTCCCGTCCGTTCGGAAGTCGGAAGTGTCCCGTCAGGGGAGGTCCCCGGTCCAGGCATTTAACGCGGATGGGCGACAACCGGACACGGAACCGAGCGCGTGCGCGGCGGATGCGCCGGGCCGTCACGGCGGAAGGCGCTCCGGGTGACCGGAGCGCCTTCCGTGCCGAGGGTCAGGACACGTCAACCCGTGGGCGAGGGCGCGGGGTTGCCGTAGTAGGCGTCCGGGCCGTGCTTGCGGGTGTAGTGGCGGTCGAGGAGATGCTGAGGCGGCGGGGCCGCCGGGGACAGGGACAGGGTGTGGAGGGCGATGTCGGCGACCGCCTCGCAGATGATGGCGTGTTCGAGCGACTTGCGGGCGGTGGCTCCCCAGGTGAAGGGGCCGTGGCCGGCGACCAGCGCCGCCGGGACCTCGACCGCCTTGCGGTCGTCCTCGCCCAGCGTGTCCACGATGACGCGGCCGGTGTTGTACTCGTAGTCCTTCGCGCACTCCTCGGCGGTGAGGTCACGGGTGACGGGGATGGGCCCGTTGAAGGTGTCCGCGTGCGTGGTGCCGAGGACCGGTATGTCGCGGTGCGCCTGGGCGAAGGCGACGGCGTGGGTGGAGTGGGTGTGGGTGACACCGCCGATGGAGGGGAAGGCGAGGTAGAGACAGCGGTGGGTCTCGGTGTCGGTGGAGGGGCGCAGGTCCCCGTCGACGACCTCGCCGTCGGACAGCCGGACGGTCACCAGGTGGTCGAGGGCGAGGTCCTCGTAGGGCACTCCGGAGGGCTTGATCACGAAGACCCCTGCCTCCCGGTCGACGCCGCTCACGTTGCCCCAGGTGAGGGTGGCGAGACCGACCTTGGGGATGGTCAGGTTGGCGTCCAGCACCTCCTGTCGCAGGCCGTCGCGGACTCGTACGGTCATCGGTTGTCTCCCGGGATCCGGTTCACGGCCGTCACAGGGCCTGGGCGAGGCGGTGGTAGGCGGCGTTCCAGCGGACTTCCTTGGCGAACTGGTCCGTGGTGGTGTTCTCGTCGATGGTGAGCAGTTCCACGCCGGTCATGGCGGCGTAGTCGGTCAGCGTCTCCAGGTCGACGGCCGAGCTGAGCACGGTGTGGTGGGGGGCGCCGGCCAGCAGCCAGGTCTCGGCGGACTCCGCCAGTGAGGGTCGCGGCGTCCACACGGCCCGGGCCACCGGCAGGCGGCGCAGCGGCTCACTCGGAGGGATGACGTCGACGGCGTTGGCGGTCAGCCGGAAGCGGTCGCCGAGGTCGGAGAGTCCGACGACCACCGCGGGGCCCTCGGCCGCGTTGAAGACGAGGCGGACGGGGTCCTCACGGCCGCCTATGGACAGCGGGTGGATCTCACAGCTCGGGCGGTCGGCGGCCACCGAGGGGCACACCTCGAGCATGTGGGCGCCCAGGACGCGCGGGGTGCCGGGGCCGAGGTGGTAGGTGTAGTCCTCCATGAAGCTGGTGCCGCCGGGCAGCCCCTGTCCCATGACCTTCATGGTGCGCAGCAGGGCGGAGGTCTTCCAGTCGCCCTCGCCGCCGAAGCCGTAGCCGTCCGCCATCAGCCGCTGCACGGCGATGCCGGGCAGCTGGCGCAGTCCGCCGAGGTCCTCGAAGTTGGTGGTGAAGGCGGTGAATCCGCCCTCGGTGAGGAAGGAGCGCAGGCCGAGTTCGATGCGGGCCGCGTACACCAGGGAGTCATGGCGCACGTTGCCCCGGCGCAGCGCCGGGACGACGTCGTACGACTCGCAGTACTCGTCGGCGAGTTCCGCCGCGGCCTTGTCCTCGACCGCGTCGACGACGGCCACCAGGTCGTTGACGCCGTAGGTGTTGACGGAGAAGCCGAACCGCAGCTGCGCCTCGACCTTGTCGCCCTCGGTGACGGCCACGTCGCGCATGTTGTCGCCGAAGCGCGCGAGGCGCAGACTGCGCGAGGTGTGGCGGCCGACGGCGGCGCGTGCCCAGGCCGACACGCGCCGGACGACGCGGGGGTCGGTGGCGTGACCGGCGACGATCTTGCGGTCGACGCCGACCCGGGACTCGATGTGGCCGAACTCGCGGTCGCCGTGGGCGGCCTGGTTGAGGTTCATGAAGTCCATGTCGATGCTCGGCCAGGGCAGCGACAGGTTGTACTGGGTGTGCAGGTGCAGCAGCGGCCGGTCCAGGGCGCTGAGGCCGGCGATCCACATCTTGGCGGGCGAGAAGGTGTGCATCCACGCGATCACGCCGACGCAGGTGTCGGAGGCCGAGGCCTCCTGGCAGATCCGCCGGATCGACTCGGCGTCGGTGAGGACCGGCTTCCACACGATCCGCACCGGGATCTTGCGGGCGAGGGTCTCACAGATGCTGCGGGACTGGTCGGCGACCTGACGCAGGACGTCGTCGCCGTAGAGGCCCTGGCTGCCGGTGAGGAACCAGATCTCGTGGTCGGGGTAAGGGCTGGCGTTGGTGTCCATGAAGGTCTTTTCCTTTCAGGAGGACGCGGAGACTTCGGCCCGCATCCGGCGCAGCCGGTGCATGACCTCGTTGGCACCGCGGCCGAAGTAGTCGTGGAGCAGCCGGTATTCGGCGTACAGGCGGTCGTAGGCCGCGGCCCGCTCGGGGTCGGGCTGGTAGACGGCGGGACGGGCCTTGCCCATGGCCTGCGCGGCGGCCCGGATGTCCGGGTACGCGCCCGCCGCGACCGCCGCGTGCATCGCCGAGCCCAGGGCGGGGCCCTGCGCGGAGTCGATGACCCCCAGGGGCAGCCGCGTGACGTCGGCGTAGATCTGCATGAGCAGCGCGTTCTTCGTCAGGCCGCCGGCGATGATCAGTTCCCGCACGGGGACGCCGGACGACTCGAACGCCTCGATGATGGTGCGGGTGCCGAAGGCCGTGGCTTCCAGCAGTGCCCGGTAGACGTCCTCGGGGCGGGTGGACAGGGTCAGGCCCACCAGGACGCCGCTGAGGTCGTGGTCGACGAGGACGCTGCGGTTGCCGCTCTGCCAGTCCAGCGCGATCAGCCCGTGCTCGCCCACCTCCTGCCCGGCCGCGAGCGCGGTGAGGTGCTCGTGCGCGTCGCGCCCCAGGGCGGCGGCCTCCTCGGCGTACGACGCGGGGAACCCGGTGCGCACGAACCAGCCGAAGATGTCGCCGACGCCGCTCTGCCCGGCCTCGTAACCCCACAGGCCCGGCAGGATGCCTCCGTCGACGACCCCGCACATGCCGGGTACCTCGGCCCACTGGTCGGAGCTCATCACATGGCAGGTGGAGGTGCCCATGATGGCCACCATCCGGCCCGGCTCCACCGCGGTCGCCGCGGGCGCCGTCACATGGGCGTCGACGTTGCCGACGCACACCGCGATGCCCTCCGGCAGCCCGGTCCACTGCGCCGCCTCGGCCGTCAGTCCGCCGGCGCGCGAACCGAGTTGGCCGATCGGGTGCTCCAGCTTGTCCGTCACGAAGTCGGCGAAGCCGGGGTTGAGGGCGGCGAGGTACTCGCGGGAGGGGTAGACGCCGTCCTGGAACTGGCCCTTGTAGCCGGCGGTGCAGGCGTTGCGGAGGTAGGCGCCGGACAGGCGCCACACGATCCAGTCGGCCGCCTCGACCCAGCGGTCGGTCTTCTCGTAGAGCTCCGGGTCCTCCTCCAGCAGTTGCAGCGCCTTGGCGAACTCCCACTCCGAGGAGATCTTCCCGCCGTAGCGCTTCAGCCACGGCTCCTTGCGCTGCTCGGCCAGTTCCGTGATGCGGTCGGCCTGGGCCTGGGCCGCGTGATGGCGCCAGAGCTTGACGTAGGCGTGCGGACGGCCGGCGAGGCCGGGGAGCTCGCACAGGGGGGTGCCGTCGGCGAGCACCGGCACCATGGTGCAGGCGGTGAAGTCCGTGCCGATGCCGACGACCTGTTCCGGCCGCACACCGGATCGGGCCAGGGCCTCGGGTACGGCGGTGCGCAGCACGTCGATGTAGTCCGAGGGCACCTGAAGGGCCCAGTCGGGCGGCAGAGGGGTCCCGTCGGGCAGCTGACGGTCGAGGACGGCGTGTGCGTACGGGTGCTCGGCGGCGGCCAGTTCGGCCCCGTCGGATACGCGGACGACCACGGCCCGCCCCGAGAGCGTTCCGTAGTCGACCCCGACGACGTACGTCTCGGGATGGGGCTGCCCGTTGTTCTCGGCGTTCACCATCTCGCCGCCCTTCTGTCCGATATTTCGAATGCTGTTCGATGTGCTGGCAGGGAGTATGACACGACCCTGAAACCGCAGGAAGACAGCCGGGGACCGGCAGGATCGCCGGACCCCGGCCGCTGTTCCCACGGCAGCCGGGAGGCAGCGGGTCTAGCCGACGAGCTTCCAGTCCTGCGAGCCGTCGTCGGCCGCGTTCTGCAGGGTCAGCGGCGCTCCCGCCGAGGCTCCGGTCAGGTAGACGCTCGTGTTCCTGACGGCCTGGAGCCTGTAGTAGCCGTCCGCCGTCCTGACGAGGTTCCAGCTGCCGGACGCGCTGTTGTCGACCCACTGGCCGATCCGCTGGCCGACGGTGGCGTTGCCCGTCCAGATCGCGGCCGCGCGTCCGCCCGACTTGTTCAGCAGGGTCGTACCGCCGTTCGGCTCGGTCACCACGTGCCAGTACTGGGTGTCCGGGTCGGCCGCCGCTCCGGCGTCCTCCAGGACCACGTCAGGCGTGTTCGCGTTGCCGAGGTTGGCGTCGTTGGTCCGGTTGCCGGTGCCGATCACCTGGCCGGTCCTGCGGTTGACGAGCCGGTGGTAGGCGCCCTTCGAGTCGCCCAGGTCGACCTCGGCGAAGGCGATCTGGGACGTGCCCTGGTTGTTGAGGATCGCGACACGGCCGGTGCCGTCGACGTACTGCAGGTTGCGGCTGTAGCCGGCCGGCGAGGTGGTCTGGTACTCCGTCCACACGCCGTCGCTGCGTCCGCTGTCGTTGACCCAGACGCTGCCGCTGTTCGCCGCGTTGTACACCAGGCGCCCGTCGGGCAGCCGGATCAGCACCGGGCTGCCGCCGCCCGCGAGCGGACGGGAACCGGCGACGACCGGCAGGGAGCCGACCGACATGCCCGTCTGACTGCCGCGGAAGAACTTCAGCGGGTCGTCGGCGATCACGTACCGGGTGTTGGCCCCGCCGCCCCAGTACTCGAAGGTGAGCATCCACTTGCCGTCGGTCGTGGGGACGACGTTGGTCATGCCCGGCCGGCCGCCGCCGATCTCGGTCTTGCCGCCGCCCATGTCCTGGACGGATCCGGAGACGTCGACGACGGGGTCGCTCCACTTCTTGTTGTTGCCGTTCCAGGTCTTGTGGACGAGGATCTGGCCGTGCGAGTCGGCGGCGGCGCCGTTGGCGGGGTCGAGGGCCGGGACGCCGGTGAGCGGGTTGAAGCCCGTGTAGTCGTCCTCGTCGGAGTAGTAGCAGACGAGTTTGTTCTTGTAGACCATCAGGTACGGCTCCCACAGCGGGTCGACCTGCTTGGTCCTGTTGGCTGCGGCGATGTTCCGGCCGACCGCGCCGGCGCTGCCGCCCTGCCAGCCGCCGGTGGCGATGAGGTTGACGATCTCCCAGGTCTTGCCCTCGTCCGTGCTGGAGTACAGGGCGATCGCCAGGTCGCTGCGGTCCCCGTCGTTGTCCGGCGTCCAGTTCGGGTCGGCCGCCTTGTGCTCCGTGTAGTAGTGGTCGTCGCCGGAGACGACGCCGGCGAGCAGCAGGGTGCCCTTCTTGAGCGAGCCGACCTTCTCCGGGAGAACGTAGAGGTAGGGGTTGGTCCAGGCGCTCGTGTACTTGGCGTATTTGGGGTCCTCGGACAGGTACGCCGGGGCCTTGACCTCGGACAGCGCCTGCCAGCTCGTCCCGTCGTCGTCGCTCTTGTAGACGGGCAGGGTCTGCCCGTCGGCGCTGCCCGACTTCGGCACGACGGTGGACTTCTCGAACGCCGCGACCAGGCGTCCGCTGGGCAGCTGGGCCGACTTGGGGTAGACCGCGCAGTTGCCGCGCCCTTTCAGGCACGGGTCGCTGCCGAGCTGGTAGAGGATGCCGCCGGTCGGGTTGTAGGCCAGCGCCCCGGACGCGGGGACGGCCAGCAGCGCGGCGGCCGCGCCGAACGTTGCCAGCGCCTTGCCCAGGTTTCTTCTCTGCACAATTCCTCCTTCAGGAATGACCACGGTGATGCGGGGGGCTTCGGCCGCCGGCGCGGTGCACTGCTCTGGGGGGCCGCGCGGCAACCCGGTCGGCAGGACATGCCTATCGGGCGGTCGGGGCCGTCCCGGGGTCGTCGGCGACGAGCACGCGGACGTCCCACGGCCCCAGTTCCAGCTCCGACGCGGCCGGTACGCCGTCGCCGCTGAGGACGTCGGACAGGTCGGCCGGGGACTGGACCCGGGTGGGCTCCCAGCTCCAGTTGTGGACGATGTGGACGCGGCGTCCGTCGGGTGAGGCGCCGGTCGTCGCGGTGACGGACGCCGGGAGGTCCTGCCAGCCGCCGCGGGTGTCCGGGGCCAGCCACGCGGCCAGGGTCCGGGCGAGGTCGCGGCCGGGAACGGTGCCGACGCAGGTGACACGGCCGGCGCCGTGCTGCCGGGTGGTGACGGCCGGCCAGCGCCGGAAGTGCGGGTGGTCGTAGGAGGCCAGCACGTCGGCGTCGACGGGGGTGAGGCATTCGGCCCAGTGGGTCGCCGTGGCGTCCCCGGCCGCCTCCAGCGGGCCGCCGGGCACGGCGCGGACCGGGACGGGACCCACCAGGTTGCTGAACTCGTCGTAGTGGACGCCCGCGGCCTCGGCGAGGCGTCCGGGAGCCGGCTCGTGCCGGGCGCGGGCCTCGTGGTCGGCGTACCCGGTGCGGGGGCCGAGGACGAGGTGGCCGCCCTCGTGGGCGTAGGCGGCGAGCCAGTCGAGGGTGGCGTCGGCGGCGAGGTACAGCGCCGGCACGACCAGCACGGGGTGGCGGCGCGCGGCCTCCTGCGGCGTCATGCCGTCGACCAGTTGGCGCACGTGCTTGATCCGGACCTGCCGGCCGGCGTCGAACGCGCCGCGGTAGAAGGGGTCGAAGACGCGGTGGTAGGCGGCCGGGTCCGGGGTGCCGTCCGGCTTGGCGATCGGCGGGTACTTCTGCATCAGCCACTTGCTCGGCGTCGAGTAGACCATCGTGATGTCGGCGTCGGGCTCGAGCCCGGCGACGAGCGGGCCGGCCTTGTCGAACTCGGCGCCCAGGCGCGCGATCTCGGCGTAGGCGCGGCCGGGCCGGCCGCTGTGCGGGAGGACGCCGCCCCAGTAGGTCTCCGCGCCGAAGCGCAGGGTCTGCCACTGCCAGTACTCGATCATCCGGGCGCCGCGCGCGACGTGCGCCCACGCCGTCTGCCGCCACTGGCCGTCGTAGCCGGGCCGGTTGTCCCAGGGGAAGCCGATGGAGCTCGCGTTGGTCTCGGTGACCAGGAAGGGTTCCTGGCGGGAGGAGAACATCCAGTCGGCGGTCTGGTACATCGACCAGACGCCGGTGGTCTTCCAGACCTGCTCGTGCTCGTCCGGGGTGGGGTCGGGCAGCAGCAGGCCGTCCTGCATGTCGTAGTACGGGTTGCCCGAGGCGATGTCGAGGCGGGCGGCGAGTTCGTCGTCCTCCACGCCCTGGCGGGTGTAGGAGATGCAGGTCGTGACGAAGTGGTCGGGGCTCGCGTACTCGCGGACGATGTCCGCCTGCCAGCCGATGAACTCGGTGACCTGCCGGGCCTGAAACTCCCGCCAGGCGACGTCGTACTGCGGCTGCTCGTTGCCGTCGGGGGTCCACAGGTCGGCCCACGTGGACAGCCGGTGCGACCAGTAGACCAGGCCCCACTCACGGTTCAGGGTCTCGACGTCGCCGTACTTCTCCCGCAGGTGGTCCACGAAACGCTGGAAGACACCGCGGTTGTGGAAGAGGTGCAGGCCGGGCTCGTTGTCGACCTGCCAGCCGATGACCGCCGGGTGGTCGGCGTACCGCTGGGCGATCTTCCGGATGATCCGTTCGGCGTGGTGACGGAAGGCGGGGTGGGTGAAGTCGATCTCCTGCCGGGCACCCCAGCCCATGCGCTCGCCGGTGCGGCGTTCGGCCGTGATCTCCGGATACTGGCGGGCCAGCCACTGCGGTGCGGCGTATGTGGGCGTGCCGAGGACGACCGAGATGCCGCGCTCGTGGGCGCCGTCGAGGACCGGTTGCAGCCAGTCGAGGTCGAACTTCCCGTTCTCCGGCTCCCAGGTGGACCAGACCGACTCGCCGACCCGGATCACGGTGAACTTCGCTTCGACCATGAGGTCGAGATCGGTCTTCAGCCGTTCGTCGGGCCGCAGTTCGGGGTCGTAGGCGGGCGTGTACTCGTGGTAGTACGCGGCGCCGAAGAGGACGCGGGCAGGCAGAGCCGCCATGGGGGAACCTCCGAGAAGTCGATGGGGGGTGGGTCTGGGCGTCGGCGCTGTCGTCGGCGTGGGCGCTACTGCTTGACGCCGCCGGCCGCCAGACCGCTCTGCCAGTACCGCTGCAGGAGCAGGAAGGCGACGACGAGCGGGATCACGGAGATGAGCGAGCCGGTCACCACGAGCGCGAGCATGTTGCTGTTCGCGCCGGCCCCGCCGCCGAAGGCCTGGGACGCCCAGGAGGAGAGTCCGACCGTGACGGGGTACAGCTTCGGGTCGTTGAGCATGATCAGCGGCAGGAAGTAGTTGTTCCAGGTCGCCACAAGCGTGAAGAGCACGACCGTCACCAGCCCCGGCGCCAGCAGCCGCAGCGCGATGGTGCAGAAGATGCGCAGCTCGCCGGCGCCGTCGATGCGCGCGGCCTCCAGGAGGCTGTCGGGGACGGCGTCCGCGGCGTAGATGCGCATCAGGTAGAGGCCGAACGGGCTGACCAGCGAGGGCAGGACGACGGCCCAGGGGGTGTTGACCAGGTCCACCTTCGCGAACAGCAGGTAGGTGGGGATGGCCAGGGCGGTGGTCGGGATCATGATGGCGCCGAGGACCAGTGCGAAGGCGGCGTTGTTGCCCCGAAAGCGGTACTTGGCGAAGCCGTAGCCGGCGGCGGCCGCCAGGAGCGCGGCTCCCAGGGCGCTGCCGACGGAGTACAGGACCGTGTTGAGCAGCCAGTGCAGGAAGACCCCGTCGTCGTGCGTGGCGGTCTCGCGGATGTTCTCCAGCAGTTGAGGCGCCTGCGAGAACCACAGGCCGAAGCTGGTGAACAGGTCCTGGGTGCTCTTCGTCGCGGAGACGGCGAGCCAGAACAGCGGCAGCAGGAAGTACGCGAGGACGGCCAGCATGACGATGGTCAGCGGGGTGCTGCGGCGCCCGGTGGCGCCCCGCCGCCGGCGGGGGGTCCGCGGTGCGCCGGCCGGGGCGGCGGGCGGGGCGGGGCGGGAGGTGGACGGGGGCGTCGTGGTCGTCACGAGGTCCTCCTGCGGTTCGCGATGAACAGGACGGCGTAGGAGAAGACCACGATGACCAGGCCGAGGAAGAAGGACACCGCGGCCGAGTAGTTGACCTGCTGACCGGTGAAGGCCAGGGAGTACGCGTACAGGTTCGCGGTGTAGGCGTTGTCGATGACGTCGGGCGCGAGGGGCTGGAGCAGCTTGGGCTCGTTGAACAGCTGGAAGCTGCCGATGACGGAGAACAGCAGGGTCAGCCCCAGGGCGGGGCGCAGCGCGGGGAGCTTGATGGACCAGGCGATCCGCCAGGCGCCGGCGCCGTCCATCGCGGCGGCCTCATAGAGCTCCTGGGGGACGGTGCGCAGGGCCGCGTACAGGATGATCATGTTGTAGCCGACGAACTCCCAGGTGACGACGTTCGCCAGGCTTCCGAGCATCCATCCCTCGCTGAGGAAGCGCGGGACGGGCAGTCCGAGCTTCTCGCTCAGCTGGGCGAACGGCCCGAAGTCCGGCCCGTACAGGTACCCCCACATGAGGGTGGCAACGACGCTCGGGACGGCGTAGGGGACGAAGATGCCGAGGCGGATGACGCGGGCGAGCCGCAGCAGTCCGCTGTCCAGGGCGAGCGCGAAGACCAGGGCCAGCACGAGCATGAGCGGGACCTGGATCAGGAAGAAGGCGCCGACCCGCAGGACCCCTTCCCGCAGCAGCGGGTCCTTCAGGGCGGTCAGGTAGTTGTCCAGGCCGACGAAGGCGGTTCCGCCGATGAGCCTCTCCTGGAAGAGGCTGAGGTAGGCGGCGTAGCCGAGCGGGGCGAGGAACATCAGCAGGAACAGCACCATGAACGGTGCGACGAACAGCGGGCCTGCCGCGCCTTGGCGCAGGCCACCGAGGCGGCGGCGCTTCGGCCCCGCTCGGCGCGGCTCCTCGGTGGAGGCCACGGTCGTGGCAGTCATCATCGGGCCTTTCTCGGTGGAAGGACTGGCCGGGGGCGGGTCCCGTGCCCGCGGGGGAGGCGTCGGCACGGGACCCGCCGGACCTCACTTGACGGTGAAGCCCTGGGCCTTGGCGTAGGTGGTCAGGCGCGTCTGCCAGGCGTCGAGCGCGGCGACCGCGTCCTTCTTCCTGGTGAGGGCCGTGCCCACGGTCTCGGTCCAGTCGGTGACGGCCTGGTCCAGGAACGGCGGCCACTGGAAGTCGGGGCTGACCGTCTTGCCGATCTCGGCGAACACCTGGTTGACCTTCTGTCCGCCGTAGAAGGAGGGCGCGTCGGCGGTGAACGCCGGGTCAGCGAGGAGCTGCTTGGTCGCCGGGAAGAAGGACTGCTTGGTGTTGAACAGCTTCGCGCTGGCCGGGTCGCTGTTGAGGAACTGCGCGAACATCGCGGCCGCGATCGGGTTCTTGGTCTGCTTGATGACGGCGCTGGTGGAGCCGCCCCAGTTGCCCGAGCTGGGCTTGGAGGCGTCCCACTGCGGCAGGGGGGCCGCGCGCCACTTGCCCGCGGTGGACTTGGCCGAGCCGGAGAGGAAGACCGGTCCCCAGGCGGCGGTGATCCAGGTGGCGTACTTGCCCTTGTTGAGGGCGGAGAACCAGGCGTCGGTGAAGTCGGGCTCGACGCCGATCACGCCTTCCTGGGCCAGTCCGCCCCAGTAGCCGGCGAGCTTCTTGGAGATCGCGTCGTCGACGTCGATGGAGACGTTGCCCTTGCCTGACGTCGTGTAGGGCTTGGCGCCCGCCTGCCAGAGCAGGCCGTGCCAGGCGGCCGCCTCGTTGCCGGCCAGGTTGGTCAGGTAGACCTCCGGGTCGGCCTTGTGCAGCTTGCGCGCCGCGGCGGCGAAGTCGTCCCAGGTCTTCGGGGGCTCGATGCCGTGCTTGTCGAAGATGTCCGCCCGGTACAGCATGCCCATGGGGCCGGTGTCCTGCGGGATCGCCCAGATCTCGCCCTTGGGGCCGCTGACCTGTCCCCACGTCCAGTCGACGAAGGTGTCCTTCAGCTTGTCCGCGCCGTAGGGGGCCAGGTCCAGCAGGCTGTCCGTGATCGTGAACGTGGGGATGGCCTGGTACTCCATCTGCGCCACGTCCGGGGCGCCGCTGCCGGCCTTGATCGCCGTGCGCACCTTCGTGTAGTGCTGCACGCCCTGGCCGGCGTTGACGACCTTGACCTTGACGGCCGGGTACTTCTTCTCGAAGAGCGCGATCTCCTGGTCGATGTCCGGGACCCAGGTCCAGAACGTCAGCTCGGTCGGCGTCTTCATCGCCTTGTCGATGTCGGCCTGGCTGACCGGCTTGGAGGACGAGGCGGTCGATTCGCCGCCACCGCCGCCGCAGGCGGTCAGTGCGGCGCCCAGCGAGACCGCTCCGGCGGCGGTGAGGAGGAGCCGGCGGCTCATCTGGGACTGGCTGGGGGTGGCGTCGGGTCGGTGCATGGGAACTCCCGCCGATGGCTGAGGAACGGCACGCCGGGCATGGGCGTGCGCGGAGAGGGTGATGACACGAGAAAGCTCGGACGTGACGGGCCGGCACGCGGAGGCCGGCGTGGCTCGGGTGCACGTCTTCGCGGACGCCGTCCGACGGGAGGTCCGACTGCTGCGGAGGGGAGGCCCGTGGACGGAGGGGCGCGGGTGGAGCGGAGAACCGCTGTGGTGCGGCGGTCGGCTCCCGGGGTCCGCACCGTGTGAGGACGCGGTCGGGACCGAGGGGCGGGTTCAGAGACCGGTGGGGCGGCTCGCCTCACGACTCCCGCCCGGGTGACGGGGCCGGCTCTCGGATCTGTCGGTGCTGATCAGCCGTACGTCGACGCACCTCCGTCCAGCGGCGGGCCGGACCGGCCCCCGGTCGGAGAAGGGGCGAGGGACCGGCCGCGGCCCGGGGTCTTCCGGGCCGGCGGGGGCGCGGTGGAGGCGCGTACCACCAGGTCGACCGGTGGTTCACCGGCCGGCAAGGGGGGCGCGTCCGGGTTCTCGATGGAGTGCACGAGGCGTTTGATCCCCTCTTGCGCCACGGTGTCGAAGGGCTGACGCATCGTGGTGAGCGGAGGGGTCACATAGGCGGCGACGGGGATGTCGTCGAAGCCCACGACGCTGACGTCCTCGGGCACGCGTCGGCCGGCTTCCGTCAGCGCGCGGATGAGCCCGATCGCCATGTCGTCGTTGGCGGCGAACACCGCGGTCATGTCGCCGTCGGCGGCCAGTTCACGGCCCGCCCTGTAGCCGGTCGAGGCGGACCAGTCGCCCTCGACGACGTCGGGTGTCCGACGGCCGTGCGCGGCCAGAGTCGCCCGCCAGCCCTCCAGCCGGTCCCGGGCGGCGTACCACCGCTGCGGACCGGCGAGGTGGTGGACGGTCTCATGCCCCAGTTCCAGCAGGTGCTCGGTCGCGGCGCGCGCCATCAGGTCGGCGCCGACGCCCGCGGCCAGCGTCCTGGACGTGGCCAGGGCCGGCGAACCGAGGACGAGCACGGGCACGTCGCCGCGGGCGGTGACGTTCTCGCCGTGTCCGTCGTCGATCGGCTCGGAGATGACGATGCCGTCCACGCCCTGCTCGAGAAGCGAGTCGACGGCGCCGGCGACGCCCGTCGGGTCGCCTTCCAGGGTGTTGACCACGCGGAGGGCGTACCCGGTGTCCCGCACCGCTCGTTCGACGCCCATGATCAGGGAGGCGGGCCCGTACAGGGCGGTTCCCAGCGTCACCACGCCGATGGAGCGGGTGCGTCCGGAGGCCAGGGCGCGGGCCGCGTTGTTCAGGCGGTAGCCGAGTTCCTCGCCGGCCTCCAGGACGCGCCGGCGGACCTCGGCGGACACGTACGGCTCGTCGTTGTAGACCCGGGACACCGTCTTCTGGGAGACGCCCGCCAACCGGGCCACGTCCACGCTCCGGGGTGCGCCGGAGCCGCTGCCCCGTCCTGCGCCTCGTGTCATGGTGACTCCAGTTGATCGTGACCCGCCGGTGGAGGTCTGGCTTCCGCCTGACTGCGGTGACATGTCTACGCAGTCAGAGGGCGGCCGTCAAGCGCCTGGAACACATTCGTGACCTGGCGCGAAAGCCTTGACGTGAAGCCTCTGACTGCGTAGACAGAATGCAGTCGGAGGCGACCTTCGGGTGGGGGCGGACCGCGCGCTCAGCCGCGTTCGGCGGGGGCGGGCCGCGTCACGTCCGCCGTCCACTTCTCCTCGATACGGCCGACCTTCCACACCAGCAGGGCCAGCGCCCAGGTGGCGAAGAACAGGCCGACGACGACGTACCCGACGACGTTGAGGTCCAGACCCGAGACCCGGTCCCAGAAGGGCCCGTGCAGGTCGGCCTTCTCGGCGACCAGGCCGAGCAGCTCGACCGTGCCGACGATGAGGGCCACGGCCACGGACAGGCCGGTGATGGTCAGGTTGTAGTAGACCTTGCGCACGGGCTTGGAGAACGCCCAGCCGTAGGCGAAGTTCATGAACGAGCCGTCGACGGTGTCCAGCAGGGACATGCCCGCGGCGAAGAGGACCGGCAGACAGAGGATCGCGTACCAGGGCAGACCGGAGGCGGCGCCCGAGCCCGCCAGGACGAGCAGCGCGACCTCCGTCGCCGTGTCGAAGCCGAGGCCGAAGAGGAGGCCCAGGGGGTACATCTGCCACGGCTGGGTGATCGACTTCATCAGATGTCCGAGGAGGCGGTTCATGAAGCCGCGCTTGTCGAGCTGCTCCTCCAGGGCGGCCTCGTCGAAGCGGCCGGAGCGCATCTCGCGGAAGACCTTCCAGATGCCCGCCATGATCACGAGGTTGATGACGGCGATGACGTAGAGGAAGACACCGGAGACCGTCGTTCCGATCCAGCCGGTCACGCTGTGCAGCGCGGAGCCGTCGTGCCCGACCGGTCCTGCCAGCGCCTTCACTCCGAGGGAGAGCAGGAAGGCCAGGGCGAAGACGATGCTGGAGTGCCCCAGGGAGAACCAGAAGCCGACGGACAGGGGACGTCGGCCGTCGTGCATGAGCTTGCGGGTGGTGTTGTCGATGGCGGCGATGTGGTCGGCGTCGAAGGCGTGCCGCATGCCGAGGGTGTAGGCGGTGACGCCGACGCCGACGCCGAAGGTCTTCGCGCCGAGGCTGTAGTGCTCGGGGGCGACGATCACGACCAGGACGAACCAGCCGATGACGTGCAGCGCGAGGATGAAGGCGGCCATTGCGCCCAGACTCAGCCACTCCTTGCGGGTCATCGAGGTGCGGGTCCTGGGAGCGGCGGTCATGGGGGCGGGCCTCACTGCTCGGCGAACGGCCGTCTTCAGCCGCGCGTCCAGCCTTCTGCGTGATGCTTGCAGGTACAAGCTGGGCGCGGTAAAGGCCGGTCCAGGTTTCGGTCAGCTCCGTGAGTTTCGGTCAGCTCTGTGAGTTCGGTCAGCTCTGTGAGCAGGGCCCTGAACTGGCTATGCTGCCGGGCATGACCAGCGGTGCGACGACTGAACCCGCCCTTGTCGACGCCATGGAGCCGGCAGGGGATCCGGAACTGCAGGCCCGGTTCGCGCAGTCGGCCCACCGGATCCTGGCGGATCTGGTCCAGGGAGGCGCCGCGCTGGGCTGGGTCGAACCGCCCTCGCGGGACGAGGTGGCGGAACTCCTCGGCCACGTCCTCTCGGCGGCGCGGGCCGGGGATGCGGCCCTGCGTGCCGCCTACCTCGACCGTCGGCTCGTCGGGCTGGGCTACTGGCTTCGCCACGCCCGGCCGACTCATCGGCCGCACGCCGATCTGGAGAAGATCGCGGTGGCCCCCGCCGCCCAGGGCCGTGGCGTCGGCCGGGCGCTGACCGCCGCCCTGGTCGCCGACGCCCGCGCGGCGGGCATCGAGGTCCTCACCCTCGACGCCCGCGGCGACAACGCCGGCGCCCTGCACCTCTACCGGTCCCTGGGCTTCGCCGAATACGGCCGCCTGCCCGACTTCGTCGCCGTCGGCGAACGCCGTTACGACAAGGTGTTCTGCATGCTGGACTTCCGCCGGCAGGACTGACGGTCGGCTCCGCGGGCAGGTCGTGCCCGCGCGACGCCGGGCCGACCGTGCCGTTCGGCGCCTTCACCGCAACGCCTTCTGCTTTACCGGCCGTTGCGGCGGGTGCGATACTTGCGCGCTGCTGGATCAGCGGAGCTTACGGGGGCGTGATGAGCCAGGCGGTGACCGCAGCCATGCTGCGGGTGGCGGATGTGCACAAGTCGTACGGGCGGGGCGCAGGCGCCGTTCATGCCCTGCGTGGCGTGTCCTTCGAGGTCCCTCGGGGTGAACTCGTCGCCCTCAAGGGCCGCTCGGGCTCGGGCAAGACCACTTTGCTCAACATCGTCGGCGGTCTGGACGAGCCGGACAGCGGACGCGTCACCATCGACGGGCTGCACCTTCGGGACCAGGGTGAGGACGCCCTTCTCGCGCTACGCCGGGAGCGCATCGGCTTCGTCTTCCAGTCGTTCGGGCTCCTCCCCATCCTCACGGCGGCCGAGAACGTGGGCGTGCCACTGCGGTTGCGCAGGGCGGACCCGCGCGAGCGGCGGGAGCGCGTCGAACTGCTGCTCTCCCTCGTGGGGCTCGCGGACCACGCGGCGCAGCGCCCGGGCGAGTTGTCGGGCGGGCAGCGCCAGCGCGTCGCCATCGCCCGCGCGCTGGCCAACAGTCCCTCGATCCTCATCGCCGATGAGCCGACCGGCCAGTTGGATGCGGAATCCGGCCACTCCGTGATGGAACTGCTCCGCGCGGTCGTCCACAGCGAACAGATCACGGCTCTCGTGGCCACCCACGACACGACACTCCTCGACCTCGCCGATCGTGTGCTGGAGCTGAAGGACGGCGAGATCACCGAGTCCTGAGGCCGGTCGTAGGGATCACTCCCCCGACGCGCTCTCGCGCGGTTCGTCCGGGCGGACGGCGATGTGGTCGGGTTCCAGCTCCAGGGCGACACGGTCGCGCATCCCCAGGGCGCGGGTGTACTCGGCGGGGAGCTGGAGGCGGCCCGCCCGGTCGAGCATGGCGTATTCGCGGGCGACCACGTTCTCCTGGCCGGTGGCGGAGTCGACTTCGCTGTGACGCAGGACTTCCGTCGCCGTGCGGCCGTCCCGGATGGCGACCGTACGGCGGACCTCTCCGGCGACGGACTGGTCATGGGTGACGATGACGACGGTGGTCCCCAACTCCTCGTTGACGGTGCGGAACGCGGCGAAGACCTGTTCGGCGGTGTGGGAGTCGAGTTCGCCGGTGGGCTCGTCGGCGAGCAGGACCGCGGGATCGTTGGCGAGGGCGACGGCGAGGGCGACACGCTGCTGCTGGCCGCCGGACATCTGGTGCGGCCGGCGGTCACGGCATTCTGCGACCTCCAGCAGGCCGAGGAGTTCCATGGCGCGGTCGGCCCGGGCGCGACGCCGGCCGCCGGCGCGAGCCAACTGCAGGGGCAGGGCGACGTTCTGCGCGGCGGTGAGATAGGGCAGCAGATTGCGGGAGGTCTGCTGCCGGACGAAGCCGACGGTCTTGCGACGGTAGGCGAGCCGTTCCTTGGAGGACATGGTGACCAGGTCGTGGTCGGCGACGCGGGCCGCGCCGGCCGTGGGCTTGTCCAGTCCGGCCATGATGTTCATGAGGGTGGACTTGCCGCTGCCGGACGCGCCGACCAGGGCCATGAGTTCTCCCTTGCGGACGAGGAGATCGAGGCCTTGCAGTGCCTGGACCTCCACGCCGTCGGCGGTGAAGATCCGCACCAGCCGGTCGCAGGTGATCAGGGCGTCATGACCGTACGCGGCGGCGTCCCGCGCGGCGAGAGCGCGGTCGGCGAGCTCGTGGAAGGTCGGGCTGCTGGTCATCGGCTGCTCCTGGGCGGTCGGAGGGGCACGGACCGGTGCCCTCGGGGGCTCGGTCTCAAGGTCGCGCTCACTGTCTACTCGTCACCCAGCCTCAGTTCGCGCACCGAGCCACGACGGCCGGACCACCAGGCCTGGCCGGCGGGCGCGCCGACGGCCAGCAGCAGCACGGCGAGCGCCGGAACCGCCAGCGAGAGCGGATCGGTGCGCAGCACGGCCCCTTCGAGCGCGGACGGGGACGCCAGGGCGATGGTCGCGAGGTCGACTCCGGGCGACAGCAGCTGAATGCCGGCCCAGCCGGTCAGCATGCCGCCGGTCGCGGCCAGGAACGCCTGTGGAAGGGACGTGAGGATCAGCAGCCGGCGGCCCTGGGACCGGGTCATGCCCATCGTGCGCAGCCGGGCGAGCAGGGCGCCTCGTTCGGGCGCGGTGCGCAGCACGGTCAGCACGAGCGCGAGGAGCGCGTATCCCGCGCCCGCGGCGACCGCGACGCCGTAAAGGCGTTCCGCGCCGGACTGCAGCGGTGAGTCGACGTGCCGCATGCGTTCCTCGGTGCGCAGGAAGACACCTGCCGTCGTGCCCTGCGCCGCCGAGCGCAGCGCCCGGCCGTCCAGGGCGTCACCGGTGAGCAGCAGGGTCGTCGTACGCGCCGCGTCGCGGGGAAGGCCGGCGCGGTCCACGACCAGGAAGTCGTCGCCGAACACGGCGGGCGTGCGGTCCCGGACCGCGACGATCCGGACGGTGACGGAGGCGCCGTCCGGGAGCTGGACGGAGTAGGGGCCGGTGCCGTACTGGTCGGCCACGCGAGGCGAGGCCAGCGCGGGCAGGGGCCGGTCGGCGCCGCCCGTCGTGCCGGCGTCCCGCTGCCGCAGGCTCGCCGCGTCGAACGGCCCCAGTCCCATGCGGCGCGCCAGCCGCGCGTAGGCGTCGGGGTCGACACCGGCCAGCGGTACCGACCGGCTGCTCTGCTGTGGCGTCGCGTCGTCGATGACGCCGGCTTCCGTCATGTCCCTTACGCCGGGCAGCCCGCGTACGCGGCCGGGGAGGGCTCCGGGGAGTCCACCGGTGACGCTCTCGATGCGGCCGTCGGCGCCGACGTAGCGGAGTGCGGCCTGGTCGCGGGCCTCCGTGACCCCGGCCAGGACCGAGCCGCCGAACGCGGCCGTGGTCAAGGCGCTGAGCAGAGCGAGCAGGGGCAGCACGGCGAAGCCGGGGGCGCGGGCCGCCTGGGCGAGTGCCAGCGGAACCACCAGGCCTCGCATGCGACCGGTCGCCCTGCTCAGCGCACGCAGCGGCAGGGGGTGGAGGCGTGCCAGCAGCAGAGCCGCGACCACGCCCGTCAGCAGCGGCGCGGCGGCCACCAGGGCGGTGCTCCCGGATCCCTGTCGGCGCAGTACGGCGATGGCCGCCGCCGCGATGACCACGGCGGTCAGTTCCGCCACCGTCCGGCGCCGCGGCGGCCGGGCGGCGGCGAGGTCCTCCCGCTCGTCCTGCAGCCGTACCGTGCGGTGGGCGACCACGGCGCGCAGGGGGAGCGCGCCGCAGGCGAGCAGGGTGACGGCGACGGCGGCAGCGAGGGCGGGGGCGGTGCGGGCGCCGGGCAGGAGGAGCACCGCGGCCGTCAGTCCGAGGGCGCCGGCCGGCACGGCCACCACCGCCGTCTCCGCCAGCAGCCGAACGGCCAGGCCGGGCAGTGAGGCGCCGCGGGCCCGCAGCAGGGCCAGTTCCGCCCGTCGGCGATCGGCCGCCACACCGCCGGCCATGACCAGGACGATCACCGCGAGGATGCCGGTCCCGACGGCGGCGAGGAGCAGCAGCGGGTCGATGCCCGAGCGCAGCCGGGCATGGTCCGCGAGGACCTCGTCGAGATTCGTCTGGGCTTCCAGGCTCTCGTCCAGGACGCCGCGCAGCCGCTGCACTCCCGGCCCCGACTCCAGAGCGGCCACGGCGGAGGCCAGGCGGTCGACGTCGTGGCCGCGCAGGGCGGTGACGTCGGGGGCCACGTTCCAGTACCGGTGCGGGCGGCCCGGGGTTCCCAGGAGGGCCGGGCCGGCGTCGGGGGCGAGGAGCAGGCCGCCGAGCCAGTAGACGTCCGTCGGCAGGAAGCCGGGCCGGCGGCTCAGCGCGGGGGTGCGCAGCACCGGCTGTGCCGACCAGTAGGCGTCCTCGGGGGCCTGCGGGACGACGATCCCGGTGACCCGGACGGTGAGCGGGCCGCGTTCCGTGCCCGCCATGTGGATCACCGAGCCCACCCGTATGCCGAGTCGGCGGGCGGTGTCCTCGGTGACGGCGGCCTCGAGCCGGTTGGTCAGCGCGGTCACCGGTGCGCCCGTGGTGCGCGGCAGCCGGCCCGCGCCGATGCGGACGTGGGAGGCCAGGTCCTGCTGGGCGGCGAGCACCAGTTCGGCGGGCAGCCCGGAGGGTCGGGGAAGCCAGGGGTCGGACGTCGTGAGGGCGACGGTGGTGCGCACGCCGTACGCCGACTGCGCGAGGTCGGGCACCAGCGGCTTCTGCGCGGCGGCGAGGACCTGGGCCCGCGCCGCGGTCAGCGGACCGACGCGCAGGGCGGCCTCCGTCTCCTCGAGCGTGTCCATCCAGCCGAGCGGGACCTGCACCTGCACGGTCGTCCGGTCGGGCAGGGCCTGCTCGACCGCCCGGCGCAGCCCCGCGTCCCCGTACCGGTCGACGGCACGCGGGTACGCGGCTGCCAGCGCCGCGGTCACGGCCACCAGGAGCGCGAGGGCCACGGACGTACCGGCGAAGGCTCTCAACCTGGTCCGCAGTCCGGCCCGTACGTGCTGCGACGCCGCCTTCTTCTCCCTGCCTCGAGAAGGCACTGGCTGTGCGGTCACTGCGTCACCTCGTCCCTGAGAGCCGTCGCGGGTTTCGCCCGTCGAAAGGCGAGGGCCGCCGTCACGAGGGCGGGGCCCGCCGCGAGGGCCGCGAGCAGCGCGGTCAGACGCGGGAGCGGGAGTTCGACCAGCACCGGTGGGAGCGGCCGGGTGGCCTGCCCCGTCAGGACGACGAGGGGGACCAGCGCGTGTGCCAGCACCGTGCCGAGGGCCGCGCCGACCAGCAGCGCCAGGACCACCAGCACGCCGTGTTCCACGGCGACCAGCCGGGCCAGCCGACGGCGTGATGTCCCCAGGGCGCGCAGCACGGCGAACTCGCCGTCCCGGGTGCGCATCGCCCCTGCCGCGCTCACCGCGAAGCCGAGCGCGGCGAAGAGCACCGTCACCGCCGCCGCGGCGATCAGCGCCGCTTCGGGGGCCGCGCCGAACGGGTCGTCGCGCAGCTCCGCCGCCATCTCGTCGCGCACCACCACCTGCTCCGGCTCGACGTCGGGCAGGGCGCGCGCGGCCGCCGCGGTGGCGGCGGGCGCGGACGTGCCCAGCCACCACTCGGTGGGCTCGAGGCCGGCGCCGTAGCGGGCCTGCAGGACGCGGTTGACGGCCCGGAGATCGACCAGCAGGGCTCCGCCGTCCTGCGCGGTGGCCTCGGTCGTGGGCAGGGCGCTCGCGGTGCGGACGATGCGCACGGGCACGGAACGGCCGTCGAACGTCACCTCCACGCGCTGTCCTTCGCGCGCGCCGGACGCGGTGAGGAACCGCTCGGTGGCGACGGCGACGAGCTCGGGCGCCGCGGGCTGGGCGACCTTGAGCCGGACCTCTGTCGGCAGGGCGAGCGCCGCGAGGTCGGGCAGCGAGTAGCCGGTGCTGTACGTGAAGGTGAGGGGCGCCGTCGACGCGAGGCGGGGGCGGGTGGGCATGGCGGCGTCTTCGGGTGCGGCGGCGGCCGGGTCGGCCTCGATCTCGGTCGTCCACCTCGCCGGCAAGCTCAACCGCCGTACGGCGCCGTCGGCCGCTGTCGCCGTGAGCGCGCCGAGGACCAGGCGGTGCCGGTGGGGACGGCTGGCCGGCTGCGCCATGCTCAGTTCGAGCCCGGTCAGCGCCAACGGGCCCCGGGCGCCGTTCAGATCGGGCGTCAGCGGATGTGGGCGGCCGTCGGCGGCGAGGCGGCCGGACGGCAACGCGTAGGACGCCCCGTGGCGGTCCCGCACGGTGAGCGTGACGTCCGCCTCCGCGCCCGCCCCGCTGCTGTGCAGGGCAGCGGTCAGGGTGAGCCGGGTGGTGCCCTCGGGTATCTCGACGCCTGCCGGTGCTCCGCGCGCGGCGAGGCCGGCGAGCAGCGGACCGTCCGTCAGGTCGCGCCGCGCCAGGCTCACCTGGGCGGCCTCCTTCGTGTTCAGGGCCACGACGGTCGCGGTGCGGCTGCCGGAGAGCGACACCGTGCCGCGGACCGCGGGAGCGACCGTGTCCACGTGCGGCAGGCCCGCGTAGACGTCCGTACGGCCCACACCGCCGCCCCCGGCGGTCAGGACGCGCACCTCGGAGCCCGCCCGGAAGTCGGCCTGGTCGGCCTGGGAACGGCGCCAGGACGCGTCCTGCCCGATCGCCACCACGCCGAGCGCCACGGAGATGACCAGGAGCAGCACCGGGCCCGCCCCCCGCATCGGCCTGCGGCTGAACTGCCAGCCGACCATGGCCGCGGTCAGTCCGGGGTCACGGGTCACCAGGCGCTCGCCGGCCCGCGCCAGCAAGGGCAGCAGCCGCAGCACGAGGACCGTCCCGGCGAGCAGCACCAGAGCGGGCGCCACCACCAGCAGCGGGTCGACGCCGAGGATCCCGTCGCGGTCGGCGGTGACCGCGCCGGAGTTCCGGCTGCCGAGCAGCCAGAGCGCGACACCGGCCACGGCGAGCAGCCCGACGTCCGCCCCGGCGCGCAGCGACGCGGGCAGCGCCCCCGCCCGCGCCGCGACGGTGTCCGCGAAGGACGTCCGCCACGCCGGGACGGCCACCGCCAGCGCGCACAGCGCGGCCACGCCCGCGGCGACCGCCCACACCTCGGGCCGGCCGCCGGCCGGCACGTCGACGCGCACCCCGGCCCGGCCCAGCGCACCCTGACCGGCCAGCAGCCGCGTCAACGGACCCGACAGCAGCGGCGCCACCAGCACCGCCGGCGCGGAGATCAGCAGGGCCTCCAGGGCGGCCAGGCCCGCCAGGCGTGCCCGAGTGGCGCCGCGCGCACGCAGCAGCCGGGTCTCGGTGGTGCGCTCGGAGTTGAGCAACCGTGCGACGAGCAGCAGGGCGCAGGCGGCGAGCAGTGCGAGCTGGGCGGCGACGATCAGCATGCTGGACCGCGTGACGAGCAGGGAGCGTTCGATGCGGTCCAGTACCGCGGGCAACGCGGTGTCCGCTTTGGTGGCGCTGCTGAGCGCGGGCCTCTTGCGCAGCTCGGCGCTCCCCGAGCGGGCGGCCTCGCGCAGCGCGCCGATCCGTTCCGCCGTCAGCGAGGAGTAGTCGGCCGATGCCAGCCAGCCGGACGCGCCGACGCTCACCCGGCCCGACGTCGGCACGCTCGCGGCGGTGAGCAGGGGGCCGTACGTCGTGAAGCTCGACGCCTGGACGCCGCGGCCGCCCAGGTCGTCCAACTGCCAGTAGGGCGCCCGGAGGTTCACCGGCCGGTACACGCCGGTGATCAGCACGCGCACCGCAGGGCCGCCCAGTTGGTCGGTGACGGTCAGCCGGGCGCCGGGCGTCACCCTGAGCCGCTGGGCGGCGCTCTGCGGCAGTGCGGCCTCGATGAGCCCGCCGGCCACCGCCTCAGCGGGGAGCCGCCCGGAGACGGTCCGCACCTGTGTGCGGTCCAGGGCAGCGAAGACGGTGAGGTCCGGGTTCTCGCTCCGCTCGGAGGCCGGCCGCAGCGCGAGCGGCAGG
The DNA here is from genome assembly GCF_044768125.1 of Streptomyces sp. NPDC101166. Lineage (NCBI taxonomy): Bacteria > Bacillati > Actinomycetota > Actinomycetes > Kitasatosporales > Streptomycetaceae > Streptomyces > Streptomyces sp. NPDC101166. The sequence goes on from NZ_JBIWPF010000001.1 coordinate 608,912, forward strand.
GCGTAGGGGCCGGACCGCAGCAGGGTGAGCACCCGCACGGGCAGTCCGGCGAAGATGGTGCGGGCCCCTGCCCGCACGGCGTCGTCCGCGGCCCGCCGCTCGCCGGCCGACACATTGGCCTTGACCACCAACGCGGCCTCGGCGGCGGTGCGTTGCTCGACGAGCGACCGCCGCAGCGCCGCGTCGCCTATCGCGCCCGAGTAGGCGGTGAGCGCGGCGAGCACGGACGTGGTCAGCAGCACGGTCAGCAACACTGCTCCGAGAAGAGCGCGATACACCCACGCTCGCAGCACGATGAACCGCAACACGCCCGCAGGCGCCACTCGTTCCCCCACCAGACCCCCCGTTTTCCAACCGCACGAACCGGAACGCGATGGGGCGTCGACGGCGTGCGACTGCAAGTGGGCATTGTAGGACCGACTTTGACGGTGTGAATGCCGTCTCCGCCCACTTGCGGACGCCGGACTGCGCCCACCGCGGGCCGAACCCCCGGGCGGCTTGGACGGGGAGAGCGGCCGTCGGTCTGTCAGTCGAGGAACCGCGCCGAAGGGCCGGGGCGGGTGCGGGCCTGCGGAGGGGTCAGCGGACCGTGGCCCTCCTCGCAGACGACCACCGCTCGCAGAGGTTCACCGCAGTCCGCGTGGTGAACCTCCAGGGGCGGGCCCTCGGAGTCGGCCGTGTACCGGTCGCCCCACTGCTTGAGGGCGATCATCGCGGGCCACAGGTCCCAGCCTTTGCGGGTGAGCCGGTACTCGTTGCGGGTACGGCTCCCCGGCTCGCGGTAGGCGACGGTCTCCAGGATCCCGGCGGCCACCAGCTTGCGCAGCCGGTCCGCCAGGACTGCCTCGGACAGCCCGACGTGCCGCCGGAAGTCGTCGAAACGCCGGACGCCGTTCATGGCGTCCCGAAGCAGCAGCAACGACCACTTCTCGCCGACCAGGTCCAGTGTCCGGTGCACCGTGCAGTTCTCAGTGCTCGTCTCCAGCCACGTCATGCGCCCATCCTAGGCTGACTTCACAATTGACAGCCAGATGACGGCCCGGCTAACTTCGCCGGAAGAAGCCAGCTGCGTCGGGGAGTGGGAATGGGCAGGTCACGTACGTTCGATTGGGAAGACCCAGCCATCTCCGCCGGCGCCGTGGGTGATCACAGCGGTCTCGAGTTCCTGCACGAGATCCTCGCCGGACGCCTGCCCGCCCCGCCCATCGCCGCCACCCTGGGTTTCACCCTGGAGGAGGCCGAGCACGGCCGGGCGGTCTTCGCACTGGAGCCGGGCGAGGAGCACTACAACCCGATCGGCAGCGTCCACGGCGGCGTCTACGCCACGCTCCTGGACTCGGCCGCGGGCTGCGCGGTGCAGTCCGTGCTGCCCCAGGGCATGGGCTACACCTCGATCGATCTCACCTTGAAGTTCCTGCGCCCGATCACAGTCGACACCGGCAAGGTCCGCGCCATCGGCACCGTCCTCAACAGCGGCCGCCGCACCGCCCTCGCCCAGGCGGAACTGCGCGACTGCGAGGACCGCCTGCTGGCCCACGCCACCAGCAGCTGCATGCTCTTCCCCGTACCGCCCCGCTGACCGACCCACGCGAGCCGCCGCGACAGCCGACTCATCGGGCCGGGTCGGTCGGGGGCCCCCAAGGTCCAGGGGCGTGTCCGCGAGGTCAGGGCAGCCGGAGTCGTGGGCAGGCGAGGGTGACCAGGGCCTATAAGTGACGCCGCCGGGCCGGGCCGGCCGCGGGGATGCCCGGTTCGCGCGGTGCGGATCAGTGCCGTTCGAACGCCAGGTCTCGCGCCCGTATGTGCTCGCGTGGGCCCGCCGCCCGCAGGACCACGTCCAGCACCCGTGCCGGGTCGGCCGCGTAGGCATGCGAGAACCACGCCATGTTGGCCTCCACCACGGCCCAGCGGTGGCCTGGGCGGTAGGGGTCCAGCAGTTGCCCGACGTCCACGACGACGGCGCTCGGCAGCGTGTGCCCGGCCGCGGCGGCCAGCCGGTCGGTGAACTCCGCGAGCTGCGCGGCGGTGGCCCGGTCCGCGCGGTCCCTACCGAGCGGGCGGGGGTCGAGCCGGCCGAACACCGCGTACCGGCTCGCTGTGGCGATTCGGCCGTCCAGCAGGAACAGCCGGTACTCGGCCGCGAAGGTCACCACGTCGGACAGCAGCACCGGCGTCGCCGGGTCCAGGGCGGAGGGCAGCCGGGAGCCGTCGGTGTGGACATCAGGCGGGAAGGACTTGTCGCGGGGCGGCTTGATGAACGTCGGCCGGTCGATCGCCCATGCGTCCGCGATGGTCCCCGCCCGCACCTGACGGCCGGTGAACTCTTCCGGCAACTCGGCGAGCCAGCCGTCCGCCGGCTCCAGCAACGCGAACCCGAGCGAGCCTGCCAGCCGCGCACCGGCGACCGGTCCGCCGTACCAGTACGCGGGGCCTGCCAGGCCGGGCTCCTCCGCCGCTCTGACCGACATTCCTCGGCCCGCTGCCTCGACGGCCAGCAGTTCCATCGTCGACGTCCGCCGCCCGGGCATGACCAGCACCGCGAGTCCCTCCTGCACTCCGCAAAACCGCTACGGTAGCCCCACCCACCGTGCCCACCACCGCAGCCGAGCGCTTCAGCGCCTTCTGCTGCCGGCCGCCCGTACTGCCAGTACCCGTACGGGCAGGCCGTTGCTGACGTTCGAGCAGATCGCCGTCGCGGCCTGGAGAACGGCCGGTCAGGCGGCAGGCCCCCGTTACCGGCCGTGGCGTCTGTTCCCTCACCCGACCCACCGCACCGCCTCTGCGAGATTCGCGACGGTGCCGGCGGCCGGCGACTCATTCCTCCAGCGACGACGGCCAGACATACCCGAAGGCTTCGGCGCACTCTCGATAGCCCGCGCAGACCACCGCGCCGTTCAGGGGGTGCGGGCGCCGGACGGCGGCGACGATCCGTTCGGCCTGGATCCTGGGGCTTTCCTCGGTCACCGCGAACCCGATCTTCAACTGGACGAACGGATCGGCGCTCTCACGCGGAACATGCAGGGAGACAAGGACCTGTCCAGGGTCCGAGTCCCACACGGAGACCCAGAACGCGTCACTGTTCCACGCGGCCAGGGGATTCGGCACGACCAGCAACTGCTGAGCCACCAGGTCGGCGACATCCCAGGCCGGCGAAGGCCGCGCTGCCAGAGCCACAGTGCTCCCCTGATTCGAACCTGTACCCCCGGCCTGGATCACACACGAGCCGTTGCCGCGAACGTGATCGCCCGCATCTTACCGACGCGGCGGCTGGTCACGCGGGCGAGTGCCCGAGCCGTCAAACCTCAACGTCAAGGACAACGACCTCGCACACAGGCAGAGATCGCCGACCTACTCGCGTCTCACTCAATCCAGGCCGCGCAGGCCGACACGAGCTGGTCGACCAACTCGGTCGCGACAGGTCACCCGCTGTGGCCTGGACGGGGTGGAGACGTCTACGCGTCAGCCCCGAGATCATCACGCATGGCCGCTCGTAACGCGCCCAGTGCAGTGTCATACCGGCTGCGGTGTTCCGCGTAGTCCCCGCTTTCGAGCATGAGTCCATCGGCGACAGCGTTCCGGAGCTCGCGGAGTGTGCGATAGACGTCTTCGGCCGGCTCTACGACTGTCTTGGGAGCGGAGATCGTCATCTGGTAGCGGAGGCCGGAGCATGGGTCGAAGGCATCCCAAGCTGCCTTCCTGCGTTCGACGTCGGACGCGTCCGCATCCCGGGCTAGGCGACTGAACACAAGTCTGGCCTGAGACAGATTGGCCAGGTAGGTGCCGTACAGGACTCGACGCGCCTCGGTCTGCTGATCGATTCGGTCGCGTCTCCAGCGCCGCCGGTCAAGGTATCCAGCGGAGACCGTGGCGATTGCACCGCCGACCAAGGTGCTGGCGAGGGTCATCCACTCCATCGTCAAACCTTATGGGGACTGTCGCCCAGCGGGTAGGTCGCCACTACGAACGCCGCATCGAGGTCCTCGACGCCTTCTTCGACCTTGCGGACCCGGTCATCACCGTTCGCAGCCTGGTGCCGCGGGCGTGGACGGCCTGTCGCCGGGACGAGCGCCCGCGCCGCCGTCCATGTGCGCGGAAGATGTGTGCGATCCCCTCGAATCACAGGTCTGCCGGGGCGGGCAGGGCGCACGCCCCGGCAGGAGCTACGCAACTCGCCTGGGTGAGGCGGCCCGCTGGTCCGCGGTATCACCGCGCGCCGCCAGCCAGGGCATCCGGTGGACGAGTGTGTCGCGCAGCCTGGTGAGGGCTGCGATCCGTTCCTCCAGTTCGGTCACCCGTTGCGCGCCGACGATGTAGCCGTCGGCGCATGACGGCGAGTACTCGAACACTTCAGGCAGATCGGTGTCGAGATAGCGCACGAAGGACTTCACATCCTCGACGGTGAACCCGGAGGCCAGTAGCTCGCGGACGTTGCGGACCCGGGTCACCGCGCCCGGCTTGTACACGCGATAGCCCGCGCCCGTCCGGTCGGACTCCAGCAGGCCCTGCTCCTCGTAGTAGCGCAGGGCCCGGGTCGTGGTCCCCGCCTGTGCGGCCAGTTCACCGATCAGCATTGTTCAGCCACCTCCGAGTCAGTTGTAAGGCCTCACCCATACGTCAAGGTCAACTCCCGAGCCGGACCACGGTCTTCCCGGTGTACACGCCGCGGACGAGATCGAGGAGCGCCTGGGGGGCGCTCGCCAGCCCCTCGATCACCGTCTCGTCGTAGACGATCGACCCTTCGCGCAGCCAGCTACGAAACTGCGCGCCGAATTCCGCAGCACGCTCCAGGTGGTCCCACAGGGTGAAGCCGCGGATGGTCAGGCGCTTGCCGAGGACGCTCAGCAGATCGCCGGGTCCCTCGTCGGGACGGGCTGTGCTCTGCCGGTTGAGGGCTCCGCAGACGGCGATGCGTCCATGCACCTTCATGACCTCGATCGCGGCCCGCAACTGCTCGCCCCCCACGTTGTCGAAATAGACGTCGATGCCGTCGGGAGCGGCTTCGCGCAGCCGGTCAAGGACGGGGCCGTCGTGGTAGTCGAACGCCGCGTCGAAACCGAGTTTCTCGGTCAGATGGACGACCTTGTCCCGCGAGCCGGCGCTGCCGATCACTCGGGCCGCTCCCTTGAGCCGGGCGATCTGACCGGCCATGCTCCCCGTCGCCCCCGCCGCGCTGGAGACGAAGACGGTGTCGCCGGGCCGCAGCTCCGCCGCGTTCATAAGCCCGACATAGGCGACCAGTCCGAAACCCAGGTGCATGGAAGGGGCTGGGTAGGCGTCTCGGTCGACGCGGCGGAACACCCCGGCCTGGGCCACGGCGTACTCCCGCCAGCCCAGCCGATGTACCACCAGGTCTCCTTCGTCCAGTGACGGATCCGCCGAGGCGATCACCTCACCGATGGCGTCCCCGTACATCACCGCACCGACCTCATAGCGAGGCATCGGCAGGCCGGACTCGCCCTCCATCAGCATGAGCATGCCCGGGTCGAGTGACATGAACGAGTTACGGACCAGCACCTGGCCCGGTGCCGGATCCGGGACGGCAACCTCGGCGATCTCGAAGCAGTCGAGAGTCGGGAGCCCCTCGGGCCGCGCGACGAGCCGGGCCTCCATGCCGGTACGAGGGATGCCGGGACGGACGGACGCCGGTGCGCTCTTCAAGGAGGAGTTCATGCCGACGACGCTAGGGATTGACCCATGCGTGAAGGTCAACCCGTCCTGCCCACGGCCGGTGTGAGCATCGACCCGAACCCGGACGAACCCTGGGTGCCTGCGCCAAGTCCTCCCGCTCGCCCGCGACTTCCGGCTCGACCTCGGCCGGCTCGCCGACACCGCCTGGACCTACGTCAGCGACTCCGCCTGGGAACCCATCGCCCCACCGGGCCGACCGGGCGGCACCAGCGGCATGGACACGGCGGCCGACGCGCCCGTCGAGCGCCTCGCCGCGCTCGCCCGCCACCGGCACGAGCACCGCTCGGCCACCGGCTCCCGCCTCACCGCCGTCGTACGCACGCAACTGCTGCCGACCGAGCCGCAGGCTCCTGGAGCGACCGGCCCCGCAGCGGAGGACCCCCCTGCGCACACAGCATTGGGCCGACCGGAGCCAGCTACAACGACCTCAGAAACGCCTCTAGCAAGCCAAGCGCAAACGCTCAGCCGCTGCCATCACCTCATCAGCCGTCGCCCCCGGGTGCTTGAGAGCCCAGTCGTAGGCGTACAGGTAGACAGTCTGCCAAGTTGCCTTCTGAGCTCGGAAGATGAGGCTTGTCGAAGGTCTCTGTCATCGCAGCAGGAAGGCACTTTCTGCGTGCACCCTACCCATTCGCGTCCCAAGCTCGTCGGGTCGACCGATGGCCACGGGGTGGTCAGCCACGCCGGATCCCGCTCGCTGGCCGTTCTCTCCAATGTCACCAGCCTGACCAGCGCCTTCACGGACGCACTGCGTCCACTGCGACCGCGTGGCACCGGGCACGACCCGGCCGGATCGCGGTAGATCTCGCGATCATGCTCGCCGACGGCGGCGAGGTGATAGCGGACCTGGCCCTGCTGCGCGACCAGGCCGAGGTTTTCGGCCCTGTCGCCTCCACTCCGACCGCCTGGCACCTGCTGGCCGGCATCGATTCGGCTGCACTCGCGCGCCTGCGCTCGGCCAGAGCCACCGCCCCGGATGTCGCCTGGCTGCAAGCCGCCGAGACCACGGCAGGGATACCCCCTGCCCGCGCGGGTGGACGCGACCTGCCCGGTCGTGTCCTTGACCTCGACGCCACCATGGTCACCTGCCACGCCGAGAAGGAGCAGGCAGGGCGACCTACAAGCGCGGCTTCGGCGGGAGTGTTCGGTCCGCGTTCGTCCCGGCTCACGCAACCTGAGCAAGCGCTGGGCAGTCCTACCGGATGCCGAGAGCGGTACAACGGTCTTGCCGATGTGCGGGCGTATGGGCAGAAAACAGGCATCCGAACGCTTGACTGAGGAGAGGGATGGCGAATCTGAACACCCAGTCGACCTGGATTGACGCACGTGAAAGACTGCCGCGGGACGGTGTACCGGTGGCAGCGGCGATCACGGGCCGGTACCCAGCTGACAGCGCTGAGTCCGAGAACGCGGTGGAGGAGGCGTTCTGGCTGGTAAGGCCGATGTACTTCACGACTCGGCACTTCAGTGAGGACGGAACGGAGCACAGGGACTGCTTCGTCGACTCTGACGGATATGTCCGTCTGCCCTACGGTCTTGCCGACGACGACACGGTGACTCACTGGGCTGAGCTGCCCACCCTGCCGGGCAGGACGACACACCTCGTTCTCGGGGAAGACGTGCAGCCGGCGCTCCAGGATGCGTGGCGTGCTCGCCCTGTCACCTGACACACATCCTGTTTCGGGCATTTACTGATCATTTCAGGATGAAGTTCGGATTCGTCGTGAACTGATGCAGCCAGGCGAAGGTGCGCTCTACCAACCAAGGCACCTTCCCCAGCCCGGAACCGTGTGCGACGCCGCGTCGGGCGATCAGCGGTTTGATGCCACGCTTCCACAGCAGGCGACGGCACTTGTCGAAGTCGTGGCCGCGGTCGGCGTACGGACGCCGGGGCTTGCGGCGCGGGCGCCCATGCAGACTCCGGATCGGCCGGACGACGTCCAGTAGGGGCAGCAGCTGGGTGACGTCGTGGCGGTTGCCGCCGGTGAGCGTAACGGCGAGCGGGGTCCCGTGGCGGTCGACGATGAGGTGGTGCTTGGAGCCGGGGCGGGCGCGGTCGACGGGCGAGGGACCGACGTGGTCCCCCTTTGAGAGCCCGGACGCGCGAGCCGTCGACGGCGCAGTCGTCCAGGTCCAGCGAGTCCGTGCGGCGCAGTTCGGTCAGCAGGGCGGAGTGCAGGCGTGGCCAGACGCCGGCCTCGGTCCAGTCCCGCAGCCGACGCCAGGCCGTGACTCCGGAGCAGCCTACGGTCTCGGCCGGCACGTCGTGCCAGGCAACGCCGGTCCGCAACACGTACATGATTCCGGCGAGGGCTGCTCTGTCCGGAACGCGCAGTCGTCCGGAGCGGGTGGCAGCAGCGGCGCCACCCGCTCCCACAGGTCGTCCGGAACAAGATCCGGCCAAGATCGCCGAGCGCAAGGCCAGCGACTCAACTCATTCTGAAACGATCAGTTGGGCCCGGCAACGCCGCTGCCAACACCGCCGCCGTTCGCGCGATGGTCGCCTCGCGTTCGAAGCGGGCGCGGGTGTGCGGGGCCGTGCGGTCGGGCCGGTTCACCTTCACGGCGACCGGTTCCCCCGCGACCGAGTAGGCGAGGTACACCTCCCCCATCCCGCCCGCGCCGAGCCGCCGCTCGTTCGCGAGAAACAGCAGCAGCATGGCGGCGTGAGGGCGGTGACGTGGCGCTGACATGTGGGGATCAGTCGGTCTTGTCAGCGAGCCGGTGGGGTGAGGGTTGTGCGGTCGAACGGGCCACCATGTGAGGCGGCGTACGTGACGGCCTCGTTGATGGCGTTGAGGCCGAACGACCGGACCCGTTCGGTGGCGAGGTCCAGAGTGCCCGAGGCGAGGAGCCGGATGATGCCGACGTTCGCTGTACGCGGGTACATCCACTGGCCGCGCACGGTGATCGAGTTGCGCATGATCCATGGGTACGGGAGGGCGAGGTCGTCGCCGCCGAGCATGCCGACGCCGCCCATGAGAACGACGCGGCCGTATTCGCGCACGGTCATGGCTGCCGTGCGCGCTGCCGAGCTGGGTGCGCTCGGGGGTAGCAGGTCGATCACCATGTCGATCGGGCCGTCGGCCGCCGCGGACATCGCCGCGCGGTCGCCGGCCTCGTCCCCGGTGAGCGGAACCGGGCGCACGAGCGGACCGAACCGGTCGGCGAGGAGGTCGAGCGCGGCCTGGTTGCGGCCTGGGGCGACCACGCGGCCCGCCCCCATGGCAAGCGCCACCGCGACCGCACTGCTGCCGAGGTTGCCGGTGGCCCCGCTGACGAGCAGCGTCTCACCGGCTGCGAGCCCTCCGGCCAGCAGCCCGCCGTAAGGGATGACGTGCACACCGAGCGCGGCCCAGCGGGCCGGGTCGTCCCCCGCCACCGCGGGGAGCGGGAAGACGTTTTCCGTCGGGACCCGCATGAGCTCGGCGAACGACCCGTCGTGCAGGTACCGGGCGAGGCGCGCGCCGCCCTCGCCGCGGGAACTCCAGCCCTGGAGCGTGATGTCGGGCGTCAGGGCGTCATCCCGCGAGCGCACCGTCGAGTCGCACCACACCAGGTCGCCGGGGCGCAGCCGGGTGGCGTCGGGGCCCACCTGGACGACCCGTCCCACGCCGCCGGTCCCGGGCACGACGGGAGGGACCAGGGGGTAGTTCCGCTCGCCGCTGAAGACCTCAGCCGCGTAGGGCGCCACGCCGGCGGCGAGGACCTCGACCACCACCTCGCCGCCGCTGGCCTCGGGGTCGGGAACCTCCCGCACCGTGAGCGGGGCACCGAACTGCGTCAGAACTGCTGCTCGCACCTGATGACCTCCGAGTTCGTCCGTGTTCATCGGGATCGACACTAGGAACCCGGCGGGCATGCGGGAAGCGACGATCAAGCATCTGTAGTATGCGTATCTCGCATGGACATCTCCAGCACAGGCCTACGGGTCCTGCGGCAGATCGCCGAATCCGGCAGCTTCACCGCGGCAGCCACCCGGCTCGGCTACACACAGTCGGCGGTCTCACGCCAGGCCGCCGCCCTCGAACGAAGCGCGGGCACCGCCCTGTTCGAACGCCGCCCTGACGGAGTGCGGCTCACCCCCGCGGGTCTGACTCTGCTGCGCCACGCTCGCACGATCCTGGACTGTCTGACGACGGCCGAGCGCGACCTCACCGGCACCGTCCCGCGTACCGAACTGGTGCGGCTAGGACTGTTCCTGAGCGCGGGCGCGGCCATCCTGCCTCTCTCACTCACCCGCCTCGCGGCGACCGACCCGCAGATCACGGTCACGACTACCGAAGGCACCACGCCCTCCCTGGTCCGGGCACTGCGCGCGGGCTCGATCGACCTTGCCGTGCTGACGTCCCGCCCGCCCCACCGGCCTTTGGACGGCGAGTCGCCGCGCCTGCACGTCGAGACCGTCATGGACACCGAACTTGTCGTGGCGGTGCCTTCGACCGGAGAGTTCGCCGGTCGCACCGCGGTGCACGTCGACGAATTGATCGACGTCCCGTGGATTGCCGCCCCGGCGTCGAACGCCGAGCCACTCCTCGGCGTCTGGCCCGGCCTGCCCGGACGGCCGGACATCGTCCACTGCGCGCGCGACTGGCTGACGAAGCTTCAGCTGGTCGCCGGTGGCTTCGGGGTGACAACGGTGCCCTCGCGGCTCTCGCCGGTGCTGCCGCCCAGGGTGAGCCTGCTGCACGTCGAAGGCGCACCTCCCGAGATCCGACGGGTTCTCGTGGCGCGGCTCCCCGGCCGCCCCACCCCGGCGATCACGGCCGTCACCCGAGCAATTGCCTCGACCACCTGATACGTGCCGTCGGCCGTGAGATTCGGTGCCGTAGCCCGCCGAGGGCGCGCACCATAACGTGTGCTGGATCCCGCCTGCGAGCGAGGGGTGGTCCGTCAGACCGTCAAGCGCTTGGCGCGGGCGGTGAGGCGTTCCCAGTTGCGGTGGCCGATGTCGGCCTTCTGCTCGTCGGTGAACGGCGAGTTCTCCAGGAAGGAGCGGGCTTCACCGTTGCTGGTGTCGACGTAGGGGAAGCCGCCGGGGCGGAAGCCGTAGGTGAAGGGGTAGTCGGTGGAGTACAGCATCCGGTCGGTACCCATCACTTCGGCGGTCCAGCGCAGGTAACGGGGGCTGTTGGTGCCGCTCCCGGCGACCCAGAAGTTGTTCTTGAAGTAGTCCGCCAGGGGCTGGTGCAGGCGGCCTGCCTCGCCGAAGAAGCCGGTGTGGTCGAGGTAGAACATCACGACCTCGCCCCAGTGCCCGGCGATCACCTGCAGCTCGGGGAACCGGTCGAAGACCCCTGAGAAGATCATGCGCAGGTATTGGACGCCGAGGTCGTAGTACCAGCCGAGCCCGGCGCCGGCCAGCACTGGGCCCATGGGCTCGGGGAGATCGGAGTAGTAGGCGTCGACGACGGGCTGGACCGGTGTCTGCGGGTGGAAGTGCAGCGGCACGGCGAGGCGCTCGGCCACCGCGTACAGCTCGTCGTTGTCCGGGTGGTCGGCCAGCTTGTCCCCGGTACGCCCGTACAACATGGCCCCGGGAAAGCCCAGCTCGCACACGGCGCGCTCAAGCTCGGCCGCGGCCGCGGCCGGCGACTGGGTGGGAATCGCGGCGAACGCCTGGAAGCGGTCGGGCCGGGAGGCGACGATCTCGGCGAGCTGGTCATTGGCCTCGCGCGCCACCGCCACGGCGTCGGTCCCCGGCAGGTCCTGCACACCCGGAGACGACAGGGACAACACGGCGACATCGATTCCCTGATCGTCCATGTGCGCCAGCCGCCGCTCACCGACGTCGTGCAGGTTCTTCGCGATCGGACTGTCCCCGAAGCCCCGCGAGAAAATCTGCGGCGATCCGGCCCGCTGGTACGCCTCGTAGACGGCCGGTACGACGATGGTCTCTTCCACCCCGATGATCCGCAGACGGTCGGACACGACAGCTCCCCTCACTGTTTCCATTGAAACTACACTCGCGATACCGATGATATCAACGATGGAAGCGTGAGGTTGATATCAGCGATATCGCCTCAGCTTCGAGGTCGCTATCGTTGCTTCCATGCCTGCTGAACCGACCCTCACCCAGCGCGCCGCGGAGCCCGGCGCCACCGCGCGAGAGCAGACGCGCCGCCGGATCATCGACGCTGCGACGGGCCTGCTGGAGAGCGGGGGTCGCGACGCGGTCACCACGCGGGCAGTCGCCGACGCCGCCGGACTGCAGCCGCCGGCTCTCTACCGGCTGTTCGGCGACAAGAAGGGGCTGCTGGACGCGGTGGCCGAGCACGGCTTCACCCGGTTCCTGGCAGCGAAGCAGCAGATCGAGCGCACACCGCAGGACCCGGTCAGGGAACTGCGCGACGGCTGGGACACCGTGGTCGAGTTCGGACTGACCAACCCCGCGCTGTACGCACTGATGTACGGCGAACCCGCCCGGTCCACGACCGGGTCCCGGATCGGCCTCGAACACCTCATGGACCGCATTCGCCGCATCGCCGGCGCGGGGCTCCTGCGCGTGGAAGAGGGACTCGCGGCCCAGATCGTCCACGCCACCGCCGTCGGCGCCGTCCTGACATGGCTGTCCATCCCCGAGCCTGAGCGAGACACCGCGCTCCTTGTCGCCCTGCGCGAATCGATGATCACCACCATCACCACCCAGGAACCGGCTGTGGAGGAACCAGGGCCGGGCGGTGCTGCCCGTGCCCTGCACGCAGCACTGCCCGGCCAGAAGGCCCTGAGCCAGGCCGAACAGCAACTTCTGACGGAATGGCTCCAGCGACTGTCCGCACACCCGGCCCCACGCCCGGCGTCAAGTCCATGATCATCGGCTTGGCGGCAACCGCTGTTCCCCAACGATGCCAAGCACAGCCTGATTGCACCTCGCCGCAGCCACCCGTGCGGAACCGATTGACCCGATTCTTTAACCCTATCGAAGGGTCGCATGGCGGGTTGTCCCTGCTCGGGGCTGCTTAGTGCGACCGAGGTTTTTACTTGGCGGATGAGTGCAGTACTTGGCGGATCTTGCTTCCGTAACGCTGTGTTGTTGAAACTTAGTGTTTGCGTCGGCCCTTGAACGTTGCAGCTAGCCCGTGCCTACCCAACTCGGCCCACACCGCCCCGGCTCTTGAGGTTCCTGAGCTGGGCGTTAGCCTCAGCGGATGATTCCTGAGCCGCCGCCGAAGGTCATCACGCGTCTCCGCGACGGGCGGATCCACGCCTACGTCGTGGGCGCCGGCGTCTACGGGACGCTGGAGTCAGCAGCGATTTTCCAGCCGAGGGATGGCGAGGAGGTCGTAGCGTCGGCGGTCCGGCAGGATTTGGAGCGGGTCGTGTACACCACGCTGAACGGCGTCGTCTGCCTCACGCGCGCCGGCGACCTCGTGTGGGCCTCGGACTTCGAACCGCACTCTGCCGTACGCAATGGCCACCGGCCCGGCTGTGCGCTGTCTCTGGACGGCCGGACGGTGTGGGTCTACCGACCGGACGCGATGGCGGGACGCGGGGGCGGGGACCAGTGGGTCGTGCACGACGCCGACAGCGGTGTGGTTGTCGCTCGCCGGGAACTGGAGACGGTCGGGCACGGCGCCTTCCACCACCTGCATCCCGTGGACGGCAGCATCTACATCGACATCGGTGAGGGCCAGGACGGCTCCGTCATTCTCAGGGGCACGGGCGGGGCGGACAGCGAGCCGGAGTTCGTGACCTACCCGTGGCAGGACCGCTGCCTGATCGACCTGGCTCCGTCCGGGCACCAGTTCATGACCGTGGACCACGGGCAGGCGGACGTCGCCTTCCACGACCACCCCAACGGGGACGTGCTCTTCACCCTCCCCGTCGAAGCCTTCGGGTACGACCCGGAGGATTCCTTCGTGGAATGGAGCGGCGGCTACCTGACCGAGGACACGGCCATCGTCACCCTGGGCGGTGAGAGTCAGGACGAGGAGGAGTGGTTCCGTCACCACCTGGTCGACGTACGCACGGGCACCCTCAGCGGCGAGTTCACTGTCGAGGCGAGCAACCCGTACGAGCTGGCGCCCCTGGGCGACGGTTCCTGGCTCACCGGCGGCCCCGGCGGCGACCCCGTCCGTTGGTCCAGCGCTCCGCAGCCGTCGGCACCGCCGCACCCGGCCGCACCAACCTCTCCATACGAGAGGCAGCAACCGTGACGGTAGACCCCCGAGTGCCGCTGATTCCTCAGGCGCCTGAAGGCTTGAGTCGGCGAGCTCGGTACTTCGTCGAGGGACACGGGCTGCGTGTTCCACACCGCGACCTCAAGCCCTTGCGGGAGGTATGGCTCAAGCAAGGGATTCCGGATGCCGAGATCGACCGGGCTGTCGCCTTCCAAGAGCGGTGGGGCGGTCTAGCCCTGCCCCCGGCCCCCGAATACGAGGGCGGCCCGCGCGTTCTGGAAGCCGATGCCCCCGAGGGATCGGCCGCGAACGGATGGCGGTTCCCGGCCGGCGGCTGTCGCGTCTCCATGGCCCACGGGTTCATGATCGGGCCAGGAGGTGAGTTCGGGATCGATGCTGACCACTGGACGCCGCTGCACGCCAGCACAGAGGGATGGGTGGAAGCCCTGGCACTGGCCAGCCACGCGGGCTACTGGGCCAAGACCATCACGAAGATCAAAGGCAGCGCTGTCGAGGACCTGAACCTCGACGGATTCGAGCCGGTACCCGAAGTCCAGGGACTCGCTGACACCTGGTGGCGGGGCAAGGACTCGCTCATCGCCATCTACCGCGGCGAAGCCTCAGGCTTCAGCGCCCCCCACTGCCTGAGGGCCCATATCTACGGCGGGCTCGATGCATGGGGTCTGGCCGGCAACTGACTCCCGAAGGCCGAGCCCTCGGTCCCGCCGCTGAGCGTTTGGGTTGCCACAGGGGCCAAATTACAGCGCTAAGTCACGGTTGTGATCATTTCCGAAGATCGGGCCTTGTCGCCATGCGGGTGGTGATGCTCTGGGTGAGTGAGCGAGGTAGCCAGGGCCAGGATCCGGTCGAACTCGAGTCGGCTCGACGAGCTCGTCGAGGGGTACAGCGGGGATGCTGCATTTCGGGATGAACTCGATCTCTCGGATGGCTGGATCTGTCGGTGGAGTTCGACGTGGCGGGTGGGTGCCGGGGAAGTCTGCTGGCCGGTCCGCGACATGGCTCATGTTCCGGTGCTGTCGTCGCGGCCGATGCGGGGGTTCACATGGCGGGCGAAGCAGCGGCACCGACCCGGCCTGGAGGTGATGGCGTCCACGAGCAGGGGGCACGGCTTCGAGTCGCTGGAGGAAGTGCGGCTGCTGGTCGCGCTGGACTTCGTGGGGGCGTCGGAAGTGCTGTCGCAGCCGTTCCGGTTGGACTTTGCGCACAAGGGCGGGTCGTCCTGGCACATCCCGGACTACTTGGCCGCGATCGGCGGCGGGATGTGGCTGCTGGACGTCCGCCCGGTGGGACTGATCAAGAACGAGGACGCGCTGAAGTTCGCGGCCGCCAGGGAGATGGCGGCTGCTTGCGGCTGGCAGTACTCGGTGGTCGCGGGCTGGCGCCCACACGTCTGGAGCGTCCTTGACCACTTGTCGTCGCGTCGTCGGCCGGTGAGGGATCTGTTGGGCATGCGGGACCAGCTGCTGACGATCATCGGCGGCCGGGAAGGCAGCGTGATGACGTTCTCCGCGCTGGCGAACGCGACCAGCGTGCCTGCCTTCGGCCGGGCCAACATCGTCCGGCTGCTCTGGCAGCGCGAGCTCGGAGTTGATCTGGGCAGTCCCTTGCGTGACAACTCGCTGATCTGGGGGGTGTGATGGCGGCGCGGGCGTTTCTGCAGATCGCGCCGGGCAGGCGGGTCGCGCTCAACGGCGTCGAGTGGACGGTCGAGGAGGTCCACGGCCAGCTCGGCCGGCTCGTGCTCCTCGATGGTGGCGGCAACGCTGAGACCCGCTCGTTCCGCTGGCTCATCAACCACGCCGACCTGCGGCTCCTGCCGGCGGCCGAAGTGCCGGGGCGGCCGGCGCCGGTCTCGCGGCAGCCGAGGACACTGGCCGACCTGACCGATGACCAGCTGGAGCGGGCCCGGCTGAGGGCCGCACACGCCAGACAGTTGGTCGCCACCATGAGTCACGCACCGTGACCAAGATGGATCCCGGTCCGCCAACTATCGCCCTCAAGATCCGCCAACCAGCCCCCTCCACCTGTCGGCGACCTGCGCCGAAGGGGGCATCAAACGCCAACTACGATCCTCGGTCACAGCTTAGACAGCGGATCAGGATACGCCGGGCGGGGACGTGGCTCCTGCGGACGACGAGGGCACGTTCGGGCCGGAGGGGCGGGTCGGTGCGGGCCAGGGGGCCAAGAAGGGGCAGTCCGGTCAGATGAACGCCCTGCCTGCTGCTCGGGTTGGGACGGTTGGCGCAGGCGCGGCAGTACGTCTCCGAGGTGGTTGGATCACTCCCGGACCGTTCATCTGGGGGCGCGGGGTGGCTCGGCCGAAGCCGTGGGAAGTCGACGACGAGCTGTGGGCGGTGATCGAGCCGCCACTTCCCAAGGTTGAGCGGCGGACACGGCATCCGGGACGCAAGCGGCATCCGGACCGTCTGGTGTTCCAGGGCATCCTGCTCGTACTGCACACCGGGATCTCCTGGGAGCACCTGCCGCAGGAACTGGGCTTCGGATCGGGCATGACGTGCTGGCGCCGCCTGGCTGTTGACCGGGCAGGGCGGGCAGGGCGGGCAGCAAGCATCACCTGATCACTGACGTCAGCGGCATACCGCTCGCCGCCACCTTGACCGGCGGCAACCGCAACGATGTCACCCAGTTGATCCCACTCCTCCAAGCCGTGCCGCCGGTACGGGGCAAGCGCGGCCGGCCCCGGCGCCGCCCGGACGTGGTCCTGGGCGACCGCGGCTACGACCACGACAAGTACCGCCGCCTGGTCTGGGACCTCGGCGTGAAGCCGCTGATCGCCCGCCGCGGCACCGAGCACGGTTCGGGCCTGGGCGCCCAACGCTGGGTCATGGAGCGCGCGTTCGCCCATCTGCACTGGTTCCGCCGCCTGCGGATCCGCTGGGAGATCCGCGACGACATCCACGACGCCTTCCTCACCCTGGATGCGCACTCATCTGCTGGCGGCGTCTGCGATCACTCTGAGGAGGACTGGATGGTGGCATTGCAGTCGGCTTCCTGGGCGGCCATGAGCTCATCGCCATGCTCGAAGGCCCATGCTCCGACAGCTTCGATGGGTGCCAGCAAGGTTCGCCCCAGGGAAGTGAGTTGATACTCAACGCGCGGTCGTGCCCCGGGGTATGCCTGCCGGTCCACCAATCCGTTGGACTGCAAGCGTCGCAGCGTCTGGGTGAGGACCTTGGAGCTGATTCCCCCGATCTGTGGGCGTAGTTCGACCGGGCGTCTGGGACCGTCGCGCAGTGCCCAGAGCACGACGGCGTTCCAGGTGTTGGACAGGAGGTCGAAAGCCAGGCGGGCACGGCAGTCGGCGAGGAAGGCGTCGGTCGTCACGTACCAAATGGTGCCCGACGGGCGCTCTAGCGTCGTTGCGATCGGTCCAAGCAGGTCCTGGGAGGGAATGCGTGATGAGAATCGGCGTACTGGGCACGGGCAACATGGCGGACGCGCTCGCCACCCACTGGGTGCGGGCCGGGCACGACGTGGTCGTCGGAGGGCGGGACGTGCACAAGGCGGAGCGGCTCGCGACACGCCTCGGGAGCAGGGCGAAGCCTGCCAGTCTGCGTGCGGCGGCCGAGTTTGGTCAGGTGGTGCTGGCCGCGCTGCCCTTCGGCGCGGGGACGAGCGTGGTGCGGGAACTGCGGGCGGTCCTGGACGGCAAGGTGCTGATCGACTGTTCCAATCCTGTCGGTCCGGGCTTCCAGCTACTGACACAGAGCGGCCTTTCGGCCGCACAGCAACTTGCCGCGGCGGCCCCGGGAACTCATGTGGTCAAGGCGTTCAATCTCTGCCATGAGGACGTGTGGCGCATGACGCCGCCCATCTTCGACGGCCGGCCACTGGCAGTTCCGGTCTGCGGAGACGACGAAACGGCCCTCACGCTCGTACACCAGTTGGTGCGGTATGTCGGCTGCGAACCCGTGGCGGGCGGCGGCCTCGAACGAGCCGGACTCCTGGAAGCGACCGCCGCGCTCTTCATCGGGCTCTGGGTCAGCGAGGGAGCCGATGCCCAAGCAATCGCACCCCCGCTGGCCTATGCCGCCGGACCGGGACAGGAGGAGTCAGAAGAGACCGCGAGGGCTTTGCGATAGGAGCTCTTAGGGCTTGCCGGGAATCAACACGTTGATTCCCGGCAAGCCCTTAGACTGCTCGGCCACCGTGTGATTGCGGGTGGGCACCAGGGTTCCGTCCACGATGAGCACGGAGTCCTTCGCGAACCGCTTGCGTGGCTGAAGGGCGAGCTTGGGCCCGAGGTGGTCGGTGATCCTTTCGGCCGCCGACTTGGAGATGCCGAAGAGCGGGGCGAGCTGTCGCAGCGTCAAGTTCGTTCGTCAGTATGTCGCGACGAGAAAACTTACCGAAGCAGCGCGCCCGCGCGCTGACGGGCTCAGCCCGGTGAACGGGACTATCCAGACACCTCAGGGGTCCAACTCGTCAAGTGGCAGCGGATTTCGGGTGGTTCAGTCGAACATGACGGTGGTCAGATGCTGAAGAATGCGGCCAGGAGGGTGTCGGTCCGGAGTTGGAGTTCGGGACTTTCAGCCCCCGCGACACGGATGGACATCACCTCGCTGCCGACGGAATGGGCCAGGCTGACCTCCAGCGTGGTGATCACACCACCCAAACCAAGATCATCCCATCGTAAGCAACGTGACCGCGCGCACATCGAGCCAGACTTGTTGGATGGAGACGAACGCCCCGTGGTCGCTGGCAAGTGCCTGGGACTGGATGGAGGAATGCGCGCGGTCCGATGACGCCGCGGTGCGAGGAACCGACTCGTGGGCTCCCCCTGTCGCAGAGGAGTTGGTGCTGGCCGCCAGGGCAAGCGCGTTGAGCCAGTGGTATCCGTTCACCAGCCACAACTATCTTCGGTTCGAGGACAGCCCGGCATTCTGGATGCCGGGCGCACAAGACGTGAACGAGCTGGCGGGGTCCATCTCCTTCGACACGAGTGGGTCGAGGGGCCGTCCCGCCCTTCCGAGTCTGGAGCGGCCTCCTGCTCCGGAAGCCCGACCCCGTACTCGTACTCGCCACTCCCAGCGCTGTCGATGCCGTAGACGCGCTGGTGGGGCTATTACCGGCTCACGGCGCGGAGAGCCGACCGTAGCGGCATCTTCTCGCACAGGGATTTGCGGGACAGCCCTAAGCCTCATCTTCCCAGTTCAGAAGGCACTTTCACCTTTCCGCTCAAGACTTCGGACACCGCCGTGAGCGAAACGCGCAGACTGGTGAGCCTGGACCGTCCCGAAGGCGCTGTCCGAACTCAGGCAGTTCCAGGTATCACAAGCCCCGACTCGTACGCCACGATCACCAGCTGTGCCCGGTCCCGCGCCCCCAACTTGCCCATGATCCGGCTGACATGGGTCTTCGCGGTCAGCGGGCTGAGTCCCAACGCGTCGGCGATCTCGGAGTTGTTGAGACCGCGCGCGACCAGCGCGAGCACCTGCCGTTCCCGTTCGGACAGCCCGCTCGGCCCGCCCAGCGCGAATGTCGTCGCGGTGTTCGGCGCGCGCAGAAAGCGGGCGATCAGCCGCGAGGTGGGACCGGGCGAGAGGAGGGACTCCCCCGCGGCCACCGTCCGGATGGCGTCGAGGAGTTCGGCCGGCCTGATGTCCTTCACGAGGAAGCCGGACGCCCCGGCCCGCAGTGCCTCGACGATGTGCTCGTCGGTCTCGTACGTCGTCAGGACGAGCACCTTCACCCCCGCGAGATCCTCGTCGGCGGCGATGAGCCGGGTCGCCTCGATCCCGTCGAGGTCGGGCATGCGGATGTCCATCACGATGAGATCGGCCCGCGCCGACCGGGCCAGTTCCACGGCCTCCCGCCCGGTGCCCGCCTCGGCGACGACCTCCATGTCGCCCGCCGAGGAGACGAGCATCGCGAAGGAGGCCCGTACGAGGTTCTGGTCGTCGGCCAGCAGCACGCGGATGGTCATCGAACTTCGTCCTCCCGGGACAGCGGCAGTGTGGCGGTCACCTCGAAGCCCTCGGCGGGCCCCGGACCGGCGTCCAGTGTGCCGCCCACGCTTCGGGCCCGCTCCCGCATTCCGACGAGCCCGAACCCCGGCGTGCCGTCGGACGGGCCCGCCCCGCCGCCCGGGCCGGCGTCCCCGCCCGTCCCGTCGTCCCTGACACGCACCCGCAGTGCGCCGTCGGCGGTCCACAGACCCACCCGCACGGTGAGGTCCTCGCGGCCGCCGTGACGTACGGCGTTGGTGAGCGCCTCCTGCACGATCCGGTACGCGGCGGCGCCCACGGAGGGCGGGACGCCGTCCGCGCGGACGGACAGTTCGACCTTGGCCCCGGCCACCCGGCCGGTCTCCGCGAGACCGGCCAGTCCGTCGATCCCGGGCAGCGGCCCCCGCATGCCCTCGGCCCCGGACACGGAACCGGCCCCCGCTCCCGGATCCGCGCCCGCGCCCGCTCCCACGGCCGTGTCCTGCGCCCGCAGCACCTCCAGCGTCGTACGCAGTTCCCCCCGGGCGGTCCGGCAGGTCCCCGCGATGTCGTCCAGTGCCTGGGCGACGGCCTTGCGGTCGAGGCGCTCGGGGTCGGCGGTGAGGACATGGGCCGCCACGGACGTCTGCACGCCGATGAGCGTGATGCTGTGGGCGAGCAGGTCGTGCAGGTCACGGGCCATCCGCAGCCGTTCCTCGGCGACGCGGCGCCTGGCCTCCTCCTCCCGGGTGCGTTCGGCCCGTTCGGCCCGCTCGACGATGGAGGCGACGTACAAGCGGTAGTAGCGGACGGCGATACCGACGACCAGGACCGCGATGATCCAGCCGGAGATCTCCAGGGAGTCCAGCGCCTCGTCCTGGTCGGTGATGCCGTTGCTGATCACTGTCGAGCCGAGGACGGCGACACCGGTGAGCAGCGTGCGGCGTACGGCACCGGTCGCCGCGACGCTGTAGAGCGCCAGGACGATCGCGGGGGCGGGCAGGGCGGGGTTGTAGTCGAAGGCGTAGTACGGAGCCATGCAGGCCACCACCCCGAGCAGGGCCGCCACCGGACGGCGGCGCCGCCATGCGAGAGGCACGTACCCGGCGAGCAGCAGCATCCAGCTGAGATGCCCGGGCCGGGTCCCTTCGCCGCCGCCCATCAGGGGGGTGATGGCTACGGCGAGCACGGCGAGGCCCAGCGCGAGGACCGCGTCGTTGCGGGTGCGGTGCGGTGCGGTCAGCGGTTCGCGGTTGATGGCGGACATGATGCGCTCGACGCGACGGGACCGCCCGCCGCCACCGGCCGCCGTCTCCGCCGTCGACCGTTCGCGTACCCCTGTGGTCGTTCCCCGTTCTTCCACGGCTCCATCTTCCGGTACTCGTGCGGGAATCCGGGCGCCTCTCCGAAAGAAGAGGCGCCCGGGCGGGCCCGCCGGATCAAGGTGCTCGATCAGCGTGCTGGGTCAGAGCGTTCGATCGAGGCCTTCGATCAGCGTGCTCCGGGTGCTCTGACGGTTTCCGGCTGCCGGGGCGGCTCGGTCGGTCCGCCCGGTCCGCTCGCCCAGGCCGGTTCGGCCGGCGCGGGCTCCCGTGAGAGCACTCCCGGCCACCACACCTTCCGGCCCAGGGCGACGCTGGCACTGGTCACCAGATACGTCCGTACGAGGAAGGTGTCGAGCAGGACGCCGACGGCGATCACGAAGCCGAGCTGGACCAGCTGCACCAGACCCATGTTCGTCAGCACGGCGAAGGTCGCGGCGAGGACGAGTCCGGCGGAGGCGATGACGCCGCCGGTGGTGCGCAGTGCGGTGAGTGCCGCCGTGGCCGGTTCCGCTCCCGCCAGGGACTCCTCTCTCATCCGGTGCATGAGGAAGATGCCGTAGTCGACGCCGAGGGCGACCAGGAACACGAAGGACAGCAGTCCGAGCCCCGGATCGGTGCCCTTGAGGCCGAGGAGCGGTTCGAAGACCAGTCCGCCGATCCCGAGGGAGGCGCCCCACACCGCGACGACCGCGACCACCAGGAGCAGCGGTGCGACCAGACTCCGCAGCAGCCCGATCAGGATGAGCATCACGCAGACGAGGACGAGCGGTACGACGATCTTCGTGTCCCGGGCGTTGGTGTCTTCCAGGTCGATCTGCTGGGCGCTGTCCCCGCCGACGTAGGAGCCCTTCAGTTTCTCCCGCAGGGACTTGATGGTGGCGGTCTCCCCCGCCGACTGGGGTGCGCTCTTCGCGAAGACGGAGATCTCGGTCCAGCCGTCTCCCGTACGCCCCTTCTCCGCGCTGCCGACGCCCGGTGTGTCGCGGACGGTCGCGAGGGTCTCGTCGGCGCGCCCCTGCGGGGTGATCACGTCGATGGGCTGGCTGCCGCTGTCGGGAAAGGACTCGGCGAGGGTCTCCATCGCGACGACGGACTCCGGCTTCTTGACGAAGGAGTCCTCTTGTTTGAGCGATCCCGGCAGGTTGAATGAGCCGAGGGCGAGGGCGCCGAGCAGTACGGCACCGCTCGCGAGTACGGTCAGCGGCCTGCGTCCGGCAGAGCTGCCCATCGCCGAGAACAGGCTCCGCCGCTGCTTGGGCGTGCTCCCGAAGGCGGGCACGAGCGGCCAGAACACACGCCGTCCGACCAGTACGAGGATGGCGGGGAGCAGGGTCAGCATCGCGATCAGCGCGCACAGCACCCCGACGGTGCCGAGCGGGCCCATGCCCCGGCTGCTGTTGAGGTCGGCGGCGAGCAGGCACAGCAGTCCGGCGGCGACGGTGCCGGAGGAGGCGAGCACGGCGGGCCCGCAGCCGCGCAGGGCGGCGACCATGGCCTCGTACGGTCGCTCGATGCGCCGCAGCTCCTCCCGGTAGCGCGCGACGAGCAGCAGCGCGTAGTCCGTGCCCGCCCCGAACACGAGGATCGTCATCACACCCGAACTCTGCCCCGTGACGGTCGTGCCGAAGGCCTGGTTGAGACCGTAGGAGACACCCATCGACATGTAGTCGGCGATCCCGGCGACGACAAGGGGCACGAGCCACAGCACGGGGCTGCGGTAGATCAGGATCAGCAATATGGCGACGACGGCGACGGTGGTGTAGAGCAGCGGTCCGCCGAGCGAGTCGTAGACCGCGCCGGAGTCGGTGCCCAGCGCGCCGGTGCCGCCCACGTCGACGCTCAACCCGCCTTCGTCCTGGGCGACTTCGCGGACGTCGGTAACGAGCTTGTCCTGCTTCTCCTCGTCCGCCCCGGGCTCGTTGCTGGCGATCGGGTACATCAGGGTCGTGCCGTCCTTGGACGGAATCCCCTGGGGAGCACCGCCGATCAGCTCGTGCTGCCGGGTGATCTCCGCGACCTGCCCGGCCGCGGTCTTCCGGTCGGCGGCGCTGAGCCCGCCGTCCCGGTGGTAGACGAGCACCATCTCGGTGGTCTCGCCACCGGGCATCTTCTCCTCGATCTTCGCCACTTGCGTCGAGTCCGCGCTCGCCGGCAGATAGTCGGTGACCTTGTCGTGCTGCACGCTGCCGAGCTTCGCGGCGAACGGCCCGACGAGCGCGATCACGGCGATCCACAGCCCGAGCACCGCCCATGGAACGGCTCGCCCGCGTCCCGGCCTCAGCCTCGTCGTAGCGGTTGTCTCTCCGGCCCTCATTGACCGATCTCCCTCCGGGTGGCGTCTGCTTCGGTCCCCAGACTTCCGTTGAGAACCACGGCTTTCGTCGGGCGGGAGGGCGAGGTGAGGCGTACTGCCTGGGGCGACGGCGGGTGTGGATTACTCCCTGGGGAGTAGTGGCGTGCCGCCCCGGATGGGGCGCGGGGCTGAGCGATACGGGCGTCCTGGAGGAGGATGGCCTCGCGGCCGGCGGGGGCCAGGTGGGGCGTCGGCGACTCTCGCGGGCCGGAGGGTGTAGGGCAACAGAACAGGGCTCGGCGGATCACCGCCCCCTGATCACCCGGACCGTCCTCCAAGGCGACCTGGGCACCGACCGGACGGCCGGGGCCCCGGTGAGCGACGGCGGAGTGGAGGGATGTGGGCGCCGCCGCCCGCGTACAGGGTCGAGACCGGTACCGAACCGCTGGACCGAGACCGACCGGGCCGCCGCCGTGCTCGGTTTCACCCCCGCCCTGCGCATGACGGGACTGCTGGACACCGTCGTGCCCGCCGGTCACTGCGAGCATGTGCCGGCCGTGGTGCGCGAGACGCTCTCCAACGCCGCACGGCACGCGCACGCCACCGCCGTCGAGGTCACCGTCGAGACCGACAGCCGCCGGCTTCGGCTGCGCGTCGCCGACGACGGGACCGGGATCGACTCCGCCGTCACTCGCCGCAGCGGCCTGGACAACCTCCGCCGACGCGCCGCCGACCTGGACGGCAGCCTCACCGTCACACCGAACGAACCCGCCGGCACCGTCGTCGGATGGACCGTGCCCCTTCCCGCACAGTGAACCGATCACCGGCGTTCGAGCGCGGCCGCCCGAGCCCCACTCGGCCATGCCCGTGATGTGCGGACGCCGCGTACCCCCGTTCGCGTGGAGCGGGGGTACGCGGCTGGCGGGAGCCTGAGGTGCGGGCGTTCGGCGGGCGGGCCTGGCAGGGCGGCCTGTCCGCTCGTCCTTACGCAGTGGTGCCCGCGGTGCGGTGCTCGCGCCGTCCGCCGGCGCCCGGCTCGGGCCCGCCGCCTCCGGCTGCGGCGCGGACCGAGGTGAGGGTGTAGGCCAGCGCTGTGGCGGCCACGATCGCGAGGAGGGCGAGACCGGCCGCGTACGTGCCGTACTCGCCGTAGAGGGAGCCCATGACCAGCGGGGGCAGGAAGCCGCCCAGTCCGCCGGCGGCGCCGACCACTCCGGTGACGGAGCCGACCCGGTCGGCCGGGGTCAGGAGCGCCACCAGGGCGAAGGTCGCTCCGCTGCCCGCGCCGAGCGCGGCGGCCATGGCGAGGAAGGCGACGGCGCCCACCGGAGCCAGCGGCGGGGTGAACGACTGCGCCGCCGCTCCGGCCACGACCACGGTCAGCGCGCCGGCCAGCACCCGGGCCGGGCCCAGCCGGTCCGACAGCCAGCCGCCGATCGGGCGCATCGCCACCGCGAGGAGCACGAACCCTGCCATCCGGTTCGCGGCGTCGGCCTGGGTCAGGCCGTAGCCGGTCTTGAGGTAGGTGGGCAGGTAGACGGAGAAGGCGACGTAGCCGCCGAACGCCACCGCGTAGAGCGCGGACGCCTGCCAGGTGACGCTCAGGCGGGCGGTGGCGGCCAGTCGGCGTCCCAGCGGTTCGGTCGGCACGGTGCGGCCGGGCGCGTCGCGCAGCAGCAGCGCCGCGGCCACGGCGTACACGGCCAGCACCGCGGCGGTGATCAGGAACGGAGTCGCCATGCCGTCGGCGTCGACCAGCTTGACGGTGGTCAGGGCGCTGACGGCGGTGCCGCCCATGCCGGCGCCGAAGACGCCGATGGCCAGGCCGCGCCGCTCCGGCGGGAACCAGGCGTTGACGAAGGGCACCCCGACGGCGAACGCGGTGCCGCCGATGCCGAGGAAGAACCCTCCGATCAGCAGCGCGGCGAGGGAGGAGTGCCCGGCCAGCCCGAGGTGGAGCACCGGAACGACGGTGAGCGCCGACACGATCGGGAACATGACCCGGCCGCCGAACCGGTCGGTCAGCGCGCCCACCGGGACACGTCCCAGGGAGCCGACCACGACGGGCACCGCCACCAGCAGGGACTGCTCGAACGACGACAGGTCGAGGCTGTCCTTGAACCGGGGCCCCAGGGGGCTCAGCAGCGCCCACGCCCAGAAGTTCACGGCGAAACCGATCGTGGCCAGGGCCAGCATCAGCCACGCCCGGCCGGACACCTCGGCGCCCGACGGTGATCTGCCACTCTTCGACCTCAACGGCTGGACCATGGTGTCCGTCCCTTTCCTCTGCGTGGTGGTACGACGCCACCGGGATCGCACGCCACCGACAGGCCTCTTGCCTGCCTGACGGCATCCCGTGACCACTGTCCGCATCCGGTCTCGCCGACGGCATGGGCCATCAGTCCCTGCCGGCGGTCGGACAGGCCCCCTTTCGTCCCGGGCCCCCGTGGTCGTGCCCCCGGATCGGCCCCGCGGCTCCTCCGCGACAACTGCGGTCCCTGTGCCGCCGCCTGGATGGGGGCCGGTCGGCCCTACCCCGGGCAGCGCCCGCAGGGGACACTGGACCGATGTTCGAGACAGACGGCTTTCGCGCGCTCGACCGGCAGGAATGCCTGCGCATGCTGGCTCAGGCGCCGGTCGGCCGCGTGGTGTACACCCGGCAGGCGCTGCCCGCGGTCCTGCCCGTCAACTTCTCCCTGGACCCTGACGGGTCCGTCGTGCTGTGCACGTCGCCGGCCTCGGACCTCGTGCGCGCCATAGACGGCGTCGTGGTCGCCTTCGAGGCGGACGAGTTCGATGCGGCGACCCGGGCCGGGTGGAGCGTGGTCGTCACCGGACGGGCCACCGTGGTGACCGATCCCGCCGAACACGAGCGGCTGTCGCAGACGGGCCCCGGCTCCTGGATGCCGTTGCGGGACGCGGTGTTCGTACGGATCGAGTCCGCGATGGTCACCGGACGCGAGCTCAACGGGGCGCTCGCCACGCCGTGAGGCGCACCCGGCGGGTGCGTACGGCTTCTGTCTCCCGCCACGCGGGCGAGAACGCGCGCCGGCGGCCCGGAGCCGCTCCTCGGGCCCGCCACCGACCGCGTGACCCCCGTCGATCAATGGCGGCCCGCACCGCAGGCCGCACCGGCTCCCCGGCCGACCGGCCCCGACCGGCCCCGACCGGCCCCGACCGCAGGGACCATCGGCCCTCCTTCAGGGACCGCCGGCCCCCGGTGGGGAACGTGGTGCGCCGCATAGCGTTCCGGGCCATGGAGAGCGATCAGAACGCACGGCAGCGGGAGTCGCGAGCCGGCGAAGGCTGGCCCCTGGCCGCCCGCCGGCTGCTGACCCGCAGTGAGGTGTCGGCCGACGGGCGTGCCGTGTTCGGTGAGGCCGGCGGCAAGTGGGAGGGCTTCTACCGGGACCGGTGGTCGCACGACAAAGTGGTGCGCTCCACGCACGGTGTGAACTGCACCGGTTCCTGCTCGTGGATGGTGTACGTCAAGGACGGCATCATCACCTGGGAGCACCAGGCCACCGACTACCCGTCGATCGGCGCGGACTGCCCCGAGTACGAGCCGCGCGGCTGCCCGCGCGGCGCGTCGTTCTCCTGGTACACCTACTCCCCCAGCCGGGTCCGCTACCCGTACGTGCGGGGCGAGTTGCTGAAGCTGTGGCGCGAGGCCCGTGAGCGGCTCGGTGATCCGGTGGCGGCCTGGGCCGAGATCACCTCCGATCCGGCGAAGGCCCGCGCCTACAAACGGGCCCGGGGCAAGGGCGGCCTGGTGCGCGCCGACTGGGACGAGGTGAGCGAGCTGGTCGCCGCCGCCCAGGTCCACACCGTCAGGACGTACGGTCCCGACCGCGTCGCCGGCTTCTCCCCGATCCCGGCGATGTCGATGGCGTCCTTCGCGGCCGGCGCCCGCTACCACTCGCTGATCGGCGGCACCCTGCTGTCGTTCTACGACTGGTACGCCGACCTGCCGATCGCCTCACCGCAGGTCTTCGGGGACCAGACCGACGTGCCGGAGGCGGCGGACTGGTGGAACGCGGGCTATCTGATCATGTGGGGCTCGAACATCCCGGTGACCCGCACCCCGGACGCGCACTTCCTCACCGAGACCCGCTACAACGGCACGAAGGTGGTCGCGGTCAGTCCCGACTACGCCGACAACGTCAAGCACGCCGACGAATGGCTGGCCCCGCACCCCGGCACGGACGGCGCGCTCGCGATGGCCATGGGGCACGTCGTCCTGCGCGAGTTCCTCGTCGATCGCGAAGTCCCTTACTTCCAGGACTACATGCGCAAGTTCACCGACGCGCCGTTCCTGGTGACGCTGCGCGAGCACGAGCGGGGTCTCGTCCCGGACGGTTTCCTGACCGCCGCGGATCTCGGGCACGACACGGAGAACGCCGAGTCCAAGACGGTTCTCCTGGACAGGGCCACGGGTGAACCCGTGGTCCCGGGCGGCTCGCTCGGCTTCCGGTGGGGGGAAGCCGAGCGAGGCCGCTGGAACCTCGAACTCGGCGACGTCGAACCCGAGCTGAGCCTGCTGGAGTCGGCCGAGGACACGGTGGAGATCGCTCTGCCCCGGTTCGACGAGGGCGCCACCGAAGGCGGCGCGACCATGCTGCGGGGCGTGCCGGTCCGCGCGATCGGCGGCCGCCTGGTCACCACCGTTTTCGACCTGATGCTCGCCCAGTACGGCGTCGCGCGCCCCGGCCTGCCGGGCAGCTGGCCCGCCTCGTACGAGGATGCCGCCGAGCCGTACACGCCCGCCTGGCAGGAGACGATCACCTCCGTCCCGGCCGGGCAGGCGGCGCGGATCGCCCGGGAGTTCGCCCGCAACGCCGAGCGGACCGAGGGCCGTTCGATGATCGCTCTCGGGGCCGGCACCAACCACTGGTTCCACTCGGACACCATCTACCGCGCCTTTCTGGCGCTGACGACGATGACCGGCTGTCAGGGCGTCAACGGCGGTGGCTGGGCGCACTACGTCGGGCAGGAGAAGGTCCGCCCGGTCACCGGGCAGCAGCACCTGTCGTTCGCCTTCGACTGGCAGCGGCCCACCCGTCACATGGCGGGCACGTCGTACTGGTATCTGAACTCCGACCAGTGGCGCTACGAGGCCTTCGGGCCCGAGGAGTTGGCTTCCCCGCTGGGGCAAGGGCGGTTCACGGGCAAGGGGTTCGCCGACTGTCTGGCGCAGGCCGTGCGGCTCGGCTGGACGCCCGGTCATCCCGGCTTCGACCGCAACCCGCTCGACCTGACGGACGAAGCGGCCCGGGCCGGCCGGCCCGTCGCGGAGCACATCGTCGAGGAACTGAAGTCGGGGCGGCTGCGGTTCGCCGTCGAGGACCCCGACGACCCGGCCAACTTCCCGCGCGTGCTGACCGTGTGGCGGGCGAACCTGCTGGGCTCCTCCGGCAAGGGCAGCGAGTACTTCCTGCGCCATCTGCTGGGCACGGACGCGGCCGTCCGCTCCGAGGAGACCCCGCCCGAGCGGCGCCCGAAGGAGGTGGTGTGGCGGGACGAGGCCCCCGAGGGCAAGCTCGACCTGCTCGTCACCATGGACTTCCGCATGACCTCCACCGGCCTGCTCTCCGACGTCGTCCTGCCCGCCGCGACCTGGTACGAGAAGGACGACCTGTCCAGCACGGACATGCACCCCTTCGTGCACGCGTTCACCCCGGCCATCGCCCCGCCCTGGCAGGCCCGCACCGACTACGACACCTTCCTCACCATCGCCGACCGGTTCAGCGAACTGGCCGCCGAGCACCTCGGCGCCCGCACCGACGTCCTGGCGGTGCCGCTGCTGCACGACACACCGGACGAACTCGCCCAGCCGGGAGGGGTGGTACGGGACTGGAGGGCCGGCGAGTGTGAACCGGTCCCCGGGCGGACCATGCCGAAGCTGGTGGTCGTCGAACGGGACTACGCGGCGATCGGCCAGAAGATGCGTGCCGTCGGTCCACTGCTGGACACTCTCGGGACCACCACCAAGGGCGTCACCGTCCATCCCGACCGGGAGATCGACGAGTTGCGGCACCGCAACGGCGTCGTCAGGGACGGAGTCGCCGCCGGGCGGCCCTCGCTCGCCACCGCCTCGGACATGTGCGAGGCCATCCTCGCTCTGTCCGGCACCACCAACGGCCGTCTGGCGACCGAGGGCTTCCGCGAACTCGAGCGGCTGACCGGCAGTGCGGGGCTGGTGGAGCTAGCCGCCGAACGCGAGGCCGAGCGGATCACCTTCGCCGACACCCGCGTTCAGCCCCGGTCGGTGATGACCTCCTACGAGTGGTCCGGAAGCGAGACCGGCGGACGCCGCTACTCCCCGTTCGTCATCAACACCGAGCACAAGAAGCCCTGGCACACCCTCACCGGACGCCAGCACTTCTTCGTCCAGCACGACTGGATCGCCGAACTGGGCGAACAACTCCCCGTCTACCGGCCTCCGTTGAACACGCCCCGACACTACGGTGACGAGCAGCTGCGTGACGACGGCCGGGCGGAGGTCACGGTCCGCTATCTGACCCCGCACTCGAAGTGGTCCATCCACTCCAACTACCAGGACAACAAATACATGCTCGACCTGTCCCGCGGCGGTCCCACGATCTGGATGTCGGTGGAGGACGCGGTCAGGATCGGCGTCAAGGACAACGAGTGGATCGAGGCGTACAACCGCAACGGCGTCGTCGCCGCCCGGGCCGTGGTCACCCACCGCATGCCCGAGGGCACGGTGTACATGTACCACGCCCAGGACCGCACCGTGAACGTACCGAGGACCGAGGTCAGCGGCAGGCGCGGCGGCATCCACAACTCGCTCACCAGGCTGCTGCTGAAGCCCACCCATCTCGCGGGCGGGTACGCCCAGTTCACCTACGCCTTCAACTACTACGGCCCGACCGGCAACCAGCGCGACGAGGTCACCGTCATCCGCCGTCGCTCGCAGGATGTGGAGTACTGACATGCCCCGTGGCGAAGCCCCTGTCGGACGCGTCATGGCTCAAGTCGCGATGGTGATGAACCTGGACAAGTGCATCGGCTGCCACACCTGCTCGGTCACCTGCAAGCAGACGTGGACCAACCGCACGGGTGTCGAGTACGCCTGGTTCAACAACGTCGAGACCAAGCCCGGGGTCGGCTACCCGCGCCGCTACGAGGACCAGGAGCACTGGAAGGGCGGCTGGAGGCTCGACAAGCGCGGGCGGCTCGTCCTGCGCTCCGGTGGCCGCGTCAAGCGTCTGCTGTCCCTCTTCTCCAACCCCGATCTGCCCTCCATCGAGGACTACTACGAGCCGGTCACCTACGACTACGACAACCTCGTCACCGCCCCCGCGCAGAAGGACATGCCGGTCGCCCGCCCCCGCTCGGTCCTCACCGGCGAGCCCACCGCGATCACCTGGGGCGCCAACTGGGAGGACGGCCTCGGCGGAGCACCCGAGAACGCCGGCGGCGACCCCAACCTCACCGGGGAATGGGCCGAGAAGGTCAAGTTCGAGTTCGAGCAGACCTTCCTCTTCCACCTGCCCCGCCTGTGCGAACACTGCCTCAACCCGGCCTGTGTCTCGGCCTGTCCGTCCGGCGCGATGTACAAGCGGGTCGAGGACGGCAACGTCCTGGTCGACCAGGACCGCTGCCGGGGCTGGCGCATGTGCGTGACGGCGTGCCCGTACAAGAAGGTGTACGTCAACCACGCCACCGGCAAGGCCGAGAAGTGCACCTTCTGCTTCCCTCGCGTCGAGGCCGGCCAGCCCACCGTCTGCTCCGAGACGTGCGTCGGCCGGCTGCGCTACCTCGGCCTGCTCCTCTACGACGCCGACCGCGTCGGCGAGGCCGCCGCCACCCCGGACGAGCAGGACCTGCTCGACGCCCAGCGCGGGGTCTTCCTCGACCCGCACGATCCCGAAGTCCGCGCGGCAGCAAGGAAGTCGGGGATCCCTGAGGACTGGCTGGAGGCGGCCCGCCGCTCCCCCGTGCACGACCTCGTCATGCGCTACAAGGTGGCGCTGCCGCTGCATCCGGAGTACCGGACGATGCCGATGGTCTGGTACGTGCCGCCGCTCTCCCCCGTCCTCGACGCCGTCGACGCGGTGGGCGGCGACCAGGACGACCCCGACCACGTCTTCGCCGCCGTCACCCGGCTGCGCATCCCGCTGGAATACCTGGCGGAACTGTTCACCGCCGGCGACGCCGACGTGGTCGCCGGAGTGCTGATGAAACTCACCGCCCTGCGCTCGTACATGCGCCGACGCACCCTCGGCGAGGACGGCGACGAGGCCGCGCTCGAAGCCGTGGGGCTCACCGCGCGCGAGGCGGAGGACCTGCACCGGCTGCTGGCCGTCGCCAAGTACGCCGACCGCTACGTCGTCCCCGCCGCGCACAAGGAGGACGCCGCCGCCTTGACCGCGATGGAGAACCGCTGCCCGGTCGAGACGTCCGGCGACCCGGAACCCCGCAAGATCATGCTCGGCATCCCCACCCTGCGCCGCGACACCCCTGCCGGAGGCCGTCCGTGAGCCCGCTGCCCTCCCCCAGTGCTGAACGCCCGGGGGGACCCTCATCCATTCCCGCCCTCATCCGCACCCGCGTCCGGGCAGCCGTGCGCCGCCCGGCCCGGCTCACCCCCGAGGAGACGGCGGGCCGAGCGCTGACACTGCGGCTCGTGTCGCTGCTCCTTCAGTACCCCGACTCCGAACTGACGTCGGCCGGGAGGGAGTTGACGGCGTTTGTGGAGGCCCTGCCGGCCACGCCCGCAGCGGAGCACCTGGCGCGGTTCACCGACTGGTTCGCCGCACAGGACCCCGAAGCGCTGGAACGCCACTACGTCGAGATGTTCGACCTGCGCCGCAAGAGCAGCCTCTACCTCACCTACTACCTGCACGGCGACACCCGCCGCCGGGGCATGGCCCTGCTCACTCTCAACCAGCGGTACAGGGCCGCCGGCTGGGACACCGACGGCGGAGAACTGCCCGACCACCTCCCCGTGGTCCTGGAGTTCGCCGCCCTCGCCGGCCCTGGTGGAGGCGAGGCGCCACTGCGCCAGCACCGGCGCGGCCTGGAGCTGATCCACCGGGCGCTGACCGACGCCGACTCGCCGTACCGGCATGCCCTGGCCGCACTGCTCAGCCTGCTGCCGCCGCCCACCGAGGCCGACCGCGCGGCGGTGGCCCGGCTCGCCGCCGAGGGCCCGCCGAACGAGGAGGTCGGTCTGGACCCCTACGGGACCTACGGCGAGGGGGAGTTCGCCCCTCCCGGCACCTTCGTGCCGCCGATGGCCGCTCCGCCGACCTGTGTGCCGCCCGCTGCCCCGACCATCACCCCTTCGGAAGGCCCCCGATGAACGCCCCGCTCTCCCCCGTGGCCGCCGCGTCGGCGAGTGGAACCGACCTTCTGCTGTGGGTCGCGTTCCCCTACATCTGCCTCGCCGTGTTCGTGGTCGGGCACGTCTGGCGCTACCGCCAGGACCAGTTCGGCTGGACCACCCACACCAGCCAGCTCCTCGAACATCGCTGGCTGCGCTTCGGCAGCCCCCTGTTCCACCTCGGCGCCTTCATGGTGATCGCCGGACACGTCGTGGGGCTCGCCGTTCCCGACTCGTGGACCGAGGCCGTCGGCGTCACCGAGCACGCCTACCACACCACGGCCGTCTGGGCGGGCTCGGTCGCCGGCGTCGCCATGGTCGCGGGGCTGGGCATGCTGTGCGCCCGACGGCTGCTGACCCGCCGGATCCGGCTGGGCACCGACCGCAGCGACAAGCTCCTCTTCCCGCTGCTGTCCGCCACCGTCCTGCTGGGCATCACCGCTACCGCCGCCCACAACGTCTTCGGCGCCGGCTACGACTACCGTTCCACCGTCTCGGTGTGGTTCCGCGGTCTGTTCGTCCTCCAGCCTCGCCCGGAGGCCGTCGCCGGCGCACCGCTGCTGTTCCAGCTCCACGCACTGAGCGCGTTCCTGCTCTTCGCCGCCTGGCCGTTCACCCGGCTGGTGCACGTGTGGAGCGCCCCGGTCGGATACCTGACCCGGCCGTACCTGGTCTACCGGCGACGAGCCGCACCGACGGCGGCCTGGACGGCAGGCGGCCGGACCCGGCGGCCCTCGGGCTCCCGGCGCGCGGCATGAGGCACGGTCCCCTGAACGGCGTCAGTGGCCTTGTCGCTTGAGCCGGTCCTTGGCCTCGGTGGCGATGACGGCGGCCTGGACACGCCGCTCGACGCCGAGCTTGGCCAGCAGCCGGGAGATGTGGTTCTTCACCGTCTTCTCCGCGAGGTAGAGCCGCTGACCGATCTGACGGTTGGTCAACCCCTCGCCGATCAGCGCGAGAATCTCACGCTCTCGGTCGGTCAGGCCCAAGAGGGCGCCGGTCTCGGGTTCCGGTTGCCGGTCCTGGCGCAGCCGGGCCATCAGCTTGGCGGTGGCGTTGGGATCGAGCAGGGACTGGCCTGCGGCCACCGTGCGCACGGCCGACACCAGGTCGGTCCCCTGGATCTGCTTCAGCACGTAGCCCGACGCACCCGCCATGATCGAGTCCAGCAGGGCCTCCTCGTCGTCGAACGAGGTCAGCATCAGGCAGGCCAGCTCCGGCAGCTGCGAGCGCAGTTCCCGGCACACGGTCACGCCGTCGCCGTCGGGCAGCCGCACGTCCAGCACCGCCACCTGCGGGCGCAGTGCGGGCACGCGCGCCAGGGCCTGTTCGACATCGGCGGCCTCGCCGACGACGGTGATGTCCGGTTCGTCGTTCAGCAGGTCGTGCACCCCGCGCCGTACCACCTCGTGGTCGTCCAGCAGGAAGACCCGGATCGGATTGTCGGGGCCGGGCCGCTCGCCGTCCGCCATCACATGCTCCTTGTTCTGTGGTCCCGCACTGTCTGAAGTTCTGTGTTCCCGCACCGTATGAAACCTTGCACCGGCCGGGGCTCACTGAGCGTGACCGGTTCCTGCTCATGGCAGATCTTCCGCGATCCCGGGCCGAAGGGCCAGGGCCGTTCGGCCCCACTGCCTCCGACGCCGCGGCGCAGGCGTCGAACCGGGCGCCCCGGACA
The DNA here is from genome assembly GCF_044768125.1 of Streptomyces sp. NPDC101166. Classification (NCBI taxonomy): domain Bacteria; kingdom Bacillati; phylum Actinomycetota; class Actinomycetes; order Kitasatosporales; family Streptomycetaceae; genus Streptomyces; species Streptomyces sp. NPDC101166. The sequence goes on from NZ_JBIWPF010000001.1 coordinate 643,337, forward strand.
GGGCCGACAGGCGGTCGTCCCCGTGCCGACGGGCCCTGCGGCGGAGCGCGGCGGGGGGGCCGATGCGCCTCGATCGACGGGGCCGTTCGGCCCTTCTTCGCCCAGCGCCGCGGAACAGCGCCGAAACACGGTCGGCCGCCTGCTACACAGGTGGTGCCGCCCGATGCGACGCGGCCCAGTTCCCGCCCCTCACCCCCTGCCCGGGAGGCTCCATGCTGTCCGCAGAATCCGCCGCAGTGGTCCACGCCACCCTGCCCGCCGTCGCCGGCGCGCTCGACGAGATCACAGCGCGTTTCTACGGCACGATGTTCCACGACCGGCCGGAGTTGCTCGACGGCATGTTCAACCGCGGCAACCAGGCCAGCGGCGCGCAGCGACGCGCGCTGGCAGGCTCGATCGCCGCGTTCGCCACCGCGCTGCTGAAGGACCCGGACACCCGTCCCGACGCGCTGCTGGACCGCATCGCACACAAGCACGCCGCCGTCGGCGTCACCGAAGACCAGTACACGATCGTGCACAAGTACCTGTTCGGGGCGATAGCGGAGGTCCTCGGCGAGGCGGTGACCCCGGAGGTGGCGGCCGCCTGGGACGAGGTGTACTGGCTGATGGCCGGTGCTCTGATCGGCCGGGAGGCCCGTCTCTACCAGGACGCGGGCGTCGCGCCGGGCCGGATCTGGCGGCAGTGGACGGTCGTCGAGCGCCGCCGCGAGACCCCGGACGTGGTGTCGTTCGTCGTGCGCCCGGCCGACGGACGGCCGGCCCCCAGGGCACGGGCGGGACAGTACGTGAGCGTACGGGTGCCGATGGCCGACGGCGTCCGCCAGCTGCGCCAGTACAGCCTGTCCTGCGACCCCGGCGAGGACCTGCGGCGCATCACCGTCAAGCGGGTGGTCGGCACGGACGGCGCACCGGACGGCGAGGTCTCCGGCCTGCTGCACGAGCAGATCCGCGAAGGAGACGAACTGACGCTCTCCGCGCCCTTCGGGGACGTCTTCCTCGACGACCCCGCCGACGCCGTCACCCCGGTCGTCCTGGTCTCCGCGGGCATCGGCGGCACACCCATGACCAGCATCCTGGCCCACCTCGCCGCACTCGGCTCGGCCCGCCCGGTGCTGGTCCTGCACGCCGACCGCTCCCCCGCCGACCACGCGCTGCGCGCCGAGACGGAGGAACTGGTGGACCGGCTTCCGGGCGCCCGCGCGGTCTTCTGGTACGAGCGGCCCGGCCCGGAGCGATCCGGTGCCCGCGAGGGCCTCATGAACCTCGACGGCGTCGAACTTCCCGACGGCGCCACGGTGTTCCTCTGCGGTCCGCTGCCGTTCATGCGCGACATCCGCGCCCGGCTGCTGCACCTCGGAGTGCCTTCGCGCCGCATCCGCTACGAGGTCTTCGGCCCCGACCTCTGGCTGCCGGACACCGCGGCCTGAACGACGTCCTGCCGGTGTCGCGCCGATCCGCGGGGGCACGCCTGCCGCGGCGACACCGGCCGAGGCGCCGGTCGAGGGCGCCGGCGCACGGTCAGCCGCGCGCCTGACCCGGCGCCGGTCGGATAATCCGTTGACGGGCGTACCGTCCGGTCCCGACGATCAGGCGCATGTCCGCCGCCCTGGCGCCTCTGCGTCACCGCCCGTTCCGTCATCTGTTCATCGGCACGACAGCCAACCTGCTCGGCAACGGGGTGGCGCCGATCGCTCTGGCCTTCGCCGTCCTCGATGCCACCGGCTCGGTCGGCTCGCTCGGGTTGGTGGTGGGCGCCCACTCCCTCACCGGCATCCTCTTCCTGCTGTACGGCGGGGTGTTGGCGGACCGTTTGCCGCGCGGCCCGCTGCTGGTCGGCAGCAGCGTGGTCTGCGCCGTGAGCCAGGCGGTGATCGCCGCCCTGGTCCTCACCCACAACGCCGTCATCCCCTTGCTCATGGTGCTCGCCGCGGTCAACGGGGCCTCAGGTTCCTGCTACCAGCCCGCCGCCCAGGCTCTGCTGCCCCAGACCGTGCCGGCCGAGTCCCGCCGCGCCGCCCTCGCGCTCTCCCGCATCGCGGGCAGCAGCGCGGTGGTCGCGGGCGCCTCGCTGGGCGGCGTACTGGTCGCCGCGGTCGGCCCGGGCTGGGGCCTGGCTGTCGACGCGCTCAGCTTCGTGCTCGCCGCCACGTCCTTCGCGCTGGTCCGCGTCCAGGTCGCGCCGCCCAGGCCCAGCCCCGGCCTGGTCCATGAACTGCGCGTGGGCTGGCGAGAGTTCACCTCCCGTACCTGGGTGTGGGTGATCGTGGTGGCCTTCTGCTTCCTCAACGCCGGCCTCACCGCCTCGTTCACCGTCCTCGGCCCGGCCGTCGCCGACAGCACCGGAATCGGCCGCAGCGGCTGGGGCCTGGCCCTCGCCGCGGGCTCGCTCGGCGCGGTCGCCGGCGGCGTACTGTCGCTGAGATGGCGGCCCCGGCGCGCGATCCTGGTCGGCTGCGCGCTGATGGGCCTGACGGCGACGATCCCGCTGCTGCTCGCGCTCGCCCCCAGCACCTGGCTGCTGGTGGTGGCCAACTTCGTGGCAAGCGTGGGCAGCGAACAGGCCGGCGTCGCCTGGTACTCGACCCTCAACGAACAGATCCCGGAAGACCGCCTCGCCCGCGTCTACGCCTACGACGACCTCGGCTCCTACCTCGCGATTCCACTCGCCCAGTTCGTCGCCGGACCCGCCGTACTCCTCCTCGGCCTTCATGCCACTCTCTACGCGGCCGCCGCGCTCATCCTCCTCGCCACCCTGGCCATGGTCGCCACCCCCTCCGTCCGCGCGCTGGCCCCGAGGGCGACAGAGCCACTGCCCGCCCCCGAGGACGCGGCCCCCTCTTCGAGCCTCTGAAGGCCCCCTGAAGACGGCGTTGCACGCGATCCTGAACCGAATGGACAGCCCGTCAGGCCGTCCCTCCTCGCGGGCGCCGCTCCGCCGTTGCCCTGACTGACTGCCCAGAGGGTGCGCCGAAGCCGGTCCGCACGGCCTGGCGCGCAGACACGATCCAGCCACCTGCACCCCTCCCGTGACCCCGAAGAGCCGGTTGGGCGTCGTGGCGATCTCCTGGCCGCCACGCCAGCGGCCGACGCGCCCTCGCGGACCGCGCTCCCCTGCTCGTCTGTCACGGGATTCCGTTACCGGGAACGTCCCGGAGCCGGGGCAGCAGTGTCAAGAGGCGAATTCCGGTGACTTTCACGGCCGTTGGTCATCGCGGAAGGTGTCGTCGTCGAACGAACCCGAGGAGATTCGCCCCCATGCCCACTGATGACCACGGTTCGCTGCCCCTGACCTCGGCACAGGCCGGTGTCTGGTTCGCGCAGCGACTGGACCCCCTGCGTCGTGACTACGCCATCGGCGAGTATCTCGAGATTCACGGAGCCCTGGACGCTGAGCTCTTCGAGGAGGCGCTGCGGCGGATGCTGGCGGAGACCGAGACGCTCGGGATGCGCTTCGGGGAGAGCGGCGGGGCGGTGCGGCAGGGGCCGGCCGGGCTGCCGCCGTTCCGGCTTCGGACCGCCGACGTGAGCGGCGACCCCGATCCCGTCGCCGCGGCCGAGGCTCTCATGCGGGCCGAGCTGGACAGGCCCATGGACCCGGCCACCGGTGATGTGCACCGGCAGTTGCTGGTGCGCACCGGTCCCGAGTCGTTCTGCTGGATGCAGGGATACCACCACATCGTCGCCGACGGCGTGAGCGGGCCTCTCATCGCCCGCCGGGTCGCCGAACACTACTCCGCGCTGGTCGCCGGCGGGACCGTGCCGCCGTCCGACGCGGCGCCGTGGCGGCAGATCGTGGCCGAGGAGGAGGCCTACCTCGCCTCCGACGCGCGGGAGGCCGACCGGGCGTTCTGGCAGGGCGTGCTGGCCGGCGCCCCGGAGCCCGTCGGGTTCGCGGGGCGGCCGGGTGGTGGCGGTCCCGCCGCGGCGACGCGTGACGTCGTACGGGTCAGGGGGGACGTGCCGGACCGTGACGCGCGGCTGTTGCGTGAGGCCGCCCGGGAGTACGGGACACGGTGGTCCGCCCTCGTCATCGCGGCGGCCGCCGCCTATCTGCACCGGGTGAACGGCGCCGAGGACGTGGTGCTGGGGCTGCCCGTGACCGGTCGCGCCACGGCCGCCGCCCGTCGTACGCCCGGCATGTTCTCGCGGGTTCTCCCGCTGCGCCTGGCCGTCACGGGCTCGACGACGCTCGGCGAGCTGGTGCGCCGCACCTCGGCCGGCATCAAGGACGTGCTGCGGCATCAGCGGTACCGCATCGAGGAGGTGCACGGGGGTGCGCGGCTCTGGGACGCCACCGTCAATCTGATGTCCTTCGACTACGGACTGACCTTCGGCGGGGCGCCGGCCACCGTCCACAACCTGTCCGTCGGCCCGGTCGACCATCTCACGCTGAACGTCTACGACCGGGGCGGCGACAGTCCGCTGACCGTGCAGGTCGAGGCGGACGCCGGTGAAGCGGACGCGGCGGAGGCACATTCCCACCGGGAGCGGTTCACTCGGTTCCTGGCCGGCCTGGCAGCCGCCGGGCCGGAGGCCGTCGTGGACTCCCTGGAGCTGCTCACACCGGACGACGAGCGCCGTCTCACCGTCTTCGCGGACGGCGGGAGGGGCGACGCGCCCGCGGGCCGCTGTCTGCACGAGCTCTTCGAGGAGCAGGCGGCGCGCACCCCGGACGCCGTCGCCGTCGTCTGTGACGGCGAGGAGGTGACGTACGGCGCTCTCGACGCCTGGGCGGAGGAACTGGCCGGACGGCTGCGTCCGTCGACGGAGCCGGGACGGCCGGTCGGGGTGCGTGTGCGGCGTTCGCCCGCGATGGTCGCCGCGTTGCTCGGTGTGCTCAAAGCGGGTGGCTGCTACGTGCCGCTGGATCCGGCGCTGCCCGCGGCCCGCGTCGCCCACGTGGTGGAGCGGGCCGGCATCGCCGCCGTCGTCGCCGATGCGGACACCGATGGGGTGGTGCCGGAGGGCACGGCCGTGGTGTCGGCACGGGAGGCGCGCGGCGCGGGCGTCCCGGGCGGCCCTGGCGTGGCGGGCGCGGCGGGGCGTGCGGTGGTGCCGGCGCTCTCGGCTGCGTATCTGCTCTACACCTCGGGCAGCACCGGCGAGCCGAAGGGCGTCGTCGTGCCGCATGCCGCCGCGGTCGACTTCGTGTACGCCCATCTCGCGGTGGCGGGCGTCGAGGCCGGTCGAGGCGAGGGCGAGCGGTTCCTCGGGTTCGCGGCGCTGTCCTTCGACGTGTCCGTGCTCGACGTGTTCGGCGCGCTGCTGAGCGGCGGCACGCTGGTCCTGGCCACCGACGAGGAGCGGACGGACCTGGACCGGCTCCAGTCGCTGATGGCCCGTCAGGCGGTCACGGTCGCCGACCTGCCGTCCGCGCTGCTGCCGCTGCTGGAGCCGGGCGCGCTCCCCGACCTGCGCTTCCTGTCCACCGGCGGCGAGGCGCCGTCGGCCGACGCCGTGGCCCGTTGGGCGGCCGGCGGCCGCGAGGTGTGGAACGGCTACGGTCCCACCGAGGCCACGGTCGAGGTGACCATGCACCGGTGCGCGCCCGGTGACGGCGGCAGGGTGCCGCCCATCGGGCGGCCGATGGTCAACCACCGCGCCTATGTGGTGGATTCACGGCTTCGGCTGCTGCCTCCCGGCGCGGCGGGCGAGCTGTGCGTGGCGGGCGCCGGTCTGGCGCAGGGGTACGCCGGGCGCCCGGGACTGACCGCCGGGCGTTTCGTGCCCGACCCCTTCTCGGACGTGCCCGGATCCCGGATGTACCGCACGGGCGATCTGGTGCGCTGGTCGGCGGACGGCGACCTGGAGTACCTGGGCCGTATCGACCAGCAGGTCAAGGTGAACGGCTACCGCGTCGAGCTGGGCGAGATCGAGACCGTTCTGGGCCGTCACCCCTCGGTGCGCCAGGCGGCGGTCGACGTGCGGCCCGCACCGGGCGGCGGGCGGCGTCTCGTCGCGTTCGTCGCGCCGGAACCCGGCGGGGCGGTCGCCGCTCCGGCCGAACTGGCTGCGCATCTGGCGGAGTTCCTGCCGCCCTACATGGTGCCCCACATCTTCGTCGCCCTGGACGCACTGCCTCTGACGGCCAGCAAGAAGGTCGATCGCAGGGCGCTGCCCACGCCCGGACCGGACCAGGAGCCGGAACCGGACGCACCCGCGCGCGAGCCCGCGGCGGGGGCCGAGAGCACCCTGTGCGCGCTCTTCGCGGACGTGCTGGGCCGCGCCGTCGCGCCCGACGACAACTTCTTCTCCCTCGGCGGCGACAGCATCGCCGCCCTCACCATGGTCAGCCGCGCCCGCGCACGGGGGCTCACGTTCACGCTGGGCGACGTCTTCACGCACAAGACGCCGGCCGCGCTCGCCACCGCCGTCGGTGCGCCGGCCGCCACGTCGGAAGGGGCCGAATCCGTCGCGGAGTCCGGGGAGTCGGCGGCCACACCCGTGATGCGGTGGCTGCTCGACGGGCCGGGGCCGATCGGCCGTTTCAGCCAGTCGATGACCCTCACCCTGCCCGTCGGCGCGGACGACGCCCGGCTGGCCCGCGCCCTGCAGACGGTCCTGGACCGTCACGCGGCGCTGCGGATGCGGGTGGCCGAAGGGCCGGACGGGCGGCCCGCGCTCGTGATCGGCGAGCCCGGGTCGGTGGCCGCCGCCGAGGTGCTGCGGCGGGCGGACGAGCCCTTCGACGCACGCACCGCCGGGGCTGCCGCGGCGGCGGAGCTGGACCCGGCCCGCGGGGTCCTGGTGCGGGCCGTGCGGTGGGACGGCCGTGACGGGCAGCCGGACCGGCTGCTGCTGTGCGTCCACCACCTGGCCGTGGACGGCGTGTCCTGGCGCATTCTGCTCGACGACCTCGCGGCCGCCTGGGACGCGGTGTCCGATGACGGGACCGCGGCGGCAGGCGGCGGGAGCACGGCGGCCGGTCACCAGGACGCGGTGTCGCCGCCGCAGGGGGCGGGCACGCCGTTCCGCGCATGGGCCGCCCACCTCCGGGAACTGGCCGCCTCCCCCGAGGTGCTGGCCGAACTTCCCTACTGGCGGAGGACCCTGGCGCCGGACGCGGATGCGGGCACGAAGACGGACGCGGGTACGGGCAGCGGCCGGGGCGCAGCCTCGCCCGAAGGGGACGCGACGCCCCCGCTGTGGGAGCGGGCGCCCGACCCGGCGCGAGACACCGTCGGCACCACCCGCACCCGTACGCTGACCCTGCCGGCGAAGACCGCCGGACCCCTGCTGACGTCCGTGCCGGCGGCACTTCGCACCGGCCCCGCCGAGGTGTTGCTGACGGCGCTGGCACTGGCCGCCCATCACCCCAGTGTCGGCGGGGGCCGCGGCCCCGGCTCGCTGCTGCTGGACCTGGAGGGGCACGGCCGGGCGGACCGCACGGGCCGGCACGATCTGTCGCGCACGGTGGGCTGGTTCACCACCCAGTACCCGGTCCGGCTCGATCTGCGCGGTCTCGATCTGGCCGCTGCCGGAAAGGGCGACGGCGACGCGCTCGCCGCAGTGGCCGGGCGGGTGCACGGCTGCCTGGCCGCGGTCCCCGACCACGGCACCGGTTACGGGTTGTTGAGCCGTCTGAACCCGGCGACCGCGGGTGAACTGGCCCGACTCCCCCAGCCTCGTGTGCTGTTCAACTACCTGGGCCGGTTCGACGGGGCGGACCACGGACCATGGAGCCCGGCCCCCGGCGCGGGTGCGCTGGCCGCCCACGCCGATCCCGCGATGCCGGTCGACCACTGTCTCCAGATCGACGCGCTGGCGGTGGAGGAGGCGGACGGTCCCTCCCTCACCGCCGTGCTGACCTGGCCGGAGGGCCTGCTGGCGCAGGAAGAGGCCGACGCCCTCGCCGACGCCTGGCTGGCGGCCCTGCGCCTGCTGGCCGTGTCGTCGGCCGAGGCGACCGACGCGGTCGACGCGGTCGACGCGGCGAACGCGGCCCCGGCCGGTCCCGTCCGCTCCGACCTCGCGCCGGCCGGCCTGTCCCGTGCGGACATGGACGGCCTCGCCGAACGCCACCCGGGACTGACCGACGTACTGCCCCTGTCGCCCTTGCAGGAGGGGCTGTTCTTCCACGCCGCGTACGACGCCACCGGCACGGACGCCTACACCGGCCAGATCGTCCTGACCCTGGACGGAGCGCTCGACGCGGGCGCCCTGCGGCGGGCCTGCGGCGCCCTGCTGGAGCGGCACGACGCGCTGCGTGCGGCGTTCACCGACCGTGGGCTCGACCGTCCCGTGCAGGTGGTCGCCGGCGACATCGACGTCCCGTGGGCCTCGGTCGACCTCGCCGCGCACCCGGCGCCGGAACGCGAAGCCGTCTGGGAGCGGCTGCTCGCCGACGACCGGGCACGGCGCTTCGACCTGGATCGGCCTCCGCTGGTGCGCTTCACCTTGGTCCGCACGGGCGAGGACCGGCACCGGCTGCTGATGACGAACCATCACATCCTGTGGGACGGCTGGTCCTCCGCCGTCCTGCTGCGCGAACTCCTCACCGGCTACGCGGACCTGACCGGCACCGCGCCCCGCTCCGGCACTCCCGCGGCGGTTCCCTACCGTGACCACCTCGCGTGGCTGGCCGACCAGGACCGGGAGACGGCGACGGCGGCCTGGCGGGACGCGCTGGCGGGCCTGGACGAGCCCACCCTGCTGGGTTCTGCGGACCCGAACAAGCTCGGCGCGCTGCCCGAGCGGACCACGGTGGAGCTGTCACCGGAGGCGACCGCCCGGCTCACCCGGAGGGCCCGGTCGGCGGGCATCACCCTCAACAGCGTCGTCCAGGGATGCTGGGCCATTCTGCTGGCCCGGCTGACGGCCCGTGACGACGTGGTCTTCGGCGGCACCGTCTCCGGGCGCACCGCGCCGGTCGCGGGGATCGAGCGCATGGTGGGGCTGCTGATCAACACCCTGCCGGTGCGCTTCCGGGTGCGGGACGAGGAGACCCTGCTCGCCGCCCTCACCCGCTTCCAGGACGAGCAGGCCCCGCTGATGGACCACCAGCACCTGGGGCTGGCGGACATTCAGCGGGCGGCCGGCCTCGGCACCCTGTTCGACACCGCGGTCGTCGTCGAGAACTATCCCCTGGACCTCGCGGAGATGCGGGACCTGGCCAGGGAGGTGCGGCTGGCCGCCGTCGACGGGTCGGACGCGACGCACTACACCGTCAACCTCATCGTCCTGCCGGGAGAGCGGCTGCGGCTCCACCTCGACCACCGGCCGGACGTCCTCGACGCGCGCGCCGCGCTGAGCGTCGCCGAGGGACTCCAGCAGCTGCTGACGGCGGTCGCCGAGGAGACGGAGACGACGACCGTGGGCGAGGTCGACGTCGTCCCGGCCGAGCAGCACCGGTTGATCGCGCAGTGGAACGACACGGCGGCGCCCGTGCCCGCGACCACGCTCGTGGAACTGTTCGAGCGGCAGACCGCGCGCACCCCGGACGCCCTCGCGACGGTGTTCGGCGACGAGCGTCTGACGTACGCCGCACTCGACGCCCGCGCCGAGGCGCTCGCCGCCGGGCTCCGTGCGCGGGGCGCGCGCCCGGAGGAGATCGTCGCGGTCGCCCTGCACCGGTCCACCGAACTCGTCGTGGCGCTGCTCGCCGTCCTCAAGTCGGGTGCGGCCTACCTCCCGGTGGACCCCTCCCTGCCGGCGGAGCGCATCGCGTTCATGCTGTCCGACGCGGCGCCGGTGCTGCTGCTGACCACCTCCGACGTGGCCGACGGGCTCCCGTCCGAGGCGTCGGCGCCCCGGCTGCTCCTGGACGCGAGACACGGCGGTACGACGGGGCCCGCATCCGCGGCGTCCACGGCGACCCCGGGGGCGGCCGACGGGCCGGACGGATCGGGCGGGCCGCTGCCGGCCCACCCCGCCTACGTCATCTACACCTCCGGCTCCACCGGCCGCCCCAAGGCCGTCGTCGTCGAGCACTCCGCGATCGTCAACCGGCTGCTGTGGATGCAGGACCGGTACCGACTCGGGCGCGACGACCGGGTGTTGCAGAAGACGCCGTTCGGCTTCGACGTGTCGGTGTGGGAGTTCTTCTGGCCGCTGCTGACCGGCGCCGCCCTGGTGGTCGCCGAGCCCGGCGGGCACAAGGACCCGGCGTACCTGGCACGGGTGATCCAGCAGGAGTCCGTGACCACCGCGCACTTCGTGCCCTCCATGCTGGCCGCGTTCGTGGCGGAGCCCGCCGCCGCCGGCTGCCGTTCGCTGCGCCGGGTGGTGTGCAGCGGCGAGGCGCTGCCCGAGGAGCTGAAGAACCGCTTCCTCGACGTGCTCGACGTACCGCTGCACAACCTGTACGGGCCCACCGAGGCGGCCGTCGACGTCACCCACTGGGACTGCCGCCGCACGGACGAGGGGCCGGTGCCCATCGGGCGGCCGATCTGGAACACCGCGCTGTACGTTCTCGATCCGGCGGGCCGGCCCGTGCCGGCCGGGTTCCCGGGCGAGTTGTTCCTCGCCGGTGCGGGCCTGGCCCGCGGCTATCTGCGGCGGCCCGCGCTGACCGCGGAGCGCTTCCCGCTCGACCCGTTCGGGCCGCCGGGATCGCGGATGTACCGCACCGGCGACATCGCCCGGCTGCGGGCGGACGGCGCGGTCGAGTACCTCGGCCGCACCGACGACCAGGTGAAGATCCACGGCTTCCGGATCGAGCTCGGCGAGATCGAGACCGCCCTCGCGCGGCAGGACGGGGTGGGACGGGCCGCGGTCGTGGTCCGTGAGGACACGCCGGGTGAACGCAGGCTCGTCGGCTATGTCGTACCGGCGTCGCAAGCGGCGCCGGACGCTGCGGCGCTGCGCGCCGAGCTGGCGCGGAGCCTGCCCGAGTACATGGTGCCGCTGGTGGTCGTCGTGGACGCGCTGCCCGTCACGGCCAACGGCAAGCTCGACCGCAGGGCCCTGCCGGCGCCTACCGCGGCGCCCACCGGGCACGAACCGCCGGACGGCGAGATCGAGGAGCTGGTCGCGGCCGTGTGGCGCACGGTCCTCGGCGTCGAGGCCATCGGACGCCACGACGACTTCTTCGCCCTCGGCGGCCACTCCTTGAGCGCCACCCGGGTCGCGGCGCGGCTGCGCCAGTCGCTGGCCCTGGAGCTGCCTCTGCACACCCTGTTCGAACAGCGGACCGTCGCCGCGCTCGCCGCGGCGGTCGAGACCGCCCTCCTCGACGACATCGCCGCCTCGACGGCGGACGATGCGCTGCCCCTCATGTCCCCGACATCCCCCACGTCAAGCACGTCCCTCACGTCTTCCGTGGCCCACGCTTCGCAGGGAGAGACCTCGTGACCATCCAGGAGAGCACGCCGGGCGCCGCCGACAGCCGGCTGACCGCCGCCCGAGAGCTGATGCGCCGCCGCGTGCGGTCGGCCCTGGCGGAGGCGTCGGCGGTCACGGGCGAGACGTCCGCACCCGACACGTTCGCGTCCCCCGGCTCCACGCCCGCCGCACCCACGTCCCCCACCTCCGCGTCCGCCGCCCCCGCGCCCCCCGTCGCCTCGTTCGCCCAGGAGCGCATGTGGCTGGTGGACCGGATGCGGGGCGGCGCGCCCGGCTACGCGATACCCGAGGTCGTACGGCTGCGCGGCCCGCTGCGCCGGGACCTGCTGCGGCGCAGTCTGACCGCCGTCGTGGGACGCCACGCGCCGCTGCGGACGGTGTTCGAGGAGCACGACGGGCAGCCGGTCCCGGTCGTGCTCCCCGCCCCGCACGAGGTGCCGTTGGCTCTGCTCGACCTCGGCCCGGCCGGTGACGACGTCCCGGCGGCGGACGTCGAGCGCCGCGCCCTGGACCTGGCCCGGGAGGAGGCCCGCCGGCCGTTCGACCTCGCCGCCGGACCGCTGCTGCGCGCCCTGCTCATCCGCCTCGGCACGGACGACCACGTACTGGTGCTGGTGGTCCATCACATAGCCACCGACGGCTGGTCGATGTCCCTGCTGTGGCAGGAGCTGTCCGAGGGCTACGCGGCCCTCCTGCGGGACGTGCCGCCGCGCGTGCCCGATCTGCCCGTCGCCTACCAGGACCACGCCCGCCGCCAGCGGGAGCGCCTGACCAGCGGCGCCCTGGACGCCGGGCTGCGGCACTGGGAGGAGCGGCTGGCCGGTCTGGAGCCGCTGGAGCTGCCGGCGGACCGGCCGCGGCCCACCCGCCGCAGCGGCGCGGGGCACAGCGTGGAGTTCACCCTCGACCAGGAGCTCACCGACCGGCTGCGCCGGCTGGCCGAGGCGCACGGCGTCACGCTGTTCATGACGCTGCTCGCCTCCTTCCAGGCGGTCCTGGCCCGGGTGTCGGGCCGTACGGACATCGCGGTCGGCACACCGGTCGCCGGCCGTGACCGGGTCGAACTGGAGCCGCTCATCGGCTTCTTCGTCAACACCCTGGTGCTGCGCACCGACCTGTCGGGCGACATCGGCTTCGGGGAGCTGCTGGGCCGGGTCCGGCGGGTGTCGCTGGACGCCTACGACCACCAGGAGGTGCCGTTCGACCGGTTGGTGGAGCATCTGAGCCCCGAGCGGTCCGGCGACATGAATCCGCTGGTGCAGGTGATGTTCGCCGCCGCGAGCGAGGAGACGGCGGCGCTGCGGCTGCCGGGGGTGGGCGTCGAGACCCTGAGGTGCGACTTCGGCGCGTCGCTGTTCGATCTCAGCGTGTTCGTCTCCGAAGGGGCCGACCGCTGCACCGGTTCGCTGGTGGCCGACACCGATCTGTTCGACCCGGCCACCGCCGAACTGCTGCTGGGGCACTATCTGGAGCTGCTGTCCGCGGTCGTGGAGGCCCCCGACCGGCCGCTCGCCGAGCTGCTGCCCGGCGACGACTCCGCCGCTCGCCTCGTCGCCCACGGCCACGGCACGGTGCGCGAGGACCTGGCCCCCGCCACACCGGGCGAGCTGTTCGCCGCACAGGTCCTCCGCTCCCCCGGCGCGACGGCCGTGGTCTGCGGCGACGACCGGCTCACCTACGCCGAACTCGACGCGCGCTCGGACGCGTTGGCGGCGCGGCTGCGGGCGGACGGGGTGGTGCGCGAGACGCCGGTGGCGCTGTTCATGGACCGCTCCGTGCACGTGCCGGTCGCGATGCTGGCGGTGCTGAAGACGGGCGGCGCGTACGTGCCGCTCAACCCGGCCTTCCCCGTACAGCGCCTGCACTGGATGCTGGAACGCACCGGTGCCCGGCTGCTGCTCACCGACGCGGCCCTGGCCGGGCACGAGGCGGTCGCGGGGTCGCCGGTGCCGGTGCTCGACGCCACCGAGGGCCCTGCGATCGACACGGCCGGCCCTGCCCGGCCCGACGCTGTGGTGTGCGCCCCCGGCCGCCCCGACGCTGTGGTGTGCACCTCTGACCAGCTCGCCTACGTCATGTACACCTCCGGTTCGACGGGCGAGCCGAAGGGGATCGGCGTGACCCAGGGGAACATCGCGGCCCTCGCTCGCGACTCCGCCTTCGGCGCGGCCCACCGCCGGGTCCTCGCCCACTCGCCGCTCGCCTTCGACGCCTCCACGTACGAGGTGTGGACGCCCTTGCTGACGGGCGGCACGGTGGTGATGGCGCCGCCCGGCCGGATCGGCGCCGACACGCTCGCCCGTCTGGTGCGCGAGCACCGGATCACCGCGCTGTTCCTCACCGCCGCCCTGTTCGACCTGGTCGTCGAGGAGCGCGTGGAACTGCTCACCGAGCTGCGGGAGGTGTGGACCGGCGGAGAGGCCGCGAGTCCCGTGTCCTTCCGGCGGGCCCTGGAGGCGGCTCCCGGCACCGTGCTGGTGAACGTCTACGGCCCCACCGAGACGACCACGTTCGCCACCGCGCACCGGCTGGAGGCCGGCGCCGAGGTGGAGGGCCGGGTGCCGATCGGCTCGGCGCTCGACGACACCCGCCTGTACGTGCTCGACGAGCGCGGGCGCCCGGTGCCGGAGGGCGCGGTCGGTGAACTGTGCGTCGGCGGCACCGGTGTCGCCCGCGGCTACCTCGGCCGGCCGGGGCTGACGGCGGACAGGTTCGCCGTCGACCCCTACGGGCCGCCCGGGGCGCGGATGTACCGCACCGGGGACCTGGCCCGGCGGCGCCCGGACGGTGCCGTCGACTACCTGGGCCGTGCCGACCAGCAGGTGAAGATCCGCGGTTTCCGCATCGAGCCGGGCGAGGTCGAGGCCGAGCTGACCCGGTGCCCGGGCGTGGGCCGCGCCGCGGTCGTCGTCCGCGAGGACACCCCGGGCGAACTCTGCCTGGTCGCCTACGTGGTGGCCGCACCCGGCGCGGACGTCGTACCCGAGGAGCTGCACCGCGCGCTCACGGACCGGCTGCCCGCGTACATGCTCCCCGCCGCGATCGTGCCGGTGCCCGGCCTGCCGACGACGCCCAACGGCAAGCTCGACCGGCGCGCCCTGCCCGCTCCTGGTGAACAGGCCCTGCGCAGAGCCGAGTTCGCGGAGCCGCGCACGGAGACCGAACGGCTCGCCGCCGAGGTGTGGGGCGAGGTGCTCGGCACCGGCCGCGTCGGCCGGCACGACGACTTCTTCGCCCTCGGCGGCCACTCCCTGCGCGCCACCCGGACGGTGTCCCGTCTCGGGGCGCGGCTGGGCGTCGAGGTGCCGCTGCGGCTGCTGTTCGAGCACCCGGTGCTGGAGCGGTTCGCCACCGCCGTGGACGCGCTGCGGCTCGACGCGCCGGACGCCGTCGCGGACCGGGTCGTGCCGCGTCCCGCCGGGAGCACCGCCCCGCTGTCCTTCGCCCAGCAGCGCCTGTGGTTCCTGGACCAGCTCCAGCCGGGCCGCCCGGACTACAACATCCCCGTCGCCGTCCGGCTGGAGGGCGCGCTCGACGCGGACGCCCTGCTGGACGCGCTGCGCGAGGTCGTCGCGCGGCACGAGGTGCTGCGTTCGCGGCTGACCGAGGATGCGGACGGGCCCGTCCAACTGGTGGAGCCCGCCGAGGTGTTCGAGCCGCTCCTGACCGATCTCGACGGGCTGCCGCCGGACGAGGCCCGGTCGCGGGCCCTCGGCCTGGCGCACTCGGACGCCGCCGCCCCGTTCGACCTGACCCGTGCGCCGCTGCTGCGGGCCCGTCTGGTGCGCGTCCACGCCGAGGAACATCTGCTCGTCCTCGTCCTGCACCACACCGTGGGCGACGGCTGGTCGATGCCCGTGCTGTGGCGGGAGCTGTCGGACGGTTACACGGCCCTGCGGCGCGGTGAGCGCCCCGCGCCGCCCGCCCTGCCCGTCCAGTACGGCGACTACGCGCACTGGCAGCAGCGCCGGCTGGCGGAGGGAGCCGCCGACCGCGGCATCGCGCACTGGCGGGAGCGGCTCGCCGGCCTGCCCGCGCTGGAGCTGCCCACGGACCGACCCCGGCCGCACACCCGCACCGGCGCGGGCGGGGTGCTCACCTTCGAGCTGCCGTCGGAACTCGCCGGGCGGCTGGGCGCGCTCGCCCGTGAGCAAGGGGCGACGCTGTTCATGGTGCTGCTGGCCGGTTTCCAGTCCCTGCTGGCCCGGTGGACAGGGCAGGACGACCTGGCGGTGGGCTCACCGGTCGCGGGCCGGGACCGGACCGAACTGGAGCCGCTCATCGGGTTCTTCGTGAACACGCTGGTGCTGCGCACCGATCTGTCCGGCGACCCGACGTTCGGCAAGGCCGTGCGCCGAGTGCGGGAGACGGCGCTGGCGGCCTTCGAGCATCAGGACGTGCCCTTCGACCGGCTGGTGGAGGAGCTGCGCCCGGAGCGTGACCTGAGCCGCAACCCGCTCTTCGACGTCCTCTTCCAGCTGCACCCCGAGCAGTTGGACACCCTGCCTCTGGAGGGCGTGCGCACCACCTCGCTGGACACCGTGAACGGCACGGCCAAGTTCGACCTGAGCCTCGCCGTCACCGAGCACCGGGGCGGACTCACCGGCACCCTGAGTTACGCGTCGGACCTGTTCGACCAGGCCACGATGGAGCGCTTCGCCGGCCACTACGCGCGGCTGCTGCGCTCGGCCGCGGCCGGCCCGGACACTCCGCTGTCCCGGCTGGAGGTGCTGTCGGAGGCGGAACGTGCCGCGCTGCTCGGCGCGGACGCGCCCGGCGAGCGGGAGCAGCCCGCCCGGGCCGGCACCCTGCACGCCCTGGTCGAGGAACAGGCCCGCCGCCGGCCCGACGCCCTCGCCGTGACCTGCGCGGGACGCTCCACCACGTACGGGGAGCTGGACGCCGACGCCAACCGGCTCGCCCGGCGGCTGCGTGAGCTGGGCGCCGGCGCGGGGTCGACGGTCGCCGTGATGACCGGACGCGGTACCCGGACGGTCGTCGCCGTCCTGGCCGTGCTCAAGTCGGGCGCGGCGTACGTGCCGGTGGACCCCGGTCAGCCCGCCGAGCGCGTCCGCACGGTCCTCGCCGACAGCGCGACGCGGGTGGCGGTGACGGACGGGTCGTCCGGCGAGGTCGCGGTGGCCGGGCTCCCGGACGGTGTGACGGTGCTGGACCTGGACCGGGAGCGGCCGCTGATCGACGCGCTGCCGGCGACGCCGCCGCCCGCCGAGGCCGGCCCCGGCGACCTCGCCTATCTGCTCTACACCTCCGGCTCCACCGGGCGTCCCAAGGGCGTCGCGGTGCCGCACGCGGCGATCACCGGCTATCTGGCCGCGCTGACCGGCACGTTCGCTCTCGGCGAGGAGGACACGGTCCTCGCGCGGACCGCGCTCACCTTCGACCCGTCGGTGCGCGACCTGTTCGCCCCGCTGGCGACGGGCGGCCGCGTGGTGCTGGCCACCGGCGAGGAGGCGGACGACCCGGACGCGCTGGCCCGTCTGCTGCACACCGAGCGGGTCACGGCGGTCCTGTCCGTCGTCCCGTCGATGCTCGCCCTCGTCGTGGCCGCGTCGCCGGGCCCGTCCGCGGACCTGCGGCTGGTGCTGACGACCGGCGAGGCGCTCACCGCGCCGCTCGCCGACGCGGCGCGGGCGCTGGGCGGCCGGGACCGGCTGCGGCTGGTCAACCAGTACGGGCCCACCGAGTGCACCAACACCACGACGTACCACGTCGTCACCGACGAGGACGTGGCCCGTGGGCGCGTCCCGATCGGCAGGCCCCTGCCCGGCGCGCGGGTGCGCGTCCTGGGCCCGCGTCTGGAGCTCCTGCCGGCGGGCGCGGTCGGCGAGCTGTTCATCGCCGGTCGCGGTGTGGCCCGCGGCTACCTCGGCGACCCCGGCCACACCGCCACGGCCTACGTGCCCGACCCCTACGGTCCGCCCGGGAGCCGTATGTACCGGACCGGCGACCTGGCCCGGCTGCGGTCGGACGGGGTGCTGGAGTTCCACGGCAGGCGCGACAACCAGGTGAAGGTGCGCGGGCACCGGGTGGAGCTGGGCGAGGTCGAGGCCGCGGTGCTGCGGCATCCCGCCGTGGCCCGCACGGCGGTGGCCGCGCACGGCACGGGCGCCGACCGCACCCTGGTCGCCTATGTGGAGTGGCACGCGGACGGGGCGCCGCACGGCGGTCCGGCAGAGGTGCTGGACACCGTGCGCGCGACCCTGCCGGCCGCGCTGGTGCCGTCGTCGGTCGTGGTGCTGGACGCGCTGCCGCTGACGCCCAACGGCAAGACGGACCGCAAGGCGCTGCCCGCCCCCGCGCCGGGCACGGGCGGCGCGGGCCGGACGCACGTCGCGCCCCGGACGGCGCTGGAGCGTACGGTCGTCCAGGTCTGGGAGGAGGTCCTCGGGGACGGCCCGGTCGGCGTCCGGGACCACTTCTTCGAGCGGGGCGGGCATTCGCTGAAGGCGACGCGGGTGGTGTCCCGGCTGCGCAGGCTGCTCGGCCTGGACGTGCCGATGCGTTCCCTGTTCCGGCACCCGGTCGCCGAGGACTTCGCCCGCGCCCTCGCGTCCCTCGGCGCGGACGAGGAACCGGGGATCCCGGTGCTGCCGGCGGGGCCGTCACCGCTCTCCTTCGGCCAGCAGCGGCTGTGGCTGCTCGACCGGCTCCAGCCGGGCCGCCCGGACTACAACATGCCCGGCACGACGCGTCTGACGGGGGCGCTCGACGCGCAGGCCGCCCTCGGCGCGCTGCGGGACGTCGTCAGCCGGCACGAGGTGCTGCGCTCCCGTGTCGAGGAGGGCGGCCCCGCCGGATCCGCCCGGCTGGTGACCGAACCGGCCGACGTGTTCGAACCGGTCTTCACGGACCTGTCCGGCGAGGACGCCGAACCGGCCGGCCGTCGGGCCATGGAGCTGGCCGCTGCGGACGCCGCCCTGCCCTTCGACCTGACCCGCGCGCCCCTGGTGCGCGCCCGGCTGATCAGGACCGCGCCGCGCGAGCACCTCCTCGTGGTCGTCGCCCACCACGCCGCCTTCGACGGATGGTCGGCCGGGGTGTTCTGGCGGGACTTCTTCGCCGCTTACCGCGCGCGGACCGGGGACGGCGCCGAACCGCTGCCTGAACTCTCCGTCTCCTACCGTGACTTCGCCGCCTGGCAGCGTGAGCGGCTCAGCGGTGAGCTGCTGGAGGGGCAGCTCGCGTACTGGCGGGAGCGGCTGGCGGGGCTCGCCCCGCTCGAACTGCCCACGGACCGCCCGCGTCCCGCCGCCCCTTCGGGACGCGGCGACCGGCACTCGTTCACGGTGCCCGCGCCGCTCGTGGAGCGACTGCGCGCGCTCGGCAGGGACCGCGAGGCGACCCTGTTCATGGTGCTGCTGGCCGGCGTCCAGGCGCTGCTGGGCCGCTGGGCGGGCACGCACGACGTGGCCGTCGGCTCGCCCGTCGCGGGCCGGGACCGGGGCGAACTGGAACCGCTGGTGGGCTTCTTCGTCAACAACCTCGTCCTGCGCGCGGACCTCTCCGACGACCCGGCCTTCGCCGATCTCGTCGCCCGGGCCCGGGACACGGCGCTGGAGGCGTACGCGCACCAGGAGGTGCCGTTCGAACGGCTGGTGGAGGAGCTGCGCCCGGAGCGCGACCTCAGCCGCAACCCGCTGTTCCAGGTGATGCTGGTCCTCAACGAGGAGCCGACGCCGCCGCGGCTGCCGGCGGGGCTCACGGTCGAGCCCCTCGAACTGGACAGCAGTGCCTCGAAGTTCGATCTGTCGCTCTACTTCACCGAGGAGGCCGGCGAGTTGCGCGGCGAGGCCGTGTTCGCCACCGACCTCTTCGGCCGGCCGAGCGTCGCCCGGATGACCACGGCCCTGCTGGAGCTGCTGTCCGCGGCTGTGGCGGCCCCGGACACCCGCGTCGCCTCCCTGCCGCTGCTCGCGGCGGGCCGGGAGCGGGAGTTCGCCGGCCGGTGGAACGACACCGCTGAGCCGGTCCCGGACGCGCCGCTGCACGAGCGCGTCCGGGAGCAGGCCGCCCGTACGCCGGACGCGGTGGCCGTCGACGACGGCCGTCGCCGGCTGGACTACGCCGGGCTGTGGGACCTGTCGGGCCGGGTGGCCGGCCGGCTGGCCGCGCTCGGCGCGGGCCCCGGCACGGCGGTCGCCGTGAGCGTCGACCGGTCCGTGCTGCTGCCGGTCGCCCTGCTGGGTGTCCTGCGCAGCGGCGCACGGTACGTTCCGGTCGACCCCGGGTATCCGGCCGAGCGGATCGGCCACATGCTGTCGGACAGCGGCGCGCGGCTGCTGATCGCCTCGGACGGCCCGGCCGGCACACCGCCGGCCTCCGGGTCGGTGCGGGTGCTGGACGTCGCCGACCTGGTGGAAGACCGTACGGCCGCCCCCGAGGCGGCGTCGGTCCCGGTGCACCCCGAGGACCTGGCGTACGTGCTGTACACGTCCGGTTCGACCGGCCTGCCCAAGGGCGTCATGGTGTCGCACCGGGCGCTGGCCAACTTCACGCACGACATGGTGAGCAGGCTCGGGACCGGCCCCGGCGACATCGTCGCCGCCGTCACCACCGCGTCGTTCGACATCGCCGTGCTGGAGCTGCTGGTGCCGCTGACCTGCGGGGCGCGGGTGCGGGTCGTCGACCGTGAGACCGCCCGCGACGGCAGGCTGCTGGCGAAGGAGCTGGACTCGGCCGGGGCCACGGTCGTCCAGGCCACGCCCGCCACCTGGCACCAGTTGATGGAGGCCGGCTGGGAGAGCCCGAGCGTCCGGGCCGTGTGCGGCGGCGAGGCGCTGCCGACGGCGCTCGCCGCTCGGATGCGGTCCGCGCTGGGCGCCGTGTGGAACGTGTACGGGCCGACGGAGACGACCGTCTGGTCGACGGCTCACCGGCTCTCCCCCGAGGACCCCGACGGGCCGGCGCCGATCGGCAAGGCGCTCGCCAACACCCGGCTGCATGTGCTCGACGAGCGGCTGCGACCGCTGCCGGTGGGCGTGTTCGGCGAGTTGTACATCGGCGGGGACGGGGTGGCCCGCGGCTATCACGGCCGGCCCGCCCTGACCGCGGAGCGGTTCGTCGCCGACCCGTTCGACGACGGCCACCGGCTCTACCGCACGGGTGACCTGGTGCGCAGGCTGCCCGACGGCGGCCTGGAGTACCGGGGCCGGGCGGACGGGCAGGTCAAGGTGCGCGGTCACCGTATCGAGCTGGGCGAGATCGAGGCGGCGCTCGCCCGCCGTCCCGAGGTCGCGGCGGCTGCCGCCGCCGTACACGGGAGCGGTGTGGACGCGGTCCTCGTCGGCTATGTGGTCTGGCGGGACGGGGACGGCGATCCGACGGCGCTGCGGAACTTCCTGAGGGAGGAGCTGCCGGCCCCGATGGTGCCCGGTGTGCTGACCGCGCTGGAGCGGCTGCCTCTCACCCCGAACGGCAAGCTCGACCGCCGGGCCCTGCCCGCCCCCGCGCCGGGCGCCGACCGCGCGGGTGACGCGCCGCGGGTGGCTCCGCGTGACGCGGCCGAGCTGCGGATGGCCCGGGTGTGGGAGGCGGTGCTCGGCACCGGACCGGTCGGGGTCAGGGACGACTTCTTCGCCCTGGGCGGCCACTCGCTGAAGGCGTTCGAGCTGATGACGGCCGTGCGCGCGGAGTTCGGGGTGGAGCTCCCCCTGAACCTGGTCTTCCGCAGGCCGACGGTCGAGTCGCTGTGCGAGGCGCTGCCCGAGGCGGCCGCCGCGTCCGGCCGGCTGCTGGTGCCGCTCTCCGACGGCGGCGACGACCGTCCCCCGCTGATCCTGTTCCACCCGCGCGGCGGCGACGTCGTCTGCTATCTGGACCTGGCCCGGGAGCTGGCGAAGACCGCCGACGGCTCGCGGCGGGTGCTCGGTGTGGAGGCGGTGGGCTGCAACACCGACGACGCTCCGCTCGACGACGTGTCCGCGATGGCGGAGCGGTACCTCGCGGCGATCCGCGCGGAAGTGCCGTCCGGCCCTTACCTGTTGGCCGGCTGGTCGTTCGGCGGCACCGTCGCCTACGAGATCGCGGCGCGGCTCGAAGCCGCCGGCGAGCGGGTCGCCTTCGTCGGCCTGATCGACTCCGCCGCCCCCGGCCCACGCGCCGGGGCCGAGCCCGACCCCGGGGACGACGACCTGCTGCGCCACGGACTCGCGGCCGGCCTGGACGCCGACGAGGCTCGCGCGCTCGACGAGGAGGCCCTGCTCGACGCCCTGGTCCGCAAGGGACGCGACAACGGCAGCCTCCCGAGGCACTGTGCGCCGCAGGCGCTACGCCGAATGCTGCGGGTCGCGTCGGCCAACGGCGCCGCGGCAGCCGGGTACCGCACCGACGCCGTCCTCGACACCCCTGTCCACCTGTTCACGGTGTCCGAGGTGCACGCCGAACTCGCCACCCCGCTGGTGGACCCGGAACCGTGGAGGGCGCGGGCGAGCGCCGTGCGTCACCTCGCGATCCCCGGCGACCACCACACGCTGGTGGACCCACCGCACAGCGCGGTGCTGGCGGACCGGCTCGCATGGGCGATCGCCGACGCGACGCACCTGCCCGGCTCCGGTGACCGATCCCCGGCACCGACCGACCGCACCGGCCGGCCGACCCCCTGAACCGAACCCC
Source organism: Streptomyces sp. NPDC101166 (assembly GCF_044768125.1). Taxonomy (NCBI): domain Bacteria; kingdom Bacillati; phylum Actinomycetota; class Actinomycetes; order Kitasatosporales; family Streptomycetaceae; genus Streptomyces; species Streptomyces sp. NPDC101166. Next base: position 665,252 of record NZ_JBIWPF010000001.1, read on the forward strand.
GATCCGAACCGATCCGAACCGACACGACTAACGAGGAGAAGCACCATGAGTGACGAGACGACGCGGCAGTACCTGGTCGTGGCCAACGACGAGGAGCAGTACTCCCTCTGGGAGGCGGACCGGGCCGTCCCGGCCGGCTGGCGCCCGCAGGGCGTGCGGGGCTCGCGCGAGGAGTGCCTGGCGCACATCGAGCGGGTGTGGACCGACATGCGTCCGCTCAGCCTGCGGCTGAGCATGGCCGGCTGACCCGACGACCGACGGGCACACCGCCGCCCGGCGCTCCGCTGCCGTGGAGCGCCGGGCGGCGCGGTTCCCGCGAGGAATGGACCGTGATGAATCAACGAACCTCCCCCTGGGCCCCCTTGGCCCCACGGGCCTGGCGGACCGCACCGCTGCTGGCCCTCGTGACCGTCGCAGGGGTGTCCGCGCTGGGACTCTCGGCGACCCTGGTCGCCGTGCCCTGGTTCGTGCTGCACAGCACGGGAAGCGGCACCTGGACGGGGCTGGTCGCGGCGGCCGAGACCGCGGGCCTGCTCTGCTCGGCGGTGCTCGTGGGACCGGTGGTCGACCGGCTGCCGGCGCGGGCCGTGAGCCTGGGCGCGGACCTGCTGACAGCGTCGGCGCTCACCCTGATCCCCGCGCTGCACGCGGTGGACGCGCTGGCCCTGCCGGTGCTCGTCGCCCTGGTCTTCGTGGTGGGGGCGGCCCGCGGCCCCGCGGAGACCGCGCGCCAGCTGCTGCTGCCCGACGCGATGCGGCGGGCGGGGGTCGCCCTGGAGGCGGGCACCGGCTCGGTGGAGGCCGCGCGCCGGATCGGTCTGATGGCCGGGGCGCCGCTGGCGGGCCTGCTCATCGCCGTCGTCGGCCCGGTGCGCACCCTGTCCGCGGATGTGGGCGCGGCCCTGCTGTGCTGTCTGCTGGTGGCGGTGCTGGTGCCGTCCGTGCCCCGGCTCCCGGGCCGTGGCGACCCGGGAGGGGCCGGGGCGTCGTACCTGTCGGATCTGCGGGCGGGCTGGGCGTACCTGAACGGGGACCGGCCGGTGCGGGCGGTGACGGCGGTGCTGCTGGTGACCAACGCGCTGGACGGCGCGCTCAACGGGGTCCTGTACCCGGCGTACGGCACGCGGGTGCTGGACAGCAGCGCGCTGTTCGGGGCCATGGTGACCGCGATCGGGGCGGGCGCCCTGCTGGGGGCGGCCCTGTACGGCCGCATCGGGCGCCGTCTGCCGCGCCGAGCCCTGTTCGTCGGCGCGTTCCTCCTGGTCGGCGCGGTGCGCTGCGCCACGCTCGCCGCCGGACCGCCGCCGTGGGCGCTGCTGTCGCTGCTCGCCCTGTCGGGTCTGGGGTCGGGGGCGCTCGCTCCGCTGATGATGTCCGTCGCCTACGAGCGGGTGCCCGAGGAGATACGTGGCCGGGTCTTCGGCATGCTCACCGCCTGCGCCCTGGCGGCCACGCCGCTGGGGATGCTGGGTGCTGGACCGGTGCTGGACGGCTGGGGGCTGACGCCCGCTCTGCTGGCGACCGGTGTGGTCTATCTCGGGGTCACTCTGACGCCTCTGGTGTTCCGTGTGTGGCGGGAGTTGGACGTTCCGCCCCTCATGAGCGGCCCGAACGCCGACCGTTCCGCGCCGAATGCGGAGGTTTGCCGCCCCTCACTTTAGAGTCAGGCAGCTTGATGAGCCGCCCGATGGATCGATGCGGGGCGTTCGCGGCGGCAGGGTTGTTCCTGCAAGGCAACGACCGAACGGCCCGGGACGACACTCCCCCGGGCCGGCCCATCCATCTACTGGGGGAACACCATGACGAAGCGTCTCGCACTCGCCGTCTGCACCGTGGCCGCGGCCTTCGCCGCCGTCCTGACGGGAGCCGCCACGACCGCGCCGTTCGACGGGGGCGCCACCCGGATCACGGCGGGCGACCGGCCCGTGATCGCCGTCACGGCGTCGACCGGCACCACGGGCGGCTCGAGCCGCCCGAAGCCCCCGACCGACACCTCCTGGGGCGGCTGAGCGACGCACGGCGTCAGGTGAACGCACGGAACGAGGCGCCCCGCGGGGCGCCTCGTTCCGTGCGTGCGGGTGCGCGGGCTCGCCGCGGGCCAGCCGGGGCCCTCGCCCTCAGCCACCGGGCGCTTCACCACCGGCCGTCATGGCCCCTGCGGCCCGTCAGGGGGTGAGGACGACGACCGTCCAACGGGCGCCGGCGGCGGGCTCGGCGGCACGCGCCCAGCCATCGGGGACGTAGAGCACCTCGCCCGCGCGCAGGCGGTAGCGGAGCGAGGCGTCCCGGCCGTCGTCGCCGGCGCCGACGATGTTCCAGGTGGCCGCGCCCGCGATCTGATGGACCAGCAGATGGCCGGGCGGGACGCCGACGGGGGCGGGGCGGGCCGCGAGACCGGTCACGGCGGTGATCTGTGCGGCCAGTGCGTCCAGATCGGGCGTCGCCGCCGGTTCCCCGCCGTCGTCCGCGCCGTCGCCGTCGCCGTCGCCGAGCAGCGGATGGTCGTGTTCCGGCCACAGGACGCCCGGGGCGCGGCCCAGGTGGAGCGCGACGAAGAGGGCGACCTCCCGCAGGTGCTCCCCTGCCGGGCCGGTGGGCCGATGGACGGGCCTGACCTGCGGACGGCTCTCAGGAGATCTCGCCGTCGGCCCGTCGAACGGCATGTTCATCGTGCGCCCCTCAGTCAGTGCATGGCTCGCCGGCGCACCGCGACCGCCGTGCGCGCCGGGTCGCGTGCCGCGACCCCGTCGGGGAAGCATCGTCCATCACGCAGGGGGCGTACCAGCCACGGAAACACGTTCCCCGAAAGCCGTGACACGAACGGGGGCTGCCGCTGTCAGTCCGCGGCAGCCCCCTGGTCCGCCTTCGCCGCTGCGGGGTCGTCCAGCAGGCCGCGGGCCGCGGCGGCCACTCCCGCCTGGAAGCGGCTCCCCGCGCCGAGTTCCTCCATGATGTCGGCGATGTGCCGGCGCGCGGTGCGCAACGACATGCCGAGCCGCCGGGCGATGGCCTCGTCCTTCAGTCCGGCCGCGAGCAGCCGGATGATCGTCTCGTGGATCTCGCGGGCGACCTCCTCCAGCCCCTGGCCGACGGCGTTGGAGAACGGGGTGGCGTGGTCCCAGGTCTGGTCGAAGATGTCGCAGAGGTAGGCGACGGTGGCGGGCTCCCGGATCACCACGGCGCCCCAACTGCCGTCCGGCACCGGGATGAACGCCAGCTCGCGGTCGAAGGCGATGAGCCTGCCGAAGAGTTCGTGCGCGGTGCGGTACTGCGCGCCGAGTGCCGAGGCGGCGGCCACGTAGGCCTGGCTGGGGCCGTTGAACCGGGCGGTGTGGTGGTAGAGGCTGCGCATGGAGATGCCTCTGCGCAACATGGCCTCGTCCCGTCTGAGCGCCTCCTGCATCGCCTCGGGCACGCGACTGCCGCCGCCGGGCTGGCTGGTGAGGACCTCGTGCCGGCACCGGTCGGAGGCGGCGTTCAGCGCGCCGCGCACGTCCTCTACATTGCCCAGAACCTCCAACGCCTCGCCCGCCGAACGGCGTTGGAGGTAGTGGGGCATGAAGCGCCCGAGGTCCTCACGGATCCCGCTGATCTCCCGCTGACGGGTGCGGATCTCCTCCTCCAGCGGGGCGGCGAGGCGGGATGCCGCGGTGTCCGGTGCCACCGCGAAAGCCACGGAGTCGTCCTCCGGGCTGCGGTGCAGCAACTGGGCGTCGAGCAGCCGCTCCACGCTGAGCCGGACCTCCTGCGGAGCGTGTCCGGTGCCGGCGGCGACGGTGTCGATCTCGATCGTGCGGTGCTGGAGCACCCAGCTGTAGACGTCGAGGTCCACGTCCTTGAGATCCGATAACACCCTTGCCCCACTTTGCATGCCTTCACCCCGGGTCGCTTTGCTGCCAGGCACCTTGGTGAGGCGCCCGCCCCCTGGCGTCAGCATAAGCAAGCGGAAAGGCTGTTGATGAGCAGCTTCGACGGCGAGTCGACTCACACGACACCGTCGTTGATACGTGAAGGAGCAGAGTGAACACCGGCCTTTCCGCGAAGAAAACCGCGTCGAGAGCGATTTCAGCCGCAATACCTCCCGCCCCTGCCCGGGAGCCCGCACCCACCGCATCGGAGTTCGCCATGTCCGAGACCGCCCAGCCGTCCCCGCGTCCCGCCACGCTCTCGCCCCGCGAGGAGGAGGTTCTGGCGTATCTCGCGCAGGGGTGCACCTACCGGATCATCGCCCGCCGGATGGGGCTCAGCCCGCATACGGTCGACACCTATGTGCGCCGGCTGCGCGGCAAGACCGGTTCGGTGAACCGCATCCAACTGGCTCATCTCGCCTTCCAGTTGGGGTACGGGCCCGGCTACTGAGCCGAGGCCTCGTCGAAGTCCCGCATGCGCCGCAGCGGCGAGCACAGCAGGATCAGCGGGGTGAGCGTCAGCCCCGCCGTCAGGATCCACAACGCGCCGCGCACACCGGCCAGTTCACCGAGGGCGCCGGCCAGCAGACCGCTCACCGGCAGGGTTCCCCACACCAGGAACCGCATGGTGGCCGTCATCCGGCCGAGGAGGTGCGGCGGGCAGACGGTCTGCCGGTAGGCGACCTGGCAGATGTTGTACGTGGTCACGCCCGCCGACTGCACCAGCGTGCCCAGGACGAACAGCCCCAGCCGCCAGTCCTCCTCGGCCGGCGGGAGCAGCAGGCCGAAGGGCATGGCGGCCAGCAGGGACAGCCAGGTCAGCCGGGCCGCGCCCACCCGCCGGGAGAGCCGCTGGGTGATGAGCGCGGCGAGGACCGAGCCGACCCCGGCCGTGGCGAGCACCCAGCCGACCGCCGCGGGCGGCAGGCCCACGGTGCGGGTCAGGAACAGGGTCTCCAGGGCGAAGACACCGCTGAGGCAGAGGTTCACCGATGCCGTGCTCAGCGCGATCAGCCTCAGCACGCGGTGACGCAGGACGTGGTGGAGTCCTTCCCTGATCTCCGGCAGGAGGCCGCCGCGCCCGGACGGCGGCGGTGCGGGCCGCTCCTCCCTCGCCTCGATGCGGCCCAGCAGGGTCGCGGACATGAGGGAGGTGACGGCCTGCCCGGCCAGGGTGCCGGCCGGGCCGAGGAGCTGGACGAGGAAGCCCGCCATGCCGGGGCCGGCCAGTTCGGCACCCGAACGCACGGTCTCCAGACGCGAGTTGCCCTCGATCAGCTTCGACCGTCCGACGAGGGTGGGCAGATAGCTCTGGTCGGCCACGTCGCCGAACAGCCGCGCGCAGCCCAGCAGCAGGGCGACGGTGTACAGCAGCGGCATGGAGTGGGCGTCCAGCAGCCAGGCCACCGGCACCGCGGTGAGCAGCACGGCCCGCGCCAGATCGGCGGCGATCATGACGTCGCGGCGTCGCATCCGGTCGACCCAGGCTCCGGCCGGCAGTCCGAGCAGCAGGAACGCGGCGCTCTCGGCGGCGGCGAGCAGACCGGCCTCCCACGCGGAGGCGTGCAGGGTGAGCACGGCGGTGAGCGGCAGGGCCACGTACGTGATGCTGTTGCCGAGTTCGTTGCACACGTGCGAGGCCATGAACCGGCGGAAGTCGCGCCGCTGCCGCGGGGAGGGCTCGGGGCCCGCCGGTCCTGAGGCGGTGTCCGCGTCGGCGGTGGGATCGGGGGCGGCGGTGGGCTGGGACACGAAAGGTCCTTCTCTGCTGGGCGCTTCGGGTCCGGCGGGGCGGACCCGTCCGGGCGGTCGGTGGTTCAGACGGGTTCGGGGAGCGGCGGTTCCACGACCGCCGCCCCCGGGGGGAACGGGTCCGGCAGGGCGCGTACGTCGAGCTTGCCGCCCGGGGTGCGCGGGAGCCGGGGCAGGACGCACACCCGGGCCGGGACGAGATGGCCCGGCGCCCTGGCGGCCACGTTCCGCCGCAACTCGCCGCCGTCCAGCGGCCGTCCGGGGGCGGCTTCGACGTAGGCAACCACCTGGGGCTCGCCCCTCTGCCGTACGGCGCGGGCGACGACGTCCACCACGTCCGGGTGGGCGGCGATCGCGGCCTCGACCTCCTTGAGCTCCACCCGGTGACCGCGGATCTTGACCTGGTCGTCGGTGCGGCCGAGGAAGCGCAGCGTGCCGTCCGGGGCGCGCCGGACCCGGTCCCCCGTCCGGTACATCCGCTCCCCCGGTCCGGTGGCGAAGGGGTCGGCGACGAACCGTTCGGCGGTCAGGGCGGTCCGGTCGTGGTAGCCGCGGGCCAGGCAGGACCCGGCGAGGTACAGCTCCCCTGCCTCGCCGTCGGCCGTGCGCCTCAGCGCCTCGTCCAGGACGTAGGCGCGCACTCCCGGCAGCGGGGTGCCGAGCGGGATGACCTCGTCGGCGGTGTCCGTGAGGGTTCCGGCGTGCGCCTCGTGGCAGGTGGCGGTGATCGTGGACTCGGTGAGGCCGTAGGCGCTGGTCACGGGCGGGCCACCGGCGGCGTGCCAGCGGACGAGGTCTGCGGTGCGGCCCGCGTCGCTGCCGATGACCACGTGGCGCAGGGCGGCCGGCAGCGGACGGGGCCGGCGTTCGACGTCCTTGGCCCACTGTGACCAGTACGGGGTGGGAAGGTTGACGAGGGTGACGGCCCGTTCGGTGAGGAAGGGCTCCAGTTCGGCGGGCGAGACCACGTTGTCGTCGACGAACACGGCCGTGCCGCCGGTGCACCAGGTGGGCAGGGCCTCCTCCAGGGCGACGTCGAAGGCGGGCGCGGCGAACTGGAGCACCCGGTCGGCGGCGGTCAGACCGTAGCGCTCGGCGAGCACGCCGGTCTGCCGGGCGAGGCCCGCGTGGGCGACGGCCACCGGCTTGGGCCTGCCGGTCGAGCCGGAGGTGAACAGGACGTAGGCGAGCGATCCCGGGGCGACGGCGGCCGGTTCGGGGTCGGCGCCCCGGCTCCCCGTGTCGGGGCCGGCGCCGGGAACGTCGTCACGGGTCGCCGCCCAGAACAGCTCCTGTTCGCAGCGGCGGTGCAGGCGGGCCGCGGCGGCGTGGCCGGTGACGACAGCGTACCGGGTGCCGGCGGCGGCCAGCAGGGCACGCAGCCGCTCGTCGGGGGCCCCGGGGTCGACGAGGAGCGGCGCGGCGCCGGCGTACCAGACGCCCAGGAGGGCGACGGCCCAGTCGGCGCCCCGGCCCACCCCGACGAGCACGGTGTCCTCGGGGCCCGCGCCGGCGGCGCGCAGCTCCCCGGCGACGGCTCTGGCCCGCCGGTCGAGCCGGCGGTAGGTCAGCTCGCCGTCGGGGGCGATCACGGCCGTCGCGTCGGGGGTCCGGTCCACCTGACGGGCGATGCGCAGGGGGACCGGAATGTCGTCGGGGCTCATGGGGTCTGTCTCCTGGTCGGTGCGGCCGGTGCGGCCGGGCGGGCGTCAGGCACGGTCTCGGGCGCGGGGACGCAGCGCCGGGCGGGCGGGGGCGGGGGCGGCGGCCGTCAGACGGGCGGCGATGCCGGCCGGGGTGGGGGTCTCGAAGAGGTCGCGGATGGTCAGGTGTGCGCCGAGTTCGGTGCGCAGACGCCCGGTCAGCCGGGTGGCCAGGAGGGAGTGGCCGCCGTGGGCGAAGAAGTCGTCGTCGGGTCCGGCGGCGGCGAGGCCGAGGACGGCGGCGAAGAGGGCGCAGACGGCCTCTTCGGCCGCGTTCGCCGGTGCGCGTCCGGCCGGCCGCGTGAGGTCCGACGGGTCGGGCAGGGCCTTGCGGTCGATCTTGCCGTTGGTCGTCAGGGGCAGAGCGGGCAGCGGGAACAGCAGTGAGGGGACCATGTAGTTGGGCAGGCTCTGGGAGAGCACGGCGCGGATGCCGTCGTCGTCGGCTTCTCCGGTGAACCAGCCGACGAGCCGCTGCTGTCCGGCGCCGTCGCGGTCCACGGTCACCACCGCGTCCCCGACGCCCGGCACGGCCCGCAGCGCGGTCTCGACCTCGCCGAGCTCGATGCGGTTGCCGCGGATCTTGACCTGGTGGTCCTGGCGTCCGAGGAAGTCCAGTTGGCCGTCGGCGCGCAGCCGGGCCAGGTCGCCGGTGCGGTACATGCGGGCGCCGGGCTCGGTCGCGAACGGGTCCGGGACGTAGCGTTCGCTGCTGCGGCGGGGCTCGCCCAGGTAGCCGGGCCCGACGCCCGTGCCCGCGATGAAGAGTTCGCCGGGGACGCCGGGCGGCACGGGCGCGAGCGACGGGTCGAGGACGTAGAGCCGGTTGTTGCGCAGCGGCCTGCCGACGGGCAGCCGGCCCTGTTCGAGCAGCCCGGTCACGTTCCCTCGGGCGATGAAGGCGTGCGTGTTGTCGTCCGAGCACTCGGTGAGCCCGTAGGCGTTGACGATCGCCGCTTCGGGGTGGTGGTCGTACCAGCGGGTGCACAGTTCCGGCGGGAGGACCTCGCCGTTGACGACGAACCAGCGCAGCGCCGGGAGCGCGGGGCGGGGCACGCCGGAGTCCCACAGGTCGAGGGCGGCGCGCACGAAGGAGGGGACGGTCTCCATGACGGTGACCCCGTGCCGGGCGACGGCGGCGAACAGGGCGTCCGGGTCGCGGGCGGTGTCACGGGAGACGAGATGGACCCGGCCGCCGGTGATCAGCGGGGCGAGCATCTGCCACACGGAGATGTCGAAGGTGAGCGGCGCGTTCATCACCACCCGGTCGTCGGGGGTGAGCCGCAGGTCGTCGAGCTTGGCGAGCAGGTGGTTGTTCATGCCGCGCCGGTGCACCATGGCGCCCTTGGGGCGGCCGGTGGATCCGGAGGTGAAGCACACGTAGGCCAGGGCGTCGCGCCCGCCGCCGTCCCGGGACGGCGCTCCGGCCGGGCGGGGGTCGGCGTCGTCGAGGACCAGCACCCGTACGGGATGTCCGGCCGCCGCCGCGATCTGCGCGGCTCGCGCACGCTGTTCGGGCGCGGTGAGCAGCCACGGCACTCCCCCGGCGGTCAGCAGGGCGGCGGTGCGGGCGACCGGGCCGACGGGGTCGAGCGGCACATAGGCGGCCCCGGCGCCGAGGATGCCGAGGAAGGCGACGGGCACCCGGGCGGTCGGCTCGCTGAGGACCGCGACGAGGTCGCCGTCGTCGACGCCTTCCGCGCGCAGCCGTTCGGCGGTCGCGTCCGCGCGAACGACGAGTTCGCCGTAGGTGAGGGCGCCGCCCGTGTCGTCGGTCACCGCGGCGGCGTGCGGCCGCAGTTCCGCCTGGCGCCGCACCCGGTCCGTCACCTCGGTGTAGTCCTCGTCGCGGGCGGTGTCGTTGAACTCTTCGAGCACGCGCCGCCGTTCGGCCGGCGACAGCAGGTCCACCGCCCCGGCCGGGCGGGACGGGTCGTCGGCCACGGCTTCGAGGAGGCGGACGAGACGGTCCAGCAGGGCCTGCGCTTCGGCGGTGTCGAAGGCGTCCGGCCGGTGGTCGATCTGGAGACGCAGTCCGTCGCCGGGGATCGCGGTCAGGGAGAGCGGATAGTGGGCCGCGTCGTGCGGGTCCACGGCGGTGACGCGGAGCTCGCCCGTGGACAGCGCGGCGAGACCTGCACCGTCCACCGGATAGTTCTGGTAGGCCACGCAGGAGTCGAACAGTTCACCGGCCCCGGCTGTGCGCTGGATCTCGGTGAGGCCGAGGTGGTGGTGCTCGATCAGTCGCGCCTGCTCGTCCTGGAGCCGGGTGAACAGAGCGACGAGCGGCTCGGCGCGGTCGACGCGGACGCGGACCGGCACGGTGTTGATGCACAGGCCCACGATGTCGGCGACGCCGGGCAGTTCGGCGGGACGTCCGCTGACGACGGCGCCGAAGACCACGTCGTCGGAGCGGAGCCGGTTCGCGAGCAGCAGGGCCCAGGAGCCCTGGAGGAGGGTGCCCGGGGTGATCCGGTGGGCGCGTGAGAGGGCGGTGAGCCGCTCCGTGAGGTCGGGGGTGAGGGAGGTCTCGACACGGTGGGGCAGCAGCGCGGAGGGGCCGGTGGAGACGGGTGCGGTGCGGCTGCCGCCGGCCAGCCCGGCCAGGGCCCGGCCCCAGGCGTCGTGGGCCGCGCCGGTGTCGCGGGAGCCGAGCCAGTCCAGGAAGGAGGCGTACGGCGTGACCGGGGGCAGTGCCGCGGTGTCCGGTCCGGCGTCGTGCAGGGCCAGCAGTTCGCGGACCAGGACGGGCCAGGACCAGCCGTCCAGGAGAATGTGATGGTACGTCAGGAGCAGCCGGTGACTGCGCGGTCCGGTGCGCAGGAGGGTGAGGCGGAGCAGCGGCGGCCTGGCCAGGTCGAAGCGGCGCGCCCGGTCCTGTGCCAGCAGCGTCCGGACGGCGTCGGCCTGTCCGTCCTCGTCCAGCGCGCAGAGGTCCCGCTCCTCCCACGGCACCCGCGCATCACGTCGTACGACCTGCGCGGGCTCGCCGGAGGCACGGCGCAGGAACCCGGCGCGGAGGTTCGCGTGCCGCACCAGCACGGCGTCGGCGGCGGCGCGCAGCCGTCCGGCGTCCAGCGGGCCCGACAGGTCGAGGAGCAGCTGCGCCACGTAGACGTCGCGTTCCCGCTCGTCGAACAGCGCGTGGAAGAGGATGCCCTCTTGGAGGGGCGAGAGCGGGAGGACGTCCTCGACCTTGGAGGCGGGCGGGGGTACGGGGGGTGCGGCCGCCGCGGAGGGGGCGGGGGCAGGGGTACGGCTCACGGTGGTTCCCTGTCGGTCGGTGGGCGACTGGCGGTCGGAGGGCGGGGCGGGCGCGGGCTCGGTCAGGCGGGGCTGGGGCGGCGGGCTCGGCGTACGACCGGGGGGTCGTCGGTGGGGGCGGTCGCGGCGGCCGACGTCGCGGCTTCGGCGAGTCGGGCCACCGTCGGGCCTGCGAAGAAGCGGCGGACCGTGACGGTCGCACCGAGCAGGGAGCGCATCTCCGCGAGGAGGCGGGTCGCGAGGAGGGAGTGACCGCCCAGGGCGAAGAAGTCGTCGTGGACGCCGACCCGTTCGGCGCCGAGCATCCGCTCCCACAGGGCGGCGAGGGCGCGCTCGGTGTCGTTCCTCGGGGCCTGGTAGGGCCGTTCCCCGGTGGCGGGGCCGGGAGCGGGGAGCGCGTCCAGGTCGATCTTGCCGTTGGGAGTCACCGGGAAGCGGTCGAGCACGGTGACCGTCAACGGGACCATCCAGTCCGGTAGTTCGGTCCGCAGGTGCTCGCGCAGCGCCGCCGGGTCGGGTCGCCTTCCCTCGGCGGGCACCGCGTAGCCGGCGAGGGCGGGCCCGGCGGGGGTCGGGACCACGGTGACCGCGGCGCGGCCCACGTCCGGGTGACCCGCGAGGACGCTCTCGATCTCGCCCGGCTCGATGCGCAGACCGCGGATCTTGATCTGCCGGTCGGTGCGGCCGAGGTACTCGATCCGGCCGTCCGCCGTCCAGCGGGCGAGGTCGCCGGTGCGGTACATCCGGGTGCCGGGCGGGCCGGACGGGCAGGCGGTGAAACGCTCGGCGGTGAGCCCCGGGCGTCCCAGGTAGCCGCGGGCCAGACCGGCTCCGGCGATGTACAGCTCGCCGGCGACGCCGGGCGGGACGGGGGCGAGACGGTCGTCGAGGACGTGGAGGCGGGTGCCGTCGAGGGGGCGTCCGATCGGCACCTGTCCTGCCGGGATCTCCTGCCCGGGGGCGAGCGGGAAGAGGACGGCGAAGGTGGTGGTCTCCGTGGGCCCGTACGCGTTGGTCACGGTGGTGTCCGGGCAGTGCTCGCGGACCCGGCGGACGGCGGCCGGGGACGCGGCCTCGCCGCCGGTCATCACCTCGCGCAGCGTGCCGAGCCGTTCCGGGCAGCGGTCGGCGAGTTCGTTGAAGAGGGTGGCCGTCAGGAAGGTGCCGGTGACGCTCTGTTCGGCGATGAGCCGGGCCAGGCCGGGCACGTCCAGGTCGCCGGGCGGGGCGACGACCACGAGCCCGCCGTTCAGCAGCGGCACCCACAGCTCGTAGGTGGAGGCGTCGAAGGCGTGCGGGGAGCGCAGCAGGACACGATCGTGCGCGCCGCCGCGCCAGCGCCGGTCCAGGGCCAGGGCGACGACCTCACGGTGGGCGACGGCGACCCCCTTGGGCGTGCCGGTGGAGCCGGAGGTGTACATCACGTAGGCGAGGTCGTCGGGGCGTCCGTGGGTGCGGTTCGTCCGCCCGGCGCCCCGCGGCTCGACATCATGGGGCCCTGCGCCGTCCACCGTGAGGTCGTCGTCGAGGCGGAGGGTGTGGCGGACGCCGAGGCCGGCGGTGTCCGCGCCCGGGTCGGTGACGAGGACCGACACGCCGGCGGCGGAAACGACCGACGCCGAGCGGGCGCGTGGCGCGCGGGCGTCCAGGGGCAGGTAGGCCGCCCCGGCCTTCAGCACGCCCAGGCAGACGGCGATCAGCTCGACGGAGCGGTCCATGAGGACGGCCACCGTCGCGCCGGGGCGCACCCCGAGGGCGCCGAGCCGGGCCGCCACCCGGTCGGAGAGGGCGTCGAGTGCGCCATAGCTCGCCTCCCGGTCGCCGCAGACGGCCGCGGTCCGTTCCGGGTGGGCGGCGACCCGCTCGGCGAACAGGGCGTGCACGGTGGTGTCGTGGGGCACGGCCGGCGCGCCCTGCCAACCGTCGGTGACGGCGGCGCGCTCCTCGGGCATCAGCAGGTCGTGGACGGCGATCGGGGCGGCGGGGTCGGTGACGACCGCGTCGAGGAGGAGGGTCAGCCGGTCCAGGAGCCGCTGGGCGGTGGCGGCGTCGAACAGGTCGGCGGCGTATTCGAGGGCGAGGCCGATCCCGGCCGGCCGGCCGTCGTCGGGGTCGTGGCGCTCGTCGACCTCGAGGGTGAGGTCGAACTTGGCCGTGGCGGTGCGCACGGGTTCCGTCCGGACCCGCAGCCCCGGCAGGACGGGCGCGCCGTCCGTGTCCCGGCGGCCGGCGACCGCGAGCTGGAACAGGGGGTGACGGCCGGGCGAGCGGAGCGGGTTGAGCCGTTCCACCAGGGCGTCGAAGGGCACGTCCCGGTGGGCGTGGGCGTCCAGGGCGGCGTCGCGGACCCGGTCGAGGACGTCGGTGAACGCGGGATCGCCCGAGGTGTCGGCCCGCACCACGACGGTGTCGACGAAGAGGCCCACGAGGTGTTCCAGCGCCTCGTCCTCGCGGCCGTCGACGGGGCAGCCGAGGGCGAGGTCGGTGCCCGCGCCGAGGCGGGTGAGCAGGGTGGCGAAGGCCGCCTGGACGGCCATGAACACGGTGGCGCGCCGGTCGCGGGCCAGGCCGGCGAGACGGGTGTGCGTGGCGGCGCCCGCCTCGGCGGCGACGACCGCGCCGCGGTGGGAGGCGACGGCGGGGCGGGGCCGGTCGGTGGGGAGGGTGTGCTCCTCGGGCAGGCCGGCGAGCGCGCGGGCCCGGTGGTCGAGCTGCCGGGAGTGCTCGGAGCGCGGGTCGTCCGGGTCGCCGAGGACGTCGTGCCGCCACAGGGCGTAGTCCGGGTACTGGACGGGGAGTTCGGGCCAGTCCGGGTCCGCGCCGAGGAGCCGGGCGGTGTAGGCGGCGGCCAGGTCGCGCAGGAGGACGTCGAGGGAGGCGCCGTCGCCCGCGATGTGGTGCAGGACGAGCAGCAGGTAGTGCTCCTGCGCCCCGTCGGTGAACAGGTGGGCGCGCAGCGGCGGTTCGTCGGCCAGGTCGAAGGACGGCGTCGCGGCCTCCAGTGCGCGGCGCGGGTGCTCGTCGGCCGGGACGACGGTGACGGCGCAGGGCGGTACGGTGCCCGGGTCGAGGACGTGCTGGTGGGGGACGCCGTCCTGGTGGGGGAAGACCGTGCGCAGTGCTTCGTGCCGGTCGGCGACGTCCGTGAGGGCGGCCGTGAGGGCGGCGCGGTCGAGGTCGCCGTGCAGGCGCAGCCCCACCGGGATGTTGTGCAGGCCGCCGGGGTCGCCGTCGCGGCACAGGAACCACAGACGGCGCTGGGCGTGGGACAGGGGGATCACAGCAGTTCTCCGAACTGGGCTTCGAAGGCGTCGAGGTCGGTCTGGCCGAGGCCGGGCAGGGACACGTCGGACGGGGTCAGTCCGGCGGCGCCGGGCAGTGCCGCGTGCCGGACGAGGGCGCGCAGCATGGCGAACCACTCGTGGGCCAGGGCGTGCGCTCGGTCGGCCGGACAGGCGTTGCCCGCCCAGGTCCAGGTGGCGCTCAGGGTGGGGCCGTCGGGACCTTCGTGGGCGGCGGCGTTGACCTCCACGGCATGGGCCATGGCCAGGCCGTCGTCGGCCTCGTCCAGGGCGAAGTCGTGCCCGGGGGCGGCGGCCCAGTCGGCCGTGTCGCCCATCGGGAAGCGGCCGAGGTAGTTGAAGCCGATCTCGGGGACGCCCAGGGCCGCGAGGGCGGGACCGGTGCGGCTGTTGCCGTGGCGCAGCAGGCCGTGGCCGATGCCGTGGTCGGGGACGGCCCGCAGGGTCTCCTTGACCGTGCGCAGGACCGCGCCGGCGGCGGGGCCGCCCGCGCGGGCGTCGTCGAGGTCGGGCCGGCCGAGGTCGAAGCGGACCGGGTACACGGTGGTGAACCAGCCGACGGTCCGGGACAGGTCGGGGGCGCCCGCGACGTCCTCGCGGCCGTGGCCCTCGACGTCGACGAGGACCGAGCCGCCGTCCTGCGGGCCGGTGTGCGGGCGGCGCCAGGCGAGGACGGCGAGGGCCAGCCCGGTGAGCAGGACGTCGTTGACGGTGCCGTTGACGACGCCGGGCACGACGGTGAGCAGCGGCCCGGCCACGTCCGGGGGCAGGGTGAGGGTGAGGCGGTGGTCCGCGGTCTCGGGGTCGAGCCGGGTCGACGGGCAGACGCCGCCGAGTGGTTCGGGTGCGGGGCGGAGGGTGTCGGTCCAGCGGGCCGCCTCGCGCATGCGCCGGCCGGAGGTGGCGTCGGCGCGCAGCAGGTCCGCCCAGTGCGCGAACGGTGTGGGCGCGGGTTCGAGGGCGGGGGCCTCGCCGGCGGCGAGCCTCGCCCAGCAGGTGCGCAGGTCGTCCTGAATGATGCGCCAGGACACGCCGTCCACGACCAGGTGGTGCACGACCAGGGCGAGCCGGCCCTGCCGGCCGGGGCCGCGGTCGACGAACACGGCGCGCAGCATGACGCCGTCCGCCGGGGACAGCAGCCGTCGGGCGGCCCGGATCCGGTCGGTGGTGAGGGCGGGGAGCTCGGCGTCGGTGGCGTCGGGCGCGCGGAGGTGTTCGACCAGGGTGTGCGCGTCGACGTCGCCCGGTGGCGGCACCGAGCATCCGGCGGCGGCGGTGCCGGCGCCGCCGGGCACCGTGAGACGGAGGACGTCGTGCGTGTCGAGCAGGGCCCGCACGACGTGTACGGCGTGTTCGGCGCGGAACCCTGCCGGGGTCCGGACGACGAGTGACTGGTGGTAGGTGTCGACGGGGCCGGCGAGTTCGCCGAGCCACGCCATGATCGGCGTCGCGGCCAACGGGCCGGTGCGGCGCGGAGGCCGGGCGGATTCCTCGCTCGCCGGGGGGCCGTCCGCGGCGCGGGCGGCGGTGGCGAGCGCGCCGACGCTCTCGCTGCGCAGGACGTCGCGGGTGGTGACCAGCAGCCCGGCCGCCCGGGCCCGGCTGACGACCTGGATGGCCTGGATGCTGTCACCGCCGAGCTCGGTGAAGCCGTGCTCGGGGCGGACGGCGTCGGGAGCCAGGCCCAGCACCTGGGCGACGAGGTGGCGCAGGGTGTCCAGGGTGCTGGTCGGGGCCGAGGCCCGGGAGCCCGACGGGTGCGGACGGCCGTCCGCTGCGGAGGCCGTGCCGGCCGGGGCCGTGTCGCTCGCTGAGGGGTCCTCCCGGGCCGCCCCGGCCGCCGGCGGGGGCGGCCAGCCGGGGGCGGGCGGGAGGCGTACGGGCTCAGGCACGGGCCGTGTCCCCGGCGAGGGCCGCGACCAGGGACGCGGGACGCATGTCCGTCCAGTGCCGCTCGACGTGGTCGAGGCAGGCCTGGCGGCCGTCCGGGCCGTGGACCGTGGTCCAGCCGGCCGGGACGGTGAGGTCGGCCGGCCACAGCGAGTGCTGGAGCTCGTCGTTGCGGACGACGAGGTAGACGGCGTCGTCGTTCTCGAAGGGGTTGCTCATGGCGGTTCTCCTGGATGGGTGGGTGGGGGCGCCGTACGGGTCCGTACGGCGCACGGCGGTAAGGGGCCCGGGGTCGGGCCGTTCAGCGGGCGCGGCGGGGGTCGTCGGCCGTGAGCCGGATGAGGGCCCGTGCCTCGTCCAGCGCCGCGGTGACCTCCTCGGGGCCCGGACGGCAGGCGATGACGTGCCCGATCCGGTCGCCCGCGCTGCGCGCGCGCCGGATCACGGTGCCGGGCGCGGCGGTGACCGTCACCGCCTCGACGCCGTCCACGGCCGCCGCACGCGGCACTCCGTCCACGGCGCCGAGGATCCCGTCGGCGTCGGCGAGCAGGAACTGGATGCCCGCGTGGGCCCCGTGGACGGGCTTGAGGTCGGGTTCCAGGCCGACCGCGGCCTTGAGCTGCTGTTCGAGCAGGTCGACGCCGCAGGCCAGCCGGACGAGTTCGGGGATCATGCCGCCCGCGGGGCGCGGGTTGATCTCGACGACGGCCGGTCCGCCGTCGGTCAGCTTCACCTCGGTGTGGGCGACGCCGAGCCGGATGCCGGCCGCGTCCAGGGCGGCCGTGACCGTCTCGGTGATGTGCTGGGCCGTGGCGGCCGGGAGCGGGGCGGGGAAGAGGTGGCGGTGCTCCACGAAGTGGGGTGTGCCGGTCACCGACTTCGCGGTGATGCCGACGCATTCGGCGCGGCCGTCCCGGCTGAACGTCTCCACGCTGTACTCGGGGCCGTCGAGGTACTCCTCCACGAGGACGGTCCGCGCGGTCGGCATGCCCCGCACGTTGGTGATGACGGCGAGGATCCGCTCGGCCTGGGCAACGGCCTCCACCTCGTCGGCGCAGAGCAGGACGTTGACCGAGCCCGAGTCGTCGGCGGGCTTGACCACGCACGGCAGACCGGTCCGGGCGACGGCAGCGGCGACCTCGCCGGGCTCGCGCACCACCGCGTACCGGGGCTGGCGCACCCCGGCGTCCTCCAGCAGCGCGCGCAGGGCCGACTTGTCGCGGCAGGCGGTCACGGCCTCGGGCGGGTTGCCGGGCAGGCCGAGCCAGCGGGCCAGACGGGCGGCGGCGGGGACGTAGAAGTCGCTGGTGGTGGTGATCCCGGCGATCTCCTCGCGACGGAAGCGGTCCTGAAGGGCGGCCCGCAGCGCGGCGTCGGAGTTGGTGTCGCAGCGGACGACCTCGGCTCCGGTGGCCTCCAGGCCACGGTAGCGGCCGGGGTCGCCGGTCAGCAGGACGGGCGCGGCGCCGAGCCGGTCCCGGGCCAGGTCGAGGGCGAGCATGCCGGTGCCGGTGGTGTTGGACTCGACGAAGACGAGGTGCCGGCGCAGGTCGGCGGGGGCGGCGTAGGACTGGCGGGACCAGCTCTCGACGGTGGTCCCGGCGGGTACGACGGCCGGCCGGCGGGACGTCGGCAGGGCGCGCAGGCCGTGGCCGTCCCAGTGCTCGTCGCTGTAGACGGTGTCGGCGTAGCGGTCGCCCCGGTCGGGCAGGATGCCGACTATGCGGGAGCCGGGCTCGGCGCGCCGGGCCAGGTCGCCGAGGACGCGGTAGACCGAGCCGGAGGTGTTGCCGCCGAAGATCTGTTGCTCACGGGCGAGTTCGCGGGTGGCGGCGAACGCCTCGTGGTCGTTGAGCCAGTGGACCTCGTCGACGAGGGAGCGGTCGAGGTTCTTCGGCAGCAGGCTGTTGCCCAGGCCGCTCTGGAGCCGCTGCGGCAGATCGGGCTGCCCGAACAGGGCGCTGCCGACGCAGTCGACGCCGACGACGCGCACGGCGGGCAGGGTCTCCCGCAGCGCCCGGCCGGTCCCGCACAGCGAGCCGCCGCTGCCGACGGCGCCGACGAGGGCGTCGATGTGGCCGAGGTCGTCGAGGAGTTCGCGGGCGAGGTCGCGGTAGGCGCCGGGGTTGTCGGGGTTGGTGTACTGCTGGGGCCAGAAGGCGCCGGGCAGTTCCGCCATCAGCTCCGCGAGCCGCTCCAACCGGGCGGACTGCCAGCCGTGGCTGGTCATCGCCTCGACGATGTGCACCTGGCAGCCCAGGGCGCGCAGTTTGGCCAGGGTGACGGGGTCGATGCGCGGGTCGGTGACGATGTGCACCTCGTGCCCGAGGGAGCGGCCGACGAGGGCGACGCCGAGCGCCATGGTGCCGGAGGAGCTCTCCACCACGGGGGCGTCGGGGCGCAGGGTGCCGAGCCGCCTGGCCTCCAGGACGATGTTGCGGGCGACGCGGTCCTTCATCGCGAACAGGTTCTGGAGCTCCAGTTTGGCGTAGACCTCCACCCCGCGCTCCGCGCCGAGGCGCAGCCGGACGAGCGGCGTACGGCCGATCGCGTCCGTCAGCGTGTCGAAGAGCATGCTCAGATCTCCAGTCGGTGTGTGGTGAGAGAGGCGGCCGGGCTCGCCGGGAGCCGGGCGGGAGGCCGGTCGCCACGGACGGCCGATGCCGCCGGATGCGAGGCGGAAGCCCAGTCGTCGCCGGCGGCCGACGCCGCCGGATGCCCGCCGGGAGCCCAGTTCCCGCCGGCGGCCGACGCCTCCGGATGCGAGGCAGGAGCCCAGTCCCCGCCGGCGGCCGACGCCTCCGGATGCGAGGCGGGAGCCCAGTCGTCGCCGGCGCCCAGGGCGCGGTGGACGGACACTTCGCCGCCGAGCGGGGCGCAGCCGGCGCGGATGTGGGCCGCCTTGCCGTCGAGTTCGGGGTCGTGGGCGTCGAGGAGGACGCCGAGCAGGGTGCCGCTGTGGGCGAGGACCAGGCCGTGGCCGTCGACCTCGTGGCACAGCGTGCGCAGTTCGGGGAACCCGGCCCGGGGACGTAGGCGGCCGTTGAGTTCGGCGCTGCGGGTGGCGACCTCGCCCACGGCGGGCAGGTCGCCCGCGGCGACCGCACCGGTCAGCCGGTCCAACAGCCGCGCGTACTCGTGCCGTTCCGAGGTCCCGATGGCCGTCGCGGTCCGGTTGTGGGTCACGGTGTCGACCTGTCCGCCCTCGTCGTGGGCGACGAGGACGAGCGGGGGCAGCGTGCCGAGTCTGCGGCGGAGCCGCACGGCCCGGTGGTGGAAGCAGACGATCTCGTCGTACATCACGCCGTCGGCCGGCTCCACGCCGCGCAGGAACGCCTCGGTCTGCGCCGGGGTGAACGTCCGCCCGAACGCGGCTCCGACGGCTCGCACGGTGGCGACGAGGTCGGCCGAGGAGCTGGCCATGCCCTTGCCCTCGGGGAGGTCGCCGCAAAGTTCCAGCAGTCCGCCGCCGCTCTCGCCGAGCGCGGCGAGGACGGCCTCGGCGACCCGCCGGGACTTGCCCTTGTGCCCGGGCACGACCCGCACCTCCCGCGCCTCGGGGGCGGGCCGGAAGACGGCGGTGGCCCAGCGGGCCAGCGGGAAGGTGACGAGGAAGTCGCTGTCGGGGGCGGGCAGGGCGCCCTGGAGCAACTCCCCGAAGGTGCCGAAGGCATGCCCGGTGCCCAGAAGTGGTGCGGGGGCGGTGGTGAGGAGGCCGGTGGGGGCGGAAACGGCTGGGGCGGGGCCGGAAGTGGGGGCCGTGCCGCTGAGCGGGGCCGGGGGCATCAGCGCTCCCCCGTTCCCGGCCGACGGCCGGATCCCGCGTCGGTGGAGTTCCGGGCGGCCGGGATCTGCGGGGTCGGTTCCAGTGCGCGGGCCGTTTCCGCCGCACCCGCGCGGACCGTCTCGGATCTCCGGTCCCACGCGGCGGCCAGCTCTTCGTGGGTGTCCCGCTGGGTGCGCAGCGCCTGGCGTACGGCGTCGGGGTGGGCCGAGCCGGTGGAGGCCAGGCGGGTGAGGCCGCGGTCCACGTCGAAAGCGTCGGCGAGGAGTCCGGCCGGGTCGGTGAGGGTCAGCCCGTGCTCGGCGGCGGCCCGGGCCAGCAGGTCCGGCTCGCCCGGGTGGGGCGGCGCCCCGGCCCCCGCGGCGCTGACGACGTACTTCCCGGCGACGACCTGCGCCGTCCGCCACGGCGCCCCCTCGCTGAGGGTGAGGGCGTTGGCGAGACTGAACCCGCCCAGGTACTCGCGCTCGCACACCGCGCGCATTCGGTCGGCCCGGAAGCCGACGCGGCGCACCACCTCGGTGAGCAGCCGGACCGTGCCGTGGGCCGAGTCGAACGCGGCGAGGACGTGCGTGCCGGCCTCCTTGGAGACCTCCACCAGGTTGCAGAAAGGAGTGTTGCGCTGGCCGAGCAGGACGTCGGCGTGGAAGGCGGTCAGATGGGCCGTGCGGCCCCGGATCCGCTCCAGGACGGGGTAGTTCTTCTTCTGCGGCATCGCCGAGGAGATGCCGGACAGTTCGTCGGGCAGCTCGATGAAGCCGTACTCGCTGCCGCCCCAGGTGAGCAGATCGGTGGCGAAGCGGCTCAAGGCCGCGCCGAGCAGGCTGAGTTCGGCGGTGGCCTCGGCGCTCCAGCGGCGGGAGGCGACCGCGGTGAGCGCGTTGGGCTGCGGGCGGTCGAAGCCCAGCATGCGGGCCATCCGGGCGCGGTCCCACGGCAGTTCCTGTCCGGCCATCGCCCCGGCTCCGAGCGGGCAGGCGTTCATCCCGTCGTAGGCGTGCAGCAGGCGCTGCTGGGTGTGCAGCAACTGCTCGGCGACGGCGGCGAGATGGAACCCCGGCGTGATGATCTGCGCGGCCTGGAAGTGCGTGTAGCCGGGCATGGGTGACGTGCGGGTCTCCTCCGCACGTTCGAGGACGACGGCGCACAGGTCCCGCAGGGCCGCGGCGAGCCGTGTGATCTGCTCGCGGCCGAACATCGCCTGGGCGCAGGCCTGGAGGTCGTTGCGGCTCCGGTCGACGTGCCAGCGCGGGAGCGGGGTCGGCAGCCCTGCCGTGACATGGCGTTCGAGGGCGAAGGCGATGTCCGACATGTTGTCGTCGGGCCGGGCGGTGAGGGTCTCGGGGCCCGCCTGATCCAGCAGGACGGCGACGGAGCGGGCCTCGGCCGTGCTGAGCACGCCCATGCGGGCGTACTCGGCCGCCAGGGTCTTCTCGATGGCGATGTAGTGGTCCAGCAGGTGGCGGACCTCGAACCGGAACTGCGGGGCGAGCAGCTCCTCGTGCAGCAGGTCGCTCGGCCCGCCGCGGATACGGCCGCTGAGTTCGGCGGCGGGCGCCGTGGGCTGGCTCGTCACGGTGACGGTGTCCGTTCTGTGGTGTGGGCGGGTGGTGCGCAGGGCAGGGTCTGCCGGTGTGACGTGCGGGATCACCGCTCGTGGTGCCCGTCCGGCCGGGCGGCCGGGTCGAGGGCGGCGTCGAGGGCTGCGGCGACGGCCGTCACATAGGGGGCTCGCACCAGCGCGTAGTGGTCGGCGTCGCTGTCGTGCCGTACGAGACCGTCCGGCGTCCGGCCGGCCCACCGGTCGGCGGAGCGCAGGGCGGCGCCGGTGGTGCTCTGGTGGAAGTGCACGGCGCCGGTGGCGACGGGCGGCTCGTAGCGGGCGGCGGCGAGCAGCCCGGTCCGGAACACGTCGTAGTGGCGGGCGAGTTCGTCACTGTCGAAGGCCGGGGTGGACCCGTCCGCGGCGAGCGCGGCGGCGACGGCCCGCAGCCGGGCGGAGGTGTCGGCGGCGACGAGCAGCTCGGCGTGCAGGGCGTCCCGCGCGGCGTCGTCGGGGTCCGCTCCTGCGGAGCGGGCCAGGTCGTCGTGGAACCACTCCAGCAGGACGGTCTCGTCAGCGGGCACGTCCGTCGTCCCGGGGCAGGCGGTGTCGAGCAGGGTGAGGGTCGCCACCTCCTCACCGTCGGTGCGCAGTTGGTGGGCCATCTCGTAGGCGAGCAGCCCACCGAGGGACCAGCCGGCCAGGTGGTACGGGCCGTGCGGCCGGACCTCGCGCAGAGCGGCGACGTGGGCGGCGGCGAGGGCCGGGACGGTGGCGGGGTCCTCGGGGACCGCAGGGCCCGAGCCCACCGAGCCCGGCGCCGGCGGATGCGGAGCCGTCAGCCCCGGGGCCGTCAAGCCGTACACCGGTCGGCCCGGACGCAGCGACGCCGCGAGTGCGCGGTAGCAGAGGACGTTGCCGCCGACGGGGTGGACGAGGAAGAGGGGCGCCATGTCGCCGTCCGGGCGGATGCGCACGACGGTGTCCGGGCGGCCGGGCCGGTGCCGGGCGCGCAGGGCCTGCGCCTGGCGGGCCACGGTCGGGTGTTCCATCACGGTGGACACCGACAGGCGTTCGCCGAAGGCCTCGTTGATCCGGCCGATGAGGCGCAGCGCGTCGATCGAGTGGCCGCCCGCGGCGAAGAAGTCGTCGTGGGCGCCGACCGGTCCGGTGCCCAGGAGTCCCTCCCAGATGCGGGCGAGACGGGTCTCGGTCGCGCCGCGGGGCGGCCGGGACGCTTCCCGGCGGAGTGTGCGGCCCGCGTCCGGGGCGGGCAGGGCCGCCCGGTCCAGCTTGCCGTTGCGGGTGAGGGGCAGCGCGTCGAGCAGCACCCATGCCGAGGGCACCATGTGGCCCGGGAGCCGGGTGCGGGCGTAGGCGTCCAGTTCCGCGACGGCAGCCGCCTCGTCCGCCGCGCCGTCCCTCGCCGCGACCACGTAGCCGGTCAGGCGTTCGCCGCGCAGCAGGACCGCGCAGGCGCGGACCGAGGGGTGCTCGGCGAGCACGGCTTCGATCTCGCCGGGCTCGACTCTGAAGCCGCGGATCTTCATCTGGTGGTCGGTGCGCCCCGCGTACTCCAGGGCGCCGTCCGCCCGGTGCCGGGCGAGGTCGCCCGTGCGGTAGAGGCGGCGGGTGACGCCGTCGGGTCCAGTGTGCTCGACGAACCGTTCGGCGGTGAGGTCCGGGCGTCCGTGGTAGCCGAGGGCCAGTCCGACGCCTTCGAGGTACAGCTCGCCGGTGACGCCCGTGGGCACCTCGGACAGGCGCGCGTCCAGGACGTGGGTGCGCATGTTGGCGATGGGGCGGCCGATGGGCACGGCGTCCCCGGCCTCGGGCCGGCACCGCCACGCGGTGACGTCGACGGCCGCCTCGGTCGGGCCGTACAGGTTGTGCAGTTCGACGCCCGGCAGAAGGTCGAGGAAGCGGGTCTGCGTCTCGTGGGGCAGGGCCTCGCCGCTGCACACGACGCGGGTGAGACCGGCGGCGAGCCGTACCGCGAGGGGATCGTCGAGGAAGACGCCGAGCATCGACGGCACGAAGTGCACGGTGCTGACGCCCTCCTCCTGGACGAGGCCGGCCAGGTAGGCGGGGTCGCGCTGGCCGCCGGGCCGGGCGAGGACGAGCGTGGCGCCGGTGAGCAGGGGCCAGAACAGCTCCCACACCGACACGTCGAACGTGTACGGCGTCTTCTGCAGGACGCGTTCGCCGGGCGTGAGCCGGTAAGCGTCCTGCATCCACAACAGGCGGTTGGCGATGGCGCGGTGAGAGACCACCACGCCCTTGGGCATGCCCGTCGAGCCCGAGGTGAAGATCATGTAGGCGGGGTCGTCCGGACCGGCGGCGGCCGCGGAGCCAGGTTCAGTGGCATCGAGGGCGGACTCGGCCGGCGCGAGGGCGGACTCGGCCGGTGCGGGGGCCGACCCGGCCGGTGCGGGGGCCGACCCGGCCGGTGCAACCGTCCACGGTTCGTCCGCGACGACGACGGTCAGGCCTGGGACGCCCAGGCCGTCGCCGGACCCGTCCGTTCCCGCCTCCCGCAGCGCCCCCGCCCGGCAGCCGTCCGCGACGACCAGGCGGACGCCGGCTTCCGCGAGCAGCGCCCGGGTGCGCGCCTCGGGATTCTCGGGGTCCAACGGCACATATGCCGCACCGGACTTGAGCACCGCGAGCAGGGTCACCGGCAGCATGAGGGAGCGGTCCATCAGCAGGCCCACGAAGGTGCCGGGGCGGGCGCCGAGGGCCCGCAGCCGGGCGGCGAGGTGTTCGGCCGCCTCGTCCAGCTGCCGGTAGTCGAGCCCTTCGCCGTCGAAGCGCAGCGCCGTCGCGTCCGGCGTCCGCCGTACCTGACGGTCGATCAACTCGGTCAGTGTGTGGGGTGCTCCGAAGTGCTTCGCGGTGTCGTTCCACGTGGCGTGGCGACGGCGGTCCAGCGGTGGGACGAGGTCGGCCGCGAAGCAGTGCTGGCCGGGCGCGTCGGCGAGGGCTCGCAGCGCCGCGGTGTAGGAGGCGTGCACCGCGGCGATCCGCTCGGCGGTGAAGCGCGCCGCGTCGTAGCGCAGGCCGAGTTCGAGCAGGCGGCCGTCGGGGGTGCGGGAGAACTCCGCGCCGAAGGCGACGTCCGTGGCGGCTTCCCCGGTCTCCTCCAGGACGGTGAACGCCTCGTCGGACGGCCCGCCCTGCTCGACGTGGAAGTGGGTGTAGTTGAAGAAGGTCTCGAACGGCGCCGCCCCGCCGTTGCGGCGCACGACCTCGGCGAGCGGGTAGCGCCGGTGCTCGTGCACGCGCAGGTCGAGGTCGGCTACCCGGCGCACGAGGTCCCGCCAGCTCTCGAGGACGAGGGTGAGACGGAAGGGCAGTGTGTTGAGGAACGCGCCGACGACCTTGTCGCCGTCGGGCTCCTCGGTACGGCCGTTGACCACCACGCCGGTGGTGATTTCGTCGCCGCCGCCCATCAGGGCCATGACGCGGGCGTGCGCGGCGAGCAGGACGATGCGCAGCGGCACGCCGAGTTCGGCGGCGAGGGCGGACAGCCGCTCGTGGAGGCCGGCGGGCAGCGGTGCCTGGTGCCAGGTCATCCGGGGCGGCCCGCCCGCCGTGGCGGCGTACGGCAGCCGGGTCACGGGGGCGCCCTCGGTCACCTCGTCCCAGAAGTCCCGCTGGGCGGGGTCGGCGAGCGCGGCGCGCTCCAGTGCGACGAAGGAGGCGAAGCGGGAGCGCGGCGCGGGGGCGGGCTGCTCGGCGTCGTCCTCCTCGGCGCTGAGCCGGACGTAGCGGGAGGCGAGCTCGGTGAGGAGGGAGCGCTCGCTCCAGCCGTCCATGACCGCGTGGTGCTCGACGATGAAGAGCTGGAAGGCCGTGTCGGTGCGGCGTTGCACGTGGAAGCGGATCAGCGGCGCCTCGTCCCAGGCGAACGGGCGGGCGCGCTCGGCTTCGTAGCGTGCGGCGACCGCCGCTTCCCGCGCGGTGTCGTCCAGACCGCGGAGGTCCTCGAAGGTGATGCGGGGGCGGGCGTCGCGGTGGACGAGCTGGAGGGGCTCGCCGAATCCGTGCGGGTCGAAGGAGGTGCGCAGCATCTCGTGCCGGGCCCCGGCCTCGTCGACCGTGCGCCGCCAGGCCCGCTCGGACCAGGGCGCTTCGACGTGGTAGGAGGCGACGTTGTGGTACACCCGGCCGGTTTCCGCGGGCAGGTCGCTGTGGAAGAGCATCCCGGCCTGGAGCCGGGTCATCGGGTAGGCGTCCTCCAGCCCGGCGGGCAGCGCCGCCCGGTCGGTGTCGGCGAGGAGCGAGAGAGGCTGGTACGACGGCGTGTCCGACTGCCCGTGGGCCTGCGTGTCCGCGTCCCGGACGACCGCCCCGGCGAGACCGCGGACGGTCTGGTGCCGCATCAGGTCGGCGACGGCGAAGCGCAGTCCGCGGTCCCGGGCGCGGGCGAGCACCTGGAGCGAGCGGATGGAGTCTCCGCCGAGGGCGAAGTAGTTGTCGAGCGCGCCGATCCGCTCGTGGCCGAGGACCTCCTGCCAGATCTCGGCGAGCGCCGTCTCGACCGGCCCGCTCACCGGCTCGTGGGCGGCGGCGGACCCCAGGACCGTCGCACCCTCGGCGCCGGGGGCCGGCAGGGCGCGCCGGTCGGCCTTGCCGTTGGCGGTGAGGGGGAACGACGGCAGGGCGACGAAGACGCCGGGGATCATGTAGTCGGGCAGCCGGGCGGCGAGGTGCGCGCGCAGCGCGTCGACCGTGAGGGGGGCCGCGGCGTCCGGGGCGGGCTCCGCGAGGGTCCCGGGGGTGGTCCGGGGACCGATTTCCGGGGCGGTGTCGGCAGCGTTCTCCGCGGCCGGTACGACGTACCCGGTCAGGACCGGGTTCCCGGTGGCGTCCGGGACCACGCGGGCTACGGCGGCGCCGACTTGGGGGTGGGCGGTGAGGGCCGCCTCGATCTCGCCCAGCTCGATGCGGAAGCCCCGCAGTTTGACCTGGTCGTCGATGCGGCCGAGGTACTCCAGCTCGCCGTCCGCACGGACCCGGGCGAGGTCTCCGGTGCGGTACATCCGTTCCCCCGAGGCGGCCGTGGGGAAGCGTTCGGCGGTCAGGTCGGGGCGGTTGAGGTAGCCGCGGGCGAGACCCGCCCCGGCGACGTACAGCTCGCCCGCCGCGCCCCGAGGCACCGCCCTGCCCCGGCCGTCCAGCAGATGCAGTCGCAGGTCGGGGATGGGCACGCCGATGACGCTGCCGCGTCCTTCCTCGGCGTCGCGGGCGGTCAGCGGACGGTAGGTGACGTGCACCGTGGTCTCGGTGATGCCGTACATGTTCACCAGGCGGGGCGACACGTCGCCGTGCCGGCCGAACCAGCCGCGCAGCGCGCCGACGTCCAGCGCCTCGCCTCCGAACACCACCTGCCGCAGCGCGAGCCGTTCCCTCTCCGAACTGAGTTCGTCGACGCGGTCGAGCTGGTGGAAGGCCGACGGCGTCTGGTTGAGGACGGTCACCTTCTCGTCGCGCAGCAGTCGATGGAACTCCTCCGGGGAGCGGCTGACGGCGTACGGCACGACGACGAGCCGGCCGCCGTGCAGCAGGGCGCCCCACAGCTCCCACACGGAGAAGTCGAAGGCGATGGAGTGGAAGAGGGTCCAGACGTCGTCGGCGCCGAAGCCGAACCAATGGTCGGTCGCGGAGAACAGCCGGGTGATGTTGCGGTGCGGCACCAGGGTGCCCTTGGGCAGTCCCGTCGAACCGGAGGTGTAGATGGCGTAGGCGAGGTCGTCGGGGCTGACACCGCTGTCGGGGGCGGTGCCCGGCAGACGGTCCAGCTCGGCCGCGTCGGCTTCCAGGTCGACGGCACGCAAGCCCGGGGCGTCCCACAGCGGGCGCGTCCCGGTGGTGCCGACGACATGGCCCAGAGCCGCGTCGCCGACGATGTGGCGCAGGCGCTCCGGCGGGTTGTCGGGGTCCAGGGGCAGATACGCGCCGCCCGCCTTGAGGATGCCCAGCAGACCGACGACCAGTTCGGCGGAGCGGGGGACGCACAGGCCGACGAGGGTGCCGGGGACGACGCCGAGGGCGCGCAGGCGGTGGGCGACCTGGTTGGCACGGCGGTCGAGTTCGCCGTAGCCGAGGCGGCGCTCGCCGTCGGTCACGGCGACGGCGTCGGGTGTGCGGGCGGCGTGCTCGGCGAAGACCTCGTGGGCGCAGGGCGCGGGGTCGACGGCGGTCACGGAGTCCCCGGTCGCCGAGGCGGGCGTCACCGCAGGGAACGGGGTCGCCGTGGCGGGGATCGCGGCGGGGACGGGCTCTGACGTCAGGGGCAGTTGCTCGTCGTCCGAGAGCAACGGCAGCGCGGACAGCGGCAGGTGCGGTCCGCCGACGGCGGCGTCGAGCAGCCGCAGGTAGTGCCGGGTGAACCGCTCGACGGTGGCGGCCTCGTAGAGGTCGGCCCGGTACTCCAGGCGGAGGCGCACACCGCCGCCCGACTGCACGATGTCGAAGGTCAGGTCGAACTTCGCGGTGTCGGAGGGGCCTTCGAGCAGCCGGACGCGGGGGCCGGGCAGCTCCGCCGTGGTCTCGTCCTCGTCGTGGAAGCCGACGAGGACGTCGAAGAACGGGGCCCGCTCGGTGGTGCGCCCGGGGTTGAGGTGCTCGACGATCCGCTCGAACGGCAGGTCCTGGTGGTCCTGGGCGTCCGCGACGGTGTCCCGCACCGCTGCGACGTGATCGCGGAACCGGGGGTCCGCGGAGAAGTCCGAGCGGATCACGAGGGTGTTGACGAACAGGCCGACCGTGTCCGCGAACTCCTTGCGGTTGCGGTTGGCCACGGGGGTGCCGACGAGGACGTCCTCGCTGCCGGAGTAGCGGCCCAGCACGATCTGGAGGGCGGCGAGCATCACCATGAAGCGGGTGCCGCCGGTGTCCCGGCAGACCTGGTCGAGCCGCCCGAGCACGGCGTCCGGCAGAGGGACGTCGTACGTGGCGGCCGCCCGCGGGGCGGGGGCGGCGGGGCCGGGGGCGGCCGCCGGCCGGCGGTCGGCGGGTATCGCGGAGGTGGGCAGCTCACCGCCCAGTTGTCCGGCCCAATAGGCGAGCTGTCGCTCGGCGGCGGGACCGCGCAGCCATTCCTCCTGCCATTCGGAGAAATCGGCGTAATGGAATTCCGGCTCCTCCACGCCGACGCATTCCCCACCGCCCGCTTCAGCGGCGTATTCCGCGAAGAGTTCCCGGAGCAGGATTCCCGCCGACCATCCGTCGCCGACGATGTGATGCATCGCGAGCGCCAGCACCGCGCTGGCGGACCCTTCCGGGCGGCGCAGCAGGGCGGCCCGGAACAGGGGGCCGGCGGCGAGGTCGAAGGGCCGCCGGTACTGCGCGTCCATCCAGCGCCGCACGGCCTCGACGCCGTCCCCCTCCTCCCCCGTCCCCGCCGTCTCCACCGACCAGTCGAGCCGCGCGGAAAGGTCCACGCACTGCGTCAACTCCCCTTCGTTCAGGACGAACCGGGTGCGCAGCGCCTCATGCCGGTCGAGCAGCCGCTGGGCGCAGACCCGCAACAGGTCCGCGTCCACGTCGCCGTCGAAGGCGCAGAAGACCGGCATGTGATAGGTCGGCCTGGCCCCCTCCATCTCCTGGAGGAAATACATGCGCTGTTGCGCCCGCGAGGCGCGGAAGGCGGCGACAGCGGATTCCCCGGAAGTTTCCGGAGAAGATTCCCGGTAAGAATTCACGGAAGATGCTGCGGACGGTTCTTCCGGAACGACCGGAAGGACCGGGACGTGAGTGGCCAAGACGACTCCCTCGACCGTCACGCCTTTTCTGACGCGCGGCACCGATTCCCCTGCTGGGCGAATCCCACGCTATGCGCGCGCCGAGTCCCGGATAAGTCCCGACCTGTCGGTCCCCGGAACACGTGACACAGCCGGCGAGGCAGTCGACGTTCACACACCGGCCGCGGGGAGCGTGACCTCGAAGCGGCAACCGCCGGTGATGTTGTGTACGGAGGCGCGCCCGCGGTGGGCTTCGACGATGCCCCGGACGATGGCGAGCCCCAGGCCGGCGCCGGCCGGAGGCGTGCGGGCGTCGGTCCCACGCCAGCCGGTGTCGAAGACGCGCGGCAGGTCGTGTTCGGGGATCCCGCCGCAGCCGTCGGAGACGGACAGGACGACGCCGTCGTGGGAGCGCCCGGCGGTCACAGCGACCGTCCCGTCGGCCGGTGTCCGCCGGATCGCGTTGACGAGGAGGTTGCCCAGCACGCGGCTCATCTCCTTGCTGTCCACCTCGACCGGCACCGGCTCGACGTAGTCGCCCACCAGCCGTACTCCGTGCTCGCGCGCGAGGGGGTCCACTCCGGCGAGAGCGTCGCTGACCAGGTCGTACAGCGAGATCCTGGACGGGGACAGGGCGAGTGTTCCGGCGTGGATGCGGGAGAGCTCGAAGAGGTCGCCCACCATGCCGTTGAGGCGCTCGACCTCGGTGCGGATCTGCCGCAGATAACGTCGGGGGTCCGCCGCCACGCCGTCCTCCAGCGCCTCCGACATCGCGCGCAGGCCGGCGAGCGGGGTGCGCAGGTCGTGCGAGATCCAGGCGACGAGTTCGCGCCGGGAGGCCTCCAGGGCGCGCTCGCGTTCGCGCGACTCGGCGAGTCTGGCGCTGGTGACCGCCAACTCCCGGCTGAGTGCGTCAAGTTCGGCCGTGGCCGGCTGCTCGGGCGCGGTGAAGTCACCGCCGTCACCGAACGACCGGGCCGCCACGGTGAGTTCGTGGCTGCGGGCGACGACCCAGCGGCCCAGCAGCAGAGCGGTCACCAGGGACACCACGGCGGCCATGGCGGCGACCATGGTGACGACGCTCAGGTCGTGCGGTGACAGGAACATCGCCTCCGCCACGGCGAGTGTGCCCGCGAGCATCGCGGTCACGGCCACAGCGGCGACGACGGCGAGCGAGACGGTGAGGGAGCGCCGCCGGATCAGACGGAGGACGCCCGCACCGGCCAGGCCGGCAGCCGCCGCGCCGGAGAAGGCGTACACGGCGATCAGGAGGGTGTCATTCATGGTCGGCCCCATTCCGGCCGGCGTCGGAGTTCTGGCCGGCGTCGGCGTTCTGACCGGCGTCAGCGTTCTGGCCGGCGTCAGCGTTCTGACCGGCGGGATCGAAGCGGTAGCCCACGCCCCACACGGTCTGGATCAGCCGGGGCTGCGCCGGATCGTCCTCGACCTTGCCACGCAGCCGGCGGACATGAACGGTGACGGTGGAGAGGTCACCGAAGTCCCAGCCCCACACCTCGCGCATCAGGTCCTCGCGGCTGAAGGCGCGGCCCGGATGGCGCACGAGAAAGGAGAGGAGGTCGAACTCCCTCAGGGTGAGGGACAGTTCGGTGCCGTTCTTGATGGTGCGGCGCGCTGCGGGGTCGACGGTCAGGCCGGCCGCGCTGAGCGGCTGCGCCGCGACGACGGGCCGGGTGCGACGCAGGACCGACTCCACGCGCAGGACCAGTTCCCTGGGGCTGAAGGGCTTGGTGACGTAGTCGTCCGCGCCCACCTCCAGGCCCATGATGCGGTCGTCCTCGTCGCCCCGCGCGGTGAGCATGATGACCGGCACCGGGCCGTGCTGCCGTAGCCGGCGGCACACTTCCAGGCCGTCCATCCCGGGCAGCATCAGATCCAGCACCACCAGATCGGGCCGGCGCACGGAGGCCCGCATGAGCGCGGTCGGTCCGTCGTCGGCCCGCTGCACCGCATAGCCGGCGCGCTCGAGGTAGCCGGCGACGACCTCGGCGACGGTGGGATCGTCTTCCACTACCAGGACGCGGGCGGCTTCGGCGCCCGGGAGCACCGCGGCTGCGGCGTTCATCGATTCGTACGGCTGCTGCATTGCCCCACCCTCGCACCGCGGCTGCGCCTGAGGTACCCGAGGTCTCCGACGTCCGCGTTTCGTAAGGACCCGACATCCGATATGCGTGATTCGTCCTCGTAGGGTGAATCCCGTGACCACCCCGACTTCCTCTCCTCCCGTCGACGTCGTCCTGCCTTGTCCGACCGAGTCCCAGGCCCTGTCCTGGGTGCTCGCCCGGATTCCGGCGGGCCGGCGGGCCCTCGCCGTCGAAAACGGCTCCACAGACGGCTCGGCGGAGATCGCCCGAGCGCTCGGCGCCACCGTCGTCAACGAACGGCAGCGGGGTTTCGGCGCCGCCCGCCACGCGGGATCGACCGCCGTCACGGCCGACATCGTCCGCTTCGGCGACTGCGACGCTTCACTCGACCCGTCGCTGCGGGGAGTCCCGATGTCGACGGCCGTGATCGGGGCTGTGCAGCGTGAGCGACTCGTCGGCGCGGGACTGCGGGTGCGTGACCTGCCGTGGCTGCGGGACGTCGACACCGCCGCCGACGCCGACGCGGTTGCCGCGGCGGCGCCCCACGGCCTATTCGCCTCGCGCCCGGCCGGGTTGACGACGGTCGTCGGCCGATGAACCGAACGACACAGACCGTCGCGCCCTCCGGCATCGGAGAACTCGACCTCACGCGACCGTCGGACGAGCCTGCCTGGGCCACCGCCGACCCCTACTCCCGCGCGCTGCACAGCGGCCGTGGACCGCTCTTCCTGCGCCGGGCCGACGGCTGGCTGCTGCCGCTGGAGGTGGAACGGTGGTGTGCGCGCGCCGATGCCGTGGACCTGGAGATTCTCGGCCGGTGCGAGGGCTCCGTACTCGACGTGGGGTGCGGCCCCGGCCGACTGGTCGCCGAACTCGCGGAGCGGGGACGGCGAGTCCTCGGCATCGACGTCAGTGAGGCAGCCGTCACGCGGACCACCGCCATCGGCGGCTCCGCCCTGCGCCGGTCCGTCTTCGAGCCGCTGCCCGCCGAGGGCCGCTGGGGCAGCGCGCTCCTCGTGGACGGCAACGTCGGCATCGGCGGCGATCCGCGCGCCCTGCTGCGCCGGCTCGCCCAGGTCCTCGTACCGGGTGGCCTGCTGATCGCCGAAACCGTTCCGGTGGACGTCGACGAACGCATCCACGTCCACATCACCGACACGCGCAGCACATCCGGCACGCCGTTCCCCTGGGCCCGGCTCGGTACGCCGGCCCTGCTGCGGTACGGGGCCCGAGCGGGCTGGCACGCCGTCGACCACTGGACCACCGGAGGACGCTCCTTCGTCGCCCTGCGCAGCCGCACAGGAAGAGGAGCGCCGAACCGGCGAACAGCACGGCCGTGACCGACAGCCGGCTCCGGGTACGCGGAGGCCGTCGAGGACACCGGGCACCGCGGGCACGATGATCCGGCCGAGTGGCCACGATCGGGGGTCAGGCTCGCCGCCGGCGTGCAGGGCGAGGGACGAGCGCGAATCCGCGACCCGGTTCGGCGCGCCATACGGCGCGGCGGGCGGCGCCGCCGCGCTGGAGCGACTCCCCCAGGTGGGGGTGGGTAAGGCTCGGGGGTGATCGCGATCCGGCCGGGTTTCTCCGGCCCTGTACCGATCTCATGAATGGATCACTCGTGCGCACAGTTCATCGACGCGGCAAGGCCGACGCCACAGCATCGTGGCGGCCTTGGCGCTGCTGGCGGGCGGGGCGGACTCGAGGTCGTCAACGATGCGGCGAACGCCTCGAGTACCGCCCCCGCAGCCGCCGCCGCGGCTGAACAGCCGTCGTCCGGCAGGGGGGTCAAGGAGTGTAGACGGCCGGGCGGGAGGGTGTCGGCATGCCGGCTCCGATGAAGAAGCTCGGGTGCGGGGGCTGGTTGTAGGCCGTGTTCTGCCAGGCGAGCGCGGTGCGGTACTGGGTGTCGTGGAGCAGCGTGGTGATGCGGGCGCCGGTCTGGTACGGCGTGCTGTAGACGCGCAGGGCGCGGTTGTCGGCGGTGGGCCAGACGACTTCTTCACGCCAGTCCCCGAGGATGTCCCCGGACAGGGCCGGGGTGGCCTTGGTGCCGTTGTTGGAGTGCACGCCGGAGGCGGTCAGGAGCCGGGTGTCCCCGGATGTGCCGTACTTGTCGATGCGGGTGCCGTCCAGGAGCTCACGGACCGTGTCACCGTCCCACCACGACAGGAAGTTGATGCTGGACGGCTCCCGGCCCAGGGAGGCGCCGGTCGCGGATCGCAGGGTGGTGTCGGAAGCGGACCACGCCTCCGCCCCGGGGCTGCCGGCGTAGACGTCGGCGGCGACGCCGCGTCCGTTGTCGGAACCGGACGCCGTCTGCCACAGGATCTGGCCGGTGCGCGCGTCGGCCATCCAGGAGCCCGGCTTGCCGGACTCCTCGGACACCTTGAACTCCTCCAGGCCCGCCCGCGAAGGGTTGAGGTCTCCGACGTGCATGGCGTCGCCGTGGCCCATCCTCGTCGTCCACAGCCCGGAGCCGTTGTCATCGACGGTCATGGCGCCGTAGACGATCTCGTCCTTGCCGTCGCTGTCGACGTCCGCGACGGACAGACTGTGGTTGCCCTGACCGTCGTAGCCCTTGCCGCTGTTGGCGGAGGAGGTGGTGTCGAAGGTCCAGCGACGCGTGAACTGCCCGTTCCGCCAGTCCCAGGCGGCGATCACCGTGCGGGTGTAGTAACCGCGCGCCATGATCAGTGAGGGGCGGGTGCCGTCGAGGTACGCGGTTCCGGCGAGGAAGCGGTCGACGCGGTTGCCGTAGGAGTCTCCCCAGGAGGAGACCGTGCCCCGGGCCGGGACGTAGTCGACGCTCTGCATCGCCTTGCCCGTCAGGCCGTTGAACATGGTCAGGTACTCGGGGCCGGACAGCACATAGCCGGAGGAGTTTCGGTGGTCGGCGGAGGAGCTGCCGACCACCGCACCGGTGGCGTCCCGTGTGCCGTCGGCGGTCTTCATCGCGATCTCGGCCTTGCCGTCGCCGTCGTAGTCGTACACCTGGAACTGCGTGTAGTGCGCGCCGGAGCGGATGTTGCGGCCCAGGTCGATCCGCCACAACCGGGTGCCGTCGAGTTTGAGACCGTCGACGATCGTGTTCCCGGTGTAGCCGGACTGGGAGTTGTCCTTGGCGTTGGTCGGATACCACTTCAGGATCAGGTCGAGTCTGCCGTCACCGTCGAGGTCGCCGACTGAGGCGTCGTTGGCCTCGTAGGTGTAGGCGACGCCGTCGGGCGTGGTGCCTCCGGCCGGCGGCGTGATGGGGACGTCCAGGTACCCGGCACGGAACTGCAACGCGGCTTCGGAGGGGGCCTGTTCCGTGCCGTTCACCACCGCGCGCACCGTGTAGGCGGCCGATTCGGGGGCGCCGGCGTCGAGGTAGTTGGTCGACGCGGTCACGGGCGAGGAGTTGAGCTTGGCGCCGCCGCGGTAGACGTTGAAGGCGACGTCGTTCGGGTCGGTGGCCAGCCACCGCCATGACACCAGGTTGCCACCGCCGGTGTGGGTGCTGGTCAGTCCCCGGTCGAGGCGCTCCACCTGCCGGGCGGTGGCTGCTTGCGCGGTCTGCGGCAGTGCGGTGAGTGTGGCGGCGGCCAGCGCGCCGGCGGCGGCGATCACTCCGATCAGCCTGCCGGAGAACCGGCGCTCGGGTCCGCTGGGCGGCGACGTGGCAGGGCGCCCGGGGGTGTCGGTCACGATGACCTCCGGTGGGATGTGGGGGGGGTATGAGTGTTCACGGCCCTGAGCGGGGGACGGGCAGTGGACGCTCGGTCAGATGTGGGAACGCTCCCACGACAGGTGAGCGTAAGAACGGGAGTGACACGTCGTCAAGGATCGTGTCCGACTCTGTGTTCGTCCGTGTTCAGATCCGTGACTTCTCCCCTCACAGCCGATTGACAGCCACCTGCTCGACAGGGACACTGCGGGATGCGCCCTGAGGATATGTGAACGAACACAGCCGCCTTCACGCCGATCTGCCAGATGGACGGGCCGGTCGATGCTTCCTGTTCCGCCACTCGCCCATGTGATCTGAGATCGTTCACAGAGCGGTTCGGCCCGACGGCTTCCTTCCTCGGCGCACATCGCGCACAAGGCACTCCTGCGTTAGTCGTCCACACGCCGACGGAGGTTCACCGCCATGCCGCCAGAGCAGATTCAGCCCCCCGCACCGGGGAACAGCGTGAACGCCGGACCTCCACGGGGCCCGTGGGATGCGCCGGTGCGACATGTCGTCGCCGTGTTCGCGGTGATCCTGGTGATGTTGGCGGCCGTTGCGGCGACGGTCCCGGCGTCGGCGGCCGCAAACCCCTACCAGCGGGGCCCTGACCCCACCCTGGCCAGTGTCGCGGCCACTCGGGGTACGTTCGCCACCGCTCAGACGAGTGTGCCGCCGGGCAGCGGTTTCAACGGCGGGACGATCTACTACCCGACCGACACCAGGCAGGGAACGTGGGGCGCGGTCGCGATCGTGCCCGGATACACGGCCAGGTTCGCCGACGAGGAGGCGTGGATGGGGCCGTGGCTGGCCTCGTTCGGGTTTGTCGTGATCGGCGTCGAGACCAACAGCCGAACCGACTTCGACACGGCCCGGGGAGCGCAGTTGCTGGCCGCGTTGGACTACCTCACCGAGAAGAGCCCCGTGCGCGACCGCGTGGACCGCGCCCGGCTGTCGGTGGTGGGGCATTCCATGGGCGGCGGAGGGGCTCTGGTCGCGGCCGAGCGGCGACCTTCCCTGAAGACCGCCGTCGGCCTGGCGCCGTTCAAGCCGTCCGGAAACCTGGCCGCCGACCGGGTCCCGACCATGATCATGGGCGGCGCCCGGGACACCACCGTCACCCCGTCCTACCTCGACGGCCTGCACGCCACCCTTCCGACGGCGACGAAGAGCGTGTACCTGCAGCTCACCGGGGCGAACCACCTCTTCCCCACCAAGGCCAACACCCTTGAAATGCGGATCCTGGTCCCCTGGCTGAAGACGTTCGTGGACAGCGACACCAGGTACACCAAGTTCCTGTGCCCCGCGCCGGCCGACCCCACCGGCATCTCCCAGTACCGCAGCACGTGCCCGCTCCTGCCGTCGGGCTGACGCTGCGCACCGTGCACGACGCCTTGGGCCGACGGCCCGCTGCAGGCGCCCGACTTCACGGCGTCCGGTTCCACGGCATCCGGTTCCACGGCATCCGGTTCCACGGCATCCGGTTCCACGGCCGGCGGCACACTGCCGCCCGCCCCGCTCACCTGCACCAGCCCTCGGCAAGCCCATCCCCACAAGCGTCTGTCCGTCGGCCGCGGAGCCCGTCCCGCGGTCGACGGACAGGGAGGAGCGACCATGTCCCCGACCCACACGCCCGGTTCAGGGCGGCTCAGCCGCAGGACCCTGCTCAAGGCCACCACCGCCACCGCCGGGGCGATCGCCACCGCCGCCGCGTTCGCGGAACTCGAGACGCCGGCCGAGGCCGCGGCCGGTTTCGTCAAGGGCGTCGACATCAGCTGGGCACCGCAGATGGAGGCGCGCGGATACTCCTGGAAGAACGCCGGCGGGCAGACGCAGGACCTGCTGACCATCCTCAAGGGATACGGCATCACCGCCGTGCGGCTGCGCACGTTCGTCAACCCCTCCAGCGACCCGGCCAACGGCCACTGCAGCATCAACGAGGTCGCCGCCTTCGCCAAGCGGATCAAGGCTGCCGGCATGTCGATCATGCTCGACTACATGTTCGGCGACACCTGGAACTCCGTGGGCGTGCAGAACCCGCCCGCGGCCTGGAAGAACATGGGCTACAGCCAGATGCTCACGGCGATGAGCACCTACGTGAACCAGACGATGACCGTCATGAAGAGCAACGACGTGCTGCCCGCCTGGGTGCAGATCGGCAACGAGATCAACAGCGGCATCTGCCGCCCCGTCGGCAGCGTCTCCAACCCGGCCCAGATGACCGGACTGCTCAACGCGGCGTACACCCAGGTCAAGGCGGTGTCGCCGAACTCGACGGTGTGCATCCACCTGGCCCAGCCGCAGAAGTACGACGTGATGACGACGTTCTTCAGCCGCTACGCGGCAGCCGGTGGCAAGTGGGACATGTCGGTGTTCTCCTCCTACGGCAGCGCCGACCTGGCCCCCGGGATCGTGGCGAACATGCAGAAGATCTCGGCCGCCTACGGAAAGCCGTTCCTCCAGAGCGAGTTCGGCGGACGAGTGGACAGGGCCTCCGCCACGCAGGCTTCGCTGGTCGCCTACATCAAGGCGCTGAAGGCCAACGGAGGGCAGGGCGTCTTCTACTGGGAGCCGGAGGGCATGTCCCCGTTCACCGGCTACAACATGGGCGCCTGGGACTCGTCCACCAGGCGGCCCACCGTCATCATGAACGGCTTCACCCAGGCCTGAGCGACGGCTCGTCGCCTCGACCCGCACCTCCGCGTCGTAAAGGACGATCCATGATTGATCTGCGCAAGGCATCACGGCCCCGGGCCGGGCATGTCGCCCGGCTCGCGTCAGCGGGCCTTCTGACCCTCGCGGCAGCGGCCGGCGCAGGTGCGGCGCACGCCGACGCCACCGCGCCGCAGGCTCTGCCGACCGGCTGTTCAGGCGCCTCACCGATCACCTGCCGTTACCCGGTCTCCCCCGGCAACTACGACGTGACGGTCTCCGTCGGCGGCGCAGCCGCCGGGCAGACCGAGATGTGGGTGGAGGCACGGCGTCTGATGCTTCCGGCGACGAGGACGGCGGCAGGCGCCGTGGCCACGTACTCGTTCACGGTGAACGTGCGCCGGCCGGAGGGGCAGCCGACCGGTCAGGGCGGCGACGGAAATCCCGGTCTGGACATCCGGTTCACGGGTTCCGCGCCCCAGGTCTCGGCCGTGTCGGTGAAGGCGGCGGTCCAGCCGCCGGTCGTCTACCTGGCCGGCGACTCGACCGTCTGCGACCAGCCGGCCGCCCCCTACACCGGCTGGGGCCAGATGATCACGACTGCGGTGCGTCCCGGCGCGGCCATCGCCAACTACGCCGACTCGGGCGAGAGTTCAGGAAGCTTCCTGAACAACCCGGCACTCTTCCCAGCGCTGCTTCCGAAGGTCAGGGCGAATGATCCGGTGCTCATCCAGCTCGGTCACAACGACAAGCAGACCACCGCGTCCGACTACCGGAACAACCTCACCACCATGATCACGCGGGTGCGCGCCAAGGGTGGCGTCCCCATCCTGGTGACCCCGCCGGTCCGCCGGCTCTTCGAGGGCGACCGACTCACGTCGACGGCGTTGCACGTCAACGGTGTCGGGGTGAACCTGCCCGCCGAGATGCGCTCGGTCGGGGCGGCGCAGAGAGTGCCGGTGATCGACCTGACGGCCAAGAGCAAGGCGCTGGTCGAATCCCTCGGCCCGTCCACCTCCGCACAGCTCTTCCTCCGCTCCTCCGTCGACGGCGTCACCGACAACACCCACTTCTCGCAGTACGGCGCGATGCGGATCGGCACTCTGCTGCTCCAGAGCATCCGGGAACAGAACCTGCCCCTGGCCGCCTACCTGCGCTGACCCCCCGGGGCGGCGCGGGACGGTGGTCGTAGCGATCGCGGACCGGGGGGTGGCGCACACCCATAGGCTGAGCCCCCGTCCGCATTGTCTGGGGGAGTAAATGACCAGTAGATTCACCGAGTTGGTTGTCGACTGCCACGATCCGGAGCGGCTCGCGGCCTTCTGGTGCGCGGTCCTGGGCTTCAAGGTGATCGACCGGAGCGAGGACAAGGTCGAGATCGGTTCCTGGGAGCCGACCGTCGAGGAGGTCCGGGCCCGCCAGATGCCGCCGACCCTGCTCTTCATCAGGGTGCCCGAGGGCAAGACCGTGAAGAACCGGCTCCACCTGGACGTCAGCCCGATCGACGGCAGTACCGACGACGAGGTGACCAGGCTGCTCGGCCTCGGCGCCGCCAAGGTGGACGTGGGCCAGGACCCCGGCCGGAGCTGGGTGGTCATGGCCGACCCCGAGGGCAACGAGTTCGACGTACTGCGCACTCTGGCACCGTCCCACTACGTGATCGGTCCCGAGGGTTAGGCCCTGTCCGGCGGAACTTGTGACCGTGCGCGGGTGGGCTCCGGCATGGCGGGCCCTGGGCCCACAGCCGGCAACACCCCGGCATCCCGTGCGGGGACCCGCCTCGGGAGCCGGGCTTCGGCTGCACGATTGCCGGCGGCGCCCGGCCGTGCGGAACGAGGCCGGAGCCCGGGGCAGGACCTTCGACGGCCGAGATCCGGTCCGGTCACGTGCGTA
Organism: Streptomyces sp. NPDC101166; assembly: GCF_044768125.1. Classification (NCBI taxonomy): domain Bacteria; kingdom Bacillati; phylum Actinomycetota; class Actinomycetes; order Kitasatosporales; family Streptomycetaceae; genus Streptomyces; species Streptomyces sp. NPDC101166. The sequence continues at coordinate 704,502 of NZ_JBIWPF010000001.1, forward strand.
CGCCGCGTTCGCTGTGTCGCCGCCGCCGTTCATGCGGTCGCGATGTCTTGCAGGACGTCGCGCTCCAGGGCCGCGGAGGCGGCGACGGCGCCGCCCATGATGGCGCCGCTGACGCCGGCCGACGCCACGTCCTGGCCGGTGAGGAGGAGGCCGGGGACGTGGGTGTGGGCGCCGAGGTCACGCAGGGCGAATCGTTGCGGGGTGTGGGCGAGGGACATGAAGTCGCCCTTTTCCCTGCCGAGGAAGTGGTTGAAGCTGAGCGGCGTGGCCAGCTCGGTGTGGTCGATGCGGCCCTCCAACTGGGGGCAGAAGCGGAAGACCTGATCCAAGAGTTCCTCGGTCAGCCTCTCCTTGAGGCGCTCGTAGTCGGCGCCCCGGCGCATCCAGGCGCTGTCCGCGTACGGTTCGAACAGCGACCAGGTGGTGAGTCCCGCGATGTCGATGGTGGTGCGTCCCGGGTAGCGGCTTTCCCACGACGGGTCCTTCACCGACGGGAAGGTGATGAAGTACGTCGGCATGGTGCGGTGTTCGGGGTCGGCCTCGAACGCGGCGATGTCGCCGTCGATGTCGGGTCCGGCGTGGGCCCAGATGTTGGCCGGATCCAGGTCGAGTCGGTCGCCGGATTCCCGGATGCCGATGTTGAGCATGACGTACGTCTGTGAAGGGCCCACGGCACGCAGGGAGTCGGTGAGCCGGGCGGCTTCGGGAGTCTGGTCGGGCAGTAGCCGGGTCAGGGTGTTGAGCGCACCGGCGTCGCTGATGACCAGCGGCGCTCGGAAACTCTTTCCGTCCGTCATGAGGACGCCGCTGGCCGAGCCCTTGTCGTCCAGCGTGACCTTGTCGACCTGCGCGGAGATCAGGACCCTTCCTCCGGCTGCGGTGATCACGTCCGTGGCGGTCTCCGCGAGTCGTGCGGAGCCTCCGACGGGGAAGTTCGCGCCGTCGATGTAGTGGCGGATGAGCATGGCGTGCATGCCGAACGAGGCGCGGCCGGGGGCGAGGGAGTAGTCGCCGTAGTGGCCGGTGAGCACCGCGCGAAGCTCCGCGTCGTCGGTGAGCTCGGTGAGGACCTCGGTGACCGTCCGGTCCGCGTACGAGCGGAAGGGGGCGGCCATGTCGTCGTAGAGGGTGTCCGCGACGGAGTGCGGCAGGCTGCGGTGGGCGAGGTAGGGGCGAGCCGCACGGTTCGCGGCATGGACCAGGTCGACGTACTGGTCGATGGCCTGGGACTCGCCGGGGAAGTACTCCTTCATCCGGTCCATGAACCGCTGCGCGCCGGACCGGTACTCGTACTCCCGGTCCCCGATGAAGACCCGGTTGTACACGTCCGGCATGGGAGCCCACTCCAGCTTGCCGCCGCTGATGTGGTCGAAGATCCGGCGCAGGCCGCTGGTGGGCCGGTGGACGTCGCCCATGTAGTGGAGTCCGGCGTCCCATTCGTATCCGGCGCGCCGGAACGTCTGGGTGGCGCCGCCCGCGGTCGAGTGCTTCTCCAGTACGAGCACCCGCCGTCCGGTCCGGGCCAGGAAGGCGGCTGTGGTCAGGCCGCCGATCCCCGATCCGATGACGATCGCGTCCCATGCCTGGCTGACGGTGCTGCGGTGGTAGCTCTCACCGATGTTCACGTGGTGCCCCTTCCGTCTAACTTCGGAAAACCGAAGTCAGCATAGGAGGGCGGATAGACTTGAGCAACACACCGGAGAGGGACACGTGAGCGACGAAGCCGAAGCAGTGACTGAGGGCCACCCCCAGCGGTGGCAGCGGGACGCGTGGGACATCGAACCCGACTCGATCAATCTCGCCCTACGGTCCCTCAGCCCTCGGACCACCGGCGTGATCATCAGGGAGGCCTACTACGGCACCCGCCGCTTCGACGACTTCGAGCGCCACTGCGGCATCAGCCCGAGCGTGCTGTCCGCCCGCCTGAGGGACCTCGTCGCCGACGGCATTCTGGAGAAGACCCGCTATCGGGCTCCCGGTGCGCGCGGACGCGACGAGTACCGCCTCACGGACAAGGGCCGCGCCCTGCTGCCCATCCTGATCGCTCTGCACAACTGGGCCGAGCACTGGATCGTCCCGGACGGCGCCTCCACGCTCTCCTTGCTCCACCGCGACTGCGGCAGCCCGGTCCGGACGGCGGTGACCTGCGCCTGCGGACACGACATCGGCACACCCAGCGAGGTCTTGGCAGCCCCAGGCCCCGCCGCGAGACCCACATCCGAGTCCCACTGACGGTCAGGTGGGCAGCGAGACCCCGGGCGCGAGGGGCGCTGCCACGAAGATCGCCTGCGTTCCGCGGTGCGACGGCTCGCCCGTCCAGCGACGCACCGCCGCACATCCTGCCGGTCCGCCCACGCCGGGCGAAGAGTTCGTGCGGACCTGGCACCGCCGCCACCCGCCGGTCAGATCTTCCGGTCGGCACCGCCGACGAGACCGGCATCCTGCGCGAGGTCGCGACCGTCGGCCGGCCCGGGGCCCGTCGCCTCGACGACGGCACATGCGGTCACCCGAACCCGCCGGCGACGGCACCCACGACGCCGACTCCGCGCTCTGCGGCACACCGACGGACCCCTGCACCGTGCTCGACCGGACGACCTGTCAGGTCCGTTTCACCGGGGCGTGGTCGCTGCTTCGGCGGACGCGGGTGGTGGTGCGGTCGTAGAGGCGGGTGCCGATGGTACGCCAGAGCAGGCGGGCAGGGGCGGGCATCTGCGAGAGGAACAGGTGGCGTTCCCGCGCCGTCGCGTCTTCGAGGATCGCGCCGAGGAAGATCAGGAGCTTTGACTTGGGAACGCTACGGCGCCCGCGTTCGCCGACCTGTGACCATTCACGGGGCGTGATGTGGTCGGCCATCAAGGGCAGGAGGTGTTCCTCTTCGTCGTCCATGTGGACCGTGGTGTGCCGGTCCAGCGCGCGCAGGGACTCGGCGAGGCGGAGGGCAGTGTCGCGGTCGGGCCGCATGCGCCATTGGTGCGACAGGTCCGTGACCGCGTTGAGCGCGCCGGCGATGGCTTCGTGCTGCTCAGCCATGCGGGCGATGACATCGGCGCCTGGGACGGCACGCTCGCGCAGTTTGGGCCACAACAGGTCGTCCTCGCCCTCGTGGTGTTCAGCCAGGGCGCCGAGGACCAGGTCCAGGTGGTCGGCGAGTGTGGAGGTGCGTTGCCTGTCGCCGGGAGCGGCGGCTTCGACCAGGCCGGCCAGGAGCGGTATCTCGCGGCGGAAGACACGGTGGAGTACGACCATCTCCTGCGGGTCCAGGCGGTCGGTTACGGGGGGCGGGCCGGCGGTGGGCATCTGCGTCCAGTTCGATGAGGGAGCGGCGATCACTCCGAGCAGCCCGCAGCCTAATCGTCTTCCACGGCACCGTCACCGGTGGTCTCGACCCGGCTCTGGCTCAAGCCGTGATCAGCACGCTCCACTGCCTGCTTCGCCCGCCGCCTGGGCGACGTGCGTGAGATCATCCGTCGATGAGCAGCGACCTGGAAGTGAGTGCTCTGGCGATCAACGTCACGATCCCGCAGGCGCTCCGCTGGACGGACACTCGACGTGGTGAGGAGTTCCAACTGACCACACTCAACATCCGACTTCTCCCGGACGGTCACCTCGCCGCGAAAGCCTATGGCCGACCAGTGGGCGGTGGTCGGGGCACATATGTCTCGTTCCCGGTCCCCGACGAACCAGAACTGGCGGCTCTGGTCGCCGAGGCGGCCGGCCGCGCCGGAACGTTGTGGGCCGCCCATCGCGGACTCGGTTGAGTTCCCTCCGACGTGCGTGATGTGCTGCCCTGGCTGTCGGCTCGCTTCACACGGGTCGAGCGCCGGGTATCCATGAGGTGCCGCAGCGCATCCGCACGGCGGAGCGACGAACTGCGACTGCGGGTGTCCGCAGTTCGCCGACCTCGTCGTCCAGGCCAAGGCCGGCGCACTGGACCGCCCGACCACAGCGCCGGCCTGCCCCGTGGCCTCGGCTGTCTCGCCGCCGTGGCGGGGCCGCCGGGATGACCGCGGCACCTCCGCGACGGTGGCCCTGCATCGGGTGGCTTCAGAGGTCGGCGGTTTCGGCGTGGCGGGCGGCGTCGTCTTCCGGGCTCCCACCATGCGCCAGAGGTTGGGCCGCGTAGGTGATGCGGATGACACCGTCGGCGTGCCGTTCGGTGCTCGCGTTGACGCCGAAGACGTCGGCGAGGAGATCCGGGGTGAGCACCTCCAGTACGGGTCCCGCCGCCGCCACGGCTCCTTCGCTCAGGACGACGACGAGGTCGCAGAGGCGGGCGGCGAGGTCGAGGTCGTGCAGGACGGCGAGGGTGGTGACACCGGTGGCCCGGATCAGGTCCAGGAGCTCGAACCGGGCCCGGATGTCGAGATGGTTGGTGAGCTCGTCCAGCACGAGAAGCCGTGGGTTTTGGGCCAATGCCCGGGCCAGCAGGACGCGTTGGCGTTCACCGCCGGACAGGGACGCGTAGTCGCGGTCCGCGAATGACCGTACGCCGCAGCGGTCGATGGCGTCGGAGACGGCTTCGTGGTCCTCGGGTCCGTCGCGGCCGAGCAGGCTGTGGTGGGGGGCGCGGCCGAGGGCCACGATCTCGCTGACCGTCAGACCGGTGGTGTCGCCGCCCGCATCCTGGAGTACGGCCGCCGTTCGGCGGGCCGCAGCGCGGGGGGACAACTGCCACACGTCGTCCTCGCCCACCCGGACAGCCCCGTCCACGGGGCGCAGTGAGCGGTAGACGGTCCGCAGCAAGGTCGATTTGCCGCTGCCGTTGGGGCCGACGAGGCCGACGATGTCGCCTTTGCGGGCCTCAAGGCTCACGTCCCTGAGGATCGGGTTGCGGTCCAGGGTGACGTGGAGCCGGTCGATGGTGAGGTTCATGCTTCAGTCCAGCCCCTTGTTGTGGCGCAGCAGCCACAGGAAGAAGGGAGCGCCGAGCAGGGCGGTGAGGATGCCCAGGGGCAGTTCGTTCGGGCGGTCGAGGGTGCGGGAGAGCAGGTCGACGAGGACCAGGTAGACGGCGCCCAGCAGCGCCGTCAGGGGCAGCAGTCGGCGGTGGTCGGCTCCGATGGTCAGCCGCACCAGGTGCGGGATCATCAGGCCGACGAAGCCGATGCTGCCCGCGACCGCGATGACCGTGCCGGTCAGCAGCGCGCTGAGGACCAGCAGGAGGGCGCGCAGCCGGTTGACGTCGACGCCGAGCGCTGTGGCGGACTCGTCGCCGGCCAGGAGCACGTTGAGGCGGCGGCCGAACAGGGACATCAGGGTGGTCGTGGCGAGAACGACCACGGTGACGGTGGGCAGTTGGTCCCACTGGGCGCCCGAGACGCTGCCCAGCATCCAGAACATCACCGTCCGTAGCTCGGTGGGGGTCGCCTGGAGCTGGACGTAGCTGGTCGCGGAGAGGAAGACGTATCCCACGGCGACGCCCGCGAGCACCAGCCTGGTCGGGGCCATCCGTCCCCGGCGCTGTCCGAGGGCGAAGACCAGCGCGCCGGCGGCCACCGCGCCGAGGAAGGCCGCCGCCGACACCCCGAGCCCGGCGAGCGCGGCGCCGCCGCCCAGGGTGATGACGAGGACCGCGCCGAGCGTGGCGCCGTAGGAGAAGCCCAGCACGATGGGGTCGGCCAGCGGGTTGGACACCACCGTCTGAAGCACCGCCCCGGACACCGCCAGGCCCGCGCCGACCACGGCCGCCAGGACCACCCGGGGGGTGCGGAAGTTCCAGACGATCTGGTCGAGTGCGGGGTCGGAGGGCGCCGTTCCCGCGCCGGTGACATGGTGGAGGACGATCCCCCACACCTCCCCGACGGGGACGTCGACAGCGCCGACACTGATCGCCACGATCATCGTGGCGGCCAGCGCGATCGGCAGGAGCGTGAACGCCAGCGGAACCTTGATCCGGCTCAGAGCGCGTCGGGGTGCAGCATTTTCGCGATTTTCTCCACGGCCCGGTCGTTGCTGGGGCCGAGGTACATCGAGTCGGACAGCGTCACGTACGTGTTGTTCCTGGCGGCGGGCCACTGGGGGAACTCCTTGAACAGTTTCTGGGCGTAGGCCGCCGGGTCGGGATCGTTGTAGCTGATGACGACGAGGGCGTCGACGTCGGTGGCCGCCACCTTCTCCTTGCTCAGGTCGGCGAAGGTGGTCTCGGCGGCGTCCTCGAAGGCGTTGGAAGCGCCGGCCTTGGCGAGGATGTCGTTGACGATCCCGTGGGCGAAGACCGAGCTGAAGTCGTTGCCGCCCATGGCCATGTTGGAGAAGAGCACCATGACCTTCGGCTTCTTCTTTCCCGTGACCTTCTCGGAGACCGCCGCGATGCTCTTCTCGGAGGAGGCGATCAACTCCTCGGCCTTGTCACTGACGTTGAAGATCTTGCCCATGTCGCGCAGCAGCTGGTGGCTGTCGGCGACGGTCATCCTGGAAGGGTTGTCGTCGCAGCCCTGCGGGGAGACGTAGCTGCCCGCTCCCACCTGCTTCAGCTGCTCGCGGGTGGCGAAGCCGTTCTTCTGGTCGAAGCCGTACGTGGTGACGGACAGGACGAGATCGGGGCGCAGACCGAGCATGGCCTCGCGGGGAATGTCGTACGCCTCGTTGACCTTGACATCCCCCGTGGGCAGCTTCTTGATGGCGGCGGCCCGGCCCGGGACCTCGGACATGCCGTAGTTCTGCCGGTTGGCGACGATCCTGTCCTGGAGGCCGAGGGCGAGGAGCGTGGAGACCTCGGCCACGGAGGCGCCGTTCATGACGACGACCCGGCTGGGGGCCTTCTCGAAGGTCTGCTTCTCGCCGCAGTTGTCGAGGGTCACCGGGTAGCCGGTCCTCGAGGCCGCAGCCTCGGTCGTGGTGTCGCTCGCCTTGCCGTCGGACGAGGAGCCGCATGCCGCCGTGAGGAGGCACAGGGCTGCGGCCAGGACGGTGGCGACCGGCCGTTTCATCGACATGCGGGCTCCTTGCGCAAGGAATGTGCTCATGGGCTGAAGGGTTCTCTGTTGCAGTAGTCGAGGCGAAGTAGCCGTGAGTTCCCGGCAGTTGGGGATCGTTTGGCGGGCGCCCCGGGGCAGTCCCGGCCTCCCGCTCCGAACGGCACCACAGCCGAGCGCGTCCGTCGCTTCACGACAGTCACGCACGGGGGGGGGCGAACCTCCGCGGTGGGTCAGCTGGTCGAGCGAGCCGGGTGAGGCCGTGCGGAACTCGGCCTTCCTCGAACCCGGACCGTCCTCAGAACCTGAGGCAGAGTCCGTTCCTCAGTACCTGCCTGAGCACTTCGCCGAGTACACGGTCAGGGGGTCTCATGCGGCCACGGATACTCCATCACGTGAGCCACCTGCCGGGCCATCTCCGCGCCTTCGAGACGTTCGACGAGGTGAAGCGACATGTCGATCCCGGCGGACACGCCCGCGCTGGTCACGATGTGCCCAGCATCGACCCAACGCTGCCCGGTGAGCACATCGACGTCCGGATACCGCGACGCGAGGTCGTCGAGAACGCTCCAGTGGGAGGTCGCGCTGAGCCCCGTGAGAAGTCCCGCCGCCGCGAGGACCAGCGCGCCGTTGCAGACGGACGCCATGAGCGTGCCTTCGTCCGCGAGAGCCCGCAGGCGTGACAGGTGCGTCCGGTCGGTCTGGAGGAGATCGGTCCCGGCACCGCCGGGGTGAACGAGGAGGTCCGGCCTCGGCCCGTCGTCGACGGCGCCGTCGGGCGTGACCGTCAGCCCCAGGCCGCACCGCACCGGTGCGCCGTCGATGCTCGCGCTACGGACGACCACGTCCCGTTCGGTCAACTCCTGCCAGAGCCGGAAGGTCTCCCAGGGGCCGACGGCGTCCAACGGCTCGACGTCCTCGAAGAACAGCACGGTGACTCGATAGGGCAGTACGTCGGTCATGGTTCTGGCGTCTCCTGGAGAGCGAACGGGATGGTTCGACACGGGGTCGGACCCGGATCACTTGATCGTTCCGGGGCCGCCGTCACACCCACAAGTGGCATGAGACGCGACTGCCGATAGATTTCTGCCGTGGCCGTTTCGCTGACATCACAACGCCCTGCCCGGCGGCATCGCGTCGCGGTGCTTGCACTCGACGGAGTACTGCCGATGGAGGTCGGCATGCCGTTCCACATCCTCGGTCTGCCGGCACTGCCTTACGAGGTGATGCTCTGCGGCCGCGCCCCGGGTCCCGTCGAAACCGACAAGGGGTGGCCCCTGCTCGCCACGCACGGTCTCGACGCGGTCCGCGACGCGGACACCGTGATCGTGCCCGCCTTCCGCGGGTACCTCGACGGCTCACGGGACGACGCGGTGGCGGCACTGCGCCAGGCACACCGCAACGGCGCCCGCACCGCCTCGATCTGCACAGGAGCGTTCGCACTCGCCGCCGCGGGGTTGCTCGACGGGAGACGCGCGACGACACACTGGCGTTACGCCGACGAGCTCGCCCGCCTCCATCCGCAGGTCGAGGTCGACCCCGACGCGCTCTACGTCGACGCCGGAGACGTCCTCACCTCCGCAGGCGTGGCCAGCGGCATCGACCTGTGCCTGCACCTCCTGCGCCGCGACCACGGGACGGCCGTCGCGAACGCGGTGGCACGAGAGATCGTCGCCGCGCCGCATCGGGAAGGCGGACAGGCGCAGTTCATCAAAAGGCCGCCGGCACCGCCGAGCCGGACCGGCCTCGGCCCGACTCTGGAATGGGCGCTGTCCCGCCTTGACCAGCCACTGACGGTCGCCGACCTGGCCGCACACGCCCGGCAATCCACCCGGACCTTCGTGCGCAGCTTCGCGGCCGAGACCGGCACCACCCCTATCAAGTGGCTCAACACGGCCCGCGTCGACCGGGCCCGCGAACTCCTCGAAACCACCGACGCCACCATCAGCCACATCAGTCAGGTCTGCGGCCTCGGCACCCCGGCGAACTTCCGACAGCACTTCCGTCGCACCACGGGGACCACACCGAGCGAGTACCGCCAGGCTTTCGCCATGATCTGACGCCAGGCGACGAACGGAGGACGGGCCTGTCGGGACCCCTTGGCGAGCACCGTGGCCAGGAACAGCGTCGTGCCGACCCGGGTCCGGGGCACGGAGCGGGGTTCACCGTGGGAGCCGGAGGAACCGAACCGGGCGTCACGCCCGTCACCGATCGGGCCGAGGCTGAACGTCTCGGCCCGCTGGTCCGGTCCGGGCCCGCATGCCCGGCCTCCTCCGCCAATGTCCAGCCGTTCTTCCGCTCCAGCGGCGCAACCAGCCCCCGCGTACAACCAGAGCCGACAGGCGCGGCTCCTCCCGACTGAAAGATCTTTCGCCGCCCGGGTGCGCAACCTTCCCGCCGCCTTCCGGGTCTTGGGGTGCGCGGGGCCGGGGAAGGGTCTTCAGGCCGCGCGCACACCCGTACTCGGCGGGTGGTGAACCGGACGGAGCAGACGACGGCATGCGGCGACGATTACGGAGAAAGGGACTGCGCCCGAGCGGGACGCGGGGCTTCGGGGCGGATGCGCTCGTGTTGTTCGCGACCGCGCTGGCGCTACTGGTCGGCGGGGTGGCCGGGCCGGCCGCCGGGCTCAGCGAAGCGCGGGCGGTGGCGTCGAAACAGGCAGGACAGCCCGGGCTTCTGGCGCTGAACGCTTCCGGTGCGCCCGGGGCCTCGATGGTGACCGAGGCGGACGGGGACCTCCGGCTCGAACTCGACGCGGGGGTCGGCTTCGACCGGAAGGGGGTGCAGCGGCGGATCGATGAGGACGCGGAGCGCAACCCTCTCCTCAGCGACACGATCCGGGACCAGTTGGAGAAGTACCCGGTGGGCATCTCCGATGACCCTAAGGCGGAGCGGCTGGACTTCGACGGCACGGTGCGGATCGAGGGCGACACCAGCCTCTCCCTCACCGTCCCGGCCTCGGAGGTGCAGACCGCCGAGAGCTGGAAGCAGTACTTCTTCGCCTGGGGCATGGGCTATCTGGTGACCTACCAGACCACCGGCTACTGCCTGATGTTCTTCCCGGAGCTGGCCATCGCCTGCCCCACGCTCGGCAGCTTCACCGGAAATCTGATCCGGGGTCTGCTCACCCAGGTCTTCAACCATGAACTCGGGAGCTCCAAGGCGTATACGAAGACCTTCCTGGACGCACTGAAGAAGGCGTTCTGGTCGCACGCCCAGGCCCGGATGCTGGCGTGGATCGAGAAGGCGGTCCCCGGTCTGCTGAACGCCTACAAGACCGCGCTGCGCAACGTGGCGATCTCCTGGGCGCGGACCGCCGCCAACTGGGTCGCCGAGCGGGCGGAGGAGATCGCCTCACTGCTGCCGGACGGCATCGCCGAGTGGGGTCCGCCGCCGGTGAGCGCGCTGAGCACGGTCATGGTGGTCGGCGACTCGATCAGCAACGGCTTCGAGGGCGACTACACCTGGCGCTACCGCCTGTGGCAGTGGTCCCGGGACCAGGACTGGGGCGCGCAGTTCGTCGGGCCGCTGAACGGCACCGTGGCACCGGACAAGCCCGAGGCGCCCAAGCCGCCCCCGCCGCTGGAGGACGAGCCGCCCTCGGGGACGGGCCCCAGCACCCCCCGGGGTGAGTATGCCCGGGGGGTGGAGGCCGCCTTCCTGAACAGCGGTACGGGGCACTACGCGATGTGGGGCCGTCGGCTGGAGCAGAACGTCCCGACCATCAAACCGGTCATGGAGGACATGAAGGCCCGAGGGCAGCTCCCGGATGTGCTTCTGGTCGAGCTGGGCTTCAATGACATCGGCTGGCTCGGCGCGGGTGCCGACCTGACCGAGAGGATGAAGCAATTCATCGACAATGCCCGTAAGGCCAACCCCGACGTCCATCTCGTGCTCGCCAACGTCCCTCAGCGCACCACCCTGGGCAGCGCCAACCCGGAACTCGGGAAGCGGACCCGTGCCTACAACGCCGCGCTCAGCGAGCGGGTGAAGGAGTGGAGCACCCCTGCTTCTCCGGTGGCCATCGCTGATATCGACAAAGCGATGGGCTGTGACCCCTCCGCCACCTCCTGCGACACCACCTACGACGGGCTGCACCCCAACAACCTCGGGGAGTACCGCATCGCGCGCGCCTTCGCCACCACACTGCACGACGAGTTCGGTGTCGGCACCGCTCTGCCGGCCGACCCGGTCGAGGTGGCCGAGCGGGTCGTCGGCACCCCGAAGAATGTGAAGTTCGACGGCACCCGGCAGGGCGTCACCCTCACCTGGGACAAGGTGTTCGGCGTGCACGGCTATCAGGTGCAGTGGCGCGACATCACCGCGGACCCGGACGGGGAGTGGCGGTGGGCCTTCCCCGTGGCCAACCGGTGGGACATGAGCCGCCAGTACTACGGCCAGATCTTCGCGGGCCACCGGTACGAACTCCGCGTCCGCGCGGCCTCCGGGGACACCGTCAAGTCGGCCTGGTCGGGCATCACCGGTGGCACCGCCCGGCCGACCACGCCCGATTATCCGAGGAACGTGGACGCCGGGGCAGGTCCCGGCGGTGGCGTCGTGCAGTGGGACCCGCCCACCGGGGACCACAGCGACGGGATCACCGCATACGCCGTCTACCTGTGGAGCAAGAACGCGGCGATCGGCATCGTCAAGAGCTTCAGCGTCTCCGGGACCGCGACCATCGCCGGCTTCCCGAGGATGCCGGCGGGTGACTACATCGTGATGGTCGCGGCGTGGAACAAGTCGGGCGAGGGCAAGATCGCCCTCAGCGACACCATCACCTTCGACTAGAAGGCTCGTGAAGATCTCGGGTTCCGGCCCTGCCGCGCGTGTGGCAGGGCCGAAATCGTTGTGTGTACGCGTTTCGCCCGTGTCTGAAGAACGCTGTGTCGTAGGCGTCGACCTCGGAACCCTGTCCGGCCGTGCCGTGGTGGTCCGAGTGTTTGGGGGCCAGGCCGGGGCCGGGCCCCCTGGCGGGTCAGTTGACCCGCACGACCTGCCACAGTTCGTCATCGGCGCCGTTGTCCGCCGACTGGACGATCAGCGCGCCGTTGGCGGTGGAGGCGGATGCGACGTCCGCCACCAGGCCGCTGGCGGAGTTGACGAGCTTGTAGTAGCCGCCTCCCGCATCGGTGAGCGTCCACTTCTGGGAGCTCGCGCCCGACGACGCGCTCTGGACGACGGCTGCTCCTGACGACGTCGAGCCGCTGTTGTCGAGGAACAGACCGCTGTTGACGTTCTTCACGGTCCACGCCCCGCCGCTCTGCGACGGGAACGTCCACAGCTGGCAGTTGTTGGCGGTGTTCACCCACTGGCCCGCCTGCCTGCCCGCCGTGGTGGAGGCGCCGGGGATCTCCAGGAACTTGCCGCTGTTCTTGTTGACCAGCCGGTACTGGCCGGTGGACAGGGTGGGCAGGGCGGTCTGGGTGAGGTTCCAGCGCTGGCAGGCGCAGCCGGTGTCGGACCACTGCCCGGCGGCGGTGCCGACGGTGGTGGAGGCGCCCGGGATCTCCAGGTACCTGCTGCTGATCCGGTTGGTGGCGGTGAAACCGCCCGCCGGGTTCGGGGCGATCGCCCACTCGTGGTCGAGGGTGCCGTTGTCGTCCCACTGCAGGACCTTGGCACCGTTGGCGGTGGACTGGTTCTGCACGCCCAGGACCTTGCCGCTGGCCACGTTGAAGATCTTGAAGTAGCCCGACGTCTGCTGGACGAACTTCCACTGCTGGTCGGTGGCGTTGTCGGCGTTCTGCTGGGTGGCGTTGACGCCGTTGGTCGTCGAGCCGCCCGCGATGGCCAGCATCAGGTGGCTGTTGGCGTTGGACATGGTGTAGGTGGCACCGTCGGAGATGCCGCCGCCCAGGTCGATCGTGCCGTAGGTGATCGGGTTGAGGCCGGTGCTGGTCAGGTGGCCGCCGCTGAGGACCAGCAGGCTGTGGCCGTCGGCCAGCGGGAGCAGGCCGCGGCTGTAGCCGCCGGGGACGGTGGAGGCGATGCGCGTCCAGGTGTTCGCGGCGCCGTTCTGGGTGTTGAGGAACAGGTCGTCGCTGCTGTTGGCGCTGACCACCAGGGTGCCGTTGGCGCCGCCGGTGGGCAGCCAGGTGATGTACGGGGAGCTCTTGGGCTGGGTGCCGTCGGTCGCCTTGAGCGGGATGGCGGTGGCGGAGCCGAACGCCTCCGGGTTGGAGGAGATCTTGTAGTAGACGGCGAAGCCGCCCTCGGGAGCGCCCCAGAACTCGTACGTCATCACATAGTTGCCGTTGGGCAGCTTGGCGATCACGGGCATGCCCGGCCGGTCTCCGTACGTCGAGGTGGCCACGTCATCGACCACGGAGCCCCAGTTCACGCCGTCCGTGGAGACCTGGTGGACGATCTTCTGGCCGTAGTCGGGGTCACGCTGGTCGGAGTAGTACACGATCAGCTTCGAGCCGGACACCATCAGGAACGGCTCCCACACCGGGGTCTTGCCGTTGGTGGGGTCGGCCTCGCCGCCCTTGGCGATGGAGCTGACGTACGTCCAGCTGACGCCGTGGTCGGTGCTCGCGTACAGGTCCAGCTCGGTGGACGACAGGTCGTTCGGAATGGAGTTGCCGGCCGCGAGGATCGTGCCGGCCGGGAAGCTGCCGATCTGCGTGGGCAGTTCGTAAAGGAACGGCTGGTAGCGGTTGCCGAAGCCGTTGTGGGTGTCGCTGATGCTGGAGATCTGCGTCCAGCTGTTGCCGTTGTCGGTGCTGCGGTAGATCGGGAAAACGGGGGTGCCCGAGCTGTACTGCTCGAAGGTGGCGAGCAGGGTGCCGTTGGAGGATCCGCTGTTCTGCAGGCGCAGAGCGCGCGGGTAGAGCGAACCGGGGGACGGGGCGTTCGATGGCGGGGTGTACATCGTCTGCGAGGCGCGGGAGATCGCGTGCGCCTGGCCGGCGGTGGGAAGGACGAGGGCCACGGCGGCTGCGAGCAGGGCCAGCAGCAGGGTGATCGCCTGGTTTCTGGGCAGGGCGCTGAATCCGGCGCCTTCCCTGGTGGTGGACATGGGCGGCTCCCAAGGGATGTCCGGGAAGAGGGGGTGGTGCGGGGCCCGCCGCACCCCCGGGAAGGAGGAAGAGGGGTGGAACGGCGGGTGTCCGAGGGGGTGGGTCAGCCGGCGCGGTGCAGTCGGATGACGTTCCAGGAGACGGGCGGCAGGCTCGCGGTGAGGCGGCCGTCGGTGACGGAACCGGTGTCGGCGGTGTACGGGCGGACCCGGTCGGGGTCGTCCTGGGTGTTGGCGGCGCGGATGTCGGGGTCGCTCAGCACCGAGTGCTCCACCGGTGTGAAGCCGGGGAACGCCCTTAGGTCGAGGGCGAGTTCGACGTTCTCGCTCCGGTGCCGGTTGACAGCGAAGACGGTGAGCTCGTCGGCGCCGTCCGCCTCCGCGAGGTGTGTGGCCACGGCGTCGACGACGGAGACCTCGCCGAAACGTTTCGTCTCATACGTCGGCGCGACCGGCTCCACCCTCAGGACCGTGCCGCGGGCGTGCCTGGCCGCCTGGGCGAAGGGGTGGAAGGTGGTCTGCCGCCAGCTCGGGCCGCCCGCCTCGCTGCGGATGGGGGCGATCACGTTGACGAGCTGGGCGAGGCAGGCAGCGGTGACCCGGTCGCTGTGCCGCAGCAGGCTGATCAGCAGCCCGCCGACGACGACGGCGTCGGCGACGTTGTACTCGTCCTCGATCACACGCGGGGCGACGGCCCACTCGGTGGGCTTCTCCTGCGCTTCGAAGCGGGTGTTGTACCAGACGTTCCACTCGTCGAAGGAGAGGTTGATCCGCTTCTTCCTGCGCAGCTTGGCCCGGGCGTGGTCGGCGGTGGCGACCACCGACTCGACGAAGTGGTCCATGTCGACCCCGGAGGCCAGGAAGCTGCCGAGGTCGCCGTCGAGTTCCTCGTAGTAGGCGTGGCAGGAGATGTAGTCGACCTGGTCGTACGCCTCCTCCAGGACGGTGGCCTCCCAGGCGCCGAAGGTCGGCATCGCCGAGCTGGAGCTGCCGCAGGCGACCAGTTCCAGCTTCGGGTCGATCATGCGCATGGCTCGGGCGGTCTCAGCGGCGATACGACCGTACTCCTGGGCGGTTTTGTGGCCGGTCTGCCAGGGGCCGTCCATCTCGTTGCCCAGGCACCACATGCGGATGCCGAAGGGGTCGGGGGCACCGTTCTTGATCCGCTGGTCGGACCAGGCGGTGCCGCCCGGGTGGTTGCAGTACTCCAGCAGGTCCAGGGCCTCCGCCACGCCCCGGGTGCCGAGGTTGACGGCCATCATGGGCTCGACACCGGCCTTCTCGGCCCAGCGGTGGAACTCGTGCAGGCCGAAGGCGTTGGTCTCGGTGCTGTGCCAGGCGAGGTCGAGGCGGGTGGGGCGGTCGGCGACCGGGCCGACGCTGTCCTCCCAGCGGAAACCGGAGACGAAGTTGCCGCCGGGATAGCGCACAGCGGTCACGCCCAGCTCGCGCACCAGGTCAAGGACGTCACGGCGCAGGCCGTCCTCGTCGGCGTACGGATGGCCGGGCTCGTAGATGCCGGTGTAGACGCAGCGGCCCATGTGCTCGACGAACGAGCCGAAGGTGCGGGGGTTCACGTCGGCGACGCGGAAGGCGGGGTCGACGGTCAGGGAGGCGTGCAGCATGAAGGTCGCTCCGGAAGGTGCGCGGGAAAGAGAGGGAGGGCTGGGCTCACTTGAGGCTTCCGACGGTCAGACCGCCGCGCCAGTACCGCTGGAGGAGGAGGAAGGTGACGACCAGCGGCAGGATCGCCACGAGGGAGCCCGCGATGACGAGGGTGAACAGCGCGTTGGCGCCGGACTGGATCAGCGCTCCCTGGTACCAGGACTGCAGGCCGACGGTGAGCGGGAAGAGCTTGTCGTTGTTGAGCATCACCAGCGGCAGGAAGAAGTTGTTCCAGGTGCCGACCATGGAGAACAGCAGCACGGTGACGAGGGCCGGCTTCAGAGTCGGCAGCGCCACCGACCACAGCACGCGCAGCTCGCCGGCCCCGTCCATCCGGGCCGCCTCCAGCAGCTCGTCCGGCAGGGACTCCTGGACGTAGACCCGTACGAGGTAGACGCCGAAGGGATTGAGCAGCTGGGGCAGGATGACCGCCCACATGGTGTTGGTCAGCGCGACCTTGCTCAGCAACAGGTAGGTGGGGATGGCCAGGGCGGTGGCGGGCACCATGATGGCGCCGAGGAGGCTGGAGAAGAGCAGGTTCCGGCCGGGGAAGCGGTACTTGGCGAAGGCGTAGCCCGCGAGGGTCGCCACGGCGGTGGCGCCCACCCCGCTCACGCCCGCGTAGACGGCGGTGTTGCCCATCCAGCGCAGGTACTCGCCGTCGTTGTAGGTGAACAGCTGCCGGACGTTGGTGACGAAGGCCCCCGGCGAGTGGAACCACAGGGCGGCGGTGGAGAACAGCGCGTCGTTGTCCTTGGTGGCGGCTACGACCAGCCACCAGAACGGCAGCAGGAAGTACAGGATCATCGCCACCATCACCACGTTGGCGGTGACGCGTCCGCGGGCGGCGGACGGGCGGGGGGCGGTGGTGGCGGGTGCGGCGACGGTGGTCACTTCAGTCCGCTCCTCTTGCGTGTGGCGAACAGGAAGAAGTAGGAGCCGATGAAGACCACCGCTCCGAGAGAGAAGGAGATGGCGGCGGAGTAGTTGAACTCCGAGTACTGGAACGCCAGGTTGTATGCGTACAGGTTCGGCGTGTAGTCCGGGGTGATCACCTGGGAGGCGGTCGGCTCCAGCACCCGCGGCTCGGTGAAGAACTGCAGGGTGCCGATGAGGGTGAACATCAGGGTGAGCACCAGCGCCGAGGAGATCATCGGGACCTTGATGCGCAGGGCCGTCTGGAGCTGGCCGGCGCCGTCGAGCTTCGCCGCCTCGTAGACCTCGCGCGGCAGGCCCTGGAGGGCGGCGTACAGGACGATCATGTTGTAGCCGGTCCACTGCCAGGTCACGATGTTGCCGAGCGAGGTCAGCATCAGGCCGTGGCCCAGCAGGTCGACCTCCCCAAGACCGAGTGACTCGCTGATCGAGTTCACCGGGCCGAAGGTCGGGCTGTAGAGGAAGCCCCACATCAGGGCGCCGATCACCGCGGGCACGGCGTACGGCATGAACAGGGTCATCCGGAAGACCTTGGCGAGCCTGCTCGTCACCTCGTCGATGATCAGCGCGCCCAGCAGGGCGAGGCCGAGCATCAGCGGGATCTGCACCACACCGAAGACGGCCACCCTGCGCACGCCGGACAGGAACTGCGGGTCGGTGAAGGTCTGCTTGTAGTTGGCGAACCAGCTGAAGTGGTCGCCGCCGACCAGGGTGGAGGTCCGCAGGCTCAGCCAGAAGGCGTACGCCAGCGGAGCCACCAGGAAGGCCAGGAAGAGCAGGAGGAACGGGCTGACCAGCAGCAGGCCCATGCCCTTGTGCCGGGTGCGGGCGGACAGCCCGCCGGGACGCCGGCCCGCCATGGGAGTGCGAAGCCCCCTCGCGGGGACGGCACTCGGCGGTGCCGTCGCGGTGGATCCCTGCTGTCGGAGCAGGCTCATCACTTCTCCTTGCGCGTCGTGCGGGCCCCCGCCGGCGGCGGAGCTGTCGGGCGCGGGCGCGCCGGCGAGGGCATGGTGAGCGGGGTTTCGGGCCGGTTACCGGCTGACCTTGAAGCCCTGCTTGCCCGCGTAGGAGGTCACCTTCTGCTGGACGTTGTCGTTGACGGACGACCAGGGGGTCTGGCCCTGGAGGGCCTTGCCCACCTCACCGGTGTCGGTGTTGTAGGCATAATCCTGGAACGGGCTCCAGTCGAAGGTCCCGATGCCGTTCGCGGCGGGCACGAACACCTTGTTGATCTGCTGGCCGCCGAAGAAGTCGTACTTCTTGTCCTGGAAGTACGACCCGTTGAGGATCGGCTTGGACAGCGGGAAGAGGTACGCCTGGTCGATGCCGATCTTCCAGGCCGCCTGGGAGGTGCCGAAGAGCTCCCGGGCGACCTCGGTGGCCTCCTTGGGGTGCTTGGTCTGCGAGGTCACCGAGAAGCTCGAACCGCCCCAGTCACCCTGGGCGTTGTCGCCCGCGTTCCACTGCGGCAGCGGGGCGACGGCCCACTTGCCGGAGGTCTTCGCGGCCACGCTGGAGAGGTAGCCCGGCCCCCAGCCGGCCGCGATGTAGGTGGCGTACTTGCCGGTGCCGAGACCGTTGTAGAAGTCCGTGGTGGCGTACGACTGGGTGTCGACCAGCTTGTTCTTGACCAGGTCGCCCCAGTAGTCGTACACCTTCTTGGCGTTGTCGTCGTTCAGCTTCACGCCGATGTCCGGCAGCTTGCTCGCCGAGTACGTGTAGGGGCGGGAACCGGCCTGCCACATCAGGCCCTGGCGCCAGCCGGCGGCCGTCTCGTCGCTGCCGAAGTCGGTCATGTACGCCTTCGGGTCGGCCTTGTGCAGCTTGGCCGCCTCCTCCTTGTACTCCGCCCAGGTCGTGGGGACCTTCAGGTGGTACTTCTTGAAGAGGTCGGTCCGGTACATCATCGCCATCGGGCCGCCGTCGACCGGGATGGCGTAGACATGGTCGCCGTCGGAGGCCTGCTTCCAGGCCCAGTCCACGTACGTGTCCTTGTCCGCGTTCGCGCCGTACTTGCCCATGTCGAGCAGGCCCTTGGTGAGCTGGATGGTGGGCAGCTCCTGGAACTCCAGCATGACGACGTCCGGGGCGCCCTGGCCGGCCTTCAGCGCGGTCTTCAGCTTGGTGTACTCGTCCTGGCCGACGCCGGCCTGGACCCAGTCGACCTGGACGTCCTTGTGGGTCTTGTTGAACTCCGCCACGACTTGCTTGAACTGCGGGTACCAGGCCCACACCTTGATGTGCACGGGGCCGCTCTGCGCGCTGCCGGCGCTGCCGCCCCCGCCACCGCAGGCCGCGAGGAGCACGCCGGCGAGGGCGGCGGAGGTCGCCGCGACCGTGGTGCGCCGAAGGGAACGGGAGGTGGGCTTTCTGCTGGACGACATGAGCGATCTCCACGGTGAGAGTGCCCGAAAGGGCAGGAGGACGGAGGTACGGAGATGTGCGGGGAGGCACCTGCGGGTGTGCCGGGCACGAGGACGTCCCGCGTCGAAGGACCAAGGACTGCGGAAGGACCACGGAGAGCCTGAGGGCACTCGGAGCACGCCGGATCGGCCGGGGGCCGTCGACAGGCCTCGGCCCGCTCGGGGGTGGAGCTGTCCGCCGCGGGATCCTGGCGGACGGACGTCGGTCGACGCGGGAGGGTGGGCGTGCGTGACGTCGGTGAGGGGGTGCGCCGGCTTGGTGATCAGCGCGGCGGGCGCGCCGGACGACGGCTCAGACCGCGGTGAGTAAAGAGTGATGCCCTGTCAGGGCGGGTGCGGCCCCCGGCCCGTGAGAGGTTGCTGATCCCACTGCGGCTCCTACTGGTCATCCCCGTGATCGCTCTCGGGGATCCGGTCCGTGGCGCGAAGACACCACGGTCCCTGGGTACTCGATCCGCTGCGGATCAAGCCCTTCTGCTACGCTCTGCAGCGCTGCAAAAGTGTTAACCGAGAAGTTGCCGCGCTGCAAGAGGCGCAGGAGACCTCTTCGGGAAAATTTCAGCGCTGAAACCGACATCCGGGATGAAGGTGGCATATGGCAAAGGGCGTCACACTTCGCGACGTCGCGGAGCTCGCCGGCGTCTCCAGCCGGACTGTGTCCAATGTGGTCAACGGCTACGCGCCCGTCTCCGAGGCCACCCGGGCCCGGGTTCAGCAGGCCGTGGACAAGCTCGGCTACCGGCCCAATGTGCTGGCCCGCAACCTGGCCGCCGGGCGCTCGGGCCAGATCGCCGTGGTGGTGCCGTACCTGGACACGCCGTACTTCGCCGAACTGCTGCAGGGCATCATCCGCGCGGCCCGCGTACAGGGCTACAACGTCCTGATCGACCAGACGGACGGTGACGCCGAGCACGAGAAGCTGTTCCTCAGCCGGGGCTCCCAGCATCTGCTGTTCGACGGTGTCATCTTCAGCCCGTTGGGCTTGGCCCAGTCCGACCTGTCCGAACGGGATCCGAGCCTGCCGCTCGTCGTGCTCGGCGAGCGGGTGAGCGACGGCGGTTTCGACCATGTCGGCATCGACGACGTGGCCGCCTCCCTGGAGGCGACCGAGCATCTGCTCGGCCTCGGTCGGCGCCGCGTCGCCGCGATCGGCGACCAGCCCTACCGCACCGGCGAAGCGGCCCAACTGCGCACCCGGGGTTACCGGCTGGCCCATGAGCGGGCCGGCCTGCCCGTCCGCGAGGAACTCGTCGTCTCCACCCCACGCTTCAACCGCTCCGACGGCGCGACGGCCATGGCCCACTTGCTCGACTTGGAGGAACCGCCCGACGCGGTCTTCTGCTACAGCGACCTGGTCGCCCTGGGCGCCCTGCACACTCTCGCCTCCCGCGGTCTGCGCGTCCCCGAGGATGTCGCCGTCGTCGGCTACGACGACATCGAGGACGGCCGCTACTCCAATCCGTCCGTCACCACGGTCTCCCCGGACAAGAAGGTGATCGCGGAGACGGCGGTGGAACGACTGCTCAAGCGGATCGGCAGCTCGACCCCGGTCCCGGGCATGGAGATCCGGGCACCGCACCGGCTGATTCCTCGAGCCAGCACCAAGGGGCGACAGGCGGCGACAGCTGACGGATCGTGAGCATGGGGGCGGGCGCGGAGGCCGGTACTCGTACAGGACGACTCCGCACGTGGGGAGACCTACCAGCGACTGCTGGCCCGCAACAGCCGCACCCGCCGCGAGGTGCTCGGCTCCTGCTGCCTTACCGAGCGCAAGACCGTGCGGCCGCCGTCAACTGCACCTTCCCAGCGACCGACTCGGCGCTCGGCCTGCGACGGAACCGTCCGCAAGCCCACTCCATGCCGGGCCAGACGGCGACACCTGTCCGATCCGCCCAGACGACGGGGGCAACGCAGCGTAGTCAGCACCAAGTCAGCACGGGAGTCAGCACGGCACGTCCACATCACGCCCGAACGACGCAAGTCAGACAGCACCCTTCGCGGCCTCTTTGGGGCCATCGACGACACCCCGTCCGCACCTCCATGGTGTGCACGCGCACTCCAACGCCCAGAACTATGGTGTCTCACCACATACGCCTCTGACCTGCATGTTCCTACGGTGTGGCGATACACGAACGTCCCCGCCGAACCGCAGGAAGTGGTGCCGATGTCCTCCCCCGCGACCGCTCCCCCACCCCCCGCCAGCCTCAAGCGCATCGTCACCGCCAGCCTCATCGGGACCACCATCGAGTGGTACGACTTCTTCCTCTACGGTTCCGCCGCCGCTCTCGTCTTCAACAAGCTGTTCTTTCCGGGCTCCGATCCGCTCGTCGGCACGTTGCTCTCCTTCCTCACCTACGCCGTCGGGTTCGCGGCGCGACCGCTCGGGGCTTTGGTGTTCGGGCACTTCGGGGACCGGCTCGGGCGCAAGAAGCTGCTGGTGCTGAGTCTGCTGCTGATGGGCGGGGCGACCTTCGCGATCGGCTTGCTGCCCACGCACGCGAGTGTCGGGACCGCCGCGCCGGTGCTGCTGACCCTGCTGCGGCTGGTGCAGGGGTTCGCGCTCGGCGGTGAGTGGGGCGGGGCCGTGCTGCTGGTGTCGGAGCACGGCGACGCGAGGCGGCGCGGGTTCTGGGCATCCTGGCCGCAGACCGGTGCGCCGGCGGGGCAACTGCTCGCGACCGGCGTGCTGTCCCTGCTCACCGCCGTGCTGTCGGACGCCGCCTTCGTCAGCTGGGGCTGGCGGATCCCGTTCCTGCTCTCCGGGGTGCTGGTGATCGTCGGGCTGTGGATTCGTCTGTCCGTCGATGAATCGCCCGTCTTCCGGCAGGCGTTGGCGCAGGCCGAGGCCCGCAAGGCCACACAGGCGGCGGCCGACGCCGAGAAGCTCCCGCTCGTGTCGGTGCTGCGTCACCACTGGCGTGACGTGCTGGTGGCGATGGGCGCGCGTATGGCGGAGAACATCTCCTACTACGTCATCACCGCGTTCATCCTCGTGTACGCGACGACCTCGGCCGGCGTCTCCAAGCAGACCGCCCTGAACGCCGTCCTCATCGCCTCCGCCGTGCACTTCGCGGTGATCCCGGCCTGGGGCGCGCTGTCGGACCGGATCGGGCGGCGTCCCGTGTACCTGCTCGGCGCGGTGGGCGTCGGACTGTGGATGTTCCCCTTCTTCACGCTCGTCGACACGGGCCGCTTCGGCAGCCTCGTCCTCGCCGTGACCGTCGGTCTGGTGCTGCACGGTGCCATGTACGCGCCGCAGGCCGCCTTCTTCTCGGAGATGTTCGCCACCCGGATGCGCTACTCCGGGGCTTCCATCGGCGCTCAGTTCGCCTCCGTCGCCGCCGGCGCGCCGGCGCCTCTCATCGCCACCGCGCTGCTGGCCGACTACGACAGCTCCACACCGATCACCCTGTACGTGATCGCGGCGGTCCTGCTGACGGTGGTCGCCGTGGGCGCGGCCAAGGAGACCCGGCTCCGCGATCTGGCCGACGTCGGCCCCTCCGCCGGCGCGGAGGAGAGCGAGGAGGCTCCCGCGGCGGACGTTCGCGCCGTCTGAGCGTGGAGCAAGCCGGTACTCGGCTCCTCTCCCCTGGCCGACCCCCGTGCGCCGCCCGCGCGTACGGGGGTCAGCGGCGTGTGGGGCTTGCCAACGCGTGCAGTCTGAGGGCCAGTTGTATCTCCAGGGTACGGGCCGGGCTCTGCCAGTCGTCTCCCAGGAGCCGGCCCACGCGTTCCAGGCGCTGGGCCACCGTGTTGACGTGGACGTGGAGCCGGTCCTTGGTGCGGGCCGGGCTCATGCCGCAGGCGAAGTAGGCGTCGAGGGTGCCGACGAGGTCGGTGCCGCGTCGTTCGTCGTAGTCGACGACCTTGCCGATGGTGCGGTCGACGAAGCTCGTCACATCCCGGTCGCCGGCGAGCAGCAGGCCCAGGAAGCCGAAGTCCTCGGCGGCCGCCCCGTCTCCCGAGCGGCCCAGCAGGCACAGCGCCTGAAGACAGCGGCGGCTCTCCTCGTACCCGGCGACCACGGCGTCCGGACGGGCGGTGAGCTCGCGCACAGGTGCGGAGGCGCCGACGGTGACCGCTTCGTGGACCGCGGTGCCGAGGTGCCGCGCGGTGCGGCGGGCCAGCTCGGTCGCGGTGTCGCCCGGTTCCAGGGGCAGCAGCAGGACGGTGCCTCCGTCGCGGGCGGCGGCCAGACCCTGCCGGGTGGCGGCGAGGTGGGAGGCGGCGGACCACAGGCGGCGGCGGGCGGCCGCCTCCTGGTCGGCGTCGGCCGCGGCGGTGTCCAGACGCGCCGCGAGGACCACATGGGTGGCGTCGAGGTCGGCGCGCAGCCGGGCGGCGCGGTCGCGCAGCAGACGGGGGTCTCGGTCGCGGGCGTCGAGCAGGTCGTCCAGCAGTTCGCCCCGGACGCGTTGTTCCGCCTCGGCGGCGGAGCGCCGGGCGAGCTGCAGCAGTGAGGTGACCATCGCGGCGCGCTCCAGGGTGCGCTGGTCGACGGGGTCGAGGCCGGGGTGGCCGCGCAGGACGAGCGCACCGAGCAGTTCGCCGCCTGCGGCGACGGCCGCGATCCAGTCGTCCTCGTGCCGTACCGCGTGGCCTTCTGTGCGGGACGCCTCCACGGCTGCTGCGGGCGCCGATTCGCTGAAATCGACTGCCCCGCCCAGGACTTGGGAGACGGCGGCGGCCACGTCGTGGACGCCGCCGCCGCGCAGCACGAGTTCGGCGAGCCGGTCGTGGACCTCGGAGGCCCGCTCGATGACCGCGCTGCGGTCCTGGATGATCTCGTTGGCCCGCTCCAGCCGGGCCAGGGCGGAGCGGGTCTCCGTGAGCAGGTTGGCGGTGTCCAGGGCGGCGGCGGCGAGTGCGGCGAAGGAGCCGAGCAGGGCGATCTGTTCCCGTTCGAAGACCCGCGCGCGCCGGTCGGCGGCGAACAGCACCCCGATGACGTTCGCGCCGAGGGTCAGCGGCACGCCGAGGATGGCGACCAGGCCCTCGTCGTGCACGCCGGCGTCGATGGTCGTGGTGTGCCGGAAGCGGTCGTCGCGGAAGTAGTCGTCGGTGACATAGGGGCGGGCCGTCTGGGCCACGAGGCCGCCGAGTCCCTCGCCCATGCCGAGGCGCAGTTGCTGGAAGCGGGCGGCCACCGAGCCCTCGGTGACCCTCATGTAGGTGTCGCCGCGCTCCGGGTCGTTGAGGCTGAGGTAGGCGACGTCGGTGCCCAGCAGGGAGCGGGCCCGCTGCACGATCGCCTGAAGGACGGCGTCGACGTCGCGCAGGCCGGCCAGGTCGTGGGCGGTCTCGAACAGCGCCGACAGTTCGGCCTCCCGCCGGCGGCGGCCCTCCAGCTCGGCCCGCACCCGCAGCGCGAGCAGCTTGGCGTGTTCGAGGGCCTCGATCCGGTCGGCGGTGTGTCCCGCGGCGCGCGCCAGGAGCACCGGCCGCTCGTAGGCCTCGGCCGCCGCGCCCCGGGCGAGCAGCTCGAGGAACGGCGCCTCGACGCACTCGGCTGCGCCGGGATCGCCGGAAGCCGGCGCGGCGCCGGAGGTGCCGGGTGCGGCGGCTTCCGGCTTCGCGCCGGTCGCCGGCTCGGCGTCGGTGACGGAGCGCTCGATCGGCTCCATGTGATCGCGGGACATGTGCACAGGATTGCTCATGAACGGTCCGGCTCGTCAGGCCTGTGGACAACTTCGGGATCCGCTCGCGGCGGGCTCGCTCAGTGCGCGGTCCAGCCGCCGTCGAGGACGACGGACGCGCCGGTCATGAAGGACGCCTGGGGCCCGCACAGATAGGCGACGGCCTCGGCGACCTCCTCCGGTTCGATGAGCCGTTTGACGGCGCTGTCCCGCAGCAGCACCTCCGCGAGCACCCGCTCCTCGGGCAGTCCGTGGGTGCGGGCCTGGTCGGCGAGCTGCTTCTCCACCAGCGGGGTGCGCACGTAGGCCGGGTTCACGCAGTTGGAGGTGACCCCGTGGGGCGCGCCTTCGAGGGCGGCCGTCTTGGACAGGCCCTCCAGTCCGTGCTTGGCGGCGACATAGGCGGACTTGTAGGCGGAGGCGCGCAGTCCGTGGACCGAGGAGACGTTGACGATGCGCCCCCAGCCCTGCCCGTACATGTGGGGCAGTGCGCCGCGGATGAGGCGGAACGGCGCCTCCAGCATCACGGTGAGCACCGTGTGGAAGACGTCGGGCGGGAACTCCTCCAGCGGCCGCACCAGCTGAAGTCCGGCGTTGTTGACCAGGACGTCGGTCCCGGCGGCGGCCTGCTCGGCCGCGTCGAGGTCGGTGAGGTCCAGGACGCGGGGTTCGACCGTGCCGGGCAGGCCGTCGGCGCTCTCCGCGAGGGTCCTCAGGCCGGCGGCGTCCCGGTCGACCGCCCGTACCTCGGCCCCGGCGGCCGCGAGGCGGAGCGCGCAGGCACGGCCGATGCCGCCGGCGGCGCCGGTGACGAGGGCGGTGCGACCGCCGAGGTCGAGCGGGGTGGCGTGGAGGGCCGGAGGGGCGCTGCGAGCGGTCATGCCCTGACCCTAGGCAGCGCCCCTCCCCCACCCCATATGGTCAGAATCCATACTTCACTGGGAACCCATGGTGTCGAACCATGTAGGTGCGTCTGCCATCGCCTGCTTGATCCGCAGCAGGGCGAACTGGTTCAGCTCCGGCAGGGCGTCCACCGCGAACCACCCCACCTCCAGCGACTCGTCGTCGTTGACCCGGGCCTCGCCGCCCACCGCGCGGCAGCGGAACGTGATGTCCATGTACTGGCAGACGTCGCCGTTGGCGTACCTGACCGGCTCCAGCGCCTGGACGAGGACGACCCGCTCGACGACGCAGTCCACCGCGGTCTCCTCCTTGACCTCCCGCACGGCGCAGACCGCCGGCTGCTCCCCCGGGTCGGGGATGCCGCCGATCACCGCCCACCTGAGGGTGTCGGAGCGGCGTCCGAGCAGCACGCGTCCCTCGTCGTCGAAGACGACCGCCGTGACGCCGGGGAGCCACAGCAGCTGGTTCCCGGCGGACGCCCGGAGCGTACGGATGAAGTCAGGAGTAGC
Organism: Streptomyces sp. NPDC101166; assembly: GCF_044768125.1. Taxonomy (NCBI): domain Bacteria; kingdom Bacillati; phylum Actinomycetota; class Actinomycetes; order Kitasatosporales; family Streptomycetaceae; genus Streptomyces; species Streptomyces sp. NPDC101166. Next base: position 730,518 of record NZ_JBIWPF010000001.1, read on the forward strand.
CATGGCCCGACCCTAACGGGCGGCCGTGACAGCGCACGGCCGCTCCGGGGAGCGGGCGACCGGCGTACGGCTACACGCCACCGGCGCGCCGCCCGCGCACCGCGGCGCCGATCGCCCAGCCCAGGCCGCCCGCCGCGACGAGCACCAGGGCGATCTCCGGGAGGGTGCCCAGCCGCGTCGCCGGCGTCTCGGAGGTGCGCAGCGGCACCTTCTGCACCAGGGAGTCGGCCACGAACATGCCGGTCTTCTGGGTGATCCTCCCATCCGGCATGATGATCGCACTGACGCCGCTGGTCACCGGCACGGTCACGGTCCTGCTGTGCTCGACGGCGCGCACACGGGACATCGCGAGCTGCTGGTAGGTCATCTCGCTGCGGTCGAAGGTGGCGTTGTTGCTGGGGACCGAGATCAGCTGGGCCCCGTCGGCGACCTCGGACCGCACGGCCCAGTCGAAGGCGGCCTCGTAGCAGGTGACCAGGCCCACCTTGGCCTCGCCCATGTCGAACACGCCCGGCCGGGTGCCCCGGCTGAAGTCCCGGCGGACCATCGACGTCCATTCGCCGTTGATCGCCCCGATCAGCGAGCGCAGCGGCAGGTACTCGCCGAACGGCTGGATCTGCCGCTTGTCGTACGTCTGCGTGGGTCCCTTCACCGGGTCCCAGAGGATCTGCTCGTTGTAGACCTTGCCGTCGCGTTCGACCACGCCACCGACCGAGATGGGCGCGCCGATCGCCCTGGCCGCCCGCTCGATGACGGCGGCGGCGTCCGCGTTGGCGAAGGGGTCGATGTCGGAGGCGTTCTCGGGCCACAGCACGAAGTCCGGCCGGGGCGCCTTGCCGGCCTCGACCTCGGCGGCCAGCCGCTCCGTCTCACGCGCGTGATAGTCGAGCACGGCCCGCCGCTGGGCGTTGAACTCCAGACCGAGGCGGGGGACGTTGCCCTGGATGACGGCGACCGTGGCGGTGCCGTCCTGTGCCGTGTCGCTGACCAGCGGGCGGGCGGCCACGGCCGCCACCACCGGCACGGCCAGGCTGAGCAGAGCAACGGCGGCCGCGGTCCGGCGCACCTCGCGTGTGCGGCGCCATTCGAGACCCACGCGGACCGCTTCGTACAGCCCGAACCCGCACAGGACGACGGCGAAGCCGAGCACCGGGGTGCCGCCGACCGCCGCCAGCGGGAGGAAGACGCCGTCCGCCTGCCCGAACGCGATCTTGCCCCAGGGGAAGCCGCGGAAGGGCACACGCGCGCGTGCCGCCTCGCCGGCGATCCACACCGCCGCCGCCCACACCGGCCAGGCCGCAAGCTTGGACACGGCGGCGATCCCGACGGCGGCCAGCGCGACGAAGACCGCCTCGATGACCACCAGGGCGAGCCAGGGCCCGGGGCCGACCTCGACGCCCGTCCACACCAGCAGCGGCAGCAGGAAGCCGAGGCCGAAGAGGTAGCCGAGGCCGAGGGCCGCCTTCAAGCGGCGCCCTCGCAGCGCCCAGCCGAACCCGGCGAAGGCCGGCAGGGCCAGCCACCACAGGGGGCGGGGCGGGAAGCTGACGTAGAGCAGAACTCCGGAGAGCGCCGCTACGACGGCGGGGACGAGGCGCAGGAGCCGAGCACGGAGCGGCGGCGCGGTCGCGGGCTCCACCTGGTCCGGTCGGCCCACGGAGGTTGCGGTGACGGTCACTCCGGGAGTGTACGGCGAGTGAGCTTTTGGCCGACAGCACGGTCCATCGCACGCACGCGCACCCCTGACGTCAGTGCGCCGCCCCCGGCGTGCTGCCCTGCCGCAGTCGGGCTCTGATCGCCAGGACGGCGGATTCGGCGTCGTCCACGGTGATGGTGAAGGTGTGGCCGTCCCACAGCCGTAGCACCACACCCTCCCCGCGGCGCACCACGACGGCGGTGCCCTTCTCCGGACGCCAGCGGTAGCCCCAGCCGCCCCAGTGGCGCGGGGTGACGTGCGGCTCGAATTCCGCTCCGGCGACGTGGGCCAGCGGGATGCGGCGACGCGGCAGCCCTATGTGACCGCAGCGCACTTCCAGGGACTCCTTGTCGAGCTTCAGGTCGACGTGGACGAAGGCCAGCGTCCCGAAGAGGACCATGAGCCCGGCGGCGATGCAGCCGACGACGGACATGACGAGCGGCGCGGCCCCAGACGTCCATGCGGAGTCGATCGCCAGTTCGATGCCGAGCGCCATACAGGCGGCTCCGATGAGCGCGAGCAGCCACTGGAACCGGTTGGTGGCCCGCCCGTGCCAGACAGGGGCATGCGGGGCCTTCTCGTCCTGGGGGTGGTCCCTCATAGTGACGAGGTTACTCAGGTTTCGCTCCGCCGGTACTCCGTAGCGCAGGGTCACTGCGCCGGCCGGGCGAACCCCGCAAACAGGCCCAGCCGCCGACCCGGCGAACCGCGGGCCGGGTCACCGCGCGGGGCTGACCTCCTGCAGGAGCCGGCCCTCGGCGTAGGTCAGCGCGGGCACGGGAAGCGTGCCCTCCTGGCCGCTGAGCAGGACCGTCACCGTGCCGAGGGTCTCGCTCTCCGGGTGCAGGCCGGCGCCCACGCGGCGCAGGGCCTGCGCGGCCACGGCGCCGGCCGAGCCGTGCAGGACGAGCGGCGGGCGGCCGGGACGCTGCACGGCGGCGCGGATGCGCTCGGCCACCAGTTCGTAGTGGGTGCAGCCCAGGACGACGGTGGTGACGTCCTCGGGCGTCAGCGCGGCGGCCGCGGCGACGGCGGAGTCGATCGCGGTCTCGTCCGCCTGCTCGACGGCCTCGGCCAGGCCCCAGCAGGGCACCTCGGCGACGGGGACGCCGTCGGCGAAGTCCCGGATGAGGTTGCGCTGATAAGGGCTGCCGGTGGTGGCGGGCGTGGCCCAGATGGCGACGGGGCCGCCGCCGGCCGCGGCCGGCTTGATCGCGGGTACCGTGCCGATCACCGGGATGTCCGGTTCGAGACGGGCCCGCAGGGCGGGCAGGGCGTGCACGGTCGCCGTGTTGCAGCCGACGATGAGCGCGTCGGGCCGGCGGGCCGCGGCGGCCTCGGCGACGGCCACCGCGCGCGCGGTGAGGTCCTCGGGCGTGCGCGGGCCCCAGGGCATGCCCTCGGGGTCGAGGGAGAGCACGAGATCGGCGTCGGGTCGCAGGCGCCGTACCGCGGCGGTGGCCGCCAACAGCCCGATTCCGGAGTCCATGAGCGCGATCTTCACCCGGCCACCATAGACGATGTGCTCTTGCGGCCCCCCTGCGGTGGGGCAGACTGCGGCCGTGAGCGCCATCGTGTGGATCGCCGCCGTCTCCCTGGTCGTCTGGCTGTGGCTGCTCTGCTGCCAGGGCTTCTTCTGGCGTACGGACGTCCGGCTGCCTCCACGCGAGACGCCCGCGGACTGGCCGGATGTGGGCGTCGTCGTCCCCGCCCGCGACGAGGCGGCGGTACTGCCCGCGAGCCTGCCGTCCGTGCTGGCGCAGGACTATCCGGGCCGTGCGGAGGTCTTCCTCGTCGACGACGGCAGCTCGGACGGCACCGGAGAGCTGGCGCGTGAACTGGCGCGGCGGCACGGCGGGCTGCCGCTGACAGTGTGCTCGCCGGGTGAGCCGCCGGCCGGCTGGACCGGCAAGCTGTGGGCCGTGCGCCACGGCATCGATCTCGCACGCGCGCGTGGGCCCGAGTACCTCCTGCTGACGGACGCCGACATCGCGCACGCGCCCGACAGTCTGCGCGAGTTGGTGGCGGCGGCACGCGCGGGCGGTTTCGATCTCGTCTCCCAGATGGCGAGACTGCGGGTGGCGAGCCGTTGGGAGCGGCTGGTCGTGCCGGCGTTCGTCTACTTCTTCGCGCAGTTGTACCCGTTCCGCCGGGTCGGCCGGCGCGGGGCGCGCACGGCCGCCGCGGCGGGCGGCTGTGTGCTGCTGCGCACCGAGTCGGCGGAGCGGGCCCGGGTGCCGGACGCCGTCCGGCACGCGGTCATCGACGACGTGGCGCTCGCGCGCGCGGTGAAGAGGTCGGGCGGGCACATCTGGCTCGGGCTCGCCGACAAGGTGGACAGCGTGCGCCCGTACCCGGGGCTGCACGACCTGTGGCGGATGGTGTCGCGCAGCGCCTACGCGCAACTGCGCCACAGTCCGCTGCTGCTGGCGGGCACGGTGCTGGGCCTGGCGCTGGTGTACCTGGTGCCGCCGCTCGCCGTTCCGGCAGGGCTGGTGCTCGGCCTCCCGGCCGCGGCGGTGTGCGGCGCGCTGGCGTGGCTGGCGATGGCGGGGACGTACGCGCCGATGCTGCGCTACTACCGCCAGCCGCTGTGGCTGGCTCCGCTGCTGCCGTTCACCGCCGCCCTGTATCTGCTGATGACGGTGGACTCCGCGGTGCAGCACCACCGAGGGCGCGGTGCGGCCTGGAAGGGCCGCACCTACGCCCGCCCGGACCCGGTGCCCGACGAGGGCTAGCCGCCCTGGTCGGCGTCTACTTGCGGCCGGGTGTCCAGTTCATGCCCCAGCCGTAGGCGTGGTCGACCGTGCGCTGGGGGCTCACCCCGCGCTGCGGCACCAGGTAGCGGGCTTCGCGCTGGACGACGAGGTCGCCGCCGGTGTGGGTGATGAGCGCGAGCGCGCACACGGTGGAGGGGACGGTGCACTCGTCCAGGGAGAAGTCGATCGGGGCGCCGTGCTGCGGGTGGAGGGTGACGGTGGCGTGCAGGTCGGCGAAGGAGCGGGCGCCCTCGTAGATGGTGACGAAGACGAGGATGCGCTTGAAGTCGTCGCGGTGGTCGAGGTTGATGGTGAGGTTCTCGCCGCTCGCCAGCGCACCGGTGCGGTCGTCGCCGTCCAGGTGGATGTACGGCGGCTGGTGCAGGGCGCCGAAGGCGTTGCCGAGGGCCTGAACGACTCCCTTGCGGCCGTCGGCGAGTTCGAACAGGGCGCACAGGTCGAGGTCGAGGTCGTTGTGGAGCGCGACGGCGCGTCCGCGTTTGCTGCCCCACCCGGAGAACTGCTTGCGCACCTCCCAGTTGAGGTTCACGCGCATGGCCCCCGAGGTTGCGCCCTGCTTGGCCAGCGACACCGAGGGAGCGCTCTTGGTGAGCGTCACCTTGGTCAGGCGGACCGGCGGGGCGGCGGGCTGCGCGGGCGGCGGCGGAGGCGCGGTTCGGTGGGCGGGCGGGGGAACGGTCGCGGGGGAGGCGGGCGGGGGCGTGGGGGCGGCCTGGGGCGTCGACGGGGGCGCGGGGTGGGCGGGTTGGGTAACCGGGGGCGCCGACGTGTACTGCGGTTCGTCGACGGCGATGCCGAAGTCGGTGGCCAGCCCCTCCAGTCCGCTGCCGTAGCCCTGGCCGACGGCCCGGAACTTCCAGGCGTCCTGGCGTCGGTAGAACTCCCCCAGGACGAACGCCGTCTCGACGGTCGCTCCGCTGCTGTCGAAGCGGGCCACGACGTTGTGCCCGGCGTCGCGCACCTCGACGTAGAGGCCGGGCACCTGCCCGAACGCGCCGCCGTCGGCCGAGGCGGCCAGGACGACCGTCTCGATCGCGGGCTCCACGCGCGCGAGGTCGACGAGCAGTGTGTCGGTGACCCGGCCGCCGACGTCGCGCTTGCCCTCGTGGCGGACCGCTCCCGAGGAGTGCGTGGGCTGGTTGTAGAACACGAAGTCGTTGTCGGAGCGGACCTTTCCGCCGACCAGCAGCAGCGCCGAGGCGTCGGCGTCGGGCACCCCGGGCCCGGACCGCCAGCCGACCTCGACTCTCAGTGCCGCCGTGGGCACGGGAGTGTTGGAACCCTTCGCCATGGACATGTCCGCTCCCCCATCACCTGTGACCGGGCCGGCCCGGCACACCGCTCGGGCGCCCGCCGGATTGCTTGTCGGGTCAACTTGTTCGTGCCGACAGTGAACTCCCCTCCACGGCACGTGAACAGACCCCGCCCGACCGGGGGTGACCGCCTCGGATCTCGGCTTTTACACGATTCACCCGACGTTTGCCGCCCCTTTTCGCCGAGTTCGCTCACATTGGGGAGCCGGAGGTACCCCCGACACGGAAAACAACCCTCTTATCGGTCTCCCCAACCAGCACATCGTGGGCTTAACTTATGTGCCATGACCTCCCCCCGCTCCACCTATGGCGGCGGCTACTACTCCGCCTCCTTCCCGGACACCCCGATCTATGACTCGCTCGTGGCCGAGCGGGGCACCCCGCAGATCGCCCCGATCCGGGTCCCCGCCGCGTACGACACGAGCGGCAGCAGCCTGCCCGCGCTGCCGTCGGCGCTGCCCGCCCTCCCGGCGGCCCCGTCCCAGCCGTCCTACGGCTATCCGCAGGCGCAGCAGCCCGCCCCGCTCCAGCAGGCACCCGCGGCCTACATCCCGCCGCAGGCCTCCGCCCCGCGCGGCTATCCCGGCCCGCAGGCGCAGCAGCAGCCGCGTCCGGCCGGTCCCGTCGCGGGCTACGAGGCGATGCGCCCCGCGGCTCCCCGGCCCGTAGCGCAGCAGTACCAGGATCCGTACAACAACCAGCAGCAGTACCGCGGCTACTGAGCCGACCCGCGTTCCTCCGAGCTCGCCCTTCCCGGCGTCCGCGCCATGCGCCTCTCACCTCACCCGGCGCCGGCGCCACCTGACAGGATGAGCCCATGGGGAACACGGAACTGCTGTCGATACACATCCATCCGGTCAAGGCGTTCCGGAGCGTGTCGCTCCGGGAGGCCGTCGTGGAGCCCTGGGGGCTGGCCGGAGACCGACGCTGGGCAGTGATCGACCACGGGGGAAAGGTCGTCACACAGCGCCAGCAGCCGCGCCTCGCGCAGGCCGCCGCCGAGCTGTTGCCCGGCGGCGGCCTGCGGCTGTCCGCGCCCGGCCTCGAGCCGCTGACCGTCGAGGTGCCCGAGCCGCTGGGGACGGTGTCCATGGACATCTTCGGCGACAAGGTGCAGGCCGTCGTCGCCGAAGAGGCCGCGCACGCGTGGTGCAGCGCATATCTGGGCGCCGACGTGCGCCTGGTGCACATGGACGATCCCGCGACACGCCGCCCGGTGGATCCGGAGCACGCGCTGCCCGGCGAGACCGTCTCCTTCGCCGACGGCTATCCGCTGCTGGTCACCGCCGGCGCGTCCCTGGACGCCCTCAACACCCTGATCGCCGCGGGAGAGCACGCCGCTGAGGGGCCGTTGCCGATGAACCGCTTCCGGCCCAACGTGGTCGTGGCGGGCACCGAGCCGTGGGCCGAGGACGGCTGGTCGCGGGTCTCCATCGGCGAGGTCGACTTCCGAGTGGCCAAGATGTGCGGCCGGTGCGTGGTGACCACGACCGACCAGGGCACCTCCCACCGGGGCAAGGAGCCGCTGCACAGCCTGGGCCGGCATCGCCGCATCGGCGGCAGTCTGATGTTCGGTCAGAACCTGGTGCCGCTGTCCGGCGGCACGATCCGGGTCGGTGACCCCGTCCGCGTCGCCGGGTAGCGGCGGCCGAAGACCGCTCTTCGGAGGGGGAACCTCCGCGCACCCCTGGGCCGTTGTGCTTTCGCGAGCAGTTCACGAGAGGTCCCGGTTCCGGGTGATTTCGCTCTCTCTTGCCCCCGAAGGGCACGTGAACGGCTCCCCGGGGAGTTATCACGGAGCGGAAAGGGGGTTGGGGCACGGTGCGAGCGATCGGTGGAATCTGGCGCTGGCGGCACAATCCGCTGCGGCGTACGACGGACCTGGTCGAGGCCTGGGTCGCCCTGTCGGCGCTGCTCCTGGTGCTCCTCGCCGCTCCCGTCGTGGGCGCGGTCGTCGGCGCGGTCGCCCAGAGCGCGTTGCAGCAGGCGGTCCGCGACCAGCGCGACTCCCGCCACGAGGTGACGGCCGTCGTGGTGCGCAGGCTGGGCGGTTCACCGTTCGAGGCCGACCCGGAGACCGGCACCGGACGCGACACGCGCACCCGCGTGTTCGCCGACTGGAAAGCCCCGGACGGCACCGCCGCGCACGGAGCCGTCATGTCCGGTCTGCAGACCCCCCATCGGGGCGACCGGTTCTCCATATGGACCGACGGGCACGGCCGACTGGTGGCCCGTCCGCTGGACTCCGCCACGGCGACGACACACGCGGTGCTCGCGGGAATCGGCGCGGCCTTCCTCGCCGCCGCCTTCGTCGAGGGCGGCCGGAGAATGATCGTCTGGCGCATGGTCCGCCGCAGGTACGCGCGTTGGGACCAGGCATGGGAGCGCGTGGGCCCGGACTGGGGCCGGACCGGTACCGGCAGCTGACGGCCTTCCCTCACTTGTCAACCGAGCGCCTCCGCGCACGCTACGGTGGACCGGCCGAGCCACTCGGCATCAACCCGCGCGCGAGGGAGCCGGAGGGGCATGCCGCCCCGCCGGCGAACGAGCCATGACTACCACGAGGTGGGGGCACAGCAACGCCATGGCACAGGGCACGGTCCAGGTGACGCACACCGGCACATCGAGGTGGCGGCGCCGCACGGGTGAGTACGCATCGCTCGCCGCCGCCCTGGAGGCCGCGGCCGAAGGCGACGTGCTCACCATCGCTCCCGGCACCTACCGGGAGAACCTCGTCGTCCAGCGGGCGGTGACGCTGCGCGGTCCCGAGGGCTACCCGGGTTCCGTGCGGATCGCGCCCGTCGACGGGGTGCCGCTGACGGTGCGCGCCTCGGCGGTGGTCCAGGACCTGCACGTGGAGGGCCAGGACGCGGCCGCGCCCGCCGTGCTCGTCGAGGAGGGCACGCCCGAACTGCTGGACCTGCGGATCGTCACTCGGTCCGCGGCCGGCGTCGAGGTGCGCGGTGGGGCGCGGCCCACGGTCCGGCGGTGCACCGTCGACAATCCGGCGGGCATCGGCATCGCCGTGGTCGACGGCGGCGGCGGGGTGTTCGAGGAGTGCGAGGTGGTCTCGGCCGGACAGGCCGGCGTCGCGGTGCGCGGCGGCGGCCACCCCCGGCTGGAGCGCTGCCGGGTGCACCGCACCTCCGGCGCCGGGCTCAGCGCGACCGGCGAGAACTCGGCGCTGGAGGCCGTCGGCTGCGAGGTGTACGAGGTCCGGGGCAGCGGCGTGCACATCACCGCGCGCGCCACCGCGCACCTCACCGACTGCGACGTCCACCGCACGACCGCCGACGGCGTCACGCTCGACACGGACGCCGTGGTGACCTTGGCGGACTGCCGGATCCACGAGATCCCGGAGAACGCGGTCGACCTGCGTTCGCGCTCCGTGCTGACGCTGACGCGCACGACGGTGCGTCAGTTCGGGCGCAACGGGCTGTCGGTGTGGGACCCGGGCACTCGGGTCGACGCCAACCAGTGCGAGATCTTCGACAGCACCGGCGACTACCCGGCCGTCTGGGTCAGCGACGGCGCCACCGTGGTCCTCGACTCCTGCCGGGTCCACGACGTGCCGGACGCGCTGTTCGTCCTCGACCGCGGCTCGCGCGCGGACGTCGTCGACACCGACCTGACGCAGGTGCGCAACACGGCGGTCTCGGTGAGCGACGGCGCCACCGCCCAGCTCGACGACTGCCGGATCCGGGACGCGGCGACCGGCGCCTGGTTCCGCGACCACGGCAGCGGCGGCACCCTGAACGGCTGCACGGTCGAGGGCACCCAGACCGGGGTGATCGTCACCAAGGGCGCCGACCCGGTCGTCGAGCGCTGTGTGGTGGGCTCGCCCTCGGAGGCCGGGTTCTATGTGTCGGCCGGGGGCCGTGGCAGCTTCCTGAACTGCCGCGTCACCGACAGCGGGGGCTACGGCTTCCATGTGATAGACGGTTGCCGCACCACCCTGCGCAAGTGCCGCACCGAGCGCTGCGCGCGCGGCGGTTTCGAGTTCGCGGACAGCGGCGGCGACGCCGCGTCCGGCGCGGGCCCCGTGGTCGAGGACTGCACGAGCGACGAGAGCGCGGCCCTGCGCCCGCCGTCGGCGCGGGAGACGGCCGTCCAGACGGCGGACCGCTCGCCCGGTCTCCTCGGCGCGATGCCCGAACAGCGCGCCGCCGAGCCGCAGGCCGCTGCGGGCGCCGTCGAGACGGAGGACACCGTGCGGACCTCGAAGGACGTGCTCGGCGAACTCGACGCGCTGGTGGGCCTCGAAAGCGTCAAACGCGAGGTGCGCGCGCTGATCGACATGATCGAGGTCGGCCGGCGCCGGCAGCGGGCGGGGCTGAAGGCGGCCTCCGTCAAGCGGCATCTGGTGTTCACCGGCTCCCCCGGCACCGGGAAGACCACGGTCGCCCGTCTGTACGGCGAGATCCTCGCCTCGCTGGACGTGCTGGAGAAGGGCCATCTCGTCGAGGTGTCCCGCGTCGACCTGGTCGGCGAGCACATCGGCTCCACCGCGATCCGCACCCAGGAGGCGTTCGAACGGGCCCGCGGCGGCGTGCTGTTCATCGACGAGGCGTACGCGCTCTCCCCCGAGGACGCCGGGCGTGACTTCGGCAAGGAGGCCATCGACACGCTGGTGAAGCTGATGGAGGACCACCGGGACGCCGTGGTGGTGATCGTCGCGGGGTACACGGCCGAGATGGAGCGCTTCCTGTCGGTCAACCCCGGTGTCGCGTCCCGTTTCTCGCGGACCATCACCTTCGGCGACTACGGCCCCGGGGAGCTTCTGCGGATCGTGGAGCAGCAGGCCGAGGAGCACGAGTACCGGCTCGCGCCGGGCGCCGCCGAGGCGCTGCTGACGTACTTCACGGCGATCCCGAAGGGTCCTGCCTTCGGCAACGGCCGCACGGCCCGCCAGACGTTCGAGGCGCTGGTGGAGCGGCACGCGAGCCGGGTCGCCCAGGTGCCGGACCCGAGCACGGACGATCTGACGCTGCTGTTCGCGGAGGACCTCCCGCAGCCGCGTTAGGAGCTCCCGCCGCCGAGTCGGCGCGCCTTCAGGCCCCCGCCGCGGCGGGGGCCTGCGGCTCTTCCGGCCGGGGCCGCTGAGGGGGCATCTGAGGGCGCAGACGGCCCAGGAGCCGTTCTCGTTCCAAGGCGAACGCCGGGTCCGCCTGGTAGTCGGAGTGGCCCAGGATCGGGGCGGGCAGGGGATGACGGGCTGTGCGGCCGTAGGCGAGCGGGTCGGCGAGGGGCGGATGGTCCACCTGGGGGCCGCAGTCGTCGCCGGACAGCCGTACGGGTCCGCCGATGGGGTCGGTGAGCCGGTAGAGGTTGCGCCAGCAGGAGATCTCCTCGTGCAGGGCGGTCAGCGCGGCCGGGCCGAAGTGGGCGGGGAACCACCGGCCGTAGAGACGCTCGATCGGGGAGCCGTAGGTGAGCAGCGCGACCCGTCGGCGGTCGGCGGGCTGTAGCTGCCAGGCCGCCGCGGCGGCCAGGACGCTGCCCTGGGAGTGGCCCGAGATGACCAGTCGGCCGCCGGTGGCGCGGGTCCAGGTGGCCATGCGCCAGGTCAGGTCGGGCACGGCGCGTTCGGCGTAGCAGGGCGGGGCGAAGGGGTGGGCGGCGCGCGGCCAGAACGTGCCGACGTCCCAGAGGATGCCGATGGTGCGGCGTGCGGAGGCGTCCTTGTAGGCGCGTCTGCCCCAGGTGACGAACAGCAGGAAGCCGAGCCCTATCAGCCAGGAGCCGAGTGCCTGTCCGGTCTCGGCGGCCCCCCGTAAGAAGGGGTGGGCCGACGCGGCGGCCCGCTGAGGGGTCATGCCGGAGGTGAACGCGCCGGCGAGGGCCCCCGCGCCCAGCAGCAGGGTGGCGACGGCGGTGACGGCGACGAGGAGCGGGCCCCGGTCGGTGAGCGTGGCCATCGCGCGGGCCCGGGCGATCCGCCGGGTGCGGGCGGGATCGCCGGTGCCGGTGTCGTACTCGCGGGCCACCGCGGCGTGTTCGGCGCGGGTCAGCAGCCAGGCTCGGCGGCCGAGCAGGGCGCACAGCGCGAGCTGTACGAGGAGCAGCGCGGGGATGACGGACGCCTGCCAGGTGAGCAGGACGGGTGGGCCGGCGAGGGAGCCGCCCGTGCCGTCCAGCCAGTCCGAGACGCGCTGGGAGACCCCGCCGGACATGACGCCGCCCAGGGCGCAGGCGAGTGTGGCGACGGCGGGGCCGCCGAGGCCCCGCAGCGCGGTGCGCCCTTCGGGGTCGCCGGTGGAGCCGCGGTGCAGCGCGGCGGCGACGACGGCGAGGGAGATCACCAGGGCGCCCTGGGCGAGGGCGATGCCGCCGAAGGTCAGGTCACCCGGCAGCCGTCCGGACGACGTCCACCCGGGGCGCTCCCAGCCGGCGTAGACCAGGGTGAGGGCGAGCAGTGTGAGGGCGGCCAGCGGCAGGCGTCGCACGAGGTGGGCGTCGAGTCGGCGGTCGAGGCGGTGTTCGCTGCGGCCGCGGCGGCACACCACCCAGACCGTGGCGAAGGCGCCGGTGGCGAGGGCCGTCTCCAGCAGCCGGCCGAGGAGGTCGAGGAGTGCGGGGCCGCCCGGCCGGGCGTCGTGGCGGGCGGCCGCGGCGCCGACGGCGGCGGCGACGGTGAGCAGGCCAGCCGCGGTGTGCGCCGCGCGCAGCCGGGCGACCAGGCGGCGGCCGTACCAGAAGCCGGGGCGGCCGAGGGCGGTGTGGCCGAGCGCGTCCTCGGGTTCGGGCCGGGCGTTCAGGGGTTCCTGGGACTCGTAGGCCCGCCAGGTGCGGTGGGAGAGGTACCACAGCAGACCGGTGAGGGCGGCCGGGACCAGGGCGGCGAGGGCGAGGCGGCGGCCGGGCTGAGTCCACCAGCCGCCGTCGCGGACCGACGGGGCCAGGAAGCCCAGCCAGGTGTGCCGCTCGGCGCAGACGGCCGTGCCCGCGCACTGCCAGGCCGTCAGGTCGAGGGCGACCTCGCAGGCCGCGGCGACGAGCAGCACCGTCAGGCTGAGCCCGGCGAGCCGCACGAGCAGGCCGTAGCAGCGGACGGTACGCGTGCGTGCGTGTGCGGCGGGGCGCATCCAGTGGGCGAGGTTGACGACCATGAAGGGCAGCAGCAGGAGCCACAGGGCGCGGGTGCCGTTGCCGGAGGTGAGGTTGCACCAGACGTACGCCTCGGGGACCGGCCGGTCCCGGGGCCCACCGGTCGCGGAGACGGCCTCTCCCCCGCCCCTGTGGTCGGCGTCGACGTCGGCGGCGCGCCGGAACACGGCGGCCGTGTCGTCGCCGGTGATCCGCACCGTGCGCGGATCGTTCAGCATCTTCTCGGGCGTCGCGCCGCCCACGCCGTGGACCAGGAGTTCCAGGGCGGCCGTGGCCTCCCCGCCGGTCAGGGCTCGTTCCTGCGCACGTTCCACCGTTGTGCCACTTCCCCCGTGACGCGCTGTCGACCTGCGTGCGTGCGAGCAACAGGATCGCCGCTGGAGGGCCCGAGCACACCGGTTGTGACCGAATTTCCCCCGATCCGTGTGACGGACGGAATCGACGCGTGTCGAATCCGTGACATGGCCGCGTCGGACAGGCGGTGGCGCGACGGGTACCCGCCCGTGCGAGGATGGGACGCCCGCGTCCCGCCGACCGGCAGAACGCCCACGTCGGCGCAGGTGCGCGAGGCGTGTCGGACGGAGTGGGTCGGCTTGAGTCGAGAGGACCGGAGCGTACGTGAGTGAGAATCAGAACCTCCTCGCGGAGCAGCGCCGCGCACTGATCCTGGACGAGGTCCGGCGCCGGGGCGGCGTCCGCGTCAACGAGCTGACTCGCAAGCTCGGCGTGTCGGACATGACGGTACGCCGTGACCTCGACGCGCTGGCCCGGCAGGGCGTGCTGGAGAAGGTGCACGGCGGGGCGGTACCGGTCGTGGAGGCCAGCACGCACGAGCCGGGTTTCGAGGCCAAGTCCGGGCTGGAGCTGACCGCCAAGGAGGACATCGCGCGGGCGGCGGCGGAGCTGGTCGCGCCGGGCAGCGCGATCGCCCTGTCGGGCGGCACCACGACGTACGCGCTGGCGCACCGTCTGGTAGACGTTCCCGATCTGACGGTGGTCACCAACTCGGTGCGGGTGGCCGATGTGTTCCACGTGGCGCAGCGCACCTCGGGCCCCCGGCAGGGCGCGGCCACGGTGGTGCTGACGGGCGGGGTGCGCACGCCCTCCGACTCGCTGGTGGGCCCGGTGGCCGACCAGGCGATCGCGGCGCTCCACTTCGACGTGCTGTTCCTCGGCGTGCACGGGATATCGGCGGAGGCCGGCCTGTCGACGCCGAACCTGGCGGAGGCCGAGACCAACCGGCGGCTGGTGCAGTCGGCGCGCCGGGTCGTGGTGGTGGCCGACCACACCAAGTGGGGTGTGGTCGGCCTGAGTTCGTTCGCGTCGCTGGATCAGGTCGACACGCTGGTGACGGACGCGGGGCTGCCGGGCGCGGCACGCGCGGAGGTCTCAGAGCATCTGCGCCGGCTGGTGGTGGCGGGCGAGGCCGACGAGGACGCAGACATCTGACGCGGCACTGGCTAGGGTGACGCACCCGTTCGTCGTGCTGGGAGGTGGTGTGCGTGGCTCACCGGTTGCGGCCCGAAGGTCTCGGCTTCCTCACGGCCGCGCCCGTGCGGCTGGTCTTCTCCCGGGAGGTCGCCGCTCCCCCCGAGCGGGTCTTCCGCGCGCTCGCCGAGGATGTGCCCGGCTGGGCCGCCTGGTTCCCGGCGGTGGCGTCCGCGCGGCCGGTGGACGGCGGCGCGGGACGCGACGTGCGCCTTTGGGGCGGAACGCGTTTCCGGGAGACGATCCTGGCGGCGACGGAGCCCGAGGTGTACGCCTACCGGGTCGACGTGACCAACGCGCCGGGGGCCCGGGCGCTGGTCGAGGAGTGGCGGCTCGCGCCGGCGGGCGCGGGCACGCGGGTGTGCTGGACGTTCGCGGCGGACGGGACGGCGGCCTTCCGGGGCGTGCTCCGGCTGGCCCGGCCGGGTATGGGACGGACGTTCCGGGACGCGGTGACGCGACTGGACCGCTCACGCGGCTGCCGTAGGCAGGCGACGAGGGGCGGACTAGGACGGCTCAGGGCCCGGCGCAGCAAGGCACCGGGCCCTGGACGTTCGCGGCGGACGGGACGGCGGCCTTCCGGGGCGTGCTGCGGCTGGCCCGGTCGGGTATGGGACGGACGTTCCGGGACGCGGTGACGCGACTGGACCGACGGCTCACGCGGCTGCCGTAGGCAGACGGCGAGGGGCGGAGACGGCTCAGGGCCCGGCGCAGCAAGGCACCGGGCCCTGGACGTTCGCGGCGGACGGGACGGCGGCCTTCCGGGGCGTGCTGCGGCTGGCCCGGCCGGGTATGGGACGGACGTTCCGGGACGCGGTGACGCGACTGGACCGACGGCTCACGCGGCTGCCGTAGGCAGGCGACGAGGGGCGGAGACGGCTCAGGGCCCGGCGCAGCAACGCGCCGGGCCGGGGCGCTCAGTGAGGGGCGGCCTCATTCCGGCCACACGCCCGTCGCCAGCAGCGTGTCGATCGCCTCCGTGTACGGGTTGATGTCGAGGCCCTGGTCGGCGAGCCATGCGTCGGAGTAGTACTTGTCGAGGTAGCGGTCGCCCGGATCGCACAGCAGGGTGACCACGCTCCCCTGCCGCCCCTCGGCCACCATCTCAGCGACGATCTTCAACGCGCTCCACAGTCCGGTGCCGGTCGAGCCGCCCGCCTTGCGCCCGATGCCCCGCTCCAGGGCGCGCACGGCGGCGACGCTGGCCGCGTCGGGCACCTTCATCATCCGGTCGACGGCGCCGGGCACGAAGCTGGGCTCCATCCGGGGCCGGCCGATGCCCTCGATCCGGGAGCCGCAGTCGCAGGTGACGTCCGGATCGCCGGTGGTCCAGCCCTCGAAGAAGCAGGAGTTCTCCGGGTCGGCGACGCACACGCGCGTGTCGTGCTGCATGTAGTGGACGTAGCGCGCGATGGTCGCCGAGGTGCCGCCGGTGCCGGCCGTGGCGACGATCCACGCCGGCTCCGGGAACCGCTCCAACTCCAGCTGCCGGAAGATGGATTCGGCGATGTTGTTGTTGCCGCGCCAGTCCGTGGCCCGCTCGGCGTAGGTGAACTGGTCCATGTAGTGGCCGCCGGTGTCCGCCGCGAGGCGGGCCGACTCCTCGTACATGGTGCGCGGGTCGTCGACGAAGTGGCAGCGGCCGCCGTGGAACTCGATCAGGCGGATCTTCTCGGCGCTCGTCGTGCGGGGCATGACAGCGATGAAGGGGACGCCGATCAGCTTGGCGAAGTACGCCTCGGACACCGCCGTCGAGCCGCTGGACGCCTCGATCACCGGGCGGTCCGGCCGGATCCAGCCATTGCACAGGCCGTAGAGGAACAGGGAGCGGGCCAGGCGGTGCTTGAGGCTGCCGGTGGGGTGGGTCGACTCGTCCTTGAGATACAGGTCGATGCCCCATCGCTCGGGCAGCGGAAAGCGCAGGAGATGGGTGTCGGCCGAGCGGTTGGCGTCGGCCTGGACCTTGCGGACGGCTTCTTTCAGCCAGGTGCGGTAGAAGGCGTCAGTGCGGTCGACGTCGAGGGTGGCGCCGGTCCTGGTCTGCTGGGGGGTGGTCACGGCGAGCTCCTTCGTACGTCGCGTCGGCGGGCGGCTGACGCTTGCCGACACCTCGATCATAAGCATCTGTCACACCACTTCCCACCTGCATAAACGCATCTTTGGGGGGCTCAAAGGCGGCCCTGGGTGCGCAGGGCGCACGGGTGGGGGCGCATTCGTGCGAGTGCTCCGGGCGTCCGGCGTCCGCGTGTCGCGCGCACTGGTGCTCGGCGTCGTGCGGGGGCAGACTGCACCGCGGCGGGACACGAGTCCCGCACGGGGCGCACACTGGACCACGACACGAGCCGGTTCCCGGCCCACGGGGGGGAGCGCGGGCCGGCTCACCCACGCGCAAGGGGGCGGGATGGCGGAGCCGGAGTTCACGGCGACGGGCGTGCGGATCGGGAAGCGGCTGCGCTCGCTCACCCGGGCCGGTCAGGTCCGGATCAACGACGGCAGGCTGGAGCTGCTGACCAGTTACGGCAGCGAGATCGACAGCGCGCCGGTGCAGGCGGTCCGCGCCTCCCGGCCATGGTTCGCGCCGGACGACAGGGCGTTGGCCGACCTCAACGGCAACCGGTACCTGTTGACGCTGGGTGAGCACGACCCGGCGCCGGGCGAGGCGGGGCCGCCCGCGGCGCGCCGGTTCATCGAGGCCGTGCGCAAGGCGGCGGGACGCGGGGACTGAGCCGGCCGAGCGGGCTGACGGGACGGCGAGTTGCGGTCCTCGATGCACTGCGTCACGCTGTTCTCACGTCACTCTGGGTTTACCGGCGATAACGCTGCGAACCAGCCCGCCGGCCACGACAGCAGGCGGCCGCCTCGCGCAGACGCACTGCTCCGATCGATCCGAACTCCGTGTTCTTCCGGACCTCACGTCGGGGAGTCGCAGCCGTGATCAGTAACCCAAGCAGGCACTGCACGGTGGAGCTTCAAGCCCTGCCGTCGCGGATCGGCCAGGTCCGCAGAATCGTATCGGCGCAGTTGCGCTACTGGCATTTGGACCCGTTGATAGACCGGGCCTCGCTCGGTGTGACGGAGTTGTTGACCAACGTCCACTTGCATGCGCAGCCCGACAAGACGTGCACGGTGGAGATGGAGCTGCTGCTCGACCGGCTCACCGTCTCCGTCCACGACCGCGACCCCCGGCTCCCGGTGCTGGAGGCCGCCGACGCGTTCGCCACCTGCGGGCGCGGGCTCGCGATGGTGGCGGCGGTCAGCGAGAGCTGGGGCGCGACGCCGGCCGGCGAGTCCGGCAAGGTCGTCTGGTTCACGCTGCCTGCTCTGCTGCCGGTGCCCGAGCGGCCGGCGCGGCCGACCCGGCGACCGGCCGCGGACCGGCTGTTCCCGGAGGTGGTGGGGGTCGACGACCGCAGGCCCGCGCACGCTCCGGCGCGATCGGCGGCGGTCGGCTGACACACCGCGCGCCCCGCCGCCCGAGGAGGCCCGGGGTGCACGGTCGCCTTCGAGCCGCGCCCGGGGCCCGCTCAGCTCTTCGCGTCGAAGCTGGCGAAGTAGGCCGCGGCCATGTCCTCGTCGGCGTGGCCCTGTGCGGCGGCCCGCTCCAGACGGGCGGCGCTGGCGGCCGCGACGTCGAGACGGACGCCGTTGCCGCGTCCGGCCTCGACGATCAGCCGGGCGTCCTTGGCGGCGGTGGCCACGCCGAACTGGGCGGGCGTGAGCCGGCCGTCGAGGACCAGATCGGCCTTGGCGCGCAGATAGCCCATGTCCAGGGGACCGCCGGCGATCAGCTCGAAGAAGGAGCGCGGGTCGACGTCCAGCGCCTCGGACAGCGCGAGGACCTCCCCGGCCGCCGCGGTCGCGGCGATGACCCAGCTGTTGGCGACCAGCTTCAGCCGGGTCGCGGTGCCGGCCGCGCCGTCCTCACCGGTCCACACGGTGCGGGCGCCCACCGCGTCCAGCACCGGACGCACGGCGTCACGGTGCTCGGCCGGCCCGGCGGCCAGCACGGTCAGCCGGCCTTCCTCGGCGGGTCCACGGGTGCCCAGGACGGGCGCGTCGAAGAAGACCAGACCGTGCTCGCCGGCGAACGCGGCCAGGTCCCCGAGGACCTCGACGCCGGCGGTCGTCGACTGCACCCAGAGGGCGCCAGGACGCAGGGCGTCGGCCGCCTCGCGCATGACGTCCAGGGCGGCGGGGCCGTCGTACACCATGGTCAGGACCACGTCGGCGGCACGTACCGCCTCGGCGGGGGTGTCGGTGACGGTGACGCCGTCGGCGGCCAGCGGTTCCGCCTTGGCGCGCGTGCGGTTCCAGGCGCGGACGGCGAGGCCCGCGCGGGCGAGGTTGCGGGCCATCGCGGCGCCCATGATGCCCGTGCCCAGAACGCCCACGGTGAGCTGGTCGGTCATGACGTCACCTTCCTTCCGCTGCACCGGTGTCTCCGGTTCCTGCGGCGAGTGCCCTCAGCGGGTCGTCCAGCACCGGCTGCCAGGCGAGTTCCGCCGCGCCGACCAGACTGTTGTGGTCGAGCGAGCAGGCGAGGATGGGCACACCGCCGCTACGGCCCCACAGCCCACGATCGGCGACGACCGCGTGGAGGCGTTCGGAATCGGCGTCCAGAAGGGTGCGGTGCAGCCCGCCCAGGATGATGCGGTCGGGGTTGAGGATGTTGACCAGCCCGGCGAGGCCCAGTCCGAGCCGGTCGATGAGCGCCTCGGCGGCGGTGCGCACGGCGGGGTCCGCGTACTCCTCGCGGATGAGTTCGTTGGCCTGCTGGAGCAGGGAGCCCTCGGGGCCGGGGTCGCGGCCGGCGGCCGTCAGCAGGGCCAGCGGGTCCGCCTCCACGTCCAGGCAGCCGCGGCTGCCGCAGTGGCAGGGGCGGCCCTCGGGGTTGACGGTGAGGTGGCCCACTTCGAGGGCCAGGCCCGAACTGCCCGTGTGCAGCCGCCCGTCGAGCACCAGGGCCCCGCCGACGCCACGGTGGCCGGTGGCCACGCACAGCAGGTCACGCGCGCCGCGCCCGGCGCCGTGCCGGTGTTCGGCGAGGGCGGCGAGGTTGACGTCGTTCGCGGCGAACGCCGGTCCGCTCACGCCGGCGGCCCGGACCCGTTCGGCGAAGACCTCCCGCACCGGCGCGCCCGCCGGCCAGGCGAGGTGGAGGGGGTTCAGTGCCCGGCCCTCGGGTTCGGTGACCGCCGACGGCACGGCCAGTCCGGCGCCCACACAGCGTCGGCCCGTCCGCCGCAGCAGTTCGGCTCCGGCGTCCACGGCGGCGCCGAGCACCTTGGCCGGGTCGGCGTCGACGGCCTCGCAGCTCGGAGTCGTCGCGACGATACGGCCGCCCAGACCGACCAGCGCCGCGCGGAAGCCGTCGGCGTGCACCTGCGCCGCGAGGGCCACGGGGCCCTCGTCGGCCAGGGCGAGCCGGTGCGAGGGGCGGCCCTGCGAGCCGGCGGCGGCCCCGGGGCGGGCGTCGACCCTGATCAGGCCGAGCGCCTCCAGCTCCGCGGCGACCGCGCCGGCCGTGGCGCGGGTGACTCCGAGTTCGGCGGTGAGCACCGCGCGGGTCGGCGCCCGCCCGGTGTGCACGAGCTCCAGAGCGGGTCCGAGCGCACCGCGCCCCCGGTCCAGCCGCGCCCTCGACGTGGTCCCTTCCCCCGCATGCCGGGGGTCCGCGTTGCCGGTCATGACGGCGATCCTCCCATGATCCGCTCCGTCAGCCGCCGTCCGGGAAGCCGCTGACCCGCAAGGTCACGTTCAGTCGTCCCTCCAGCCCCAGAGCGGCGGGGCCGGTCCCCGGGTGCACCCTCGGCACGCCGTGGTACGCGAGCCGGGACTCCCCTCCGAAGACGAACAGGTCGCCGCTGCGCAGCTCGACGTCGGTGTGGGGCCGGGTGCGTGTCGCGGTGTTGCCGAAGCGGAACACGCAGGTGTCGCCGAGGCTGAGGGACACCACGGGCGCGTGCGAGGTCTCGTCGGCGTCGCGGTGCATGCCCATGCGGGCGTCGCCGGTGTAGAAGTTGATCAGCGCGATGTCGTACTCCTCCGTCCCGGCGGCCTCCGGCCCCAGCGCGTCGGTCAGTGCGCGCCGTCCCAGCTCGCCGAGCCAGGCCGGGAAGGGCTTCACCGGGGCGCCGTCGCCGTCGACGACCGTGCGCGAGTAGGCGTACGGGTACCAGTGCCAGCCCAGGCAGACCTGGCGGGCGGTCATGGCGCCGCCGCCGGGTGTGCGGACCGTGCGCAGCCCGGCGGGCGGACGCGCCCACTCCCGGCAGGCGTCGAGCAGCTCGCGCTGGTCGGCGGGGGCGAGCCAGTCGGGCACGTGCACCGCGCCCGGCGCGATCAGCGCGCGTTCACGGGGGAACAGCTCCGCGTCCATTCCCCCATCCTCCCCCACCGGCCCTGACCTGCGGCTCGCGCGCGACCCGGACGTGCACGGCGCAAGGATCCCTTAGCCTTGACGCACGATGGACGACCGTATGACGACTCCCTGGGGCGAGCTCACGCTCGCCCGCCACCCCGAGGACCCGCGCGACCGGCTGCGCGCCTGGGACGCCGCCGACGCGTATCTGCTCCGGCATCTCGCCGAGCAGGACGTGCCGGCGGACGGAACGGTCATGGTGCTCGGCGACCGCTGGGGCGCGCTCGTCACGGCGCTCGCGGCGCACGGGCCGACGGGGGCCGCCGGAGCGCAGGCCCCGGGTCTCCGGGCGACGCAGATCACCGACTCGTGGCTGGGGCAGGAGGCCACCCGGGCGAATCTCGGCCGCAACGGCGTCGCGCCAGGCACGGTCCGGCTGCTCACCACGCAGGACCCGGTGCCCGCCCGCGTCGACGTGCTGCTGGTACGGGTGCCGAAGAGCCTCGCGCTTTTGGAGGACCAACTGCTGCGCCTCGCGCCTTCGGTGCACGCGGGGACGGTCGTCGTCGGCGCCGGCATGGTGAAGGAGATCCACACCTCGACGCTCCAGTTGTTCGAGCGGATCCTCGGTCCGACCCGGACCTCGCTCGCCCGGCAGAAGGCCCGGCTGATCTTCTGCGCGCCGGACGCGTCGCCGGAACGGCGACTTCCGTCCAACCCCTGGCCCTACCACTACGACCTGCCCGACGGCATCGGTGCGCTTTCCGGCCGTCCGGTGGTCAACCACGCGGGTGTGTTCTGCGCCGACCGGCTCGACATCGGCACCCGGTTCTTCCTGCACCACCTGCCGCGGACGCGGGGCGACCGGCGGGTCGTCGACCTGGGCTGCGGCAACGGCATCGTGGGCACGGCGATCGCGCTGGCCGACCCACGCGCCGAAGTGCTGTTCACGGACGAGTCGTTCCAGGCCGTGGCCTCGGCGGAGGCGACGTACAAGGCCAACGGGGCGCCCGGGCGCGCCGAGTTCCGGGTCGGTGACGGGCTGGCGGGGGTGGCGGACGGCAGCGTGGACCTCGTGCTGAACAATCCGCCGTTCCACTCCCACCAGGCCACGACGGACGCGACGGCATGGCGGATGTTCACCGGGGCGCGTCGCGCGCTGCGGCCGGGCGGCGAGCTGTGGGTGGTGGGCAACCGTCACCTGGGCTACCACGTCAAGCTGCGGCGGCTGTTCGGCAACAGTGAACTGGTCGCAGGCGACCCGAAGTTCGTGGTGCTGAAGGCCGTCAAGCGGGGTTGAGCCGAGGCGGGGAGCAGGCGGACGGGCCCCGCCGGTGCCGGCCGGCCACCGACTCGCCCTCCCCTCCCTCTTGACTCAAACTCCCGCCCGGCCGCGCGGCGGCTGACAGGGGGAACGGCGCCCGGCCGAGCAGCGGCCGACCGGTGGAGCGGATCGGTGCCCGGCCGCCCTGATCCGCCGGGGAGGACCGGCACCCGAGTGGGGCGGATGCCGGTCCGTTCAGGGGCCGTGGGGACGGCGCCCACGGGCTGATCGCCGCCGGTGAGGCGTGCTCCCCGAGCCGCCGGCCGTCGAACGGGAGTGACGGTCAGGGGTCCGAGGCGGCGGGGCGGTGCAATGTGCGGGGCGTCAACTGTCGTCGTTCGCACGCCGTTTCGCCAGACCGGCGCAACGGGGAATACGGACGGCCGGGGTGCGCACGCTCCGCACCCCGGCCGCCGGCCGACCTGGCTTCGTCTTCTCTCCCGCTTTCTCTCCTATTTTTTGCGCGCCACCCCGCAGTAAGCGTCCACGTCGACGGCCGGGTTGGCCGGATCGCCCGCGTCCGGACGCCACTCGGGAACTCGGACGACACCCGGTTCGACCAGGTCGAGCCCTTCGAAGAACCCGGCGATCTCCTCGACGCCGCGCACGTGGTACGGCACCGCGCCGCTGGCGTTGTAGGCGTCGGACGCGGCGATCATGCCCTCACTGGTCGCGGTGCTGTCGCTGATGACCAGGTAGCTGCCCGAGGGCAGGCCGGCCATGAGCCGGCGCACGAGATCGCGGGCCTGCTCGTGGTCGGCGACATGGCCGAGGGTGTTGAGGATCATCAGCGCGACCGGTCGGCTGAGGTCGAGCGTGCCGCGGGCGGCCTCGATGACGGTCTCGGGGTGGTGGAGGTCGGCGTCGAGATAGGCCGTGCGACCCTCGGGAGTACTGGTGAGCAGGGCGCTCGCGTGGGCGAGCACGATGGGGTCGTTGTCGACGTAGACGATGCGGGCGTCCGGTGCGGCCCGCTGGGCGACCTCGTGGGTGTTGTCGGCGGTCGGCAGTCCGGTGCCGACGTCCAGGAACTGCCGGATGCCCTGATCGACGGCCAGATGACGCACCGCGCGGCCGAGGAAGTGGCGGCTGGTGACGGCCACGTCGACGAGGCCGGGGAAGATCTCCTTGATGTGGTCGCCGATCTCCCGGTCCACCTCGTAGTTGTCCTTGCCTCCCACGAAGTAGTTCCAGAACCGGGCCGAGTGGGGCTTGGACGTGTCGATCCGGGCGGGGGCGCCGGCGGTGGTCTGGGGGGCGGGTTCCGGCACGGCGAGGCCTCCTGTGCGCTCAGGGTGATGATCGGCGAAGCCCAACCTAAGTCAACTCGCCCTGAGGGACGGCACGTCAGAGCGCCTGAGGGCAGCGCACCGCGCCGTTTCGGCCATCCTGCGGACCGGAGGCGACGGGCCGTCAGTTCGCCAACATCCTGGACAGCACGGCGCGTTGCACCGGAAGCACCTCATGATGCAGTGCGCGCCCCTTGCCGGTGAGGGCCACCCGGACGCCCCTGCGGTCCTCGGCGCACATCCCCCGCTCGACGAGGCCGTCCTTCTCCAGCCGGGCTATCAGCCGCGACAGCGCACTCTGACTGAGGTGGACCCGGTCGGCGATCTCCTGGACACGGAAGGCGCAGGCGCCGCCCGGGTCACTCGCGGCGCTCGCGGCGAGGACGTCGAGCACTTCGAAGTCACTGCCGCACAGGCCGTGTTGATGCAGTTCCCGGTCCAGTTCGCACTGGGTGCGGGCGTGCAGCGACAGGATGTCCCGCCACTCTTCCACGAGCGCCTGCTCGGCCTTCTTCCCCGGCATGGCCCGCACCGTAGCAGAGAACGGTTTTGATTGCATCCGAATTAAATGCATTTGCATTCGATGCAGGTGCATGTAGTGTCTGCCGCATGACCTCTCCGCTCACCTCCCCCGCACCCCGCCCCCCGGAGGTCCGCTGGACGCCGCGCCTGTGGGGAACCCTGCTGGTGCTCTGCGCCGCGATGTTCCTCGACGCGCTGGACGTGTCGATGGTCGGCGTCGCCCTGCCGTCCATCGGCGCCGACCTCGGGCTGTCCACCTCGACGCTGCAATGGATCGTCAGCGGTTACATCCTGGGCTACGGCGGGCTGCTCCTCCTCGGCGGCCGCGCGGCCGACCTGCTGGGCCGCCGTCAGGTCTTCCTGGTCGCCCTCGGCGTCTTCGCGCTCGCCTCAGTGCTCGGCGGACTGGTGGACTCCGGCCCGCTGCTGATCGCCAGCCGGTTCATCAAGGGGCTCAGCGCGGCCTTCACCGCCCCCGCCGGCCTGTCGATCATCACCACGACGTTCCCGGAGGGCCCGCTGCGCAACCGCGCGCTCTCCATCTACACCACCTGCGCCGCCACCGGCTTCTCCATGGGCCTGGTCCTCTCCGGCCTGCTCACCGAGGCCAGTTGGCGCCTCACCATGCTGCTGCCCGCGCCGATCGCACTGATCGCTCTGGTCGCCGGCCTGAAGCTGCTGCCCCGCAGCGCCCGCGAGCAGGGTCACGACGGCTACGACGTCCCCGGCGCCGTCCTCGGCACCGCGTCGATGCTGCTGCTGGTGTTCACGGTGGTCCAGGCGCCGGAGGCCGGCTGGACGTCCGCCCGCACCCTGCTGTCCTTCCTCGCCGTCGCCGTCCTGCTGAGCGTCTTCGTCCTCGTCGAGCGGCGCTCGCCCAGCCCGCTGATCCGGCTCGGCGTGCTGCGTTCGGGCAGCCAAGTGCGCGCCCAGCTCGGCGCGATGACGTTCTTCGGCTCCTACGTCGGCTTCCAGTTCCTGGCCACCCTGTACATGCAGACGCTGCTGGACTGGTCGGCGCTGCACACGGCGCTCGCGTTCCTGCCGGCGGGCGCGCTGGTCGCGCTCTCCTCGACCAAGGTGGGCTCGGTCGTGGACCGTTTCGGCACCCCGCGGCTGCTCACGGCCGGCTTCGCGCTCATGGTCGTCGGCTACGCGCTGTTCCTGCGCGTCGACCTGGACCCGGTGTACGCGGCCGTGATCCTCCCGAGCATGCTGCTGATCGGCGCGGCCTGCGCCCTGGTCTTCCCCTCGCTCAACATCCAGGCCACCAACGGCGTCGAGGACCGTGAGCAGGGCATGGTCTCCGGCCTGCTGAACACCTCCGTGCAGGTGGGTGGGGCGATCTTCCTCGCCGTGGTGACGGCGGTGGTCACCGCCGGCGCCCCGGCCGACCCCACCCCGCAGGCCGTACTGGACAGTTACCGCCCCGGCCTGACGGTGGTCACCGCCATCGCCGCGCTGGGCCTCCTGATCAGCCTGACCGGCCTGCGCACCCGCCGCCCCGGTCCGACGGCGCCTGTCGCACGGTCCGCGAGCGATGTCGTCGTCGACTCCACGGTGCGCGAGGTGGAGGCGGAGCGGGTGCCGGTCCACGACTAGGAGGACACCTCAAGCGTGTGCCCGGCGGGGCGGTTGCTCCGCCGGGCACACGCCTGTGAGACTCACGGGATGAGCGAGCACGGGGGACGACGCCGGCAGGCGAGGCGGGACGCGATCACCATCGAGATCGGGTACGCGCTGTTCAGCGCGGCCTTCGCGGCAGCGGTGCTCTTCGGCGCGGTCGCCGGTCCGGCCCTGCTGTTCCACCTCCCGTCCACCATCGAGACGGTGCTCATCCGGACGGGGTACGTGCTGGCGCCCCTGGTGTTCGCGGCGCGGGTGGTGAGCGTGCTCGTCGGCTTCCGCCCGGACGCTTCCCGGCCGGGCCATGTCCACCCCTACTCCTAGGCGCGGCCCGTCGGTCGAGGTCTGAGCGAGACGCCGCGTCAGCCCCGCTCGAACCCCGAGGCGGCCGCGACCGCCTCGCCCGCCCCCGTCGCCGCGCGGCGGTTCAGCCCAATCCCACGCCATGGGCCAGTCGGGTGGCCGCGTGACGGAAGAACGGCTCGCGATCCTCGACCACCCGGTGGAACTGACCGAACAGCTCGAATCCGACCAGGCCGTACAGCTGCGCCCAAGCCGCGACCAGTGCGGCGACCGTCTCCGGGGGCAGGTCGGGCGCGAGGTCGGCGGCCATACGGTCGGCCTCGGCGCGCAACTCGTCCGGGAGCGGGGGAAGTTCGGTCCCGCCGGCGCTCAGGCGGGCGTCGCGCAGGATGCCGATGAGGAGGAGCCCCACACGGGAGGCGGCGGGGACCGTCGTGTCGGGTGCGCTGTAGCCGGGCACCGGCGATCCGTAGATCAGCGCGTATTCGTGGGGGTGGACCAGCGCCCAGCCGCGCACCCCCTCACACACCGCCACCCAGCGCCGGACGGGGGTGGCGTCCGAGACGGCGGCGTGCGCGGCCTCGGCGCTCTCGCCCAGGGAGTCGTAGGCGTCGATGATGAGCGCCGTGAGCAGATCGTCTCGGCTGGGGAAGTACCGGTACAGCGCGGAGGAGACCATGCCGAGCGCGCGGGCCACGGCACGCAGGGAGAGCTTGGCGGCACCTTCGGCCGCGAGTTGACGGCGCGCCTCGTCCTTGATGGCTGCGGTGACTTCGATGCGGGCGCGGGCGCGCGCGCCTTGAGTGGTGCTGCCCATGGGAGCAGTGTCGCACGACGGGCGGAGCACTGCGCACATTTGAGAGCGGCGACCTGAAGCGAGATTGCCGCACAATAAAGAGAGCACCGCTCTTGCTTTGGAGCACCCATGAGGTGCAGACTCCTCGCAAGGGAAACGAGAGCACCGCTCTCGCAACCGCTC
The DNA here is from genome assembly GCF_044768125.1 of Streptomyces sp. NPDC101166. Classification (NCBI taxonomy): domain Bacteria; kingdom Bacillati; phylum Actinomycetota; class Actinomycetes; order Kitasatosporales; family Streptomycetaceae; genus Streptomyces; species Streptomyces sp. NPDC101166. Next base: position 757,306 of record NZ_JBIWPF010000001.1, read on the forward strand.
ACTCACCGCTGGGGGTCACCATGTCCACGCCGTACTACATCAAGAGCAGCCCGCTCATCACCCGCCTCAACAACGTCGTCGGCTGGCTGGCCCGGCACGGCGTGAGCCTCGCCGGCACGGCCGAGATGTCCGTGCGGGGCCGCAAGAGCGGCCGGATGCAGCGCATCCCCGTCAACCCGCACACCCACGAGGGCGCGCGGTACCTGGTCTCGGCCCGGGGCCACTCCCAGTGGGTGCGCAACATGCGCGCCGCCGGTGGCGGGGAGCTGCGGGTGGGGCGCAAGGTGCAGGCGTTCTCCGCGGTGGAGCTTCCCGACGAGGAAAAGCTCCCGGTTCTGCGGGCCTACCTGGAGAAGTGGGGCTGGGAGGTCAACCAGTACTTCGGCGGGGTGACCGCCGAGTCCACCGACGCCGAGATCGCAGCCGCGGCGGGCGACCACCCGGTGTTCCGGATCACGGTCGACAACCGTCTGTGACCGGGTCCGCCTCGCCCCGCTCCGTCAGCTGCCTTCCGGTGCCCGGCATCAGCCTTCGCTGGACCGGCCTTCCCGGGACTGTCCCTCCCGGGACCGGCCCTCCAGGGATTCCTGCGCCCCGCCGACCCCCACCCACCGGTCCATGACGTTCAGCGCGCGCTGCGCCATCGGGTGCGAGCGCACCAGCTCGCCCAGCGTGGTCCGGCCGCGGGTGATGTCCGTGAACGCCCGCCACGCCGGACGGACGCCGGTCAGCGCCGCGTGGAAGAGTCCGGGCCGGCGTTCGAAGGCGGCGAGCATCCGCTTGCCGACGCTCATCTCCACACCGAGGCCCGCCTTCACGGCGAACGCGTAGTTCAGGGCCTGACGGCGGGTGTCCACCGCGTCGTGCGCCTCCGCGATGCGGACCGCCCACTCGCCGGCGAGCCGGCCCGAGCGCAGGGCGAAGGAGATGCCCTCGCGGGTCCACGGCTCCAGCAGGCCCGCGGCGTCACCGCAGACCAGCACGCGCCCCCGGGAGAGCGGGGAGTCGTCGGCCCGGCAGCGGGTCAAGTGGCCGGAGGAGATGCTCGGTTCGAAACCGGCTAGGCCCAGCCGGCCGATGAAGTCCTCCAAGTAGCGCTTGGTGGCCGCGCCTTCACCGCGCGCGGAGATCACGCCGACGGTCAGTGTGTCGCCCTTGGGGAACACCCAGCCGTAACTGCCGGGCATCGGCCCCCAGTCGATGAGCACCCGCCCCTTCCAGTCCTCGGCGACGGTCTCCGGCACCGGGATCTCCGCTTCGAGGCCAAGGTCCACCTGGTCGAGCTTCACGCCGACGTGCGCCCCTATGCGGCTGGCGCTGCCGTCCGCGCCGACGACCGCGCGTGCCAGCAGCGTCTCGCCGCCCTGGAGGACGACGGCGACCGTGCGCCGGTCCGGCACCGCTGAGCCGTGCTGCTCGACGCGCTGCACGGTGACGCCGGTGCGCACCTCGGCGCCCGCCTTCTGGGCGTGCTCGACGAGCTGCTGGTCGAACTCGGGCCGGTTGATCAGCCCGAACAGCATCTGCCGGGAGCGCCGGGTGCGGGCGAAGCGCCCGTTGTGGGAAAAGGTCACCGCGTGCACCCGGTCACGGAAGGGCAGCTCGAAGCCCGGTGGCAGCGCGTCGCGCGAAGGTCCGATGATGCCGCCGCCGCACGTCTTGTAGCGGGGCAGCTCCGCCTTCTCCAGCAACAGCACGCGCCGCCCCGTGACCGCCGCCGCGTAGGCGGCCGAAGCCCCCGCGGGTCCCGCGCCCACCACGACGACGTCCCACACCTGCTGCACGTCGTCCGCCGAAGAGTTCTCGCTGCTCACGATGGTCTACTGCTCCCGATCAAGCCGCTTGCCGCACCTGTCCCACGCATCCTACGGCGGAGATCGCCGCCGTCCGCTGTGGGAGGATCGACGGCACCCACAGGTACAACGTCGCACCCACGAGGAGCGTGCCCATGTCGTCGAATCCGGTCGCCGAGACCGTCGCCTCTCTGATGCCCCGGGCGAAGGCGGAACTCACCGAACTGGTGGCGTTCAGGTCGGTGGCGGACTTCGACCAGTTCCCACGGAGTGAGAGCGAGGCGGCCGCGAACTGGATAGCGGCGGCGCTGCGCGTCGAGGGCTTCGAGGACGTGGCGCTGCTGGACACGCCGGACGGCACCCAGTCCGTGTACGGCTTCCTGCCCGGTCCCGCGGGCGCGAAGACGGTGCTGCTCTACGCCCACTACGACGTGCAGCCGCCGCTGGACGAGGCCGGCTGGGACACTCCGCCGTTCGAGCTGACCGAGCGGGACGGCCGCTGGTACGGGCGTGGCGCCGCCGACTGCAAGGGCGGCTTCATCATGCATCTGCTCGCGCTGCGCGCCCTCAAGGCGGACGGCGGGGTCCCGGTGAACGTGAAGGTGATCGTCGAGGGTTCCGAGGAGCAGGGCACGGGCGGTCTGGAGCGGTACGCCGAACAGCACCCCGAACTGCTGGCGGCCGACACGATCGTCATCGGCGACGCGGGCAACTTCCGGGTGGGTCTGCCCACGGTCACCTCCACCCTGCGCGGTATGACCATGATGCGGGTGACGATCGACACACTGGCGGGCAACCTGCACTCCGGCCAGTTCGGCGGGGCCGCCCCCGACGCGCTCGGTGCGCTGATCCGCGTCCTGGACTCGCTGCGCGCCGAGGACGGCTCGACGACCGTCGACGGTCTGACCGACGGCGAGCCGTGGGAGGGGCTGACCTACGACGAGGAGCAGTTCCGCCGGGACGCCAAGGTTTTGGACGGCGTCGAGCTGATCGGCTCCGGGACGGTCGCCGACCGCATCTGGGCCCGTCCTGCGGTCACGGTCCTCGGCATCGACTGCCCGCCGGTCGTCGGCGCCACCCCGTCGGTGCAGGCCGGCGCCCGCGCGCTGATCAGCCTGCGGGTGCCGCCGGGCCGGGACGCGGCCGAGGCGACGAAGCTGCTCGAGGCCCACCTGGAGGCGCACACGCCGTGGGGAGCTCGGGTGCGGACCGAGCAGATCGGGCAGGGCCAGCCGTTCAGCGCCGACACGACGAGCCCGGCGTACGCGGCGATGGCCGAGGCGATGGCGGTGGCCTACCCGGGTCAGGAGATGCAGTACGCCGGCCAGGGCGGCTCCATCCCGCTGTGCAACACGCTCGCGGCGCTGTACCCGCGGGCGGAGATCCTCCTCATCGGGCTGAGCGAGCCGGAGGCGCAGATCCACGCGGTCAACGAGAGCGTCTCCCCGGAGGAGCTGGAGCGGCTGTCGGTGGCGGAGGCACTGTTCCTGCGCACGTACGCGGCCGGCTGAGCCGTCCGCTCTGCCCTCGGCAGAAGGCCCTGCCCGCCGGGCGGGGCCCTGCCTAGAGTCGGCTCATGGACGTCATCGAGCTGCTGCCTCGTCTGCACTTGTTGCGCTTCCCGGTCGGCCAGGCCTATCTCTGGTGCGACGGAGACGAGTTGACGCTCGTCGACGCCGGGCCGGCCGGCTCCGGCCGGGTGATCGCCGACGCGGTCACGGCCCTGGGGCACTCCCCCGGGGCCGTACGACGGGTGGTGCTCACCCACTTCCACGAGGACCACGCGGGCGGGGCCGCCGAGTTCGCCGCCCTGTCGGGGGCCGAGGTACTGGCGCACAGCGCGGACGCGGCCGTCCTGCGCCGCGAAGTACCGGCTCCGCCGCCGGTATTGCAGGAATGGGAGCGCCCCCTGCATGCAGCCGCCCTCAGGCTGTTGCCCGAAGGCGACTTCGAACGCCCGTCGATGATCTCGGAGTTGTCCGACGGCGATGTGCTCGCCTTCGGCGACGGCGCGCACGTGCTGCATGTCCCCGGGCACACCGACGGCAGTATCGCGCTCCATCTCCCCCATGAGGGCGTGCTGTTCACGGGCGACACGATCGCGGCCTCGCCGGTCGACGGGTCGGTGGTGCCCGGTGTCTTCAACCTCGACGGCCCCCGAGTGCTCGCCGCCCTCCACCGTCTGGCCGCCCTCGACACCCGCACCGCCTGCTTCGGCCACGGCGGCCCGGTGGCGGAAGACGCCTCGGCCGTCCTGAGTGAAGCGGCGGACAGGTTCGGGGTCACGCGGTGAAGTACCTGCGCGGACCGGCGTCCGCTCTGTGCTCGGCTCGTCAGCCGACCGGTGTGCCGGCCTCCAGGTAGAGGGCCGCGCCCCGTTCCCGTGCGCGCAGGGCCCAGCGCAGGCGCTCGTAGCGGACCGGGGGCAGCAGGTGGGCGGCTTCCTCCTCGGTCACGAAGCGCCAGGCGCGCAGTTCGGGGCCGGGCAGCAGCAGGCCCGCGACGGCGGCGGGGTCGAGGGGGCCGCCGTCGAAGAGGAGGCGCAGACCGCCGTAGCCGGGGGGCGTGGGCCGTTCCCAGTCGACGACGAGCAGTCGGGGCGCCTCGTCCAGCTGGACGCCGGTCTCCTCCCGCACCTCGCGCATCCCGGCGCGTGCGGGCGCCTCCCCCGGTTCCACGACTCCGCCGGGGAACTCCCAGCCGGGCTTGTAGGTGGGGTCGACGAGGAGGACGCGGTCGTGCTCGTCGAAGAGCAGCACGCCGGCGGCGACGGTCTCGCCGGTGGGTTCGGGGGTCTGCACGATCTCGCAGACGGGGACGGTTCCTGCGCCGACGGCCTCCGCGATGCGGACGGCGGTCTCGTACGGGGTGAGGGCGCTGGTGTCGACGGGGTGGGCGTCGGCGGTGAGCCAGGAGGCGAGGGCGGCTCGGTAGGGCTCGATGTGGTCGTACGACCACTGCCGTACGCGCATCTCGCCGTCGGGGAGGTCCAACGGGACGTCACGCTCGGCTATACGCCCGCGCAGGATCGTTTCAGCCGGGGCCAGGAGCACATGCCGGACGGGGATGCGGCGGGCGGCGAGAGCGCCGAAGATCTCGTCGCGGTACTCCTGGCGCAGCAGGGTCATGGGGACGACGAGGGTGCCGCCGAGCTCGCCGAGGAGCGCGGCGGCGGTGTCGATGACGAGTCGGCGCCAGATCGGCAGGTCCTGGAAGTCGCCGACCTCGGCGAGGCGTTTGGCCGGCAGCAGGTGCGGGAGCGCCGCGCCGATGACCTCGGGGTCGAAGAGCGTGCTGTTCGGGATCAGGTCGATCAGTTCCCGTGCGGCGGTCGTCTTCCCCGCACCGAACGCGCCGTTGATCCAGACGACGGTCACGTGTCCCCCTCTTCTGTTGGCCCCCTGGGGCTTGCCCGCTCCACCCTGCCACGGAAACCGCGTCTCGTTGAGGGCGCGTGACACGGCGACGCCGGTCCCCGCGGGCCGGGGACCGGCGTCACGCCGTCGGGCGGGGGCGGTCAGTCGCCGAGGGCGCCCTCGTCCACAGCGAGGCTGTCGGCGGCGACGGTGTGGTCGAGGGTACTGAGGGTGTCGCCGACGTTCAGCCCGTCGAGTTCCTCACCGGCCGTGCTGTGCGAGGGGGTGATCGCCGCGACGACGAAGCCGGTGGCGAGTGAGGCGATGGCGAGCATGCTGCGCTTCTTCATGCCCGGATCAACTACGAAGCCGCCCTGAGGTCACGCGTCGGTCCGCTACGAGGGCGACCGCCTCAAGGGTGCGGGTGCGACGCGTTCCGCGCGCGTGTCGACGAGCGCCGCGATCCGCCGTCACACGCCGGCCCGTGCCCCCGTCCCGCCGGCCAGTGCCGCCGCCGCGGCGCCGACCAGGCCCGCGTCCGTGCCCATCTGGGCGGGCGCCACGGTCAGGCGCTGGACGAAGGAGAGCGTCGCGTAGTCGGCCAGAGCGCGCCGCAGGGGCGTCAGGAGCACGTCGCCCGCCTTGCCGACGCCTCCGCCGATCACCGCGATGTCGATCTCGACGAGGGTGGCGGTGGCGGCGATGCCGGCGGCCAGCGCCCGGGCGGCGCGCTCGAAGGAGGCGATCGCGACCGGATCGCCCGCGCGTGCGGCGGCGGCCACCGCGGCCGCCGAGACGTCGCCGTCCGGGCCGGGCTTCCAGCCGTTCTCCAGCGCGCGGCGGGCGATGTTGGGGCCGCTGGCGATCCGCTCGACGCAGCCGCGCGCGCCGCAAGGGCACGGGTCGCCGTCGAGGTCGACGCTGATGTGGCCGATGTGGCCGGCGTTGCCGGTGGGGCCGGGGTGGAGCCGGCCGTTCAGCACCAGGCCGCCGCCGACGCCGGTGGAGACCACCATGCACAGCGCGTCGTCGTGGCCGCGTGCGGCGCCCTGCCAGTGCTCGGCGGCCGTGATCGCCACGCCGTCGCCGATCAGCTCGACGGGGAGGTTCCCGGTCGCGGCCCGGACACGTTCGACGAGCGGGAAGTCGCGCCAGCCGGGCACGTTGACCGGGCTGACGGTGCCGGCGGAGGCGTCCACCGGGCCGGCGCTGCCGATGCCGACGGCGTGCGCGCGCTCCCACAGCGGCGAGGCGGTCAAGTCGGCGAGCACTTCCTCCACGGCCCGCATCACGGTGTCGCCGTCCTCCCGCGCGGGCGTGGGCCGCTGGGCGCGGGCCAGGATGGTGCCGGTGCGGTCCACCAGCGCTCCCGCGATCTTGGTGCCGCCGATGTCCAGCGCTGCCACGAGGTCGGTGCGCATCACTCTCGGTTCTCCCCCGTCGACCGTCGGGATCCATGACGGGGACCAGTCTCCCCGCGCTTGACAACGTTGTCCAGGCCCTATGCTCGACGCCACATCGTCATACGATCCCAAGGCCCCTCGTACGTCCGTGCGAACCCGGGGACCCTGTATCCGTGGACAGAAGGACAGGACACCGCATCGTGCCACAGACGCCCCGCCGCCCTGTCGGCAGCTCGGGACCTCGTTACGGGAACCGTCCCACCATGAAGGACGTCGCGGCGCGGGCCGGGGTCGGTCTGAAGACCGTCTCGCGCGTGGTGAACGACGAACCGGGCGTCACGCCGGAGACCGAGCGGCGCGTCCAGGAGGCGATCGACGCGCTCGGCTTCCGCCGCAACGACAGCGCGCGGGTGCTGCGCAAGGGCCGTACCGCGAGCATCGGGCTCGTTCTGGAGGATCTCGCCGACCCTTTCTACGGCGTGCTCAGCCGCGCCGTGGAGGAGGTGGCCCGCACGCACGGCGCGCTGCTGATCAACGGCTCCAGCGCCGAGGACCCCGACCGGGAGCAGGAGTTGGCGCTGGCGTTGTGCGCGCGCCGGGTGGACGGGCTGCTGGTCATCCCGGCCGGGGACGACCACCGGTACCTGGAGCCGGAGATCAGGGCGGGCGTGGCGACGGTGTTCGTCGACCGGCCGGCCGGCCGGATCGACGCGGACTGCGTGCTGTCGGACAACTTCGGCGGCGCCCGGGAGGGGGTCGCGCACCTCGTCGCGCACGGCCATCGCCGGATCGGGTTCATCGGCGACATGCCGCGCATCCACACGGCCGCGGAGCGGCTGCGCGGCTACCGGACGGCGATGGCGGAGGCGAGCATTCCCGTGGCGGACGCCTGGACGTCCCTGGGGGCGACGGACCCGGGCCGGGTGCGCCGGGCCGCGGCGGAGATGCTGTCGGGGCCGGAGCCGGTCACGGCGATCTTCTCGGGCAACAACCGGGTGACGGTCACCGTGATCCGGGTGCTGGCCGGGCGGGAGCGTCCCATCGCTCTGGTCGCCTTCGACGACCTGGAGCTGGCGGATCTGCTGCAGCCGGGCGTCACGGTGGTCGCCCAGGACGCGGCCGCCGTCGGCCGCACCGCCGCCGAGCGGCTCTTCCGGCAACTGGACGGCACCCTGGTGGCCCCTGAGCGCGTGGTGCTGCCGACGCGGCTCGTCGCCCGCGGCTCGGGCGAGACGCCACCGGCCGACTGAGCGGTCGACGTGACCGGCGCGAGCACCTGATCCTCCGTTAGAGTGATCGCACGGCATCGCGTGTCGGTCACCGTCCGGGTGAGGCATGGAGGTGCCCGTGAGTTTGCCTTACGGAGGCATTCCACTCATGTCCGTCGAGCTCAATCACACCATCGTCCACTCCCGTGACAACCGGGAGTCCGCGGAGTTCCTCGCCCACATCCTGGGTCTCGAGGTCGGGACCGAATGGGGCCCGTTCGTCCCCGTCGCCACCGCCAACGGCGTCACCCTGGACTTCGCCGCGATCCCCGCGGAGAAGATCGTCATGCAGCATTACGCGTTCCTGGTCTCCGACGAGGAGTTCGACGCGGCGTTCGGCCGGATCAGGCAGGCGGGGATCATGTACTTCGCCGATCCGCACGGCAAGCGGCCGGGCGAGATCAACCACCACCACGGCGGCCGCGGTCTGTACTTCATGGATCCGGCGGGTCACGGGATGGAGATCATCACCACTCCGTACACGTTCCCCGAGCAGTAGTCCGCAGCGGGTGGCCGGCCGGGCGGTGTCCTCCCGGCCGGCCTCCCGGCTCAAGGCACCCGGCCCGCAGGGGGTGTGAGGCCGCTCGGGCGCGGTGCCGCGAAGGCCTCCAGCCCGGCCCGCGTGAGTCCCGTCGCGCCCAGCACTTCCTCGGTGTCGAGTGCGCCGCAGTCCAGCCCGCGCAGCAGATGGCCGCTGAGGGCCTTGGCGGTGGCCGGCTCGTCCATGACGTCCCCGGCGCGTCGGTGGGCGTAGCGGGACAGCCGCTCGGCGGCCTGGGCGAATCCCTCGCGGTAGAAGGCGTAGACGGCTGCGTAGCGCGTGGGCAGGTGGCCGGGGTGCATGTCCCAGCCCTGGTAGTAGGCGCGGGCGAGAGCGCGGCGGGTGAGGCGGTAGTGCAGCCGCCAGGCTTCGTGGACCCGCTCGGTGGGGCCGACGGGCAGGACGTTGGTGGAGCCGTCGCAGACGCGTACGCCGGTGCCGGCCGCGGCTACCTGCATGACCGCCTTGGCGTGGTCGGCGGCCGGGTGGTCGCTCGCCTGGTGGGCGGCGGAGACGCCGAGGCAGGCGCTGTAGTCGAAGGTGCCGTAGTGCAGGCCCGTGGCGCGGCCCTCGGCGGCCTGGATCATACGGGCGACAGTGGCGGTGCCGTCGGTGGCGAGGATGGCCTGGCTGGTCTCGATCTGGATCTCGAAGCCGAGCCGGCCGGGGGTGAGTCCGTGCACCTTCTCGAAGGCCTCCAGCAGCCGGACCATGGCGGTGACCTGCTGCGGGTAGGTCACCTTGGGCAGGGTGAGCAGCAGCCCGCCGGGCAGCGGGCCCGCTGCGGTGAGGCCGGTGAGGAAGACGTCGAGAGTGCGGATGCCGCGGTCGCGGACGGCGGCCTCCATGCACTTCATGCGGATGCCGGCGTAGGGGGTGGCGGCGCCCCGGGCGGGGGCCTCGGCGATCAGCCGGGCGGCGCGGGCGGCGGCCTCGTCCTCCTCGGCGTCGGGGCGGACGCCGTAGCCGTCCTCGAAGTCGACGCGCAGGTCCTCGACGGGTTCGCGGGCCAGCTTGGCGCGTACGCGCGTGTACACGTCTTCGGCGAGGTCGCCGGTAAGTCCGAGGACCGCGGCGAGGGCCGCGGGGTCGGGGGCGTGTTCGTCGAGGGCGGTGAGGGCGTGGTCGCCCCAGGAGCGGACGGTGTCGGCGGTGAAGGCGTCGCCGGGGACGTAGACGGTGTGGACGGGCTGGCGGGTGCCGGGGTCGCCGGGGTAGCGGCGGTCGAGTTCGGCGTCGACGGGTGCGAGGGAGGCGTTGACGGCCTCGCCGACGGCTGCCGGGAGGCTCGTGGCCACCGTCTCCTGTCGGCCGTGCCCCATCCCGCGACCTCCCGTTTTCCGGTGTACGGAATCAACAATCCGTAGAGCGAAGCTATCCGTGGATCTTCGCGTCGGTCAACACCCTGTCCTGCCTCTGGTTTCCCCCAGTCACCTGATTCCCCTTCCGCGCGGCGGCTCGCACCCTCATCCTGGATCATCAGGGAGGAAGCACATGGCAGACACCGGGGCAATCACGCGTCGCGCGGGGCTGAGGACCGTGGCGGCGGCCGTCGCGGTGCCCCTGCTCGGGACCTGCCGCTCCTCCGCGGCCCGCGACCGGCCCGGGGACGCCGAGGCCGACGACGAGGGTCCGGCGGCGCCGGTGCGGTACCCACCGCTGGAGGTGATGACGTTCAACCTCCGCTTCCCCAGCACCAAGGAACCGTACAGCTGGGCGAGCCGCCGCCCGGCGATGCGCGCCCTGTTACGGGGCGCGGCGCCGCACGTCATCGGCACCCAGGAGGGCGAGCCGCCACAACTGCGGGACATCGAGGCGGACTTGGGGCCGCACTTCGACTGGATCGGCACCGGGCGCGGCGGCGGGGACCAGGAGTCCATGGCCGTCTTCTACGACACACGACGGCTGACCCCGCTGGAGCACGCCCACTTCTGGCTGTCGGACACGCCGGAGGTGCACGGCTCCAACACCTGGGGCGGTATGCATCCCCGCATGGTCACGTGGGTCCGTTTCCGCGATGTGCGGGCCGGGGGGCGGCAGTTCTGCCTCCTGAACACCCATCTCGATCACAGGAGCCGGTACGCGCAGGAGCGCGGCGCGGCTCTGATCGCCTCCCGGGTCGCGGGGTTCGACCCGGCCCTGCCGTTGCTGGTGACCGGCGACTTCAATGTTCCCGCGCACGGTTCCCGGGTCTACGACACACTGCTGGGCGCCGGTCTGGTCGACACCTGGGACACGGCGCGCGAGCGCGGCGAGGCCTTCGGGACGTTTCACGCGTACCGGCCACTGCGGCCGGGCGGCGCCCGGATCGACTGGATCCTGGCGACACCGGGGGTGACGGTCCACCGCAGTTGGGTGGACACCTTCACGCTGGACGGCCGGTACGCGAGCGACCATGTGCCGGTGCTGGCCTCGGTGTCGACGGGGTGAGCGGCGTGGGGAGCACGGGCCGAGGCCCCCGTGACCGGTGTGCGGTCGCGGGGGCCTCGGGTGGTCCGGCGGACGCCGGGCGGCGCCTCAGCGGGTGATCAGCCCTTGCGGACCTTGATCGCCTCGGTGAGCTGCGGGACGACCTCGAAGAGGTCGCCGACGACGCCGTAGTCGACCAGGTCGAAGATCGGGGCCTCGGGGTCCTTGTTGACGGCCACGATGGTCTTCGAGGTCTGCATGCCGGCGCGGTGCTGGATCGCGCCGGAGATGCCGTTGGCGATGTACAGCTGCGGCGAGACCGACTTGCCGGTCTGGCCGACCTGGTTGGTGTGCGGGTACCAGCCGGCGTCGACGGCGGCGCGGGAGGCGCCGACGGCCGCACCGAGGGAGTCGGCGAGAGCCTCGATGATCGAGAAGTTCTCCGCACCGTTGACGCCGCGGCCGCCGGAGACGACGATCGCGGCCTCGGTCAGCTCCGGACGCCCGGTCGACTCGCGCGGGGTGCGGCCGGTGACCTTCGTGCCGGTGGCCTGGGCGGAGAAGGTCACGCTCAGCGCCTCGACGCTGCCGGCCGCCGGAGCGGCCTCGACGGCGGCGCTGTTCGGCTTGACGGTGATGACCGGGGTGCCCTTGGCGACACGGGACTTGGTGGTGAAGGACGCGGCGAACACCGACTGGGTGGCCACCGGGCCCTCGTCGCCGGCCTCGAGGTCGACGGCGTCGGTGATGATGCCGGAGCCGATGCGCAGCGCCAGACGGGCGGCGATCTCCTTGCCCTCGGCGGAGGAGGGGACCAGGACGGCGGCCGGGGAGACGGCCTCGACGGCGGCCTGCAGCGCGTCCACCTTCGGTACGACGAGGTAGTCGGCGTACTCGGAGGCGTCGTGCGTGAGGACCTTGACCGCGCCGTGCTCGGCGAGCGCGGCGGCGGTGTTCTCGGCGCCGGCGCCGAGGGCGACGGCGACGGGCTCGCCGACGCGGCGGGCGAGCGTCAGCAGCTCCAGGGTGGGCTTGCGGACGGCGCCGTCCACGTGGTCGACGTAGACGAGGACTTCAGCCATGGGATTGCTCTCCTGCGAAACGAAGTTGAGGGGCGGTCGGCGTGGGCTCTAGATGAACTTCTGGCCCGCGAGGTAGTCGGCGAGCTGCTTGCCGCCCTCGCCCTCGTCCTTGACGATCGTGCCGGCGGTGCGCGCGGGGCGCTCGGACGCGGACTCGACCTTGGTCCAGGCGCTCTCCAGGCCGACCTCGTCGGCGTCGATGTCGAGGTCGGACAGGTCCCAGGACTCCACCGGCTTCTTCTTGGCGGCCATGATGCCCTTGAAGGAGGGGTAGCGCGCCTCGCCCGACTGGTCGGTGACCGACACGACGGCCGGCAGGGAGGCCTCCAGCTGCTCCGAGGCGGCGTCGCCGTCCCGGCGGCCCTTGACGGTGCCCTCCTCGACGGAGACCTCGGACAGCAGGGTGACCTGCGGGACGCCCAGGCGCTCGGCCAGCAGGGCCGGGACGACGCCCATGGTGCCGTCGGTGGAGGCCATGCCGGAGATCACCAGGTCGTAGCCGGCCTTCTCGATGGCCTTGGCCAGGACCAGGGAGGTGCCGATGGCGTCGGTGCCGTGCAGGTCGTCGTCCTCGACGTGGACGGCCTTGTCGGCGCCCATCGACAGCGCCTTGCGCAGCGCGTCCTTGGCGTCCTCGGGGCCGACCGTCAGGACGGTGACCTCCACGTCGTCGTCGGAGTTCTCGGAGATCTGCAGCGCCTGCTCGACGGCGTACTCGTCGAGCTCGGAGAGCAGACCGTCCACGTCGTCCCGGTCGACGGTCAGGTCATCGGCGAAGTGCCGGTCGCCAGTGGCGTCGGGCACGTACTTCACAGTGACAACGATCCTCAAGCTCACGCCGGCTCTCCTACTGCAATCGTCAGTTCTCGGCTGCCTTCTTGCAGGCAGCATAGGCGCTGCAAGCGGCCGATCCCGGTCGGGGCGGCCCGCGCTCCGACCGAAATATTACTCGCCAGTACACCCAGTTCGTTCCCGCTAAGCAAGCGCTTTGAACTGTGACCTGTGCAACGCAGCGTAATCGGATTCCGGTCGCTTCGCAGACGCGCCGGCCCGTGGATCAGTCCCGCAGGGCGGTGAACCCGCCCTGGTGGTAGAGCAGGGGCCGCCCCGCGCCGGCCGGGTCCCCGACGACGACCTCCGCCAGCACGATGCGATGGTCCCCGGCGGGCACGCGCGCGACGATCCGGCAGACGAGCCAGGCGAGCACATCGTCCAGAACGGGAACGCCCTCGGGGCCCTCGCGCCATGCGGTGGGCGCCCCGAACCGGTCGGCGCCGCTGCGGGCGAAGGTGGCGGCCAGCTCCCGCTGGTGCTCGCCGAGTATGTGCACGCCGACATGGCCGGCGCGGGAGAGGACCGGCCAGCTGGACGCGCCGGTGCCGACTCCGAAGGAGAGCATCGGCGGCTCGGCGGAGACGGAGGTGAGCGAGGTCGCGGTGAACCCGACCGGGCCGCTCTCGCCGGACGCGGTGATCACGGCGACGCCGGCGGCGTGGCGACGGAAGACGGAGCGCAGCAGGCCGGGCGAGGCGAGCTGAGGGGCGCTGAGGCCGGGTGTGGCCGTCATGAGGCGGTCCTTCTGCGGGAGGGGACGAGCGGGGTCGCGGGGGCTCACCGGACCGGACAGCGCGCGCTCGCGGTCCGCACGAGGTCGACATGGACCCGTGCGTGGAGAAGGAGTTCCTCTGGCATACGGCCAGGCTGTCGACGGGTGGCATGCACAGTCAAGTCCGTCCCGGCGTCCGGGAGCCGTCGCGCCGTGCCCGGCAGGGGCCTCACACGGCCTCCCCGAGAGCGGCGATGACGTCGGCCTTGCGGGGCTGACCGGCGGCCCGGCGCACCACGCGGCCGTCCGCGTCGAGGACCAGCACGGTCGGGGTCTTGAGGATGCCGAGGTCGCGGACGAGGTCGAGGTGCGCCTCGGCGTCGATCTCCACATGGGCGACGCCCGGAATCATGCCGGCGACCTCTCCGAGGACGCGGCGGGTGGCCCGGCAGGGGGCGCAGAAGGCGCTGGAGAACTGCACGAGCGTGGCCCGCTCACCGAGTTCGCCGCCGAGCCGGGCGGCGTCGAGCCGCTGTCCCTCGTCGCGTCCGCGCACGCGTACTCTCCCGTTCCGCCGTCGGTGCAGCACTCCGTAGGCGCTCGCCGCCGCGAGCACCGCCACACACACCATGAGTCCCGTCATCCCCAGCACCAGCGTTCATCAGACCGCAAAGATTCCCGGCCCCCGGGCGTGTTCCCGATGCGGAATGCTTGATTCATGGACATCGATGCGAGGGGGCCCCGCTTCGGGGCGGCCGTGACGACCGCGGTGCTCGCGGCCGTGCTGATCACCGGAAGCGTCTGGCTGCTGGCCTGGCAGACGCTGGCGTTCGCGCTCGGCGCGGCGGGCGGCGTGGGGCGCTCGCCGTACGGGTGGGCCTGGCGGGTGGCGGTGCGGCCGAGGCTGGGGCCGCCGAGGGAGTTCGAACCCCCTCAGCCGCCGCGGTTCGCGCAGGCGGTGGGTCTGCTCTTCGCGGGCGTGGGACTCGTCGGCTTCACGCTGGGTCCCGGGTGGCTGGGGCTCGCGGCGACCGCGGCGGCGCTGGCGGCCGCGTTCCTCAATGCTGCTTTCGGGTACTGCCTCGGCTGCGAGATGTACCTGCTCGTCCGCAGGTCGACGGTACGAGCGAAGTAAAGACGATCTAAAAGCACAGGTCGATCAGGGGGCCGAAGTGACGAGGATCTCGCGGTTCGGGGGCACCAGGACTGGCTCCCGGGCCGTTCTTCGGGCACGATCTGCGACAAGCCGTAAACCTACGGCTGCGTAACTTTGCCCCTCGGGACACCATCCGCGGGCAGAGAGAAGGAAGGGTTCGCCCCGCCCATGGCAGAGCTTGTCTACCGCCCCGTCGTCGGCCTCGCCCAGACCCTGTTCAAGGTCTGGGACCTCAAGATCGACTGCAAGGGGTCGGAGAACATCCCGCGCTCGGGCGGAGCCGTGCTGGTGAGCAACCACATCAGCTACCTCGACTTCATCTTCGACGGCCTGGCCGCGCTGCCGCAGAAGCGTCTGGTGCGGTTCATGGCGAAGGAGTCGGTGTTCCGCCACAAGATCTCCGGTCCGCTGATGCGCGGTATGAAGCACATCCCGGTGGACCGCAAGCAGGGTGAGGCCGCCTACGCGCACGCCCTGGACTCGCTGCGTTCCGGGGAGATCGTCGGCGTCTTCCCGGAGGCCACGATCTCCGAGTCGTTCACGTTGAAGAGCTTCAAGTCGGGCGCCGCCCGGCTGGCCCAGGAGGCGGGCGTCCCGCTGATCCCGATGGCCGTGTGGGGCACGCAGCGGCTGTGGACAAAGGGGCACCCGCGCAACTTCAAGCGCAGCCACACGCCGATCACCATCCGGGTCGGGGAGGCGATCGAGGCCTCCCGCGACAAGTACGCGGGGGCGATCACCCGGCAGCTGCGCGAGCGCGTCCAGGAGCTCCTGGAGGCCGCCCAGCGCGCCTACCCGGTGCGTCCCAAGGACTCCGACGACACCTGGTGGATGCCGGCCCACCTCGGCGGCACGGCCCCCACCCCGGAGCAGGTGCGCGCGGCCGAGGCCCGCTGACCCTTCCCGCGCGCGGCGCGTCGGCTCACAACGCGGTGGGGAGCGCCTCCCAGAGGCGGGGGCGGTCCGGGGCCGCCTTCAGCACGCTCAGCACGGCCGGATGCGCAGCGGTGTACAGCACCGGGTGGTCGTACTCTCCGGCCTCGACGTCGGGCGTGAAGGCCAGTTGCTCGCCGTTCAGGGAGAAGCGGGCGTTCACGCCCGGTTTGTTGCCGCGCGGGTCCTGGCGGTGCCAGGCGCCGTGGAAGCGTACGGCGATCAGTCCGTGCACCACGTCGAGCTTCTGGTAGCACAGCGCGGTCGGGATGTCCTCGGCTCGCAGCAGCGCGGCCAGGGCGTGGGCCTTGGCGTAGCAGACGCCCGTCCGCTGCTCCAGCACGTCGGAGGCGCGCCAGGTGACGCGCGGGTCGCCGACGTCCTGCGAGTGGGGGATGCTGTCGCGGACGTAGGCGAAAGCCAGCCGCGCATAGGCATACGAGTCCTCCGCCTCTTCGGCGAGACGCGCGGCGGTCTCCCGCACCAGCGGATGGTGATGGTCGATGACCTCGTCCGCGGCGAGATAGGCGGACAGGTCGGGGTTCTCCTGGATCAGCTGCATGCCGCGAGAGCATAGGAAAGCGATCACTCGAAGGTCAATGACTTTTCGAGTGACCGCATACCTATGCAGTCATGGGAGGGCCCCTCAGCGGGCCATCTCCTCCTTCAGCGTCGCCACGAAGGCGTCCACGTCGTCCTCCGTGGTGTCGTAGGAGCACATCCAGCGGACGACGCCGGCCGGCTCGTCCCAGAAGTAGAAGCGGAACTTCTTCTGCAGCCGCTCGCTCACGTCGTTGGGCAGCTTGGCGAACACGGCGTTGACCTGGACCGGGTAGAGGATCTCGACGCCGTGCACGGCGCGGACGCCCTCGGCGAGCCGCTGCGCCATGTCGTTGGCGTGGCGGGCGTTGCGCAGCCACAGGTCCTTGGCGAGCAGGGCCTCCAGCTGCACCGACACGAAGCGCATCTTGGAGGCGAGCTGCATGGACAGCTTGCGCAGGTGCTTCATGTGGCTGACGGCGTCCTGGTTGATGACGACGACCGCCTCGCCGAACAGCGCGCCGTTCTTCGTCCCCCCGAGGGACAGGACGTCGACGCCGACGGCGTTGGTGAACGTGCGCATCGGCACGTTCAGCGAGGCCGCCGCGTTGGCTATGCGGGAACCGTCGAGGTGGACCTTCATGCCGCGCGCGTGGGCGTGGTCGCAGATCGCACGGATCTCGTCCGGGGTGTAGAGCGTGCCGAGCTCGGTGCTCTGGGTGATCGAGACGACCTGCGGCATCGCGCGGTGCTCGTCCTCCCAGCCCCAGGCCTGCTTGTCGATCAGCTCTGGCGTGAGCTTGCCGTCCGGGGTGGGCACCGTGAGCAGCTTCAGTCCGCCCATGCGTTCGGGCGCGCCGCCCTCGTCCACGTTGATGTGGGCGCTCTCGGCGCACACCACCGCGCCCCAGCGGTCGGTGAGCGCCTGCAGCGCGACGACGTTGGCGCCGGTGCCGTTGAAGACCGGGAAGGCCTCCGCCGTGGGACCGAAGTGACTGCGGACGATCCCCTGGAGGTTCTCGGTGTAGTCGTCCTCCCCGTACGCGACCTGATGACCGCCGTTGGCCAGGGCCAGGGCGGCCATCACCTCCGGGTGCGCGCCGGCGTAGTTGTCACTGGCGAACCCGCGGACCTGCGGGTCGTGATGGCGGCGCGCGTCGGTCTTGGAAGGGTTCACGGCTTCTCGGTGAGCCACAGACGGTGTCCGTTCACTTCGGCGGCGGACTTCTCCCAGACGTCGGTGACGGCCTCGGCCAGGTCCTTGACGTCGGTGAAGCCCGCGAACTTCGCGTTGGGTCGCTCGGCGCGCATCGCGTCGTGCACCAGCGCCTTCACCACCAGGATCGCAGCCGCGGAGGTGGGCCCCTCGGGGCCCCCGGCCTTGCGGAAGGCGTCGGCCAGGGCGAGCGTCCACGCCTCGGCGGCGGCCTTGGCGGCGGCGTACGAGGCGTTGCCCGCCGTGGGCTTCGTCGCGCCGGCGGCGCTGATCAGCACGTAGCGCCCGCGGTCGCTGCGCTGGAGCGCGTCGTAGAACGCCAGCGAGGTGTGCTGCACGGTGCGGATCAGCAGCAGTTCGAGGAAGTCCCAGTCGTCCAGGCTCGTCTTGATGAACGTCTCGCTGCCGCGCCAGCCGCCGACGAGGTGGACCAGGCCGTCGACGCGGCCGAAGTCCTTCTCGATGTGCGCGGCCCAGTCGCGGGTGGACTGAAGGTCGAGCAGGTCGACCGGCTCACCGGTGACGGTGGCGCCACCGGAGGCGTAGCGGGCCGCGTCCACGGCCTCCGCGAGCCGCTCGGGGTCGTTGTCCGCCCCGACTACGGTCGCGCCGGCCTCGGCCAGGCGCAGCAGTGCGGCTCGGCCCGCGGGTCCGCCCGCTCCGGCCACCGCGATGACCGCACCGCTGAGTGCCCCGTTCCCCATGGTCTTCGCCTCCTGAGCAGTGTTCTCGGTACGCAGGTCGCTCATGCGGCGATCCGCTCGGCGCCGTCCGCCGTGATGCCCTTGGTGGAGGCGATCACGTTCTTCAGCTTCTTGGACAGGGCCTCATAGAACATGCTCAGGGGAAACTCGTCCGGAAGCACGTCATCGACGAGCTTGCGCGGCGGCTGGCTCAGGTCGAGGGCGTCGGGACCCTTGGCCCACTTGGAGCCGGGGTGCGGGGAGAGGTAGGTGGAGACCAGCTCGTAGCCGGCGAACCAGTGGACCAGCTTGGGGCGGTCGATGCCGTCGCGGTAGAGCTTCTCGATCTCGGCGCACAGCTCGTTGGTGACCTGCGGGGCGCGCTGCCAGTCGATGTGCAGCTTGTTGTCGGTCCAGCGGACCACGTCGTGCTTGTGCAGGTACGCGAAGAGCAGCTGGCCGCCGAGGCCGTCGTAGTTGCGCACGCGCTCGCCGGTGACCGGGAAGCGGAACATGCGGTCGAACAGCACCGCGTACTGCACGTCGCGGGCCTGCGGGACGCCGTCCGCCTGGAGCTTGACGGCCTCCTTGAAGGCGGTGAGGTCGCAGCGCAGCTCCTCCAGGCCGTACATCCAGAACGGCTGGCGCTGCTTGATCATGAAGGGGTCGAAGGGCAGGTCGCCGTGGCTGTGGGTGCGGTCGTGGACCATGTCCCACAGGACGAAGGCCTCCTCGCAGCGCTTCTGGTCGTGGACCATGGCGGCGATGTCCTCGGGCAGTTCCAGGCCCAGGATGTCGACGGCGGCGTCGGTCACCCGGCGGAAGCGGGCGGCCTCGCGGTCACAGAAGATGCCACCCCAGGAGAAACGTTCCGGCGCCTCACGGACGGCGATGGTCTCCGGGAAGAGGACGGCGGAGTTGGTGTCGTAGCCGGACGTGAAGTCCTCGAAGGTGATGCCGCAGAACAGCGGGTTGTCGTAGCGCGTGCGCTCCAGTTCGGCCAGCCAGTCGGGCCAGACCATGCGCAGCACGACCGCCTCGAGGTTGCGGTCCGGGTTGCCGTTCTGCGTGTACATCGGGAAGAGCGCCAGGTGCTGGAGGCCGTGGCGGCGGTTCGCGGCGGGCTGGAAGGCCAGCAGGGAGTCGAGGAAGTCCGGCACCTCGAAGCCGCCCTCGGACCAGCGGCGCAGGTCCTTCACCAGGGCACGGTGGTAGTCGGCGTCGTGCGGGAGCAGCGGGGAGAGCTCCTCGACCGCGTCGACCACCTGCCGCAGGGCGTGCTCGGCGTCGGAGCGCTCGGGGGCGCCCTCGGCCGCGAAGTCGATCGACCCGTCCTGCGACTGCCAGGGGCGGATCCGCTCCACGGCATCCTTGAGCACGGGCCAGGCCGGGTGGTCCACCACCCTGGCCGCGGGAGGAGCCTGGTCCTCCGAACCCACCTGCACAAGAATTTCCGTCATGTCCCATCCCTCACTGAAGAACCTTGCGTACGGACACCGTAGACATACGGGCTTTCTTCCAGCAAGAGGGAGTGCGGGAAATCATCCTGCACACTCCCATGGTCACCGCTCTTTTTCCTGTTTCCCTTCACATATGCCATGACTTTCGCCACGGTCGACGGGGTAGGCGATCGTCGGCGCAGACACCTGCCCACACCGCCGCCCGGCCGTCGGGCGGCGGGGCCCGGCGCAGCCGACGACGAAAGCGAGTCGAGTCGTGAACCTCCTCACCATCGGTCACCGCGGAGTGATGGGCGTCGAGCCCGAGAACACCCTCCGCTCGTTCGTCGCCGCCGAGCGGGCCGGCCTGGACGTCGTGGAGCTCGATCTGCACCTGAGCAAGGACGGCGCGCTGGTGGTCATGCACGACGCGGACGTGGACCGCACGACCGACGGCAGCGGGCCGATCGCCGACCACACACTCGCCGAGCTGCGCGCGCTGGACGCGGGGCGCGGGGAGCGCGTGCCGGTGTTCGAGGAGGTCCTGGAGGCGGTGTCGCTGCCGGTCCAGGCCGAGATCAAGGACGTGCGGGCGGCGCGGGCCCTCGCCGAGGTGATGCGGGCGCGCGCTCTGGCGGACCGCGTCGAGGTCTCCTCGTTCCACGACGAGGCGGTCGCCGAGATCGCCCGCCTGGTTCCCGGGGTGCGCACCGCCCTGGTCGGCAGCCGGTACGGCGTCGACATCGTCGAGCGGGCGGTGGCCGTGGGGGCCGCGACCGTGTGCCTGGACATCAGGCGGCTCACCCTGGAGATCGTCGAACGGGCTCGCGCTCAGGGTCTGCGGATCATCGGCTGGGTGGTCAACACGCCGGAGCACCTGCGGCTCGTACGGGCCCTGGAGCTGGAGGGCGCGACCACCGACCGGCCCGAGATCAAGCACGCGGGCCGCCTCACGGCGTGAGGGCCCTCACGATGCCGGGCGGGCCCCCGTCTCAGCGGGTCGCGGTCAGGCGAGTTCCTTGACCAGCAGCTCGAACTGGAGATCGTCGCGCTGCGGAATGCCGAACCGCTCGTCGCCGTACGGGAAGGGCGTCATCCGGCCCGTACGGCGGTAGCCGCGCCGCTCGTACCAGGCGATCAGCTCCTCGCGGACCGAGATCACCGTCATGTGCATCTCGGTGGCGCCCCAGGCCTCCCGGGCGAGCTGCTCGGCCCGTGTGAGAACGGTCCGTCCGAGGCCCGAGCCCTGCTCGGCCGGGCTGACCGCGAACATCCCGAAGTAGGCGTGGTCGCCGCGGTGTTCGAGCTGGCAGCAGGCGACGATCCGGCTGTCCCGCTCGACGACCAGGACCTTGCCGTCGGGCGACTTGACGATCTCCAGGACGCCCTCGGGATCGGTCCGCTGCCCCTGGAGCATGTCCGCCTCCGTGGTCCACCCCGCCCGGCTGGAGTCCCCGCGGTAGGCCGACTCGACGAGGGCGACCAGCGCGTCCACGTCGGTGTCGACGGCGTCGCGGAAGGTGAGCGCGGTGGCGGTGGTGTCCATACGACGGTCTCCGGTCTGCGGTGTCGAGCGGGCGGGGTGCGGCACGCGCCGTGCGCCCGGCGGGTGCCGCGCCGAGCCTAACCCGGCGTCCGCCGAACGGCCCCTATGCTCCCGTCGCATGGTGCATGTACTCAGCAGCCGGATCCTGCTCCACCCCACCGACCCCGAGCGGTCCCGCGCCTTCTACGGTGAGCAGCTCGGCCTCGCCGTCTACCGCGAGTTCGGGACGGGGGCCGAGCGCGGGACCGTCTACTTCCTCGGCGGCGGCTTCCTGGAGGTCTCGGGGCGCGCGGAGAGCCCGCCCGACCCCGCCGTGCGGCTGTGGATGCAGGTGGCGGACGTGGCGGCGGCACACGAGGAGCTGCGCGCCAAGGGCGTGCGGGTGGTGCGGGAACCGGTGCGGGAGCCGTGGGGCCTGGTCGAGATGTGGATCGAGGACCCGGACGGGACGCCGATCGTGCTGGTGGAGGTGCCGGCCGATCATCCGATGCGGTACCGGCCGGGCCTGTGAGCGCACCTGGTCCACCGCAGCGGTGCGGGGCGCTGAGGCGCGAGGGAGTCAGATGGTGAGGGTCCGCATGTGCCCTTCCAGACGGCTCAGCAAGTCGCCCAGCAGGTCGGCCAGTTCACCCTGCCGGGTGCCGTCCAGGGCGGACAGTACGGCCCTCTCGTAGGCGAGTTGCTCGGGCAGGACGCCGTCGACGAGGTCACGGCCGGCGTCGGTGAGGCGTACATGGGCGACGCGGCGGTCGCGGGTGTCCACGCGGCGCTCCACCAGGCCGCGTTCGGTCAGCTGCTTGACGCGCTTGGTGACGGCGGCGCCCGAGGAGAAGGTCTCCCGGGCCAGTTCGCCTGGGGTCAGCTCGTGGCCGGTGCGGCGCAGCGCACCGAGCAGGTCGAACTCGGGCCGGCTCAGACCGACGCGGCGCAGCGGGGCGTCCTCGGCCTGCTGGAGGAGGGCTGCGCAGCGGTTGACCCGGCCGATGATCTCCATGGGCCCGGTGTCGAGATCGGGCCGCACGGCTTGCCACTGCCGGACCACGGCGGCGACGGTGTCGGCGCGGTCGCCCTGGGCGGACGCCGGGGGTGCCGCGCCGGCGGTCTTCTCTTCCGCGCCCGCGGGAGCCCCCCGGCCCGTGCCGGCGGTCTTCTTCCCGCCCGCGCCGGCGGGGTGCGCGTGGCCCGGGCCTGACGTCGGCTCCCTGCCCGTTGTGGGCGCTTCGTTCCGCGGCGTGTCCGTGCCCGGCGCGCGGCTGCCGTCCGGAGCCGCCCCGCGCTCGCCCTCGCCGCCCGTCGGCCGTCCGTGCGTCGCCGTCATGGCCGTGTGGCCTCCGCTTCTGTGCTCGTGTCCCTGGCCGCGGTCCGGGCCAGGAGTCCCTGGCGGCGGGCCGTCGCCGCGAGCGTACGGTGTCCGGCTTGTTCGACCGCCATCACCCGCTCCTCGGGAAGGGCGCGCTGCCACCACTCGCCGGCGGCCGCGTCGGCGGTGGTGCGCAGGTGGACCAGGGCGGCCGCGAGTGAGCGGCGGACGGGCTCCAGGGCGTCCGGGGCGGGACGCGGCTGCGGCCGCGGGTCGGCCAGGAGGCGGGCGACGTCCTCCCGGGCGCGCTCGGCGGCTGTCAGGGCCTGCCCGAGACGGTCTCCGGCCCGGCGGTTGGTCACGGCGACGGCGGCGGCGAATCCGACCAGCGCGCCGACGAGGGTGTCCACGACCCGCTCGGTGATCAGCTCGCCCGCGTCCTGGAAGCGGGCGAACTCGGTGATCAGCAGGGCCATCGGCGTCACACAGACGCTGCCGAGCCAGTAGTTGCGGCTGATCAGCGCCTCGGCGCCGAAGTTCAGGGCCAGGCAGACGAGGACCAGGGCCGCCTGGTGGAGGTGGGCCAGCGGGACGAGCGCCGCGAAGGCGAGCACGCCGACGAGGTTGCCGACGACGCGCTGGAGGCCCCGGCTCCAGGTGAGGGTGACGTTCGCCTGGTAGAGGGAGGCGGCGGTGACCAGGGCCCAGTAGGGTCGGCCGATCCCGAGGGCGAGCGAGACGTACCCGGCGAGTGCGCAGCCGAGGGCGGTGCGGACGGCGAGCGGGGCGAGAGGGCCGAGGCGGCGCCACAGCGGGGGCTCTCCGACGGCGAGCGTGGCGTCCAGGCCCAGGAGTTCGCCGTCGTCCACGAGGTCGTCGGGGCGCGGGACCGTACCGGTGCCGCGCAGTCGTCGTGCCCAGGCGCGCAGCCGCTCCGGGTCGGTGTCGGCGGGGGCGGCGAGCGCGACCTCGGCGCGGACCAGGAGCCGCCGCAGGGCGCGGCGGGGCTCGCTGTCGCGTGCCCACAGGAGGGTCTGCCAGGCGGCGTGCACGGCGGCAGCGGCGTCGGCACGCGCGCGTGCGTCGTGACCGTCCTGGGCGCCGGCCGGGGCGGCCGCCTGGTGGCCGGGGTGTGCGGCGGCGTACGCGGCGACGGCGCTCAGGGCCTGAGCCGTGGCGCGGCGCTCGGGGCCGTGGGGGCGCGCCAGTCCCGGCGCCATGCCGATCAGCCAGGCCCAGGCGCCCGCGGCGAGGGCCAGAGCGAGGTGCCCGGGGATCTGCTCCAGGGTCTGCGGCACGAACAGCGAGGCGGAACTGATGAAGGTGAGGACGATGTTGCCCGGCGGTCCGACGCGGGTGGCGTCGCACAGCGTCTTCTGCGCGGCTGCGAGCAGCCCGCCGACCGTGACGAGGACGACCGCGTTCGAGGTGAGCGACGCCGTGAGCAGGGCGACGGCGAGCCCGCCGGTCATGCCGAGCACCACCCAGGCCAGTGCGCGCGCCCGGGCCGCGTAGGGGCGGTTGTGGGCGTACAGGGCGCACAGGGACCCGGCCATCGTGTACATCGCCAGGTCGAGGCGACCGAGGGCCAGCAGGATGAGGTTGGGCGGGGCGACCGCGGCGACCACGCTCAGGGCGGGCTTGAACCAGATGGGGGAGGGGCGGCCGAGCCGCAGGGTCCCGGCGAACGGGAGGCGGGCCGGGGGACGGGGAGGCCGATGGGTCGTACTGCTCATGGGGCACTAATTTAACAGGTGTTTTACTCGTGAAAAATTTACGCGGTCACCCCGGACCGCCGCTCACCGGGCGCGCCCCGTCGAACGCTCCCCGTATACACCCGTGCGCTCGGGTGCGCGCCGCGCACCCTGGGCATCGCATCCCTCGACCGACCGTCGAACGGGGAGGTGCGCGTGCACGGTCCGGCTTCGCCCGGCTGGCTCCTGGTCGCGCTGTGTGCGGCCACGGGCGCCTACTGTCTGCTGCGCATGCGCAGCGGGGACGAGCGGCAGCGCCGCGCCGCGGGCGGTGAGGCGCTGATGGGCTTCGGCATGGCCGTGATGGCGGTGCCCGCGGCGGCGTTCACTCCACCGGAGTGGGCCTGGCCGGCGTACGCGGCGGTCTTCGGCGCCGCCGCGCTGCGCGCGCTGTGGGCCGCCCGTTCCGACGCCCACCACCTGCACCACCTGGTGGGGTCCTCGGCCATGGTCTACATGGCGGTGGCGATGGCCGCCCCGCCCGTCACGCCCCACTCCCCCGCTCACACGGACGCCGGCGCGGCGCACGGCGGCTCGGGGGTCCCGCTCCTCACGGGGGCGCTGCTGCTCTACTTCGCCGCGTACGTCCTCGTCTCCGGGGTACGACTGCTGCCCGCGGCCGGCGGGGCGGCGGGCGTCGTCGCGTGGGGCGACCGCCCCGAACTCGCGCGCGCGTGCCGCCTGTCGATGGGCATCGGGATGCTGGCGATGCTGCTGACGATGTGAGCACGGGAGCTTCCCCACCACCGGCCGGGCAACCGTGGCGTGCGTCACTTTGCCTCGGTAAGCCGTACCCGGGCGCGGCACGCCGCTCATAGGGTGCTGCCCATGATGGTCCCCGCGGTCCTGCTCCTGCTCGGCGCCCTGACCGCCGTGGCCGGCCCCCGGCTGCTCGCCCGGGCCGACTGGCCGGACCGCGAACCGGTGGTGGCGCTGTGGACGTGGCAGTGCGTGGTGGCGGCGGTGCTGCTGTGCTGCGCCCTGTCGATGACGCTGAGCGCGGCAGCCGCCTGGCAGGCGGTGCGCGGGCACGTCTTCGCGTCTGCCCCGAGCGGCGTCGTGGAGGCGTACGCGCTGAGCGCGAGCGGACCTTGGGCGGCGGCGACCGCGACGGCTCTGGCGTGCGCCGGGCTGTGGAGCGGGGCGATGCTCGTACGAGAGGTCGCCCGGGCGCGGTCCGGACAGCGCCGCCGCCGGGCCGAACTGCTGCTGCGGGCACCGCTGTTGCCGGGCGAGGCGGCGGCCGCCGGACAGCTCGTCGTGCTGGAGGACGAGCGGCCCGAGGCGTCGTGGCTGGCCGACGGGACGCCCCAACTCGTGGTGACGACAGCCGCGTTGCGCAGGCTGAAAGGCCGTCAGCTCGACGCGGTGCTGGCCCATGAGCAAGGTCACGCCCAGGCACGGCACGACTGGCTGCTGCACTGTTCGGCCGCGCTGGCGAACGGGTTTCCGCAGGTGCCGGTGTTCGCAGCGTTCCGCGACGAGATGCACCGCCTGGTCGAACTCGCCGCCGACGACATGGCCTCCCGCCGCTTCGGCCGGCTGACCACCGCGCTCGCCCTCGTCGAACTCAACAAGGACCGGGGCGTGTTCGGCCCCTCCCCTGCCCCGCACGCGCATGTGCCCCTGCGGGTGCGGCGGCTGCTGACGCCCCCGGACCGGCTGAGCGCGCCCCGCAGACTCAGGCTGACGGCGACGGCCGCACTGGTGCCGGTGATCCCGGTTCTGGTGACGCTGGTGCCGGGACTGCGGGCGCTCGGCTGAGGCTACGCCCGGTGGAGCGGGCAAGACCGGAAGCGGCCCACCGGTAGGCTTCGAACTCCGGACGTGGGCAAGGATCAGGGCATGCACTCGCCGTCCGTCGACTCCCCGCCCGCCCCCTCGCCGTACCGCACGGCACTGCGCGCCGCGCTGACCTTGGGGCTGTTCTCCCTGCTGCTCACGCTCCTTGTCGTGACGCAGTGGCGTCCGCTGATGTCCGTCGACGGCGACATCGCCCGCACCACCCACCGCTGGGCCGTCGCCGACCCCGACGTGACCCAGGTCTGCCGTGTGCTCACCGACTGGGTATGGGACCCGCTGGTCATGCGGCTGCTGTGCGCGGCGGTCGCCGTCTGGCTGGTGTGGCGCCGCGGCGCGTGGTGGACAGCGGCGTGGCTGGTGACGACGTCGGCGGTGGGCACGGTCGTCCAGCAGGTCCTGAAGGCCGCCGTCGGCCGCGCGCGCCCGGCCTGGCCGGACCCGGTCGACTCCGCCCACTACGCGGCCTATCCGTCCGGCCACGCCCTCACGGCCGTCGTCGCTCTCGGACTCGTCCTGTGGCTCCTGCGCCGGGAGAGCGTGAGCCCCGCTCTGTGGCGTACGGCGGTCGCGGTGGCGGCTGTCTCCACGGTGGGCGTGGGCCTGACCCGGATCTGGCTGGGCGTCCACTGGGCCTCGGACGTCCTGGGCGGCTGGCTGCTGGGCGCGGCGCTGGTCGTCCTGGCGATCGCGGCCCACATGCGCTGGCGGCCGTGACGTGCCGGAACGGCGACGCCCTCAGGAGCAGGGCAGTGTATGGCGGCCGGTCGCGCCCGACGCCCTCCCGGCCCCGGAAGGCCGACTCGCCGGATACGTAAGATCAATTGCATGACCACAGCTGTGCTGTTCGACTTCTCCGGCACCCTCTTCCGCATCGAGTCCACCGAGGCCTGGCTGCGTGCGGTGCTGAACGCTGCCGGTGTCACGCCGCCCGAGGGGGAGCTGACGGACGCGGCCCGGGCGCTGGAGGCGGCGGGGGCGCTGCCGGGCGGCGCGCCTCCCGTGCGGGTGCCCGAGGAGCTGGCCGGGCTGTGGCGGGATCGGGACCGCAGCGCCGAGCAGCACCGGGCCGCGTACACCGGGCTCTCCCGTCAGGTCACGCTGCCCGACCCGGCCCTGCACGACGCGCTGTACGACCGGCACATGACGCCGGCGGCCTGGACCCCGTACCCGGACGCCTTCGAGGTGCTGGGCGCGCTGCGCGAGCGTGGGATCCGGGTCGGCGTGGTGAGCAACATCGGCTGGGATCCACGGCCGGTGTTCCGCGAGCACGGCCTCGACCCGTTCGTCGAGGCGTACGTCCTGTCGTACGAGCACGGCGTCCAGAAGCCCGACCCGCTGCTGTTCGCGACGGCGTGCGAGAGGCTCGGTGTCGATCCGGGGACGACGCTGATGGTGGGCGACGACCGCAGGGCCGACGGGGGCGCCGCGCAGTTGGGCTGCGCGGTCCACTTCGTCGATCATCTGCCGGTGGCGGAACGGCCCGGCGGGCTGCGGCCGGTGCTGGAACTGGTGGGCTGAGACCGTCGCGATGCGCCCGGCTCGGCGAAGGCGGGGACGGCGCACGCCGGGCATGGGCCGCGCCCGGCCGCCCCGGCTCCCGCACCGCCCCGGGATCCGGAATCCCTCCGCCCGGAAGGAGCCTCAGGCCACTATCGGGGAGAAAGCACGCCCACTCTGGACGATCCCCCGCGTCGCCCAGAGCAGGCGGCAGCCCGGCACGGTTCCGAGCGGAACCCACCGGGGTGTCCCTGAGTATAGTTGGCTGGCAGCCAGTCAACGCAGGAGTTCCAGGATGTCCCCGCGCAGCGCCTCGGTCAATGAAGAATTGCGGCGGCGTTCCCGGGAGCGACTGCTGCAGGCGGCGGTGGAGTTGGTGAGCGAGCGCGGGTACGAGGCGACGACGCTCGGCGACATCGCGGACCGGGCCGGCTCGGCCAGGGGCCTGGTGTCGTACTACTTCCCCGGCAAGCGACAGCTGGTCCAGTCGGCCGTGCACCGCTTGATGCACCGCACGCTGGAGGAGGCGCTGGAGCGGGAGCCGCGCACCGAGGACGGCCGGGAGCGGATGGCGCGGGCCATCGACGCGATCCTGGGGCTGGCCCGGGACCGGCCGGTGCTGATGCGCCAGCACATGGCGGGACTGCTCCAGGCGGAGGGCTTCGTGCGGTGTCCGGAGCAGCGGCGGCTGGCGGAACTCCTGCGGGACACGGTGGCCCGGCACGGCTCGTGCGACGTCGACACCGACTACCCGGTGCTGCGCTCGCTGCTGATGGGCTCCGTCTACGCGATGGTGCTGCCCGATGTGGGGATGCCGTTGCCGCCGGTGCGGGCGGAGTTGTTCACGCGCTACCGGCTCGGTTGGGGCCAGGGGGTCCCGCCGGACGCCGCGGCGCCCGGCGGGACCTGCGAGACGGACCTGTCGCGCTTCTTCGCGACGGGATCGTCAGCCGGGATCCAGCCCGCCGGGGATCAGTCGAAGTAGTCCGGCTGGGTCTGGACGTTCAGTTCGGGCAGGTGCACGCGCTTGGCCGGATTCGTGCGCTTGTCGTCGATCTTCAGGACGTCGAAGCCCTTGGCGATGTCGTTCGAGTAGATGTAGCCGTTGTAGTAGTACGCCGACCAGGGGCCGGCGGTCGTCAGCCGCTCGGTGTCCACCGGGCCGCGCTCGAAGTAGGCGATCTCCTGCGGGCGGGCGGAGTCGGTGAAGTCCCAGACGGAGACGCCGCCCTGGTACCAGGCCTGGACCATGATGTCCTTGCCCTCGACCGGGATCAGCGAGCCGTTGTGGGCGACGCAGACCTCGGTGGGACCCTGGTGCCGGGGGATCTTGAAGTAGCTGCGGAAGACGAGCTTGCGCTTGTCGCCCTTGCCGACGATGTCGTAGATGCCGTCGGCGCCGCGGTTCGGGCCGATCTCGGCGGTGCAGGTGGCCGCGCCGCCGCCGCCCAGCTCGTCGGTGAAGACGACCTTGTTCGCCTTCTGGTTGAAGGTCGCCGAGTGCCAGAACGCGAAGTTCACGTTGTCCTGGACCCGGTCGATCACCTTGGGCTTCTCCGGGTTCTTGATGGAGAACAGGATGCCGTCGCCCATGCAGGCGCCGGCCGCGAGGTCCTTCTCCGGCAGCACGGTGATGTCGTGGCAGCCGGTCGTCTTGGAGACGCCCGGGTTGGTGGGTCCGCCGGGGTTGCCGCCGCCGTCCGGTCCCTCACCGGGGAAGAGGACGGGGAAGCCCACGACCGCGGCCTTCTCGGGCGCCTTGCGCGGCACCTTGATGACCGAGATGCCGTCGTGCGGGGGCTGGCAGTCGGGGTAGGCGGCGTTGGGCGAGTACGAGGAGACGTAGACGTAGACGTTCTTGCGCTCGGGCACCAGCGTGTGGGTGTGCGAGCCGCAGGCGGTCTCGACGGCGGCGACGTACTTGGGGTTCTGCTTGTCGCTGATGTCGAAGACCTTGATGCCCTCCCAGGAGGACTTCTCGGTCGCCGGCTGGGTGGTGCTGTTGCAACTGCTGTCGCTGCGCGAGGAGTCGGTGGACAGGAACAACAGGTCGCCGGAGACGGAGATGTCGTTCTGCGAGCCCGGGCAGAGCACCTGGGCGACGGTCTTCGGGGCCTTCGGCTTGCTGATGTCGAAGATCCGGAAGCCGTCGTAGTTGCCGGAGAAGGCGTACTTGCCCTGGAAGGCAAGGTCGGAGTTGGTGCCGGGTAAGGCGTCCTTGGGCACGTTGGCGACGTGCTCGATGTTGTCCGAGTGGACGATCTCGTCCTTGCCGGGTATCTCGCCGGCGGCGATCGCCTCCGCGGCCTCGGTCTGCGCCCGCTGGGACACCTCGCGCTCGACGGCCGGGCCGTCCCCCGGGTCCGGGGTCGCCGCGGCCGGGGCTGCGGTCAGCAGCGCGGCCAGGAGCCCGGCACAGGCGGCGCCGACTCCCAGTCGTCTGCGCCGCGTTCGGGATTCGTTCAACAGGGTCACTGCGTCCTCCCTCGATGCCGTTCGCTCTGGAACGGTTCACGGTCCTCCGAAGTATCGTCTTCATCATGCACAGATCAACAGGCGGCAACGCACTCGTAATGAATGCTTTCGATCACGGTGGTCCAGACTCCTGGTAGACCGCACCACGGTCCCGCCAGGTCCGCCCGGGCCGTCAACCGGCCCTCACCAGGAGGTTGTTGTGCTTTTACGTCGCGCGCCCCTCGTCGCCGCCTCACTGCTCGTGCTCGCCCTGGGCGGCTGCGATTCCGGGCCGGACGACACATCCGGCGCCGCGAGCGGGCCTTCGGTGATCGCGCCGGGCAAGCCGGGCGAGGCGAACCGCACCCTGTCGCCCGGCGAAGCGGCGGCGCACCGCGCGGAGGACGACACCCCGAACTCCGCGGACGTCTCCTTCGCCCAGATGATGATCGTGCACCACGCCCAGGCCCTGGAGATGACCGCGCTCGCCCCGAAGCAGGCCGAGTCGGCGAAGGTCAAGTCCCTCGCCGCCCGGATCACGGCCGCACAGGGGCCGGAGATCGCGGCCATGAAGAGCTGGCTCGGCAAGTACGGCAAGACGGAGGCGGGCGGCGGGGGAAGCGCGCACCATCACGGCGCGATGCCCGGAATGGCGACCGAGGCGCAGATGAAGCAGCTCCGCGCGGCCGACGGCAAGGCCTTCGACAAGCTGTTCCTCGCCTTGATGATCACCCACCACGAGGGAGCGCTCACGATGGCGGCGGACGTCAAGGCGCAGGGGAACAACATCCGCATCGAGGAGATGGCGGACGACGTGGTCGCCGAGCAGACCTCGGAGATCTCCCGCATGCGCACGATGCTGTGACCGGCGGGGCCCGGGCGGCGGTCATCACGGGGCCGGGGGCGGCGGGCGCTGCGGGGGCCGGGGCGGTGGGGGCTCGCACGGCCGGACGGGACCGCCCGCACCCGTACGGGACGTAACGATATGATCACCCTCCGTGCGGGCGGGCGTGCGCGCGCGTGCCGGTCGCGGCACCCTGTCAGGGGAGTCCCGACGGTGCGATGCTGGAAGTGCCGGCGCATCCCTCCGTCCCTCGGGGTAAGGAGTCCGGCCGTGCTGCGTGTCGCCGTCGTCGGCTCCGGGCCGAGTGGTGTCTACACCGCCCAGAGCCTTGTGCAGATGGACCAGGAGGTCCTCGTCGACGTCCTGGACCGGCTGCCGTGCCCCTACGGGCTGGTGCGGTACGGGGTCGACCCGGACCACGAGAAGATCAAGTCCCTCCAGCAGAATCTGCGGACGGTGCTGGAGCACGCGCGCGTGCGCTTCCTCGGCGGGGTGCGGGCCGGGTCGGGCGGAGTGCCCGTGGAGCGGCTGCGGGAGCTGTACCACGCGGTGGTGTACTGCGTGGGCGCAGCGACGGACCGGCGGCTCGGCATCCCCGGCGAGGATCTGCCCGGCAGTTGGTCGGCGACGGAGTTCGTGTCCTGGTACAGCGCCCACCCGGACGCCGGCCCCGACGGCTTCCTGACCGGCGCGCGCTCGGCCGTGGTCGTCGGCGTGGGGAACGTGGCCGTGGACGTCACCCGCATCCTCGCGCGCGGGGCGGCGGAGCTGAGCCCCACCGACATGCCGCAGGCGGCGCTGACCGCGCTCGCCGCGAGCGAGGTGACCGAGATCCACATGGTGGGGCGGCGCGGCCCGTCCCAGGCCCGTTTCACCACCAAGGAGCTGCGCGAGCTGGGCTCGCTGGCGGACACCGACGTCGTCGTCGACGAGGCGGAGCTCGCCCTTGATCCCGCCTGCGCCGACCCGTCCGCCCTGCCGGCCGCCCAGCGCCGCAACGTGGAGGTCCTGCGCGACTGGGCCGCCGTACCGCCCAAGGGGCTACGGCGCCGGATCCGCCTGCGCTTCTTCCTGCGGCCCGTCGAACTGCTCGCCGAAGCGGGCCGCGTGGCCGCCGTGCGCTTCGAGCGGACCGCGCCGGACGGTCGGGGCGGGGTGACGGGCACGGGCCGCTACGAGGAGGTCGCGGCGCAGCTGGTGCTGCGGTCGGTGGGTTATCGCGGAGTGCCGTTGGAGGGTCTGCCGTTCGACGTGGAGCGGGGCACCGTGCCGCATGTCGCGGGGCGTGTGGTGCGGGAGGGCGCGGTGTCCCGGGGCGAGTACGTCGCGGGCTGGATCAAGCGGGGCCCGACGGGAGTCATCGGCACGAACCGGCCGTGCGCGAAGGAGACGGTCACCTCTCTCCTGACGGACGCCCCCGCCCTCGTCGCGCGGGAGCTGCCCGACGATCCTCTGGCCGCCCTGCGCGCCGAAGGCGCCGAGCCCGTCGAGTGGCCGGGCTGGCTGGCGATCGAACGGGCCGAGGCGGAACTCGGGGCCTCACTGGGCCGGTGCGTGGTCAAGCTCCCGGACTGGGCCGCACTGAAAGCGGCGGCAAGCCACCCGAGCCGCTGACGGCCCACGCCCGGTCGTCCACGGGCAGTCGTACCGCCAGGGCGGCACGAGCGGGCGGGGCGGCGCCTCGCCGAAGCCGCGCCGCGCACCCGCACGCCCGCGCCGTCGCCGGGTCACGCACCGCTCCCCCGCACCGACTCCGAGTTGCACGGCCGCGCTTCGAGGACACCCGGGCTGCTCAGACGAGCAGCGCCGTGTCCTCCGGTGAGCGGCGGTAGACGCCGTCCTGGCGGTCCAGGTGATGCAGGTCGACGAGGTGGCGGCGCAGGGTCACATGGTCGATGCCCTCGTCCGGGCACCAGGCGCGCAGCCTGTCGTCGACCTCCCGTTCGGAATACTCCCGTCCCGCCTCGAAGCTGCGCTCGGCGACATGGCGCAGCACGAGCTTCTTGCGCTCCCACTGCGCGGGCAACCGCACCAGCCGCCCGTCGCGCACGAACGTCCGCAGCAGCGCCTCGACCCGCTCGTCCCCGGTGCCGTGGTCGCGCGGCGGCGAGCCGTTCGCGGCCGCCTCCCGGGCGAGGTCACGAAAGAGGTCGTACGCGACCGTCAGTCCCCCGTCGTCCGACACGACGACCTCGCGGTCCTCCAGCCGGCGCAGCGCGACGAGGGACTCCTTGGCCGACAGCCCGGTCCGCTCGGCGACCTCGGCGGGGCCGCGCGCGCCCAACGCGACGGCGGCGAAGGCGCGCACCCTCTTCTCGTCGGCGAACAGCCTCATCACGTCGTCGGACGTCATCCTCGGGTCTCCTTCCGCCGGGCCGGCGCCCGGGACCCGGCGACGCTACCCCTCGCCCTTCGTCGGCCGCTCGGCATTTTCCACCGCCCCGCGGCGACCGCGCACGCATGCGCGTGCGGCCCCCCGGTCGACGGTGACCGCGGGGCCGCACGGAAGGGACGTGGCGTCAGCTCGTCGTGCAGACGGCCCCGTTGAGGGTGAAGGCCGCCGGCGCGGCGCTGTTGCCGGTGTGGTTCGCCTGGTACCCGATGGTGACGCCGGCGTTCGGCGCGAGTGTGCCGTTGTACGGCGCGTTGGTCGCGGTCACCGCTCCCGCGACCGGTGCGTACGTCGCGCCCCAGCCGCCGGTGATGCTCTGGCCGGCGGGCAGGGTGAACCCGAGCCGCCAGCCGCTGAGGGTGCCGGTCCCGGTGTTGGTGAGGGTGACCGAGGCCGTCAGACCGGTGCTCCAGGCGCTGGTGGACGCGGTCACCTTGCAGGCCCCGGCGGGCGGCTCGGGGTCGGGGCCGGGCCCGGGGCCGCCGCCGGCGTCCAGGCCGAAGAAGCTGATCACGCGCGCGCCCATGCCCCAGGCGTACACGTTGTGCCCGGTGCCCCGGAGGCTGACGGCCTCGACGGCGGCGCGGTCACCGGTGCCGCCGTAGCGGGTGCGGGTCCAGCCGGCCTGAGGGGAGTCGGTGGCGGCCGGGGTCTGTGAGAGGCCCCGCACGTTGGTCCACTGCTTGATCATCTCGCCGAAGTTGGGGTAGCGCAGCACGTCGTCCTCGGTGCCGTGCCACAACTGCATGCGCGGCCGGGCCCCGGTGTAGCCGGGGTAGGCGCCGCGGACGAGATCGCCCCATTGCTGCGGGGTGCGGATCACGGTGCCCTGGGCGCAGGCGCTGTTCCACTCCGAGCCGTCGGTGGTCGCGAAGCAGCCGAAGGGAACGCCGGCGAAGGCCGCGCCGGCGGCGAACACGTCCGGGTAGTCGCCGAGGAGGACGTTGGTCATCATCGCCCCGGAGGAGATGCCGGTGACGTACACCCGGGTGGGGTCGGCGGAGTAGTGGGAGCCCACCCAGTCGACCATCGACTTGATGCCGACGGGATCGCTGCCGCCGCCGCGCCGCAGGGCCTGGGGCGAGGCGACGTCGAAGCACTTGCTGCTGCGGGTGACAGACGGGTAGACGACCACGAACCCGTACCGGTCGGCGAGTTGGGCGTACTCGGTGCCGGAGTACATGGCCGGCCCGGAACCGGTGCAGTAGTGGACGGCGACGAGGACGGCGGGACGCGCGGCCACGTTGGCCGGCACGTAGAGGTACATCCGGAGGTTGCTGGGGTTGGCGCCGAAGCCGGTGACCTCGGTGAGGGCGGCGGCCGGCACAGGAGTCTGCGCGGATCGGGGGCTCGCGGTGGCGGCGGGAGCGGTGAGGAGGGCGCCGGTGAGCAACAGCACCAGCGCGGCGAGCGCCGAACGCAGCGCTCGTAAGGGCGGGTTGAGGGTGTGCACGTGCTGGTCCTTTCTGACGGCGGCTCAGGTGCGCGAAAGGCGGCTCAGCAGGTGGTCCGCCCGGCCGGCGGCACGGACAGCGGTCCGGGCGACGGATGGAGGGGCGTCCGCTCGCATAGTGACATGCACACGCCCGTCATGGAAGCGCTCCCACGCGACCTCCCGGGAAGCCTCAGCCGAGGAGCGGGGGCGCCTGAATGCGTTCCGCGCAAACCGTTGACTAGAAAGCGCTTGCCCTCTACGTTCCGTTCAGCAGTGTGGACGAACCGCTCGCTTCGACCCCCACATGACCACTCTGCCTGCGTAAGACGTTCAGTGCTCAGCACGATATTCACGTATACGACCGAGCAAGCCCTTTCGAAGGGACGCACCCGCATGCGTACAGGCCCCCCACGTACACACGCGCAAAGGTCCACTCTGATGGCGACGGCGACGGCGCTCGCACTCGCGCTCGCCGGCGTGACGGTCCTCGCCTCCCCCCAGCAGGCCGGCGCCGCGGAGAGCGCGCCGATCGGCTTCGGCGCCGGGACGACCGGCGGAGGTGGTACGGCAGCCGTCACCGTCTCGACGCTCGCAGCCTTCAGGACGGCCGTCACCGGCAACGCGGCCAAGGTGGTGAAGGTCAACGGTCTGATCACACTGAGCGGGCAGGTCGACGTCGGGTCCAACACCACGGTTGTGGGCGTAGGTTCGTCTTCCGGCTTCACCGGCGGCGGCCTGAGGCTGAAGAAGGTCACGAACGTCGTCATCCGCAACCTGAACATCAGCAAGCCGCTGGCGCCGTCCGACGGCGTCACGGTGGAGTCGTCCACGAAGGTGTGGATCGACCACAACTCCTTCTCGGCGGACCGCAGTCACGACAAGGACCACTACGACGGCCTGCTGGACATCAACCACGGCTCCGACAACGTGACGGTGTCCTGGAACACCTTCAAGGACCACTTCAAGGGCTCGCTCGTCGGTCACAGCGACAAGAACGCGAGCCAGGACACCGGCCACTTGAAGGTGACGTACCACCACAACCACTTCAGCGACGTCTACTCGCGCATCCCCAGCCTGCGCTTCGGCACCGGGCACTTCTACGACAACTACGTCGTGGGCGCCGACACCGCGGTGCACTCCCGGATGGGCGCGCAGATGCTGGTGGAGAACAACGTCTTCCGCTCGACCAAGGTCGCGGTCACCACGAACCGCAGCAGCGACGTCGACGGATACGCCAACCTCCGCGGCAACGATCTCGGCGGAGCCGCGACCGAGATCTCCCGGACGGGCACGTTCACCAGCGCTCCGTACGGCTACACCGCGGAGCCCGCCTCGTCGGTCGTCGCCTCGGTGACGGCGGGCGCGGGCGCCGGAAAGCTCTGACCTCCCCCACTTATCCCCCCCAGCAGGAAGAAGGATCCGGGACATGACTTCTTCGTCACGCTCGCGCACCCGTGTGCGCGCGCTGACCGGCACGCTGGCCGCTCTCGGCCTCTCGGTTGGCATGATCATGGCGGATGGGGTGCTCTCCACCCCGGCCACCGCCGCCACCTGGCCCTCGGCCAACGGCAGCCAGGGGGTGCCCTCGACCATCCAGGTCTCGGGCACCAAGGACTACGGGATGAAGCGCCTGTACGGCACCGGTGACCTCGGCAGCGGCAGCCAGGACGAGGACCAGGGCCCCATCCTCGAGCTGGCCCCCGGCGCCGTCCTGAAGAACGTCATCATCGGCGCCCCCGCCGCCGACGGCGTCCACTGCAAGGGCAGCTGCACCCTGCAGAACGTCTGGTGGGAGGACGTCGGCGAGGACGCGGCGACGTTCCGGGGCTCCTCGTCGTCCAACGTCTACACCGTGTCCGGCGGCGGGGCGAAGGAAGCCAGCGACAAGGTGTTCCAGTTCAACGGCGCCGGAACGCTGAACATCTCGAATTTCGCCGTGAAGAACTTCGGCACCTTCGTCCGCTCCTGCGGCAACTGCTCGACGCAGTACAAGCGGACGATCAACCTCAACACCATCGAGGTGAACTGGAAGGGCGGCAAGCTCGCCGGCATCAACACCAACTACGGAGACAGCGCGTCCCTGAAGAAGATCACGATCATCGGGGACGGCAGTAAGAAGATCATCCCGTGCCAGAAGTACATCGGGAACAACACGGGCAAGGAGCCGACCACCAACGGCACCAATGCCGACGGAACGTACTGCAAGTACTCCAGTTCCGACATCACCTACAGGTAGACCCCCCACGGTGAAGGCGGTCGTACGGAGCGCTCCCCACACCGCGCTCCGTACGACCGCCGCACGTGCGCCGGGCCCTGGGTGCCGGGTGCCTGGCAGTCGTCCGCAGCCCCCGCCTCACGACCGCACCGCCTCGGCCACCTCCCGCCGGTAGTCCGCGTAGGCGGCCCTCAGATCGGCGCCGGGCCAGCCCTCGGGGAGCAGCCGGGGCGGAAGCACGGGGTCGGCGAGCAGGTGGCGTACGACGGCCGCGTAGGCGGTGAAGCGATCGGCCGGGCCGGGCGCCCGGCCGATGTGCGCGAGCAGGGCCCGGGACGTGGCCGCCCAGACGTCCAGCGGCCACAGCGCGGCAGCCAGCCGGCGCTCGGGCAGGCCGGGGCGGGCGGTGTAGTGCTGCGCCACCTCACACAGGTCGTCCGGCAGGGCCCGGGCGAGATTGGCAGGGCGGAGCCAGACCCCCTCGCGCAGTTCCGCGAGGCGCAGGCCGGTCAGTCGGGCGCGCAGTTCCGCGCGTTCGGCGGGGCCGCGACCCGACGCCGTGATCACCACCATCTCCCAGTCGCCGTCCCACGCGCGCGTGGCCGGGCGCAACGCGTCGTCCTGGCGGCGCTGCCGGGCCAGCAGGCGGTCGCTCAGGCGGTAGCCGGTGTCGGTGCGCCGCAGGTCGCCGACGGCCGCCATGCGGCTCAGAGCCGCCCGCAGCGTGGAGCCGCCCACCCCGAAGGGCTCCACCGCGCGGACCAGCTCCCGCACCGGCAGCTCCGGCGGATGCGTGCCGAGCAGCAGGCTCAGCACCACCGACCGCGCGGACAGGGGCCGCAGGTCGACCTCGCCGGGCTGCGCTGGCACGTTCATCCGCATGGTCACGTACCTTACGTGCACCCTCCGTGTTGCACTATTGCTGCGGCCGCAGCGGGAGTGCAACATTGTTTGCATGGTCTCGACACTCCCGCACGAGCGGTCCGGCACCCACGACGTCACCAACCAGGCCCCGCCCCTGACCCCCTACGACGCCTCCGAGGACACCGCCCTCCTGGAGGGACTGCGCCGGGAGGGCGCCGGCTGGGCCGAGGCGGACGTCCGGCGGCTCGGGCTGCTGGCCGGCGGCCCGCAGGCGCAGGAGTGGGCCGAGCTCGCCAACCGGCACGAGCCCGAGCTGCGCACCCACGACCGCTACGGCCATCGCGTGGACGAGGTCGACTTCCACCCCAGCTGGCACGAGCTGATGCGGGTCGCGGTCGCCGAGGGCCAGGCGGGCGCGCCCTGGGCCGACGCCCGGCCGGGCGCGCACGTGGCCCGCACCGCTGAAGGACTCGTATGGGGGCACACCGACGCCGGGCACGGCTGTCCCACCTCGATGACGTACGCCGCCGTCCCCGCGCTGCGCCGTGAACCGGACCTGGCGAAAGTGTACGAACCGCTGCTGACCAGCCGGCACTACGATCCCGGGCTGCGGGTCCCGACCGAGAAGCGGGGCCTGCTCGCGGGCATGGGGATGACGGAGAAGCAGGGCGGTTCCGACGTCCGCACCAACACCACTGCGGCCACGCCCACGGCCGAGCCCGGGGTGTACACCCTGCGGGGCCACAAGTGGTTCACGTCGGCACCGATGTGCGACGTGTTCCTGGTGCTGGCCCAGGCGCCGGGCGGGCTGTCCTGTTTCCTGGTGCCGCGCGTACTGCCCGACGGCAGCCGCAACGCCTTCCGCATCCAGCGGCTGAAGGACAAGCTCGGCAACCGCTCCAACGCCTCCGCCGAGCCCGAGTTCGAGGGAACCGTGGCCTGGCTGGTCGGACCGGAGGGCCAGGGCGTGAAGACCATCATCGAGATGGTCAACTGCACGCGTCTGGACTGCGTGACGATGTCGGCCGCGCTGATGCGCAAGACACTCGTGGAGGCCGGCCACCATGCACGCCACCGCGGCGCGTTCGGGGCCCGGCTGATCGACCAGCCGCTGATGCGCAACGTCCTGGCCGACCTGGCGTTGGAGTCGGAGGCCGCGACCGCCCTCACCCTGCGGCTGGCCGGCGCCGCCGACCGCGCCGTGCGCGGGGACGCGCGCGAGCAGGCCTTCCGGCGGATCGCGACCGCCGTCGGCAAGTACTGGGTGACCAAACGCGGCCCGGCTTTCACCGCGGAGGCGCTGGAGTGCCTGGGCGGCAACGGCTACGTCGAGGACTCAGGGATGCCGCGGCACTACCGCGAGGCGCCGCTGCTGTCAATCTGGGAGGGCTCGGGAAACGTCAACGCCCTCGACGTGCTGCGGGCCTTGACCCGCGAGCCGGCCACCGCGGAGGTCCTCTTCGACGAACTCGCCCTGGCTCGGGGCGCGGACGCCCGGCTGGACGCCGCGGTGGGCGCGCTCCGCGCGCGGCTGGGCGAGGCGACCGAGGCCGGTGCGCGTCGGCTGGTGGAGGGGATGGCCCTCGCTCTCCAGGCGTCCCTGCTGGTCCGGCACGCTCCGCCCGCGATCGCCGACGCCTTCTGCGCGACCCGGCTCGGCGGCGACTGGGGCCACGCCTTCGGCACACTGCCCGACGGGCCGGGCGGCGCGGACGTCGACGGCATCCTCGGGAGGGCGCTGACCGTCGGGCGGTGACCCGCCGACCGCCCCCGACGGTCCAGCACTTCACACTTCACACACATCTCCCACACGGTGTGATCACTTTGGATATGCTCCCCGTACTTCCATCGCACCATCAGGGGGGCACTTCCTCATGCGCATACGCATTTCTCACGCGGCGGGCGCCATGGCCGCGGCGGGCGCGGCCGTCGCGATCACCGCGGTCACCGCCGTCCCGGCGCAGGCCACCGAGTACTCGTCCCCGCTCAAGGTGAAGGGCGTGCAGTACGACGCCCCCGGCGCCGACTCCAACCGGTGCTCCGGCGGGAACGCGAAGAACGAGTACCTGACGATCAAGAACTACTCGCGTACCGCGAAGGTCAACCTCAAGGGCTACGCCGTCAAGGACGCCAGCGGCAACAAGTACACGTTCACCGCCAACCACACCCTGGAGCCCGGCGACTACGTGACGCTGCGCGGCGGCCGCGGCACCGAGTCCGACGCCGGCAACGTCGCCTACCGCCAGAACTGCAACTTCGTCTGGAACAACGACAAGGACACGATCTACCTGCTCAAGCCGGGCGGCGCCCCGGCGGACGTGCACGCCTACACCAAGCGCGCCAACGACTCGGACGGCAACGGGTACATCACGTACCACGGCTGATCCGAAGACGCCCCGAGCGGCGCGTCGGCCCCCGCGCGGGCTGACGCGCCGCTGTCGTGTGCCGTGTCGCTGCCGCGTACGGGACCGTGCCGCCCGTCGCGTGCCGGCGTGTCGCCGGCAGCGGCGGCCGTGTCCCTCATCGTGCGGCCGCGGGGGCGGGTGCCGCGGCGGCCCTCCGCCCGCAGGCCACCGTGGGCGGGCGGCCGTGCGCGGGCCGGCCGTGCGCGGGCCGGCCGTGCGCGGGCCGCCGGCGAGGTCGGTGGCGCGCAGGCCCCGGATACGGGTCAGGCCGTGGGCTTGCCGCGCAGGGCGTCGAAGCGGGCCCAGTCCGTGTCCCACTGGTCCGTGCGCCGGCGTTCGAGGCGGGTCCGCAGGACGCGGGCCCCCGCGAAGGGCAGGGTCGCCGCGCCGGCGCCCGCCAGGACCCCGACGAGGGCGGCGCGCACGCGTGCCTGGTCGGCGGTGGTCGGCTTGGTGACCAGGCGGCCCTGACGGTCCGTCCAGATCGTGACGGGGGTGCCCACCGTGCTGCCGGGGGCGACCCGGACCTGGCCGGAGTGGGGAGAGCCGTCGGGGGCGGTCCAGTCGACCTTGGCCCACACCCGGTCGCCGCTGGCGGCGCCCGCGCGCGTGGACGCCTTGCCCGGCGCCTGCTCGGTCAGCCGTCCGGCGACGGCCCGCCACTCGACGCGCTCCCGGGCCAGCCCGTCTTCGACGGAGCGGGCGGTCGCCCAGCCGGCCAGGACCCCGGCGAGAACGGTCAGCGCCCACGCGCCGAGCACCACCCAAGCCTCCACCACGTCGGCGCGACGCTTGAGCGGGTTGCGCCGCCAACGCCACAGCCACACCTTAGGACCACGGAACGCCATCGAAGGCTTCCTCCTCATGAGCGCGCGAACATCCCGGCGCCCTCCCATACGGTGCGGGCGGTCCTGATGCTCAGGGCGAATCCCTCCGACCCGCCAGTTCCACGCTCCGGCCGCTCCAAGCCCCGGCCGCGGCGAATGTGGCCGACACCATGCCGACCACGCCCGCCATCGCCGCTGTGACCTGCGTCGACGCGCTTGAGCGGGTGACTGTCAGTGGTGGGGTGCAGACTGGCCGATGCCGGGACAAAGCCGTCGCGGCACAGCGGAGGTGATCGCAATGACAGAGGTACTGCTCGCGGTGGGGACGCGAAAAGGCCTGTTCATCGGGCGTCGGCGCGGGGGCGCCTGGGAGTTCGACGAATCGCCCTACTTCAACGCGCAGGCGATCTACTCGGTCGCCGTCGACACGCGCGGTGACCGCCCCCGGCTCCTCGCCGGCGGTGACAGCGCGCACTGGGGGCCGTCGGTCTTCCACTCCGACGACCTCGGCCGGACGTGGACGGAACCGGCGACGCCGGCCGTCAAGTTCCCCCAGGACACGGGGGCTTCCCTGGAGCGGGTGTGGCAGCTGCACCCGTCGGCTGCGGAACCGGACGTGGTCTACGCGGGCACCGAACCGGCGGCGCTGTACCGGTCCGAGGACCGCGGGGAGAGTTTCGAACTGGTCCGCCCGCTGTGGGAACACCCCACGCGCGCGCAGTGGGTGCCCGGCGGCGGCGGCGAGGGCCTGCACACGGTGCTCACCGACCGGCGCGACCCACGACGGGTGACGGTCGCCGTGTCGACGGCCGGCGTGTTCCGCACAGCCGACGGCGGCGCGAGCTGGGAGCCGTCCAACTCCGGCGTCTCCGCGGTGTTCCTGCCCGACCCCGACCCCGAGTTCGGCCAGTGCGTGCACAAAGTGGCGCGGGACGCGGCTGACCCGGACCGGCTCTACCTGCAGAACCACTGGGGCGTCTACCGCAGCGACGACGCGGGCACGCACTGGACGGACATCGGCGAAGGGCTGCCGTCCACCTTCGGGTTCGCCGCCGCCGCGCATCCCACCCGCGGGGACACGGCGTACGTCTTCCCGATCAACGCCGACGCGGACCGGGTGCCCGCCGAGCACCGCTGCCGGGTGTTCCGCACGGCGGACGCGGGCCGCACCTGGGAGCCCCTCACGGCGGGCCTGCCGCAGGAGGACCACTACGGCACCGTGCTGCGCGACGCGCTCTGCACGGACGACGCGGACCCGGCCGGCGTGTACTTCGGCAACCGCAACGGCGAGGTCTTCGCATCGGCCGACGACGGCGACACCTGGCGGCAGCTCGCCTCCCACCTGCCGGACGTCCTCTGTGTACGGGCAGCGGTGGTCGGATGAGCCCGGCGTGCTTTCCGGCAGCGCTTCGACGGCGTCCGCAGCAGGCAGGGCCGGCGGGCGGCATCCCGCCGCGCGATCTCCTCGACAGTGCGGTGGCGGCCGCCGCCCTCGCGGACCCGGTCCAGCGCCTGTGCGAAGTCCGCGGCCGGGATGCACGTGGCGGCCCGGGCCCGGCGGGCGCATGGCGCGATGGCCATGCCCCGCAGACGGTCGTGTACTAAGAGCTCCGAACAAAAGTGGCGCCCGGCTCCACTTTTGTTCGGAGCTCTAAGGCAGTCGCCAATCCACCGGCTGCGCTCCCTGCCGCAGCAGCAGGTCGTTGGCCCGGCTGAACGGGCGCGAGCCGAAAAAGCCCCGGTCCGCCGACATGGGGGACGGGTGAGCGGACTCGATCGCCGGAAGATCCCCCAGCAGCGGACGGAGGTTGCGCGCGTCACGGCCCCACAGGATCGACACCAACGG
Source organism: Streptomyces sp. NPDC101166 (assembly GCF_044768125.1). Lineage (NCBI taxonomy): Bacteria > Bacillati > Actinomycetota > Actinomycetes > Kitasatosporales > Streptomycetaceae > Streptomyces > Streptomyces sp. NPDC101166. The sequence continues at coordinate 799,853 of NZ_JBIWPF010000001.1, forward strand.
CTTGCCGCGAGCGGCCAGCATCCGGATCGCCTGCTCCGTGACCTCCTCCCAGCCCTTGCCCCGGTGCGCCGCGGGCTTGCGCGGAGCGGTCGTCAGCGCCCTGTTGAGCAACAGGACGCCCTGCTGCGTCCACGGCGTCAGATCGCCGTTCGACGGCCTGGGCAGCCCGAGGTCGGAGTGCATCTCCCGGAAGATGTTCTCCAGGCTCCCCGGCAGCGAACGCACTTCCGGCGAGACCGCGAAGCTCAGTCCGATGGCCATCCCGGGTGTCGGGTAGGGATCCTGCCCCACGATCAGGACACGGACGTCGTCGAAAGGCTGCTGGAAGGCCCGCAGGACCTTCGCCCCGGCCGGAAGATAGGTCCGGCCCGCCGCCACCTCGGCACGGAGGAAGTCCCCCATGGCCGCGATGCGTTCAGCCACAGGTTCGAGAGCCTTCGCCCAGCCTGCTTCGACAAGTTCATGCAAGGGTCGTGGTGCCACGGCGCCTTACTCTACTGGTGGGCGCGGCGCTCCGGCGCAACACGGAAGCCCTCACCCACGGCCGCCGTCCTCCGAGCCGGCGTTCGTCGTCGCAGCCTCCGAACCGGTCGGGCAGATCACGCGGCCGGTGTCCCGGGAGAGAGGGGCCTGATGCATCCCGACGGGGACCTGACGCCGCGGGCGCGGCAGGGCGTGCTGAAGTTCCCGCGCGAGCACGGCGTTCTCGCCGTGGACTCGGGCGGCTCCGGTCTGCGGGTCGCGCTCGGCACGGCCGGACGCGGGGCCCTGGCACAGCGGTCGTCGGCCGTCCCGGTGCGCACCGGCGGGCGGGGGATCGACCCCGCGCACCTGATGGAACAACTCGTGCCGCTGGTCAGCGCGTTGGCGGCCGAGACGGGCATCGAGCGGTTGGAGACGGCGGTCGTCGGAGCCGCCGGGTTCAGCACGCTGGGCGACTCCCTTCGAGCCACGCTGCCGTCCGCCCTGGCGCGGGAGTTCGGCGTGCGCACCACCGCCCTGGCCGCCGACGCCGTCACCGCCTATGTCGGCGCGCTCGGGCAGCGGCCGGGCGCAGTGCTCTGCGCCGGCACCGGGCTGATCGCGGTCGGGACGGACCTGAGGGCGTGGCGCCGGGCCGACGGCTGGGGTCATCTGCTGGGCGACTGCGGCGGTGGCGCGTGGATCGGCCGGGCCGGCCTGGAGGCGGCCCTGCGTGCCCACGACGGCCGCTCCGGGGGCTCCGCCGCGCTTCTGGCCGGCGCGCAGGAGCAGTTCGGTCCCATGCCCGGACTGCCCGGCCGGCTCTACCCTCGCCCGGACCGTGCGGCCGTCCTCGCGTCGTTCGCCCCCAAGGTGGCCGAGTGCGCCCCGGGTGACCCGGTCGCCGCGGCCATCCTGCGAGCGGCGGCCCGGCACATGGCCGACTCAGCCGCCGCCGTCTGCCCGGCCGGCGGGAAGCCCTCCGCCGACGGTGCGGCGTACGTCGCCGTCACCGGCGGCCTGTTGAAGATGGGCGACCCCCTCCTCGTACCGCTGGACGAGGAGCTGGCGCGGAGGCTGCCGGACGCGCGCCGGGTGCCGGCTGAAGGCGATCCGCTGCACGGCGCGGTCCGTGTCGGCGCCGCGCTGGCGACGGACGCTCTCATCCTGCCGGGTGACCAGACCATGATGTACGTGGTGAAGCACACGACCTGACAGGAAAGGGGGATTGCCCCCCTTCGAGGGCAAGTCGTCGGAAAAACACGCTGATCACTTCTGATCCGTACGTAACTCATCAGACAAAACAGGACGGATACCGCTCACCTGCACCCTCCCCGAACAAGGGAGCCCAAGAAGCCAGTAACATGCGGCGCCATGAGCTCCCCCACTGGGCCCGCGTCCGGCCTGCCTGTACGAATGCCGCGCCCCCGCCAGCCCGGGCGGCACCGCCGACCCGAGCCGCTGGCGGCTCCCGAGGGCGCGCCCGCGCTCGTTCTCGCGGTGCCGGGCACGCCGAGCGCCGCCACCCGCTCTCTGGCCGAGGAGGTCGTGAGCATCGCCCGCTCCGAGCTCCCCGGCCTCGACGCGCGCATCGGGTACGTCGACGGGGGCGACCACGAGTTCCCCAGCCTCCAGACAGTGCTGGCGTTCGCCGCCGAGGAGCGCACCGCCCGCTACGAGCAGGCGATCGCCGCCGGGATGGACGTCAAGGAGCCCGAGGGCCCCGTCGCCGTCGTGGTGCCGCTGCTGGCCGGCCCGGACAGCGCTCTGCTGCGCCGGATCCGTCAGGCCGTCATGGAGAGCCGGATCGCCGCCGAGCTGACCGACGTCCTCGGCCCGCACCCGCTGCTCGCCGAGGCGCTGCACGTGCGGCTGTCGGAGGCGGGCCTGGCCCGCGCCGACCGCGCCCGTCTGTTCACCGTGGCGACGGCCGCGGACGGCATCATCCTGGCGTCCGTGGGCGGCGACGAGGCCGTGCAGGCCGCCGGGATCACCGGCATGCTGCTCGCCGCGCGTCTCGCCGTGCCGGTGATGGCCGCGGCGCTCGACGAGGAGGGTTCCATCGCCTCCGTCGCCGAGCAGCTGCGTTCCTCCGGCTCCCAGCAGCTGGCCCTCGCGCCGTACCTCATCGGCCCGGAGATCGACGCCACGCTGCTGGAGGAGGCGGCCAGAGAGGCGGGCTGCGCCACCGCCGACGCGCTCGGCCCGTACCCGGCGATCGGCAAGCTCGCCCTGGCCAAGTACACGACCGCGCTGGGCATCGCCCCGCAGCAGCCGCAGGGGGCCCCGGTCCGCTAGCACGCGTGTGCGTGCTGCCCCCTCGGCACAACGAAAGGGCCCGCTTCCGGTGCGAGGAGCGGGCCCTTCGTGCTGCGGTGAGGCGGGGGCGGCGGCGTACGGCTGCCGTCCTGACGGGCCGCGCGGCTTCCCGCGCCCCGTCAGGACGGATCGGCTACGCCGGGGCCCTCAGCGGACGGGCCAGTTCCACCAGGGCTTGTTCGAGGCTGTGCAGGTGGGTCAGGGCGGGGTGGGCGGCCTGCGTCGGGTGCGCCTCGGGGGTCGGGCGGTCGGAGCGACCGTCGGTGAGTGCCTCGACCGCGTCCTGGACACGCCAGCAGGCGGCGGCCAGGCGGGCGTCGTGGGAGGCCTCCGGGTCGGCCGCGACGGCGACCAGGCCCCGGATCTCGCGGGCGCAGTCGTCGAGGAGGGCGAGAACCTGGCGAGCGCGGCGCTTTCGGCCGAGCACGGGGTTGAGCGGGTGGACGAGCGGGGCGACGGACAGCCGCACCCGGCCGAGCAGCTGCTCCAGTTCGGCGACACGTCCGGCCGGGTCCGCCGTGTCGTCGCCGGCGAGGCGCGCGGCGGCCTCGGCGGTGCAGTCGTGCACGCAGCGCAGGGCACGCTGGATCCAGGCGTCGTTGGTGGCGTGCGTGGTGACCGGCAGGACGAGGGCCACGGCCAGCGCGGCGCACAGTGCGCCCACACCGGTCTCCGCGAGACGGAGCCCGAGCAGGCTGGGGTCCAGCACGCCCAGCAGGCCGTAGAGCAGGCTGACCATGACCGTCACCGCCAGCATCATCCAGGAGTAGGAGACGGCGGCGGTGTAGAAGATGCCGAAGACGCAGACGGCGACAAGGGCGGCCGTCGGCGCGGGGGCGCCGTGCAGCGGGACGGCGACCAGCAGGCCGACGGCGATACCGATCACGGTTCCGAAGATCCGGCGGAAACCGCGGACCAGGGTTTCGCCGCGAGAAGCCGTGTTGACGAAGATCCACCAGACCGTGCCGACGGCCCAGTACCAGCGCTCTTCGGAGAGCAGTTGCCCGACCAGAAGCGCGAGGCCCGAGGCAGCGGTGGCCTGGAAGGCCTGCCGGGTGGTGGGCCGCGCCCATCCGCTGCCGGGCAGGGCCGGCGGCACTGCCGCGGGTGGGGTGTGCCGCTCGATGGGCCAGAGCACGAAGCGCGTGGCGCCGGCCGTGACGAGGGCAAGGCCTGTGGCGCCGTACAGCTCGGGCAGCTGCGCCGGCCCCGCGTGCAGGAACTGTGCGACGAAGAAGTTCATGAACGCGAAGATCCCCAGCGCGTGGCCCCGCGGACCCCAGCGGCGGGCGTACACCCCGAAGAAGACGATGGCCAGGAACGCGGCGTCCCGGGCCGGGGTGATGCCGTGCAGTGCGGTGGCGAGCGCCAGCACGGGCATTCCGGCGGCAGGAAGCAGGGCGGTGGTGAGCCGTTGGTCACGGACGGTCGCGTCGGTGACCGTGAAGAGGGCGAGCAGTGCCGCCAGTCCTCCGGTGATCGACGCGGTGAGCGGTAGTCCGCACAGTCCGCAAACGGCGACGGCGGCGGCGACGCCGATGACGGCGCGGATCGCGTTCCGCAGCCTCGAGCGCTCCGGATCCGGAGCCACGAACATCTTCTTCACGGCGGTGCGCCGCCCCCCTCAAGGTGGTACGCGGCCTGACGGCTGCCGTCCGGGGTGGCGGACGGCGAACAGGCAGGACGAAGGCACCGCGGTCCGGACCCGGCCTCGTCGCCGTCCGGCACTGCGCGGCGCCGCACATCATATGGATGGGACAAAGCTAAACACTGCCGACCCATTGGCTCAACTGCCGCCCCGTCGCCTGCGCCAATGGCCCAGTCCACCTGGCCCGACACTGACCGACGGAGGCCAATGGATCAGACTTGCCAGGCCCTGGACGGAACGCGACCGGCGCCTCACCGCTGGCAGCAGCTCGCCTATGTGCGGCGCCGGCGCTTGTGCAGTTCGATGGCCAGCGGGGTGGCCGTGAACATCGAGGAGTACGTGCCCACCGCGAGGCCGATGAGGAGGGCGAGGGCGAAGTCGGTCAGGGTGTCGCCGCCGAAGAGGACCAGAGCGGTGAGGATGAACGCGGCGCCCATCCCGGTGTTGACGGTACGGGGCAGGGTCTGCAGGAGGGCCCGGTCGGCGATGCGGGCGAAGCGCGTTGTGCGGTCGAGGCGGCCGAGTTCCCTGATCCGGTCGAAGACGACGACGGAGTCGTTGACGGAGTAGCCGATGACGGTCAGCAGCGCGGCCAGGAAAACGCCGTCGACCGGTTTGCCGAGCCAGGCGAAGACGCCGATGAGGATCACGACGTCGTGGGCGAGGGCGGCGACCGCGGAGGTTCCCAGCAGCCAGCGGAAGCGTGCCGCGAGATAGATCAGCTGGGCGGCGAGGGCGACGGCGAGGGCGATGAGCGCGCCTTCGCGCAGTTCCTTGCCGAGGCTGGGCCCGACGGCTTCGTCGCGGATCTTGTCGGCTTGGTGTGTCAGGCCGGTGACGGCGTCGGTGATGGTCGCCGCCTGGGTGTCGCTCACTTGGTGGGTGCGGACGGTCAGCTGGTTCTCGCCGGAGGTCTGGACGACGGCCCGGGGGAATCCCGCGTCGGCGAGCACGGTACGGGCCTGATCGGGGTCGACGGGGGTGGCGGTGGTGTACTCGATGAGGCGGCCACCGGTGAATTCGACGCCGAACTCCAGGCCGCGCCACGCGATGCCGGAGGCGGCCAGGACGAGTGCGGCGGCGGACGCGGCCAGCCACCGGCGCGGGTGACGCATCAGGTTCGGATTTCTGCGGGCCAGGCGGTCGCGGACGACGCCGGGGTGGGCGATGCCGGTGAGGCGGGGGTTGCGGCGCGGACGGCGGCGGGCGACGGCGTAGTCGGCGAGGGCCCGGGTGATGACGAGGGCGCTGAGCATGGAGGCAAGGACTCCGATGCCCAGTGTGACGCCGAATCCGCGCACCGGTCCGGAGGCGAAGAAGAACAGCAGACCAGCGGCGATGAGAGTGGTGATGTTGGAGTCGGCGATCGCACTGAAGGCCCCGCGGAATCCGGCGGTGAGGGACGAGCGCGGGGTGGGGCGGCGGCGGGCGGCGTACTCCTCGCGGGCGCGTTCGAAGACGAGCACATTGGCGTCGACCGCCATGCCGATGGCCAGCACGAAGCCGGCGAGGCCGGGCAGGGTGAGGGTCGCGCCGAGGGCGGCGAGGGCCGCGTAGGAGATGAGGCCGTAGCAGGCCAGGGCCACGGTGGCCAGAGCACCCAGGAGACGGTAGACGGCGATGATGAACAGCGAGGTCACCGCGGCGCCGATGCCGGCGGCCCAGGCACTGGCCGTGATGGCTTCGGCTCCCAGGGTGGGGCCGACGGTGCGCTGCTCGATGGTCTCGACCGGCACCGGAAGGGCGCCGCCGTTGATGAGCAGGGCCAGCTCCTTCGCTTCACTGTCCTCGAAGGTTCCGGTGATCTGGGTGGAGCCTCCGCTGATGCCGGACCCGCACGCGACGGACGGGTCGACCTGCGGCGAAGAGATGATCTTGTCGTCCAGGACGATGGCGACCCGACGGCCCGGATCCCCGGCCGCGTGACAGGCGGCCTCGCCGGTCAGACGGCCCCAACCCGCTTCGCCCGGCCCCCTGAAGTCGACGGTGACGTGCCATCCCGCACCGCCCTGCTGGTCGAAGCGGGCGGCTGCCTTCTCGACGTCCTTGCCGGTCAGTGAGGCCGCCTGAAGACGCAGAAGGCGGCCGGACTCGTCGGCCATGACCCGCTCGCCGGGCCGCTCGGGCAGCGGATCCGGCTTGTCGTCGGCGGCGGCTGCCGTACCGAGCACCTGATGGAAGGTGAGTCGGGCGGTACGGCCGAGCACGTCGGCCGCCTCCCGGGGATCCTGCAGACCGGGCAGTTCGACGATGATCCGGTCGCTGCCGGAGCGGGCGATGGTGGGTTCGGCGACGCCCAGCGCGTCGATGCGGCCGCGCAGCACCTCCACGGTGCGGTCCGTGGCCTCACCGTCGTCGTCGGCACCGGCGGTGGGGCGGGTCTCCAGCACGATCTGGGTGCCGCCGCGCAGATCGAGTCCGAGGTGGACGGGCACGGTGAGCGCGACGTACAGGGAGAGGGCGACAGCGGCGAGGGCGATCAAGCCTCTGATGTGCGGGGATCGGTTCACAGGGGCCTCCGGCAGGCATGCCGCGGCCAGCACGGTGGCTGCGGTCGAGAGAAGGAGAGGAAGAGAGTCAGATGCCGGAGAGCGGAGGCGGTGCCCTCACCACCTGGTGACGTGCCGGTTGCTCCGCTGCGGGCGGGGCCACCGCCGGAACCGGGGACCGCGCGGGCCGGAGCGGGCCGGTCGCGCTGCCGGGCGACACGGCCGGAGCGGACACCGGCGGCACATGGCGATCGCCCGTGGCATCCCGCTGGCTGCGGACGGCAGCGGTGGAGACAGCCGCGTCGGCACTGTCCGCATGAGGCTCACCGTGCGCCGAGGACTTCTCCACGGCCACGAGCAGCGCACCGCCGGGTGCGCGGGGGTGCCCACCACCCAGGGCAGACATGCCGAGCAGGGCGATGAGCACGGCGAGCAGGACGGTCCGGACCAGGTCCGGACCGGGACCTCGGGTGCGCGGGACGGTGTGCGTGAAGCGGGCCACCACCGCCCCCTCTCCATGTCGATGGTCTTCTGTCTCGGGCGGAGCGGGCTCTCGACGCCCAGGCTGAGCAGTGGGGAGCCGCGCCCCCCGAGGCAGTCGGCGCGCTCAGGCTTGGATGAGGCCGGCGCGGATCGCGTAACGGGTGAGTTCCAGCCGGTCACGCATGCCGAGTTTGTGCAGCAGGTTCTCGCGATGCCGGTGGACGGTCTTGATGCTGATGAAGAGCATCTCGGCGATCTCCTTGGAGGAGTGGCCTTCGGCCACGAGTTTGAGCACCTCCTCCTCGCGGGCGGTCAGCACCTGGTCGGAGGGCTCCTCGCCGTTACGGACCCGGTCGAGGTAGTTGCGGATGAGCGCGGTGACCGCGCCCGGATACAGGAACGGCTCGTCGCGCATGGCGGCGCGGCATGCCGCCACCAGGTCGCGGTCGGCCACGGACTTGAGCACATAGCCGCTGGCGCCGGCCTTCAGCGCCTGGAAGAAGTACTGCTCGTTGTCGTGCATCGTCAGCATCAGCACCCGCACGCCAGGCTTGAGCGCGAGGAGTTCCCGGGTGGCCTGCAGGCCGGTCATACGTGGCATGGCGATGTCCATCACCACCAGGTCGACCTCGTGGGTGCGGGCCGTCTCGATGGCCTCCGCGCCGTCCCCGGCCTCGGCGACGACCTCCAGGTCCGGCTCCCGGTCGAGGATGAGCCGCACCCCGCGGCGCACCAGCGCATGGTCGTCGGCGAGGAGGATACGGATCGCGGATGTGTCGGGCGTGGTCATCGCTGCTTCCTGGGGAGGGGCACGGTCAGCCGGACCGTGGTGCCGGTCTGCGGCTGGGAGACGACGTCCAGGGTGGCCCCGATCAGCAGAGCCCGCTCGCGCATTCCGCGAATCCCCGCACCTTCACGGGCGACGCCAATTCCGCGGCCGTCGTCGGCGACCGCCAGCACCACCGCCGCGCCGGTGTGGTGCAGGCTCACCTCCACCTGCCCGGCCTCGGCGTGGCGGGCCGCGTTGGTCAGGGCCTCCTGGACGACGCGGTACAGCACCAGTTCCGTCTGCTGATCCAGCACGGGCAGGCCGGTGTCGAAGCGGCGCACCACACGCAGCCCTACGTGGGTGGCGAATTCGCTGGTCAGCGAGGTCAGGGCGCTGACCAGCCCGAGGTCTTCGAGCACGCCTGGCCGCAGCCGACGTACGAGACGCCGTACCTCGTCCAGGCTCCCCCGGGTGATCTCCTGCACTTGCCGGAGTTCACCGCTCAGGGGCTCGTCCGCGTCGTCGGCGGCTCGCTCCAGCGCCAGCAGGATCGCAGTCATGCTCTGACCCACCTCGTCGTGCAGTTCCTGCGCGATGCGGCGTCGTTCCGCTTCCTGCGCGAACAGGGCGCGCGCGCTGCTGGAGGCCCGCTCGTGCTCGAGGCGCTCGAGCATGGCGTTGAAGGTGCGGATCAATTCGGCGGTCTCACCGCGGCTCCCTTCCGGCAGCCGTTGCCCCGGGCGCAACAGATCGACGGTGGTCATCAGCCGGGTGAGCCGGTCGAGCGGTGCCAGGCCGATCCGCAGCAGGGCCGCGTTGGCTACCAGCATGACGACCATGCCGGCCACGAGGATGACCGCCTCGGTCAGTACCACCGGTACGGAGACGGTCACCGGAGCCCACAGCAGTAGCGCGGTGGCACTTCCCAGCACCACCGCGTTGAGCGCGAAGATCCGCCAAAACAGCGACACCGGGATGACGCCTTTCTGCATGCGACACGGCTGTTGTCTCCACTGTCGGTCAGCGCGCAACCCGAGTGCGAACCGCGGGCACTGGTCCTGACAGGCCTGCCGTCCAGGCTGCCCGCCGACGGTTCCGGCGGCCATGGGCACTGATGCCCATTTCCCGCGCGTGGCCTGCCCACGCCGTGATGGGCCGACGGACCTGCCGCAGATGGGTATCGCGCCCGATGTCTTTCGCACGTGATCGCGGCCACCTTGGAGGCGTGTACCGCCGGCCCTGACTCCCGGGCCGACGCCCACTCCTGGAAGGAAGGATCCGCCATGTCACTCGATACGACCCGGCCCGAAGCCCGTCATGAGCGGCTGACGGCGCACGAGGCCCTCCAGCGCCTCGAACGCGAACGCGCCTCCCGACTCACGCAGCTGCGGGCCATCGGCCAGGCCGGGCCGAACGCGGAGGAACAGATGATGTCCACGCAGAGGGACACCATCCAGCGGGTCCTCACGGAGATCGAGGCCGCCTTCGACCGCGTCCAGGACGGCAGTTACGGCACCTGCCGCGACTGCTTCAAGCCCATCCCCGTCGAGCGCCTGGAAATCCTGCCCTACACGCCGTTGTGCGTCCCCTGCCAGCGCGGCACCGCCTGACAGCCGCCCGTCCGCCCTCCCCTCTCCCGCCCTGCCCAAGGGGTGAATCGGTGAACCACCAGATCATCGACGACCGCGACAGCGCTCTCTCGATCGAGGACTTCGCCGCACTGCGCGCGAATCTGCACGAACAACGCCTGTTCCGCCACGAACAGCTGCAACAGCTCTCGGCACCCGCCCCCAGCCGCGCCGACGCACGTCTCGACCGGCAGGCCGCCTCCCAGATCGAGGTCCGCGTCCAGCTCGCCGCCTACGCCCGCATGGTCCTCGCCGACGTCGAAGCCGCCCTCACACGTATGGACCAGGGCCACTACGGCACCTGCCGTCTGTGCCGCGGGCCCATCACCCGCGAGCGGCTGATGATCGTGCCGCAGGCCCGCTACTGCGCCCGCTGCCAGCAGGTCAGGGAGGCAGGCCGATGAGCACCGCACCCGGTCCCCGCCCACGGGCGGCCCGGCACCGGCCGTGGCCCTGGTGCCGGCAGTGCACCGGCATCGCCCTCGACATGGGAAGCGCCCGCACCCGCGCCTGGATGTCCGGACGTCGACGCATCCTCGACGTGCCCACGGTGGTCTTCTCGGGTGACCGCGCGACATGTCCCGTCCAGCGCGGCGCCCTCGTCGACATCCCCGCGGCCGCCCGCATGCTCGACCGGCTGCTCGGCCCCCGCCTTCCCCGCTCCGGCCGCCCGCTGCTCATTCTGACCACGCCCGTCCTGGGCGGGATCACCTTCCGGGCCCGAGCCCGCACCGCGGTGGAGGTTCTGCGCCCGCGCACCGTGCTGACCGTCCCCACCGCGCGCGCCGTGGCCATGGCCGCGGACCACGACCCGACCCGCCCCCTGCTCGTCGTGGACCTCGGCGCCCACCTCACCGAGGTCACGCTCCTCACGGACGGTGCGGTGACCGACGCCCGCCAGACCGCCCTGGGCACCGGCGACCTGGACGGCCTCACCCCGCCCGCACGGATCACGGACGCGGTCGTCGCGATGGTGAGGGCCATGCTGGACCAGGATCACACCTCCCAGGCGCTCGACGCCCTCCAGCGGGGCGTGCTCCTCGCCGGCGGGGGCGCGCTGCGACCCGATGTCACCGGCCCCCTCGCCCACCGGCTCGGCACTCCCGTCCAGCCTGTCCCGGCGCCGCACACCGCAGCGGTCCGCGGCGCCGTGAGGCTCCTGGAAGCCGCCCACGCCCACCCCTGTGCGACCGGAGTCCACGACATCGCGCACCCCCATTGACCACCGCCCCGGCAAGCGCCGGAGCTCCCGCCCGATCTGCTGTGGCGCCGCCTCACCGGCGCCTCGCCTCCGGGAGCGCCGAGGGGTGGTTGTCGGTGGGTCGCGCTAGTCTGCGCGCATCGACCGTTTCGCCCGTTCAAGGGGGTTTCTCATGGGTTCACGACTCAACCCGTACCTCACCTTCGCCGGCGACGCCCGCCAGGCCATGGAGTTCTACGAGGAGGTCTTCGGCGGAACGCTGACCGTCCACACCTTCGGGGAGTACGGCAAGCCGGACGCCCCCGAGGCCGACAAGGTCATGCACGGCATGCTGGAGACCTCGAGCGGCTTCACCCTGATGGGCGCGGACACCCCGCCCGGGTCGGAGCACGCTCCGGGCAACAACTTCTCGGTGAGCCTGAGCGGCGACGACGAGGCCGAGCTGCGCGGCTACTGGGAGAAGCTGTCCGCGGGCGGCTCGGTGGGCGTCCCGCTGGAGAGGCAGATGTGGGGCGACGTCTTCGGCATGTGCACGGACCGCTTCGGCATCCCGTGGATGGTCAACATCACCGGAAACTGACCCGTGCGGCTCAGTCCCGCCCGGAGCGTCGTCCGCCGGCCGTATGAAGGGCGTCCAGCACGTCGTCGTCCGAGAGCTGCTCGAAATCCTCGTACCAGAGTCCGACGGCCATGAAGGTCGCCGGCTGGTGCGGGCACACCAGGTCGTCGGCCTCGGGGCGCAGAAGGCTCACCGCCTCCGGTGAGCCGACCGGCACCGCCAGCACGGTCCGCCGGGGCGCCAGCCTCCGCACGGCGCGCAACGCGGCGCGGGCCGTGCCGCCGGTCGCCAGTCCGTCATCGACGACGATCGCTGTCCGTCCCCGCAGGTCGGGGGCGGGGCGGCCTTGCCGGTAGAGCCGTTCGCGGCGCTGGAGCTCCCGGCGTTCACGCTCGACCACCGGGGCGAGCCGACTCTCGGTGAGGCCGAGCCGGTCGAGGGCCGCCTGGTCGTAGAGCACGTCCTCGCCGGCGATCGCGCCGACGCCGTACTCCTCCTGGTGCGGTGCGCCGATCTTGCGTACGACGAGCACGTCGAGCGGGGCGTCGAGCGCCCGGGCGACCTCCACGGCCACGGCGACGCCCCCGCGTGGGAGGGCGAGGACGACGGGATCGGGCAGGGCGCCCTTGTCCCGCATCGCTGAGAGCGACTCGGCCAGGGCGCGTCCGGCCTCGGCGCGGTCATGGAACCGCATGGCGGCCTCGCTCCCCGTGAAGCGCCTTCAGGCGGTCGTCGCACCACTCCTTGGCCGCCGCGGCGACCTCCTCCAGCGCGCCGGGCTCCTCGAACAGATGCGTGGCGTCCGGCACGACGCGCAGGGCGTGCGGGGCGCGCAGCCGCCGGGCGGCCTGCTCGTTGAGCCGGAGCACCTGCGGGTCCCGGCCGCCCACGACGAGGAGCACCGGCGCCCGTACCCGGCCCAGGACGGCTTGCGCGAGGTCGGGCCGTCCGCCGCGGGACACCACGGTCAGGACGCGGTCCGGGCGCTCGGCCGCGGCCACGAGAGCCGCCGCGGCCCCGGTGCTGGCTCCGAACAGCACGAGGGGAAGGCCGCTGAGGTCGGGCTCCGCCGTCAGCCAGTCGACGACGGCGGTCACACGCCGGCCCAGCAGCTCGATGTCGAACCGGTGCGCGCCCGTCTCGAGGTCCTCGCGGCCCTCGCGGTCGGTGAGCAGGTCGACCAGCACGGTGCCCAGTCCTGCGGTGCGCAGTTCGGCGGCGACCATGCGGTTGCGGGGGCTGTGCCGGGAGCTGCCGCTGCCGTGCGCGAAGAGCACCAGCGCGCGGGCCCGCGTCGGCGCCTCCAGTTCGCCGATGAGCGCGCCGCCCGCCACGGGCACCCGGATGAGTTCGGAGATCGTCGCCCTCACCTCCTTTCCCGGATGATCCACCGGGTCCCGGGTACCCGCATCGGCGAAGCGCCCTCTCCCCGAGGTGGTGGTCATGGTCGGCGACGCCGATGACGACAGGCAGGCACGGCGGCTCGGTTCGAGCGGCCACCGGGCGGTGCAGCACGCGGAGGACGTCCGCATCGACGCCTGGGGCACGAGCCGCGAGCGCTGCCTGGTGGAGGCTGCGCTGGGGATGGTGGAGTGCTTCGCCGACATCACGGCCGTGCGCCCCACGGCCGTCGAGCGGTTCCAGCTGGCCGAGTGCAGCGACGACGACCTGCTGAGCGCGCTGCTCGACGAGGTGGCCCACCGGCTGGAGGAGTGCGGGCAGGTGCCGGTCGACGTGGAGGCGGAGAGCACCGACGACGGGATGGACGTGCGGCTGGCGGTGGTCGCGCTGGCGGACGTGGAGGTCGTCGGCCCCGTGCCGAGCTGCCTCGGGTGGCACGAGCTGCGCATCGGACCGGACCCGTACGGCTGGTCGTGCGCGGTGACCGTCGAGGTGTGACGGCCCGCGCCGCGGGACGGTCCGCTGTCCCGGGCGGCCGGGCGGGGCGGGCGCACGCGGGGTTACCTTGGGGGCATGGGCGGCGGCGTGGTGACGCTGTTTCTGTGCGGTGACGTGATGCTGGGACGCGGCGTCGACCAGATCCTGCCGCACCCCGGCAGCCCCGAGCTCCGCGAGGACTACGTGCGGGACGCGCGGTCCTACGTCCGGCTGGCGGAAGCCGCCAACGGGCCCGTCCCCGCTCCCGTCGACCCCGCCTGGCCCTGGGGAGAGGCACTCGGGTGGCTGGCGGAGCGGGCCCCTGACGTGCGCGTCCTGAACCTGGAGACGTCCGTCACGCGCGGCAGCGCCTTCGCGCTCGACAAGGCCGTCCACTACCGGATGCACCCGGCCAACCTCCCCGCCCTCGCCGTGGCCCGCCCAGACGTGTGCGTGCTGGCCAACAACCACGTCCTCGACTTCGGCCGTCCAGGCCTGGAGGAGACGCTCGTCTCCCTGCGCGGCGCCGGTCTGCCCACTGCGGGAGCGGGACGGAATCCGGCGGAGGCGTACGCGCCGGCGGTGGCGGCCCTTCCGGACGGGGGACGGGTACTGGTGTTCGCCCTGGCGGCGCCCTCCGCCGGCGTGCCACCCGCATGGGCCGCCACACCGGGCACGCCCGGAGTGGCCTACGTCCCCGAGCTCTCGGCCGACACGGCCGCCGCAGTGGTGCGCCATGTGGGGCGGGCCAGGCGTCCGGGCGACCTCGCGGTCGTGTCCGTGCACTGGGGCTCGAACTGGGGACACCGCGTCGCGCGTGAGCAGATCCGCTTCGCCCGTCTGCTCGTCGACGGGGGCGTGGACGTGGTCCACGGGCACTCCGCGCACCACCCCCGCCGCCTGGAGGTCTACCGCGGCCGGCTCGTCCTCCACGGCTGCGGGGACTTCATCGACGACTACGAGGGCATCGCCGGCTACGAGGAGTACCGCGCCGAGCTGCGGATCGCCTACCTCGTCACACTGGCGTCCGGCTCCGCGGCCGACCCTGGGCGGCTGACGGGGGTGCGGATGCTGCCGCTGAGGGCCCGGAGGATGCGGCTGGAGCACGCGACACCGGCGGACCGCGTCTGGCTGCGGGACGTCCTCGGCCGGATCAGCGACGGGGCGCGCGTCGCCGTCGACGCCGACGGCACGCTCGTCCTGGCCCCCACCCCGGTCGCGCCCGGCGCGAGGCCATGAGCAGACGGCTCAGGCCATGAGCAGACGGCTCGCGAAGCCCTGTGCCCGGCGGGCCATTGGTACAGTCGGCGGGGGCTCCGCGAACGCGGCGGAACACCGAGGCACGAGGAGGTCCGGCGCCATGGCCGTGGACGAGCTGGACACCCGCATCCTGCGGCTGCTGCTGGAACAGCCGCGGACCAGCGTGCGGGAGTACGCGCGCGTGCTCGGTGTCGCGCGCGGCACGCTGCAGGCCCGCCTGGACCGGCTGGAACGGGACGGCGTGATCACCGGAACAGGGCCCTCCCTCTCCCCCGCCGCACTCGGCCACCCGGTGCTGGCGTTCGTGCACATCGAGGTCACCCAGGGCCACCTCGACGACGTGGGCGACGCGCTGGCCGCCGTGCCGGAGATCGTCGAGGCGTTCTCGATCACCGGGGGCGGCGATCTCCTCACGCGGGTCGTGGCGCGGGACAACGCCCACCTGGAGGACGTGATCCAGAAGCTGATCAGTCTCCCCGGCGTGGTCCGCACCCGCACCGAAGTGGCCCTGCGCGAGCGCGTGCCGTACCGGCTGCTGCCTCTGGTGGAGTCGATCGGACGGTCCGCGCCGGGGCGGTGACCTGGCACGAAGACCCGCGCGAGCCGGACGGGACCTGCGCCGTACGCCTAGGACCGGCGGCGCGGCTTGCCCGTGCCTCGCTTGGCGCCGCCGGCCTTGGAGCCGCCGCCCTTGGCTCCCGTGCCCCTGGCGCCGCCGCTTCTCGCGGCGCCGGTCCGGCCCCGCGCGGCGTTGCCGCCGCCGGCCGTCCTGCCCGCCGCCTGCTTGCGCGGCTCGCGCTTGTCGGCGGCCTTCGGCTGGGTCTGCTGCGGGGCACGCCCACGCGTGCTGTTGACGGTGCGTCCGCGGACGATGCCGATGAAGTCCTCCACCAGGTCGGTCGTCGCGTCCTCCGGCCAGGACAGAGCGACGTCCGACCGGGGCGCGTCCAGAAGCGTCCGGTAGGTCAGGTCGCGGCGGTGGTGGAGCCGGGCGAGCGACTGGGGCACGACCAGGACGCCGATGTTCGCCGCGACCAGTTCGACGGCGTCGGCCGTGGTCGCGGGGCGCTCGAAGGCGGCCTCGCCGGGCGGCCGCTCCCAGCCCAGGACGTCGTCGAGGGGGTGGAGGACCACCTCGTCGGCGAGGTCGTCGAGGCTGACCTCGTCCGCCGCCGTGAGCAGATGGTCCTTCGGGACCACGACGACGGTCGTCTCGGAGTAGAGGGGGATCGCGCTGAACACCGTCCGGTCGACCGGGAGCCGTACGAGGCCGGCGTCGGCGCTGCCGTCGCGCAGGGCGTCGAAGGCCTCGGCGGGCGTCACCTGGACGAGCGTGAGGGGGACGCCCGGGAAGCGTTCCTCCCAGGTCCGCACCCATTTGGCGGGTGTCACTCCGGGGACGTACGCGAGCCGGAACGAGGGGGAATCCGCCGAGTCGGTCATCCCGCCAGGTTACCGGCCCCGGTCAGGGGCTCCCCCGGCGGCCGATAGGCTGGGCGGCATGAAGTCGCAGCAGAGCACCCAGACGATGAAGCCCGCGACCGCGGCGAAGAAGCTGGGTGTGTACCTCCCCGCCACCCCCGCCGAGTTCCAGGAGGGTGTCGTCTCGCGCGCCGAGCTGAACGAGCTCCAGGCGAACCCGCCCGCATGGCTGCGCGCGCTCCGGGAGAGCGGCCCGCACCCCCGTCCCGTCGTCGCGGCGAAGCTCGGCGTGTCCATCGCGGGGCTGGCCCGCGGCGGCGTCACCGAGGCGCTGACCACCGAGCAGATCGACGCTCTGAAGGACGAGCGGCCCGAGTGGCTGGAGAAGGAGCGCGCGACCCAGGCCGAGGTCCGCAAGGAGACGGTGCGCCTGAAGAAGCGCGCCGCGGAGAAGGCCGAGCAGGCGTAGCAGTCGTAGCGTGCTCCGGGGTCGCGGACGGGCCGTGCGGCGGCTCTCCGCGACCCGTCCCGCCGCCCGCCGGGTGTGCGGCGCCGGGCCGTCCGCCGCGCTGTACCGTGCACAGTGAGCCCGCGGGAGTCGCTCGTGGGCCGTCGGGCGGGCTCCGCCTCGGGCGGGTCCCCGGCGTGGTGTTTCGAGGTTGCTGGGGGTTGGGATGGTTGCTGGTCGTGTGGTGCGCTTCGACAGCCAGCGCGGTTACGGGTTCATCGCGCCCGACGACGGTGGCGAGGACGTCTTTCTGCACGTGAACGACATGCTGATGCCCGAGTCGCAGGTGCGGCGGGGCGTGGTGGTGGAGTTCGAGATCGAGGACGGCGAGCGCGGGCCGAAGGCGTCCGGGGTGCGGCTGGCACGGGGCGAGGACGGCAAGCCGCTGGCGGCCGACGACGACGTCCTGTGCGATGTGCTCAGCACGGAGGAGTTCACCCGGGACGTCACCGAGACGCTGCTGACGGCGGCGCCCTCGCTGACCGCGGAGCAGATCCTCCAGGTCCGCGGCGCGCTGGCGCAGTTCGCGAAGAACCACGGCTGGGTCGAGGGCTGACCCGGCGCGGACGCGGGGCCCGTGCGCCCCGCGTCCGGCAGGGCCCACGGCTGTCGTCGTGCCACGGCTCCGCACGACCTCCCGGCGGTGACCGGAACCCGTCCTGCCGCAGACGTCTCCTCTTGCCCGTCGACGTCCTCGACAGGACGCTGAACTGCTCTTTCCCCCTCCCCCACACCCGGGCGGCCGCTTGCCCGGACCTCGTTGTCAGTGGCTTGATCTACAGTTCCCGACACTTGATCACTGCGGGTGCGGGAGGCACGCATGGGGTGGGTGTCGGCCGGCGACTACGAGGTCGCCCTCGACGACGGCAAGGTGGTGTGCCGCAACGCGGCCGGACGGCGGTTGAAGGCCCTGCCGTCCAAGATCGCCGACGATCCGGCCGTGGTGGGTCTGCGTCAGCTCCTCGAGTGGCTGGCGCGGCATGAACAGCGGTGCCTGACCGACGTCGAGCGGTGGATGGTGCGCTCGCTGCCGGTGCCGTTCGCCGTCCTCGCCCGGGTGTGGCCCGACCCGGCCTGGCAGTCCGCCCTGCGCGACCTCGTCGTCACCGGGGACGACGGCGAGGTGGCCGGTTTCCTGCGGGACGCCGACCTCGAGCGCGGTCTCGGTCTGGTCGATCTCGACGGCGACACCGTTCGCATCACTTGCGACCTGGTCCGGTTGCCGCACCCCGTGCTCCTCGAAGACCTGGAGGAGCTGCGGGAGTTCGCCGTCGAACTCGGCGTCGAGCAGGGTGCCCGGCAGCTCTTCCGTGAGGTCTGGCGCCGGCCCGCCGCGCTCGACGCCGAGGCCTCCTCCGTCGAGGAGTTCGCGGGCGGCGTCTTCAAGCAGCTGCGTTTCCTGCACGGCCGGGCCGCCCAGCTCGGCTACCGGGTCCGAGGCGGTCACGCGGTCTGCTCCGTCCTGGAGGACGGCCGCGGCGTCGAGGCCCGGGTGTGGGTCGGCGACTACGACGGCTACGAGGAGACGGAGACGGGCCCGCTGGTCTTCACCGACCCGGCCGGCAAGGCGCTGAAGCTGGGTCAGGTCGGGCCGGTGGCCTGGTCGGAGGGCATGCGCATGGCGGCCGCGCTGTATGCCGGGCGCGACATCGAGGACGAGGAGCGGGCTGCATGACGACCTACGACGAGACCACGGCGGCCGCGCTGCTCGACGCGGGCGCGGTGCTGCCGCCCGGCTCCACCGACCGGGCCGACGCCGACGTCCTCACCGTCCGCACCTACACCCATGCCGCCCTGGCCGGCCGCAGCGTCGTGCGGCTCGTGCCGGGCACGCTCGGGGAGGCCGAGGACCTCGCGCTGGACTTCCTCGGGCTGGCCCGGGAACCGGAGGCGCCCGAGGTCGGCCAGATCCGCAAGGAGACGCTCGGCTTCCCGGCGTGGGCGCTGGTCAACGACCCGGCCAACGGCCACCACGCGCTGGCGCTGGTCAAGGACGTCGAGCGACTCGCCCGGCAGGCCAAGTCCCGCCCCGGCGCCGCCAAGGAGGGCTTCGAGGCGCTCGGCGAGCGACTCGGGCGGGCCGTGCCGCACTTCCTGCCGACCTTCTACGAGCAGGCCGCCCGGGTCTTCCTCCAGCACGAGAACACCGCCTACGCAGCCGCCTTCTTCGGCAAGGCTCGTGAGGCCGAGCGGGTGCACGCGCTGGCCGTGGACGAGGAGCGGCAGCGGGCGGTGTTCCTGGAGTTCGCCTTCGCCGGCGCGCTGACCGTCAAGGCGCTCAAGGAGCATGTGAAAGCGCTGGGGGCCCGGCTCAGCCCGGCCGAGGCGTGGGCGCAGTTCCGGCAGTTGACGGTGGAGCGCTGCGCGGCCGGCATGCCGCCGTACGCGTCGCTGCCGCAGGACGCGCGCGGGCTGATCAAGGCCGCCGGACTGGACCGGGCGGCCGAGGAGGGCGCACTGGTCGCCGACCTGATCGCCTCGCCCGCGGCGGTCCGGGCGCCCGGCTCCTTCTGGAACGCCTACCGGACGACCCTGAAAGTCCTGGCCGAGGAGCGGCCGGCGGTGAGGCGCCGGCTGCTGGAGATCATGCCGGCCGGGCTGGGCCGTTCCGTCGCGGACGACGAGTCGTGGCTGGCGCTGCTCTCGGAGACCGGCGCGGATCTGCTGCTGACCGGTGCGGCGGACGCCCCGGACTCCGCGGGCGCCCCGGACTCCGCGGGCGTCACGGACTCCGCGGGCGTCGCGGCGAACCACCTGGACGCGGCCGGCGCGGCGGCGAACGACGTGGACGCGGCGGACTGGCTCAGCCGGTGGTCGCTGCACTGTAAGCACGGCGCGGCGGTCAGCAGCCGCTCGCCGGCCACGCTCGCGCTGGTGGAGCGGATGGCGCCGCGACTGCGCGCGCAGGGCCGCCCGGTGGACCTGTTCACCAGCCGCTGGCACGCGGGCGCCGATCTCGACCTGTTCGACCTGTGCGCCGCTGAGGACGTGCCGTTGACGCTGCCCGACGCCGGCCGGGACGTGTTCCTGCCGCTGGGGCCCTGGCTGAACGAGACCCGGCCCGGACGGCGTGATCTGACCGCCCTCGCGGCGGACCCGCGCTGCCGGCGTCTGCTGTACCGCTCGGTGGGCATGCTGAGCCGTCAACGCCCAGATGACAAGCTGGTGGAGGGGCTGGCCGGGCACCCGGTGCTCGCCGGCGTGCTGCGGGAGTGGCTGGAGGACTCGGCCGAGGCGCTGACGGCCGCCCTCGGCCTGCCCGCCGCGCGGGAGGCGCTGGACCGGCTGCGTCCGTTCCGCGCGGTCGCCGCCCGGGTCGCGCCGGGTGCGGTCGCCAAGGCCGCCGCCCACGAGACCGGCCCGCTGCTCGGCCGTACGCTGCGTGCCGGCATCCCGGACGAGCTGGGCTGGCCCGCGCTGGACGAGGCTCTGGAGCGGCTCGACGCCCGGACCCGGAGCGACCGCGAGGACGTCCTGCGCGTCGAGGAGGCCTGGCCCGCCCTGATCCTCTCCCGCCGGCACCTGGCGATCGTCGTCGGCCCGCAGGGGATCTGGCTGGAGCACGAGCTGCGGCTGCCCGTCGAGCTGGACCGCTGGCAGCGTCCGACGTTCCGTTACACGGACGGCGAGCTGCTGGTGATGTGGTGGCAGGACAACAAGCAGCGCGGCTACTGGTCGGCACGGCCGCACGAGGTGTTCACCGTCGGGGGCGAGCAGGCGGCGCGCTGGCTCGCGAGCGGGGACGCGGGTGAGCCCTCCCTGCCGCTGCCCGGCGGCGGGCGGGCCACCGGCGGGCGGACGCTGCACGCCGGCGACACGGTGGTGCCGGCCTCGCGCCCGATCCTCGGCGACGGCACCTCGTACTGGCGTCAGGGCCGGCAGGGGCGGCAGCAGGTCTGGCTGGAGTACGACCCGGCCACCGGCACGCACGGGCGTGCCTCGCTGCCCGCGTTCCTCCGGACCGGAGTCCTGGAGGGCGCGAGCTTGCGGCAGCAGCACTGCGCGGTGCTCCCCGTCCAACCGGGCCTGGAGCTGAGCCCGTTCGGCACGGACGGCAGGGTGCTCGGCCGCTGGGTGCGCACGGAGGGCGAGGGCGCCGAGGCCCGCACGGTCGCCGGGACGCCGGACGGGCGCACGGTCGCCCTGCCGACGGCGCATGGGCGCGAGCGGGGCGTTCCGATGGGCGCGCTGCGGCTGCCCGGGGGCGCCGAGCCCGTCGTCGTCGCCCTGCACCGGCAGATCGCCCTGTACGCCGGGGGCGACACGTCCGCCGCCGGGGAGCTCGGGCGGCTGACGCCGCTAGAGCGCGGTGGGGAGTTCGCCGCCGGCACCCGGCTCGTCCCGCCGGTCGACTTCTGGCACGCGCTGCGGCCACGGGACGAGCGCGCGTCGGCCCTGCTGCGCGCGCTGAGCGACGCCCGGGCGGCCGAGCTGCTGAGCGCGGGGGCCGAGGCGCTCGCGGAGCGCACGGCGCTGCTGAAGCGTGCGGCCCTGGCGGCGGCGAAGGACGGGACACCGGCGGGTAGTTCCGCCGGGACGGCTTCGTCCGGCGGCGCCGTCGTCACCGCCGGTGGCGTCACCGTCGCGCCCTCCGTCGAGGAGGTCCTCCGTGACGTCGTTCTCCGCTGTCTGCCCGACCTCGCCGAACCGCGCGTGCTGACCGGCGTCGCCTCGCTCGTGCGGGCGGTGCTGCGCCTGGCGGAGTCGACCGCTTCCTTCGTCGCGCCCCCGGTGCGGCGTTCGCAGACGGACCGGCGGCGCACCGAGGGGATGTTCGCCGACCTCAGTCCCGAGCACGGCGACGACCAGACGCTGCGCGAGGCCGTCGCCGGCCTCGCCGACCAGTACGGCTGGTGGAACGGCAGGGCCAGCTGGACCGCGCTGCGCCAGATCCGCGCGGTGAATCATGTGCTGTCCGGGAAGCCCGCCGACGGCAAGCCGCTGCCCCGGCGCTCCGCGCTCGGCACCGGCTCCGGCGAGTGGCGCAGTGACGAGTTCACCGTCCCCGGCATCGGCCTGGTCTGGCCGTCCGTGCTGGGCGCGCTGCGCCCGCTCGCCTACCGCGCCGCCTCCCCGGCCCTGACCGAGGCGCACCGGGAGGCGCTGCTCCTGCTGTTCGAGGCGATCGTGGACGGTCCGCTGGCAGCTTCGGGGAGCGGCGCACTGCGGGAGGTCGTGCTGAGCGAACCACACGACAAGCAGGAGCGTGTCGGCCAGGTACTGCGCCGTGGGGGCCGGACCGTCGTCGTCCTGGGCTGCCAGAGCGTGGACCACGGGAGCGGGACGGTGAACTGGCTGGCCCTGGACCACGATCCGGCCGGTGCGTTCGGTGCGGTCGCGCACTTCGTCCTCACCGCGGAGACCGCGCGCCCGCCGGTGTTCGACGCCGAGGCGCTCGCAGCGGTGACCGCGCTGATCCGGGACAAGGGGGCCGCGCCCTGGCAGCCTCAGGCTCCGGCGGCCCTGGCGGCGGCGACGCGGGGCGGGCTGGGTCCCGTGCAGGCCGCTCTGCTCCTCGTGGGCAAGCCCGCCGAGATCTCCACCGAGACGCTCGCGGCGATAGGACTGAAACCACGTCAGAAGAGCTTCGGTGAGGGGCTGTTGGGTTCACTCGGGTCCGGTGACAGGGCGGCGCTGATCGAGGCGTTGCTGCCCGAGAGCCCCGGCGACCTGTGGGCTGCCGGTCCGGACACGGCGGCCGCGGGCCGGGTGTGGCAGGAGCGGCTCGGCGGGTTCGTGCGGCTGCCCGAGGAGCTCGCGGCCGACCTGGACCTCACGGGCGTGCCGGCGGGGTCCGCCGAGGCCGTGCTCAATCCGGCGCGCACCCCGTGGATCAGCCGTACCACGGTGCAGCGCCCCGACAAGGACGGCGAGCTGGTCCCCGACGACGCCGAGGCGCTGCCCGGGCGGTATCAGCTGCCGCAGGCGGTGAGCGCGCTGGCCGGGCTCGCCTACGCGCTGCCGTACGGGCACCCGTTGCGCGCCGCTCTGCCCGAGGGCCTGGCCGCCCTGCGCCGCCGCGTCGCCGATCCGGGGCTGCTGCTCGACCTCGACATCTCCTGGGCGGAGAAGGGCGGTTCGACGGCGGTCGGGCTGCGCAAGGCGTACGGGCTGGGCGGCGGTGTCTCCGAAGCCGACGGTCTGACCCCGCTGGGCGAGGCGCTCGTCCTGCGTCCGTGGTACGGCGAGCAGGAAGCCGTCCTGGTCCGCCCGGCCGGGCTGTCCGGGCCCGGGGACCCGGTGTTCGGGCTGGTGGAGGGGCTGGTCGGCCCGGGGCGCGGCATGGGCTTGCGGGCTCTGTGCACGATCCTCGACGACGAGCTGGCCCGCGCCGTCGCGGCCGGAACCGGTGGCGGGGAGTTCGCCGGGCACGCCCAGGACCCGACCGTGAGCGTGCCCGGGCTGGTGGCGGAGGTCGCCGAGGCGCACGGGCTCGGCGAGGACGCGGCGGCGCTCTACCTCCAGCTGCTGGCGCTGCCGGATCCGACGGACCGCAACTGCGCGCGCTGGACCGGCTGGAAGCCCGCGCGGCTGAAGAAGGCCCGTACCGAGCTCGCTGCCACCGGCCTGGTCGTGGAGGCCAGGCGGCCGCGGGCCGGGCGCACGCTTTTCCTTCCCTGCGGCTGGCGCGACCTGAAGGCTCCCGCGCTGCCGGTGGAGATCTGGAAGGAAGGCCTCTACCCGGTCTTCGGCCGGGCGCGTGCCGTCCCGCTGCTGCCGGTGCCGGAGCTGTTCGAGCGGGCGTGGGCCCGCGTCAGGTCCGGCGACGCCCCCGCGTACGAGGAGCTCACCACCCGCGCCACTCGCAAGGGCCGGCGCCGATGACGTCCGTTCCCCCGCACCTGTCCCGCCCGTCCCACCAGCCGGAAGAACGCGCGCCGATGACCACTGTCCCCGCCTCCCTGCCCGACTCGGGCTCCGCCTCCGAGTCGGCGCCCGCCCGCCAGATCGTGCCGCCCGAGGACCGGTACGCCGTCGAGCTGGCCTTCCTCGCCGCGTACGACGACGGACCGCGCCCGCCGTCCTGGCGGCTGACCCCGCGCGCGGTGGTCACGTTCGTCATGGGCAGCGACGGCCGGGCCCTGAAGCTGCCCGACGGCGCGCACGCGCCCGAGGGGGTGCCGCGCCGGCTTGTGGTCGAGGGCAAGTTCGTCGGTGACCGGGCGCTGGTCGAGCGGTGTGTGGTGACGCTGGCCGGCGAGCGGGGTCTGCTGCTCGTCGGGGAGCCGGGCACCGCGAAGTCGATGCTGTCGGAGCTGCTGTCGGCCGCGGTCTGCGGCACCAGCGGCCTGGTCGTGCAGGGCACCGCGGGCACGACGGAGGACCAGCTCAAGTACGGCTGGAACTACGCCCTGTTGCTCGCCCAGGGGCCCAGCCGTCAGGCGCTGGTGCCCTCGCCTGTGCTGACCGCGATGCGGCGGGGCGGCATCGCCCGGGTGGAGGAGGTGACGCGCTGTCTGCCCGAGGTGCAGGACTCCCTGGTGTCGTTGCTCTCCGAGCGGCGCATCGCCGTTCCCGAACTGTCGGGCACGGACGACGCGTTGGCGCACGCGGCTCCGGGATTCAACCTCATCGCCACCGCCAACCTGCGGGACAAGGGCGTCTCCGAGATGTCCGCGGCCCTCAAGCGGCGGTTCAACTTCGAGACGGTGGGCCCGATCTCCGACCTCGACTCGGAGACGGCGCTGGTGCGCGGTCAGGCGCGGGTCTCCGTGGAGCGGGCAGGAGCACCCTTCCAGGTCGACGACGCCGTCCTGGAGGCCCTCGTCACCGCCTTCCGGGACCTGCGCGAGGGCCGGTCCGCGGAGGGGTGGGAGGTGGAACGGCCGTCGACGGTGATGAGCACCGCCGAGGCCGTGTCCGTCGCGGGCGCGCTGGCGCTGGCCGCGGCGTACTTCCCCGGCGACCGTGACGTGCTCGGCCTGCTGCCCGGGCATCTGCTCGGCGTGGTCCGCAAGGACGACCCCGCCGACGCGGCGCGCCTGCGCGGCTACTGGGACGGCCCGGTGCGCCGGCGCGCCGAGCAGGGCTCCGCCACCTGGCGCACCCTGTGGGACCTGCGCACGGTCCTGGAGGGCTGACGCCGTGTCCCTCTCCCCCGCCCCTGCCCGATCCGGCCCCGGCGACCGCGCCGAGAGCGGGACCGGCACGCCCGCCGAGGCGCTCGCCGCCCTCACCGGGCCGGACGCGCCGTATCTGATCGGCGTGCGGCACCACGCGCCCTCGCTGGCCGCCGCCGTGCCCGCGCTGCTCGACGCGGCGGAGCCGGACGTGCTGCTCGTCGAACTGCCCGTCGAGATGCAGGAGTGGCTGGCCTGGCTCGGACACGAGGAGACGGTTGCCCCGGTCGCGCTCGCCGCGGCTCCCGGAGGCGGGCGGGGCGGCGAGGGGCCGGCGTTCTATCCGTTCGCCGACTTCTCGCCCGAGCTGGCCGCCGTGCGGTGGGCCGCCCGGCGCGGGACGCCGGTGATCGCCTGCGATCTGCCGCTCGCCGACCGGGCGTGGGAGGAGGGCCGGCGGCAGCCCGCGTCCGAGGGCGGTGGGCCAGGGCTCGCCGGGGCGTTGCGGGCCAGGTTGACGGGGCGGCCGGGCGACGATCTGTGGGACCGGCTCGTCGAGGCGACCGCCCCCGGCTCGCCGCCCGAGGCCCTGCGCCGGGCGGCCCTGCTCACCGGGTGGGCGCTGCGCGCGGACGCGGTCGCGTCGGGCGGGGTGCCCGAGGTGGACCTGCGGCGCGAGCGGTGGATGCGGGCCCGGCTGGCCGAGGCGACGGAGGGCGGGGAGCGGGCCGCCGTCGTGGTCGGGGCTTTCCACGCCCCCGCGCTGGTGGGACCGGTCCCGCGGGACGCGGCGCAGGCTCCGGCTCCGGCTCCGGCTCCGGCTCCGGCGAGCGGTTCCTCGTGGACGACGTCGCTCATCCCGTACGCCTACGCCCTGCTCGACGAGCGCTCCGGCTATCCGGCGGGCATCCGGGACCCGGAGTGGCAGGACATGGTGCTGCGCGCGGCCGGCGATCCGGCGGCCCTGGAGGAGGCGTTGACGCGGGCGGCCGTGCGGGTGTGCGCAGAGCTGCGCGCCCTGGGACACCCGTCGGGCCCCGCCGACGCCCGCGAGATCGTCCGCCTCGCCTCCGACCTCGCCCGGCTGCGGGGGCTGCCCGCCGCCGGCCGGGGGGAGTTGGTCGAAGCGGTGCAGACGGTCCTCGCGCAGGGTGAGCCGTACGGGCGGGGGCGGGCCGTGGCGCGGGCGATGGAGCGGGTGCTCGTCGGCAGCCGTACCGGGCGGCCCGCGCCGGACGCGCCGCGCAGCGGACTCGCCCCGGCGGTCGAGGAGGAGGTGGCGGCGCTCGGACTGCCCGGGCCGGCGCAGGGCGGTGAGGGACGGGCTCGTGATCTGCGACTGGACCCGCTGCGCTCCGACCTGGACCGCCGCCGTGAGCTGCTGCTGCGCCGGCTCACGGTGTGCGGGGTGCCGTACGGGGAGGCCAGGGAAGTCGTCGGCGCGGGCGGGGCGGAGGCGCTCACCTCGCGCTGGGAGGTGCGCTGGACGCCGGCCACGGCCGCGATGCTGACCGCCGCCGGGATGCGTGGCGTGACCCCGGCGCAGGCCGCCGAGGGCGTGCTGCGTGAACGGCGGCGTGCCGAGCGGGAGGAGGGCGGGCCGACGGCCGCGCAGGTGCTGGCGGGCCTGACGGGCGCGGCGGAGTGCGGGTTGGGCGCGCTCACGGACGAACGCCTCGACGACGTCGCCGAAGTCCTGCCGCCGGCCGGCACCCTGCCCGAACTTCTCGGCGCACTGGCCCTGTCGGACCGACTGCGGGCCGGCCACTTCGCGGGACTCGATCCCGCGGGGCGCGCGGAGCGGGTGGCCGACACGGCCGAGCTGCTCACCACGGCCGCGGTCCGGCAGGTGGACGGACTGACGGGGTCCGAGGACCGGGCCGACGCCCATGCCCTGCTCGAACTGGCCCAGCGGGCCGACCGGTCGGGCGGCATCCGTCTCACCGATGCCCTCGGCCGGCTGGCCGCCGACGGCTCGCCGATGATGCGCGGGGCGGCCGGCGCCGTCAGGGTTCTGCTCGGCGACGAGGACGCCCGGCACTTCGGTGAGCGCGTCGCCTCCTGGGTCGACGGGGCCGTCGACCCCGACGCGCGGTCCGCGCTGACCATGCGCCTCACCGGGCTGCTGACCGCCGCGGGCCCGCTGCTGGAGGCGGCAGTGCCCGCGCTGGAGCCGCTGCTCGACCGGGTCTCGGAGCTCGCGGACCGGGAGTTCCTGGACCGGCTTCCCGCTCTGCGGGGCGGGTTCGACACGCTGAGCCCTGCAGCCCGCGACCGCCTCCTCACCGCCCTCGAGGAACGTCTCGGCGGCACACGCGTGGCCGACACGGAGGGCGTCGACCCGATCGCGCTGGCCGCCTGGACCCGGTCGGACCTCACGGCCCGCGAAGCGCTGCGCGAACAGGGGCTGCTGCCCGTCCTCCGGGCGGACAGGAGCCAGTCGGACGCGGCGGCCTCGGTCGACGCTGACGCCGGGGCGGTCGCCGGAGCCGGGGGTGACGTCGGAGCCGCCGCCGGGGCAGGCGCCGAGACGGCAGCCGGCCGCCGGGGCGGCGCCGGGGGCGTCTCCCCGCGCGCCGTTCCTCCGGAGGACGGGCGGCTTCTCGCCCCCGCCGATCGCTGGCGGCTCGTCCTCGGTCGGCGTGGGGACACTCTGCCGCCCGCTGCCGCCTCGTTGGCGACTGCCCTTGACGAGTTGTACGGCAGCGGGCGTGGCGAGGGCAGCCGTGGCGAGCCGGCCGGCCCTGGTGGGCGCGGTGGCCGGGAGGCGCCGTATCCCGGTGTGCGGGAGTGGTCGCAGGAACTGGCCGCGCTGTTCGGCCCTGGCATCCGGGAGGAGGTGCTCGCGGCGGCGGCCGCGTCGGGCCGCAGGGACGTGCTGGCCGAACTGGACGCCGACAGCGTGCGCCCCTCCGTGGACCTGCTGCGGACGGTGCTGCGGCACGCGGGCGGACTGCCCGAGGCCCGGCTGGCGGCGCTGCGTCCGCTCGTGCGGAGACTGGTCGACGCGCTGACGCGTGAGCTGGCCACCCGTCTGCGGCCCGCCCTGCACGGCACGGCCCTGCCGCGCCCCAGCCGGCGCCCGGGCGGCGGCCTGGACCTGCCCCGCACCCTGCGGGCGAATCTGGTGAACGCGCGCCGGGGCCCCGACGGCACAGTGCACGTGGTTCCCGAGCACCCGGTCTTCCGCACCCGCGCCAAGCGGGCCGCCGACTGGCGGCTGATCCTGGTGACGGACGTGTCGGGGTCCATGGAGGCGTCCACGGTGTGGGCGGCGCTGACCGCCTCCGTGCTGGCGGGGGTGCCCACCCTGTCGACGCACTTCCTGGCCTTCTCCACCGAGGTCATCGACCTCACCGGGCACGTCGGCGATCCGCTGTCGCTGCTCCTGGAGGTCAGCGTGGGCGGCGGCACGCACATCGCGGCGGGGCTGCGGCACGCGCGTGAACTGGTCGCCGTCCCCTCACGAACCCTCGTCGTGGTCGTCAGCGACTTCGAGGAGGGCTATCCGTTGGGCGGACTGCTGGCCGAGGTCCGCGCGCTGGTCGACGCGGGCTGCCACGTCCTGGGCTGCGCGAGCCTCGACGACACGGGCCGGCCCCGCTACTCGACGGGCGTCGCGGGCCGACTCGTCGCCGCGGGCATGCCCGTCGCCGCTCTCAGTCCGCTCGAACTCGCCCGCTGGGTAGGGGAGAAGATCTCATGAACCCGGGCCTGCCTCCGGTCGACCCGTCCGTCACCGCCGAGCTCGTCGGGGCGCTGTCGCCGAGGCTGCGCAAGCGGCTGGACGCCGGCGTCGCCAAGCTCGCGGCACGTCCGCTCATCCGCGAGGGCGACATCGTACGGATCGCCGTCGACGACGACACCGAACTCGTCCTGCACACGGCGGGCGGGGTGGTGACCCGTGCGGACGCCATCCGCTGCGGGTGCCTGCTCTCCCCCGACTGCCTGCACCGCGCGGCGGCGGCCTCGGCCGCACCGGTGGCCGTCGACGACTGCGCCGCGGCGCCCGAGGACGGCCCCACCGCAACCGCAGCCGCAGCGGAGGAGCACGCGAACGCGCCGCGAGGCGACACCGACCCGCCGCGGGACAAGGCGAAGCCGCTGCCGGGCGGCCCCGGCCGGACACAGGGCGAAGCGTCGGCCTCCGACACCGTCACGCCCGTACAACGCGCCGCCGCGCGCGCCGTGTTCGAGGCGACGGCCGCCGTCCTCGAAGCCGGGACGGACGGCGCGGGGGCCGTCCTCCAGGCGGAGCTGCTGCGCGCCGCGCATTCCGCGCGGCTCGCCGGACTCCCCCGGGCCTCCGCCTCGGCGGTCGCCGTGGTCACCGGCGTGCGCGCGGCCCGCTCCGCCGACCCCGCGTACCGGCTCGCGGACCTGGCGGACACCGTGTGTGACGCCCTGGCCGTCGCCCACCGGCTGCCGGCGGCCACCGGGGCGGACCTGGCCGGGCTGCGCGGCGCCGCACGTCAGCCGTACCGCCCGGACGGCTCGCTGCGTCTGTACGGGCTGTTCTCGGAGGCGGTCCTCACGGCGACGGGGTACGCGGGCGCGGTCACCTGGACCGCCGACGCCGACGGTCGCCTCTACACGGTGTCCGACGTGGCGCCGGGCGGTCCCGGCCGGGCGACCGGCGCCGCCGACCGCGCCGTACGGATCGGCGACACCTCCCTGACCCCTCGTGAGCTGTCCCGCGCCGGACTCGCGGTGTCCGGTGCGACCGTCTCCCCCACGGGCCGGCTCGGCGCCGGGGCGGGGGTGCGGGCGGTCCGCGCGTCCGGTGCGTCCTGGCACGAGGGGCCGACGGCCCGGCTGTGGGCGGTTCCCCTCGACCGGCAGGTCGGCCGGGCCCTCGCGGGCGGGCCTGACGCGCACGGTCTGCTGTTCCTCGACGTCACCCTCACGGGCGCGGTACGGGAGGCGGCCGGCGAGTGTCTGCTGGCCGACTGCGAGGGGCTGACGCTCCGGTTGGCGGCGGCCCACGACGATCCGGCCCTCCCTCACCGCGACAACCTGCGCCTGCTCGCCGCCGCGCGGGGCGCCCGGCTGCGGGTCGTCGCCCGGCTGACGCCCGGCCCGCTGCCCCGCGCCCTGCTGCTCGCCGTCGAGCACCCCGCCGACCGCGCCGCCCGGGTGGACCTCGGCCTGGACCGTCTCCAGCACGCCGATCTGCCCGCGCGGGATGGCACCGCCCCAGCGTTCCCCGTGCCCGCCCCCGCACCGGACGAGGCGCCGCTGCACCTCCTGCGCCGCCGGGTGCACCGGACGGTCTGCGGCGGACGCCGTGTCCTGGCCCTCCCCGGCGCCGGCGCGGGCGGCGACGGCGGGCGACTGCGCCGCCTGGGCCTCGCCACGGCGGGCGACTGCCTCGACGAGCTGCACGCGGCCGCCGCCGACCGCTCGCGCGACGCGTTCGGCCGCCTGCTCCCCTCGGACACGGACCGCTTCGCCCGCGCCTGGCTGACCTCCGCCGTCTACCTGCGGGAGGTGGAACGGACGCTGTGCGCGCAGGCCTGGAGCGCGTCCGGCGAGACGCGTTCCTCCGCCCTGGCCGTGTAGGTCACTGTCTGACCTACACGGCTCCTACTGTGGTGCTTGTCCACGGAGCACCACCGACGACGAGCCGGAGACCACGATGAACGCGAACCAGCCCCTCGCCCCCGACACCGCCGTCCAGGGCACCGCGGCCCCGGCCGCCGCCGGCGAGCGCGCCGACCTGCTGGCGGCCCTGGCGATCCACCGGAAGTTCCTGCGTCTGACCACCCGGGACCTCACCGACGAGGACGCCGGGCGACGCACCACCGTCAGCGAGCTGTGTCTGGGCGGGCTCATCAAGCATGTCGCCTCGGTCGAGCGGAAGTGGGTGGACTTCATCCTGGAAGGCCCGTCGGCGATGGGCGACTTCAACCAGATGACCGAGGCCGACTGGGCCCGGCGTGCGGACGAGTTCCGGATGCTGCCCGACGAGACGCTGGAGGGCGTGCTGAAGGAGTACGCCGAGGTGGCCCAGCGCACGGACGAGCTCGTCGCCACGCTGCCCGATCTGAGTGTGGCTCATCCGCTGCCCGCTGCCCCGTGGTTCGAGCCCGGCGTCCGGTGGTCGGCCCTGCGGGTGGTGCTGCACATCATCGGCGAGACCTCCCAGCACGCCGGCCACGCCGACATCATCCGAGAGGCCCTGGACGGCTCGAAGAGCATGGGCTGAGCAACCGGACACCAACCGGGCCCGGACGCCCGGACGTTAATCGAGTGACAGGTCGAGCGGACGGGCGCTACGCTCGCCGGCGATGACCACTCACTCCGTCAGCAGATCGGGGGTCCCGTCCGCGGAAGGTGAGCGCTGATGCTCACTTCGACCGCGAACGGGGATCCCCGCCTTTCGTTCTGGCTGCGCGTGCGCGAGTTCGCCGTGCCGCCCTCCATGATCGACACCGCCACCGCCCGGCGCCACGCCGGGGACTGGGCGGGCGCGTGCGCCGCGGCCCGCGTCGACGTCGATCTCCGACTCCGCGCCGTGGAACGCACACACGGCCGGGAACTCACCGCCCGCCTTCGGGCCGACCTGCGGCACCTGGCGCCGGATCTGCTGCGCTGGCACATGCCCCGGATCGCTCCCGACGGGCTGCTGCGCCCCGGCCTGACCCTCACCCTGGCGCGCTACGACGTCGACGACGGCGCAGGACGCGGCAGCCCTCGCCCGCTGCACCTCGTGGCGCGTACGCCGCCGGCCTGGGCGGACGCCGGTCAGCGGATCAGCCTCGCGCTGTGGGACGGAACCGGTCACACGGCCGACGCCGGCCGCCATCCGCGACCTCGTCCGCATCGGCGTCACCGCCTCGATCTGCACCGTCACCTGTGGGACGCGCGCAGGACGGACGAACTGCGGGCGCGCTCGGGGGCGGACCGGCCGGAGACCGGCCCTGGCGGGCTACCGCCCGACCCTGAGCTCCTGGGGGTGCCCCCCTGCCCGCCCGGCACCCCTGAGCTCCCACCTCATCCCGATCCGTGGGGCGCCCCGGCTCTTGCCGGTCTCCCGCACGAACGTCGTCGGGCTGTCCGCCGGTGGGCCGACGAGGCGCGGATCCTGCTGCACGCGGAGGGGCGGAGCGACGGCGCCGGCGCTGTCGTCGTACGGTCCGGGGCTCGGCAGCAGCTGCTCCTTGAGCTGCTGCCGGGCGGCGGCGGGCCTCCCATGCCGCGGATCACCGCCGCGCCCAAGGGCGCCGCCGGCTCCGGGCTGCCGGTCCTGCCCGAGGCGGCGACCTGGGAACACCCGGATCTGGAGCTGCTGCGCGCCGGTGTGATCGAGGCGGACCGGCTGCACCCGCTGGTCGCCGCGGCGCTGGCGCCGGGCCACACGCCGCCGGCCGAGCCGCGCCCCTCGCCGGACCGTACGGGCGCGCCACGGCTCGTGGAGTGCCGGGGCGCCACGCACCGGATCGGTCTCGTCGACGGGGCGCTGGCCCCGCTCGACCACGACCCGGACGAGCTCAGGCGCGAGGAGCTGCTGGTCGCGCTGACCGGCACTCCGCTCCCCTGTCTCCAGGCCGTCGACGAGGCGCACCGCCGCCCGGACTGCCTCACCGGCGTCCGCGAACGGCTGGACCACGGTGACATCGCCGGCGCGCTGGCCGTTGTGGAGGGTCTGCTCGGCCCGGACGCGGTGGTGCGCGGCGGCCCCTTGCGGGACGCCCTGGAGGACGCAGCCCAGCGGCGGATCACCTACGGGCTGTACCGGGCGGGCCTCTCCGACCCCGAGGCGGCCCGCTTCCGCGACGCGGGTCGAGGCGATCGCCGTCAGCGCAACTCCCGTTCACGGCACGGCCGTTCACACCCGCACGGCCGCGCCTTCTACTGACTCGCCCCGATCATTGGCGCGATGACTGATCGCTCCATCAACTCCTCATCACCAGACCTGCTGTGACTTGACGTCATTTCACTGCCACCGCTCCCCGAGAAACCCGAAGGTGATCCCCCATGCCCACACGCACCTCGTTCGCCATGCCCTCCGGCAGCATCTCCACGACTGCCGAGGCGTCTCAACTCGACGTCTCGGAAACGCTGTTGAGTCTGCTGCGTGACACCGGAACCGAACCGCGCCCCGACGACCAGCTGGAAGCCCTGACACTCGCCGTGGCGGCCGACCTCCCCGTGCTCCTGTGGGGGGAGCCGGGAATCGGCAAGACGGCCGCCCTCACCCAGCTCGCCGCTTCCCTGGAGCTGCCGTTGACCACGGTGATCGCGAGTGTGCACGAGCCGTCCGACTTCTCGGGACTGCCCGTCATCGGGGACGATCCCGCGGAACAGGGCGTCCCGATGGCCCCGCCGGACTGGGCCGTACGGCTCGTACGGGCCGGCAAGGGGCTGCTGTTCCTGGACGAGCTGTCCACCGCCCCGCCCGCTGTCCAGGCCGCCCTGTTGCGGCTGGTGCTCGAACGCCGGATCGGCGCGCTGCGGCTGCCGCCCGGGGTGAGGATCGTGGCCGCCGCCAACCCCCGGTCCTCGGCGGCCGACGGATGGGAGCTCAGCGCGCCGCTGGCCAACCGTTTCGTTCATGTGCAGTGGGCCCACGACCCGGAGGTGGTGGTGCGCGGGCTCGGCGGGACCTGGCCCCGGGCGACCCTGCCCCGTCTGGACCCCGGGAAGCTGGCGGACGCCGTGGACTTCGCACGGCGCGCGGTGTGCGGGCTGCTGGCCACCCGCCCGACCCTGGTGCACCGGCTGCCCAGCAGCGAGACCCGGCGGGGCGGCGCCTGGCCGTCGCCCCGGAGCTGGGAGATGGCGATGACCCTGGTCGCCTTCGCGACCGCGGCAGGCTCTTCGCGGGAGGTCCTGTCCCTGCTGGTGCGGGGCGCCGTGGGGGACGGTCCGGGGCTGGAGCTGCTGGCGAGCCTGGACCGGATGGACCTTCCCGACCCCGAGACGCTGCTCGCCGATCCGGCGGGCGCCGAGCTGCCCGAGCGGGGCGATCTGCGGCAGGCCGCGCTCGACGGCGTGGTGGACGCCGTGCGGCGACGTCCGGACAAGGAGCGCTGGGACGCGGCGTGGGCTTTGCTCGTGCGGGCGGTGGAGACGGGCGCCCCGGACCTCGTCGTCGTCCCGGCGACCACTCTGGCGTCCCTGCGCCAAGGGGACTGGAACGTCCCCGAGTCGATCGAACGGCTCGCCGGGGTGGTGACCATGTCCCGGCGCGCGGACCAGGCGGCGATCCGCACGACGACCCGCGCCGCGGCGGCCGCCAAGGCAGGACGGTGAACGCGGCCACGCCCGGCGAACGTGCGGGCGGCACGGTGGACGCGGCGGCACAGGGAGGCGCGGATACGCCGGACCCACCGGGAGACCTCGACCTCGACAAGCTCTTCGCCGCCCGTCTGCACGCCGCCCGGGTGCGTCCCTACCTGGCCACGGCCCTGTTCGCGCTGCACACGGTGGAGTCCCGGCAGGTGCCGACGATGGCCGTCGACCGGCACTGGCGGTGCTATGTCTCACCCGCGTTCGTGGACCGCACGCCCGTGGAGGAACTGGCCGGGGTGTGGGTGCACGAGGTGTCGCACCTGCTGCGCGACCACCACGGGCGTAGTGACCGGATCGCGCGGCAGCGCGGGCTGACCGGCCCGGCCGAACGCCTGCGGATGAACATCGCCGCGGACTTCGAGATCAACGACGACGTGTTCGGCGAGGGACTGCTCCGGCCCGAGGGCGCCGCGCTGCCCGAGTCGCTGGGGCTGCCTGCCGGGCAGCTGATGGAGGACTACCTGCGCATGTTCCGCCTCGGGCCGCGCCTCCAGGACCTGGCGTGGCTGGACTGCGGTAGTGGCGCCGACGGGCGCGAACGGGGCTGGGAGCTCGGTCCGGACGGGGCGCACGGCCTGAGCGAGCAGCAGCGGGACGCGGTGCGCTTCCGGGTGGCGCAGGGCATCACCGGACGTCCCGGTTCCGCGCCCCGGGGGTGGCGGCGGTGGGCCGAGGAGGCGTTCCATCCGCCGCAGCCGTGGCGGCAGTTGCTGGGCGCGGCCGTCCGCTCGGCGGCATCCGCCCCGGGTGCGGGCGAGGACTACTCCTACGGACGGCCCGCGCGCCGCTCCGCCGCCCTGCCCGGCGCGGTCCTGCCGAGCCTGAGGCGGCGTCCGCCCCGGGTCTCCGTGATCATCGACACCTCGGGGTCGGTCAGCGACTCCGAACTGGGCAGCGCGCTTCTGGAGGTCGCGGC
The DNA here is from genome assembly GCF_044768125.1 of Streptomyces sp. NPDC101166. Lineage (NCBI taxonomy): Bacteria > Bacillati > Actinomycetota > Actinomycetes > Kitasatosporales > Streptomycetaceae > Streptomyces > Streptomyces sp. NPDC101166. The sequence continues at coordinate 834,752 of NZ_JBIWPF010000001.1, forward strand.
GATCTCCCGTGCCGTGGGCGGCCGTCGTGACCTGGTCTCCGTCCTCTCGTGCGACGCCTCGGCCCGGGTCGTGCACCCGTTGTGCCAGGGTGAGGGGATCCCGCTGGTGGGCGGTGGCGGAACGGACCTGCGCTCGGGGTTCGCGAGGGCACTGCGGGCCCAGGCCCGCCCGGACGTCATCGTCGTCCTGACCGACGGCCAGACCCCCTGGCCGAGCGCACAGCCGCCGTGCCGGACGGTGGTGGGCCTGTTCCCCCGGCCGCTGTCGGCCGGCTCCTGGGACGAGGACGACCCCGACCACGTCCCGGACGGGCCGCCCGCGTGGGCGCGGGTGGTGGAGATCGGCGGTTGACGGGAGTCGGCCCAGGACCGGCCCTGGTGGACGGGGAGGGGGGCGGCTGGGACATCCTGGTGGCTGACGACGTCCACGGTGCGCTGCGCGCCGTTGCGGAAGGAGCGTCTTGACCAGCGTCGACGTACACCAGCATCTGTGGGGCGCGGCCTTCGTGGCGGCGCTGCGGGCCCGTGACGAGCCGCCGTTCCTCGACGGCTGGACCCTGCACCTCGCCGGGGAGGCGCCCTACCGGGTCTCTCCCGACGACCACGACGTGGCCCGGCGCGCCGAGCTGGCCGCCGGCGACGGGCTCGGCCGTGCGCTGGTGTCGCTGTCCTGCCCGCTCGGCGTCGAGTGGCTGCCCGCGGATCAGGCGCGGCCGCTCCTCGACGCCTACCACGAGGACGCGGCCGCGCTGCCGGAACCGTTCGGGGCGTGGGCCGCCGCGGGCGTGAGGGACGTCGACGCGGGGGCGACGTCCGCCGTCCTCGACCAGGGCTTCGCCGGTCTCCAGCTCCCGGCGAACGCCCTCGCCGACGCGGCCGGTCACGCGCGCTGCGCCCCACTGCTCGACCTGCTCGAAGAGCGCGGCCTCCCGCTGTTCGTGCATCCGGGGCCCGCGGCCGGCGGGTCCGAGGGGCCGACCTGGTGGCCCGCGATGGTCCCCTACGTCCAGCAGATGCACGCCGCCTGGTTCGCCTTCCGCGCCTTCGGCAGGCCACGTCATCCGCGGCTGCGGGTGTGCTTCGCGCTGCTGGCGGGGCTGGCACCGCTGCACGGCGAGCGCTTCGCCGCCCGGGGCGACGGCAGCCTCGTCGACGCGGACCCGGACGTGTACGTCGAGACGTCGTCGTACGGTCCGACGGGCGTCGACGCGGTCGTCCGCGCGCTCGGCGTGGACGCCGTCGTCCAGGGCTCTGACCGGCCGTACGCGAGCCCGCCCCGCCATCCCGGCTTCGGCCTGGGCGGCGCGGCGGCGTACGCGTTCCGCGTCGCCAACCCGCGCCGCCTGCTCACGGGGTGAGGCATGACAGGCCGTCATGAGCCGGGAGTGCGAACCCGGTCGACGCTTCCGACCGGACGCTCTCGGCGCGGGGAAGCTCCCGCCGGTCAGCGACCCGTGCGGATCAGGCCTGTCAGGTAGCGCCACAGGGAGGAGCGCTGCCTGGCCGACGGGTCCGCGCTCATCGTCCCGGTGGGCTGCGCCGCCGACTCGGCGTCGGAGTCCGCACCGGACGCCGGGTCCCGTACGGGCGGCGCCACCGACTGCGGGACCAGCTCGTACCGCACGGGGAGCGAGCGCAGGCCCCGCATGAACGGCGATGACCGCCAGGGCAGTTGGTCCGCGGGGAGCGCCAAGTCCAGGTATGAGAACCGCTCGAAGAGCCTGCCCACTCCGACCGCGGCGACCGTCGAGGCGAGTTCGCGGGCCGGACACTGGCGCTGACCCGCACCCCAGGACAGGTGCGCCCGGGTGCTGACCGTGGTGCTGGCGGCCATGCCGTCGGCGAAGAGCGGGTCTGCGTGCGCGGCGGCGGAGGAGACCCACACCGGATCGCCCGCGCGGATCGTGTAGTTGCCGAGCGGGGTGTCCTTCGCCGCGAAGCGCGGTACGAAATTGACCAGGGGCGGCTTGCGCATGACCACCCTGTTCATGGACTCCCTGACCATCCCGGCGGAGAGGCTGGCGCGTACTCCGCCCTCGCCCGAGATGACCTCGACGACCGTGTTGGAGATGAGGATGCCGACGTGGTCCGAGGTCATGCCCAGCAGCATGAACAGCTCGCGGGCAAGTGCGTCCAGGGACAACTCGGGGTGGGCGGCCAGCAGATAGGAGGGGAAGTCGTCCCCGGGCTTCTCCAGCTTGGCGGCGGCCAGTTCGGTCAGCGTCGCCAGCAGCCGCTCCAGGGCGGGTTCGGCGTCCGGGCCGGCGTCCAGCACCCGCCACATGTCCATCAGGGCGTCGTCGCCCTGCGACCCGGGGAAGCCGAGCAGATGGCTGGCCACCATCAGCGGCAGGGGGCGGGAGAACTGGGCGGACAGGTCCGCGAGGCCGGTGCCGCCCGCCTGTCCGACGAGGGTGATCAGATCGTCGGCGTAGGCGGTGACGGCCGCCTTCAGTCGCTTCGCCTGGGCGTTGCGCGGGTCCTGGAAGGGCTTGAGGGCCGCGTCCCAGGCCGTGCGCAGCGGCCGGTAGCCGGGCCCGCCCTGGATGAGGATGTGGTTGACCTCCAGGGACGGTCCCAGCGGCCAGTCGGCCGGCACCTCGCCCTGGGTGCGGGCCCGCCAGTTCTCCAGCCCCTTGGGCCAGGCGTCGTCGTCCTGGAGCACCTGGAGCGCCTCGCGGTAGCCGATGACCAGCCAGGCGGGCACGCCGAGCAGGTCGACCGGCGCGACCGGGCCGTGCCGCTGCCTGAGCCGCTCGTACACGAGCGACGGGCGGGTCTCGTAGTCCCGGGTCAGCAGGGGTTCAGGGCTCAACGCCTCCAACCGTGCGTGATCCAGGTCCACGGGCCCGCCCTCGCCCACCCCTGATGCCATCGTGTCGCCGCCCCTCCCGCACGCCCTGTACCGACACACGTTCGGTCGGTAGCTGAAATCGGTGGGGACACTACCCCAGGTGGGGCCGGAAGTTCAGCGCAGGGCTCCCTCGGCGTCATCGGCGAGGAGACCGCGGCCGGAGAAGAGGGGACAGCGAGGCCCGCGGCCGCCGCGGCTGACGGCAGGTCAACTACGAGTCACGGCAAGCGCTTCCGCTGATGTGTGCCGCGTCACACAGCGGGAGCCTGCCTAAGTTGTCTGCATCACAGCGGAAATGTCCCTTTACGGTCCATGCTCGAAAGCAGATGGCGGCTCCTCAAGTGGAGTTCGCCGGCGACCCCTTGCGCGCGAAACCCCGAAGTGACCCATCCCACAGCACTCGCGACATTCCCGCAGGTTCCCCCTGGAAAGGTGCCCCACCATGGCCGCTTACCTCTGTCCTCCCGCCGTGATACACGGCGAGCACGCCGTGCGGACCAGCCAGATCGTCGCGGAGGTGCGCGACCGCCATCCGCACGCGGCCTGGGAGCCGCGCATCGACGGCATCGCGGCGAGCACCGGCATCGAGACCCGCGGCTGGATGCTCCCGCTGGAGGCCGCCGTCGCACCGGGCGCGGGCGGAGCCCTTCGGGGCACGGACATCGGGTCGGCCCAAGAGGCCCTGGCGAACGGCGGGTTCACCCGGCAGGACGTGGACCGCGTGATCGCCGCGCTCGAGGCGGCCCCCGCGCCGCAGACCGTCCAGGAGCGCACCGCGCCGGCCTGGGAGGCCGTGCGGTCCTACGGGGAGCGTGCGGCGCGCGGGGCCCTGCAGATCGCCGGGCTGGACGCCGCGGACGTCGACTGCCTGATCACCAGTCACTCCACCACCCCGGCGCTGCCCGGACTGGACATCGCGCTGGCCAACCGGCTCGACCTCCGCGACGACGTGATGCTGCTGCCGGCCACGCAGTGGGCCTGCATCGCGGGCACCCGCTCGCTGGCGCTCGCCGCCGACCTCGTGGCCGCGGACCCCGACCGGGTGGTCCTGGTCGTGATCTCGGAGGCGCTGAGCACGACCTACCAGCCCGCGGACGACACCCTCGAGTCCCTGATCGTCCGTTTGCTGTTCGCGGACACCGCGGTCGCCGCGGTGGTCACGGGCCGCTCCAGACGCGAGTCGGTGCTGCGGCTGGACGCCGCCTGGCACCACACCCTGCCCGGCACCGCGGACCTGCACCGCCTGGAGACGCGGGCGGACGGCACCCACTTCGTGATGGACCGGCGAGGACCGCGCGCCGTGCAGGAGACGGTCACCGCGATGTGGGAGTGGCTGCGCCTGCGGTACCAGGACGACCCCGACTCCTGGCACCCCGACGTGCTGCTCGCACACCCGGGCGGGACCCGGGTGCTGGAGTACATGGAGCAGACCATGCCCGACGCCTGGCCGTCGGGGCTGCTGGACCACAGCCGGGACAGCTACACGAGCGGCAACCGGGGAGGCGCCGCCGTCTTCGACATCATGCGGCGGGCGCACGACGCCGGGCAGAAGCCGGGCAGCCGCGCCGTCCTGTACGCGGCGGCGCCGGGCCTCACCGCCACCGCCCTGGAAGGCGAGTGGCTGTAGCGCCGCCCGCAGCACCCCGCCACGCCGACCGCGGCCTCCTCCCGCGGGCGCGTCACCTCGTGACTTCCGCCCAGACCACCTTGCCGGTGTCCGTCCAGCGAACCCCCCACCGGTTGGTGAGCCGGTGCACGACGTGCAGGCCGCGGCCACCGTCGTCCAGGAGGCCGCCCCCGCCCAGCCCCGGCCTGCCGTTGCCGGTGTCGCCCACCTCGCACAGCAGGCCGTGACCGGCCCTGATCAGCCGTACCGTGACGGGACCGGCGGCGAACCGGACCGCGTTGGTGACCAGTTCGCTGACCAGGAGCAGCACGTCGTCCCGGGTGTCGTCCCTGGTGCGCCAGGCCCGCAGCAGCGCGGAGACCTGTGCGCGTGCGTGTGCGGGGGCGTCGTAGCGGGCGGGCAGCCGCCAGGTCGCGGTGTCCTCCTTGCGGTAGCCGATCATCCGCGCGAGCAGCAGGGTCACGTCGTCGCGCTGCCGCGCGGGCGCCAGTGAGGCGACGACGTGGCGTGCGGCCTGCTGCAGGGAGTCCCAGGGATGCACCGCCGACACGGCGTCCGTGAGCCTGGCGATGCCCTCGTCGATCGACACGGCACGGTCCTCCACCAGACCGTCGGTGAAGAGGGCGAGCAGGGAACCCGGAGGTGCGCCGAAGGTGTGCACGTGGAACGGCTCGCGGAGCGCGAACTCGGCGCCCAGGCCGGGGTGGGGCCGCACCGGGAGCGGGCCCGCCTGCCCGTCCGGAGTGATCAGGACCGGGGGGAGGTGACCGGCGCTGGACAGCGCCACCTGGTGGCTGACCGGGTCGTACAGGGCGATGCAGCAGGTCGAGCCCAGGGCGCTGTAGCCGGCCGTCAGCCCGGACTCGGTGTCGTCCAGCAGCGTCACTGTCTCGTCCAGGTGCTCCAGCACCTCGTCGGGCGCGAGCCCCGCGGACAGCAGCGCGCGGGCCTCCATGCTCAGCTGGCCCATGGTCGCCGCGGCTCCCAGGCCGTGCCCGACGACGTCACCGACGACCAGCGCGGTACGGCCGTCCGGCAGCGGGAAGCTGTTGACCCAGTCGCCGCCGACTCCCGCGCTGTCGGGGGTGGCGGGCTGGTAGACGCTGGCGATCTCGACGGTGTCGCCGCCGCTCCGGGGCAGGAGCCGGCGTTGCAGGGCCAGCACCTGGGTGTGCTCGCGCTGGTGCTGGCGGGCGAGGTCGACGTGATGGGCGGTCCTGGCGACCAGTTCCTGAAGGTCGAACAGCTCGCTGTCGTGGAAGGGCGCGTCCGCCCGCCGCCAGACCTCCGCCACGCCCAGGACGACGGGCGGCTCGCTGTCCAGGACCAGCGGTACGCACGCCACGGCCGCCGACCGGTCGCCGGGGACCAGGGCACGCACGACGCGTGGACTGCCGAGGACCCGCTCGACCGCCTCCCGGTCGGGTATGACGATGGTCTGCGGGGCGTCGTCCCGCCGTACCGCCTGCGCCAGCAGCCGGCTCGCGTCGCCGGGCAGATCGTCGCCCGCCGTCACATAGCCCTCGGGCCACACCCGGTCCGGCACCAGGGCCGCCCGCCGCAGCCGGATGCGCCCCTGTCTCTGCCCGGTGACGCCCTCGCCCGTCCACACGGTGAAGTCGAGGTCGACGGCGGCCACGTCCCCCCAGGCCAGCAGGGACTGCGCCAGCGACTGCGCGGTCTCGCCGATGTCCAGCGAGGTGCCGATCGCGGTCTCGGCGGCGTACAGGTGCAGCCGCCGGGCCATGGCGATCAGGGAGACGGTCAGGCCCTCCTGCGGCAGCGCGGCGGGCAGGATGCTCATCGAGACCACGAGCTCCGACCCGTCACCGCGCCGCAGGCGCTGGATCCGGGCGACGTGCGCCTCCCCCGTCTCCAGGACCTGCCGCAGCCGCCGGGTGACCGTCGGCACGTCCCCGGGCGGCAGGAGAGCGACGAAGGGACTCCCGGCCACGGCCTCCAGTCCCGCGAAGACGGGGGCCTCCAGGTTGCAGCGGGTGATCCTCAGGTCCCTGTCCATGTTGACCGCGCCGAGAATCTGGTCCTGCCGGCCGCCCGTCGGACCGTCGGACCCACGACGGCGGTTCGCGCGGTCGCCCTGCGCATCGACGGGGCCGACGGCCGCTGCCGCCCCGCCGCGCGGGATGTAGCGCCCCAGGGCGCTGCTGACCAGGTCGAACGCCGAAGAGGACGAGGGAGAGGGTGTGGAGTCCATACGGCTCTCTCAGGCATTCCCCGGCGGCAGCGCCGGGGCCGTACTCGGGTCCGTGCGACAGGCCCCGAGATCCCTGACCGCACACCTCATTGAATAACACCTGAGGTCGCTTCGCCCACACCAGCGGGGTCGGAGCGGAGCGTCCCCGGGCCGGAAGGCCGCCGTGTCAGCGGTCGAGGCGGGCGGTGAGGAGGTTGGGTCCCTCGCCGGTGAGGTAGGCGGCGCTGGGGACGTAGACCGTGTCTCCCCGGACCGCGACGGAGGTGGGGGTCCGCAGGCCGTCGGCCGCGGTGAGGACGGCGGTGTGGGTGCCGTCGGGGCGGACGAGGTCGACCTCGTCGTCGTCGCGGGCGGCGAGCAGGGTGTCGCCGCGGCCGGTGAAGGCGAAGTCGTCGATCGACGGCATGCCGGTCGCGCGGACCTCGATCCCGCCGGCCGTGCCGCGCGCGGTGACCGGGATGCGCAGGACGGTGCCCTTGTCGAGGTTGGTGACCCAGACCGCCCCGCCATGGAGCTTCAGCCCGTTCGCGCCGGCGAAGGAGCTGGGCCTGAGCGCGTCGCCCTCGGCCCACACGGAGGCCCTGCCGCCGCTCGCCGGGACCCGGTAGACGACGCCGTGGACGGAGTCGGTGACGTAGAGGCGGTGGGTGCGCCGGTCGAGGGCGAGGCCGTTGGGCAGGCCGTCGGCGGGGAGAGCGGCGACGCGATGCGGGCGGCCGCCGGGACGCACGGCCCAGACGCCGGTGAGGTCGGCGGTGCCGGTGGCGTAGGTGACGTAGAGGGTGCCGTCGTGGGCGCGGGCGATTCCGCCGACGAACGCCTTGCCCAGGTTGGGAGTTCGGGCCTGCGCCGGGGCCGGCAGGGTGGCCAGGACGTGCGTCCGGCCGTCGGGGGCGACCCGGACGATCTGCCGGGCGAAGGAGAAGGTCAGGAAGGCGGATCCGTCACGGCCCACGGTGATGTTCTCGGGCTGTCGCCCGCCGGCCAGGTCGAAGCGGGCGGCGACCCGGGGGCGGGAGAGGGGCTCGGTGGCCGCGGTGGCGGTCGCTGTCGCGCCCAGCAGGGCGAGCGCGGTGGCCAGAACGGTGAGGGAGGAGCGGGCGTGCATGGGCGGTTCTCCTGGAACGGGGTGGTGGGGGGATGCCCTGCCGTCGGGGGTGCCGCGGGGCCGGCGACAGGGGCTGGGGCTCAGGGTGGCCACGTCACGGGGACGGAGGCTGAGGCTCAGGGTGGCCACGTCACGGGGACGGAGGCTGAGGCTCAGAGGGCTGCGGGAAAGAGGGAGCGGTTGGCGATGTCGATGATGAACGGGCCGACGAGCGACGGGTAGCGCTCCACGATCGCCTTCTTGTAGGCCTCGCCGTCGTCGCCGAGCAGTTCGCGGGCGTCGGCGAGGTAGCGGCGTACGTCCGCGTAGATCTCCGGGCCGGTGGGCAGACCGTGGCCGGCGAGGATCGTGTCGTAACCGGACCGGGCGGCCAGCAGGTCGAGAGCACGCTCCCAGCCGGCGATGTCGTTGTTCCCGAGGTAGAGGTGGACGTCGTTGTAGACGAGGTCCTGGGCGACCAGGACGCCCTGGTCGGGCAGGCCGACGAGGAGTTCGTCGGCGGCCTCGCCGCCGGAGACGGCCTCGAAGACGAAGGGGACGCCGTCGATGATCTCGGTGACCGGGGTGAGCTCCACGCTCGGGACGAAGTCGGCGAGAGGGATGACCTGACCGGTGGGCAGCCGGCTGTCGCCGCGCGCGATGATCTGCTCGCGCACCTGGGGCAGGGCGTGCACGGGGACGCCGAAGCGGGCGGCGCCGTTGTAGTGGTCGGGGTGGGCGTGGGTGACGATCAGCCGGTCCAGCGGCTTGCCGAGACCCTTCGCGTAGGCGACCACCTCGTCGGCGTAGGCCGGAAGCAGCTGGGCGTCGATCGCCACGAGCCGCGCCGACGTCTCGATGAGCTGGGTGGTGGTGTGGAAAGTGTCGGCCGGAGACATGTAGCTGTGGATGCGGACAGCGCCCTTGTCGAGGACCGTGACCATGCCGTTCATGAGGTGCTCCTTGTGGTGAGAGCGGCCCTTCGCCGCCCGATGTCCTCCACTCTCACCGGTGAACCCGCAGGCAGGCGAGATAGGCTGGAGACAGGCTATGGTGAATCGAGGACAATCGGAGAGCCTGATGCTTCCCGCGAACCCTGAGGACGGGACCGCTGCGCCCGAGGAGGGCCCGATCCTTCGGCTCGGCTTCAATCCGCCCGAGGAGCACGTCCCCGGTTTCGAGATCATCGACCTGGCGACCCTGCACGAGCGGCGCCGCCGCCGGCGCAGACGGCCCGACCTCGTGCACCGGGTCGACTTCCACACCCTCACCCTCGTCACCGAGGGCGAGGGAGAACACTCCGTCGACTTCGTGACCTATCCCTGCCGCCCCGGAACGCTGACCTGGATCCGCCCGGGCCAGGTGCAGAGTTTCACCCGGCCGGGCACCGCGAACGGCACGCATCTGCTGTTCACACCGGCCTTCCCGCCCCACACCAGCAGCGCCGACCGGCTGGTCGACGAGCGGTACGGCCCCTCCCACTGGCAACTGGACGCGCGCCCCGAGTACGCCGTACTGACCACGCTGCTGGGCCAGTTGCGGGCCGAGTACGCCCGCCCGCGGCAGACCGTGTCGGCGGAGATCCTCCAACTCCTGCTGGCCACCGTGCTGTTGCAGGTCGACCGGCTGCCCCGCCCGGACGGCGGCGGCGACCCGCAGGCCGGCGGCGAGGTGTACGCCCGTTTCCGCGCCGAGTTGGAACGCTCCTACGCCGCCACCCGCCGCGCCGCCGACTACGCCCACCGCCTCGGATACACCGTGAAGACCCTCACCCGTGCCTGCGCGGCCGCCACCGGACAGCCCGTCAAACATGTCATCGACGGCCGCGTCGCCCTGGAGGCCCAACGCCTGCTCGCCCACACGGACGAACCGGTGGCGGCCGTCGCCCGCCGCCTCGGCTTCCCCGAACCCACCAACTTCGGCAAGTTCTTCACCCGCCACACCGGCGTCACCCCGGGCGCCTTCCGCCTGACCCATCAGGGCGGTGGCGCGCGTTCCTAGCCCTCGCCGAGAGGGGCGGTGAGGCGGCCTCCGGAGCGATGCGTGAGCGTGGATCAAGGGCGTCGTGCGAGGAACACGAACTCCTTGCCCGGCCGGTCAGGCGCATCGCGGACCTCTTGCACCGAGAAGCCGTGAGCGATCAGATCAGACTCGACTTCCTCGCGCTCACGAAAGCGCAGGGTCGAGTCCGACGTCAGCACCTGCCCGTCCGCCTCGAAGACGTAGGTCCAGCGGAAGGTCACCAACTGCCCGCTCACCTCGATCAGTCGGATCCAGGTCTCGACCGGGCCGACGCCAGGAATCTCCGTCACCCGGTAGGAGTTCTCGTGGGTCCACTCCTCCCAGGCGCGTCTGGCCGGATCACGGGTCTCGAAGACGAGGCGCCCGCCCGGCCTCAGCGCTTCGTAAGCCCCCCGCAATGTTTCCCGCCAGACGCGCGGGTCGACGATGGCCTGGGCGACGTTGGCTGTCATCGTCGCGAGGTCGACCCGCAGGGGCGGGAGGCCGCTCGCGTCACCACAGATCCAGCGCACTCGCCCGGCGCCCGCCTTGGCCCGGGCGACGTCGACGGAGGCCTGGGCGGGGTCGACGCCGACGACCTCGATCCCGCGGTCGGCCAGGAGAAGGGCGAACACCCCTGTGCCGCAGCCGATGTCGAGAACGCGGCGCGCCCCGAAGTCTTCCGCCATTCGGAGGTAGGCATCGAGGTCGCCGCGGTCGGGGTCGAGGGGATCGTAGATCGCGGCGAGTCGTGGATGCCCGAAGCAGTCGTCAGCCATGCGGCTCTCTCAACTCTCATGCGGTAGATGGGGCTTCACCCATGCTTGTAGTCTCACGACATGGCATTCATGAGCACCCCGCACTGCTGCTTCCTCTGATCGGGAGACGCTGAGGGCGAGGCCGGACGGCGTCGCCCTCCCCGGCGTGCCTGGCGCATGAGCCATGTCCCCACCGCTTGTCGCTTCCTGCGGCAGTGACGGTCCGAGCGCACACGCAGGCACGGTCCCCTTCCTTCATCCTTGCCAGGAGTGCCTCGTGCCAGTCTCACTTCCCCCTGCCCTGGAACTCTCCCTCGACCTGCTGCGCTGCCCGACGTGCCGCACACGCCGGCTGCACCCCGATCGAGGCGCACTGCGCTGCCCGGTGGGCCACACCTTCGACATCGCCCGCCACGGCTACGCCGGACTGCTGACGGGTGCCCGCGCCACCAGCGGCGACGATGCGGCCATGGTCCAGGCCCGCTGCCGGTTCCTGTCGACCGGCGCCTACGCCCCCATCCGCCGGGTCGGGGCCCGCCTGGCGGCCGACGCCACGGGAGAGCGGGCCACGGTGGTGGACGTGGGCTGCGGCACGGGCTACTACCTGGCCGGCGTCCTCGACCGGCTGCCCGGCGCCCGCGGTCTGGGCCTGGACACATCGGCGGGCGCACTGCGCTCGGCCGCCCGGGCCCACGACCGAGCGGCCGCCGCGGCCTGGGACGTCTTCCGCCCCTTCCCGCTGGCCGACGCGGTGGCCGACGTCGTGCTGAACGTGTTCGCTCCGCGCAACCCGGCCGAGTTCCACCGCGTACTGCGCCCGACCGGCCGGCTGATCGTGGTCCGCCCCACCGATCGTCACCTGGCCGAACTGCGCGGCCGGCTACCCGCGACGGTCACGATCGACCCGGCCAAGGAACAGCGCCTGCACCGGACCCTGGACCCCTACTTCGAGGCCGCCGTCACCGAACAGGTGGAGTACGCCGCGACCTTGACCGGGCGGGATGCCCTGAACCTGGTCGAGATGACACCGAACGCACGCCATGTGAGCGCCGACCTCAACGGCACCGTCCTGCCCGATCAGGTCACCATCTCCGTGCTGGCCACCGCCTACCAGCCGCGGTGACCGGGGGCAGGTTCTCGCGCGCTCGGTTACGTCACGAAGCCCGGCGACGGTTCGGGCTAAGGGCTGTCCCGTGGTCCCTGGTGGATCAGCGTGCGGCGTCAGGTGCGGTGCATCGCAACGCGGAGGGACATCCGCATACTGGATGTATGCGGACGTTCCGACAACGCGGCGAGGTGCCGTAGCTGTCGTCGCACGCACGCCAGGGATCACGGGACAGCCCTTAGGCCATGCCCTGAGCTGCCCGCTGGTCCTGGCCGAGGAGCCGCCGACACGGCACGGATAGCCTGCGAGGATGGAGCGGATACAGCGGGCTGCCGGCGCGGTCGTCGGCGCAGCGGTGGGCGACGCCCTGGGCGCGCCCTTCGAGTTCGGTCCCCAGGGAGCGTTCACCGCACGGTTTCCCGCGCCCGGCGCCGGTGGCGAGATGTGCGGAGGCGGTGGCTGGGACGCCGGCGAGGCGACGGACGACACGCAGATGGCCGTCCTGGTCGCGGAGTCGCTGCTGGAGCGGGGCGGGCTGGATCTGCCGGACATCTTCGCCCGCTTCCAGCGGTGGGCGACATCAGACCCGAAGGACATCGGCCTGCAGACCGAGGACGTCCTGACCAACGGCATGTCCTGGGACCTCGCCGCCGCGATTCATTTCCAGGTCAACCAACGAGCAGCGGGAAACGGCTCCTTGATGCGGGCATCGACCTCCGCGGTCCACTTCGCGCCCGCCGGCCAGGAAGCCACCATGAACGCGGCCCGGCGCATCGCCGCCCTCACCCACGGCGATCGCGCGGCCTGGGAGGGCACCGCGATCTTCCACGAACTCATCCGCGTCACCTTCGCGGACACCGACCCCCTCGCCGCGCTCCCCGAGGTCCTGGCTCTTGTCCACCCCGACCACCGCGGCCGATACAGCAAGGTCCTCGAACCCGACTGGCACCCCGATCAGGCGACCGAGTTCAACGGTGCCGTCTGGCCCTGTCTGGGCTCCGCCGTCTGGGCGCTGCGCACCACCAACAGCTTCGAAGACGCGATACGCGCGGCGATCGACCTCGGCGGTGACACGGACACCGTCGCCGCGGTGACCGGAGGCCTCGCGGGGGCGTACTACGGGCTGGACGCAATCCCCGCCCGCTGGACCCAGCCGCTCCATGTCCCCCTCCCGGGATTCGACGGACGGGTGCTGCGCCTGGCGGATCTGCTCCACCTCGCGCGCCGCCTCTGAGACTGAACACGGTACTGCGGTATCGCCGACGGCAAGCGGTTCAGGGACGGAAGTGGCCGGTGCCGTGCCGGGTCTGACGGCTGACCGTCTGCTGTCAGCGAATCCGTCTGGCCGGGCGGGGATTGCGGTGCTTGTGTGTCGGGATGGAGATCCTGGTTCTGGGCGGAACGGCATGGGTGGCCCGAGAGTTGTCGCGGCAGGCGATCGAACGCGGCCATCGGGTGACCTGCCTCGCGCGAGGCGAGAGCGGAGAGGTCGCGGACGGAGCGACACTGGCCGCCGCCGACCGGCGCGACCCGTCGGCGTACGCGCCCCTGCTCGACCGGGTGTGGGACGCGGTCGTCGAGGTGTCATGGCAGCCCGGCTTCGTTCGAGGAGCGCTCGACGCGCTGGGCGACAAGGCCGGGCACTGGGTGTACGTCTCGTCCGGCAACGCCTACGCCTCCCACGCCACGCCGGGAACAGACGAGTCCGCGGCCCTGCTCGCCCCGACCGACCGAAGCGAGGTCGACCGCGAGTTGTACGGCGAGGCGAAGGTCGCCTGCGAGCAGGCGTCGACGGCCGCTGTCGGCGACCGCCTCCTCATCGCACGCGCCGGGCTCATCGGCGGCCCGGGCGATCACAGCGGGCGCACCGGCTACTGGGTCGCCCGCGCCGCACGCGATCCGCGAGGGCCGATGCTGGTCCCCGACACACCGGCCGCGCCCACCCAGGTGGTCGACGTGCGGGACCTCACCTCCTGGCTGCTCGACTCCGCCGAGACGGGAACCACCGGCACATTCAACGCCGTCGGTCCGGTCGTTCCGTTCGAGGAGTGGATCGAACTGTCCCGCGCCGCCGGCGGGCACACCGGGCCGGTGATCGCCGCCGACTCGGCGTGGCTGCTCGCCAACGGCGTGGTTCAGTACATGGGGTCCGAATCGCTGGCGATGTGGCTGGTCGAGCCGGGCTGGGAAGGATGGTCGGCCCGAGACGGATCCGCGGCGCGCGCCGCGGGGCTCCGTCACCGGCCCCCGGCAGAGATGCTGGCCGACACCCTGCGCTGGGAACGCGAGCAGGGTCTGCTCCGGGAAAGGCGCGCGGGCCTCAGCGCACAGCGCGAGCGCCAGTTGCTCGACGCCCTCGGCTGACGGCACGGGGCCTACACACGCGAGCGATCGCCGGTCGCCTACCGTTCCGGCCACGCGATCTGGACCGCGCCACCGACCGCTTCGGCGTCCAGTCGGGCCATAGAGATGATCACTGCTCCGGGCACGGAGCCACTGGAGAGCCGTCAGCGACTCCGCCGGCGCCTCCTTGAGTACCCAGGGAACGAGCGAAGTCCGCGAGTGTGTGGAAGTCGTTCTCCCGTAGACCGACCCGAGGGTTGACGTGGTACAGAATCCCGGCCCCTCGATGGTGGGCGGTCACGTACGTCTGATCCAGCTCGCTCTGTTCGTCGTCCACCCAGGCGAAAGGACGGCCGCCCGCGTAGTCCACCAGCGGACCGGTCTTCCAGTGAACTCCGTCAGGGCGTTCTCGCAGCAAGACGTCACCGAAGTCGACGAAGGACAGTTCCGGAAGGCCGAGCACCGGTGCGATCCACCGGTTGGCGTCGTCCATCCATGTGGTGGCCCAGCACAGCTCGAAGCCGAGCCGGAGCAGGGATCGTCCGTGCTCCGGGTTGAGCCAGACCCGCAGGGGACGTCGCCGGGACGACAACCCCCTGTCCCCCTCATCGGCGCCGCCCCAGGGAACTCGGAGTGTGGTGTAGCCGTCGGGCCGCCTCTCCGGCTTGGCCGCATACGGGTTGAGCGGCCCGTCCACGTCGAGGAAGAGCAGTGGTCGGTTCACGGTTTCCCCCGGTCTGGCGCACTGTCGACCGCCCCGGTCAGCGTAGCCGCAGGAATCGCCCTGTCATTGGGCCGACCTGAGCAAATGATCATGACGTGGCGACCGTGATCACGGCATCGGGACCGTCCTGGATGCCCCCGTTCCCCGGGCTGAGCCCGCGCTGCTGCGCGACGGAGCGGATGTGGTTCACTGGGGTCGGCCGCGGAGTCGTTGATCTTAAGGAGGCCGCTCCCGTGAACGCCGGTCCGGCCGGCTCGAAGGCGACCGGATACAGTGCGCGAGACGGCAGCACGGGCCGGGAGGGGAAACGTGACCGACACCAGCGACACCCGGCCCGCCGAGGGTGAGACGCAAGCGCCGCGGCCGAGCCGCCTGCACCGCCTGATGCGTTACCTCCCCCTCATCGCCCCCGTCCTGCTGTGGGCCGTGCCCTGCTGGGTGCTCCTGCACGCCGGCCAGCACTGGCCGCTGCCCCTCACGCTGGCCGGCACCGCCCTGTTCGTCCTCGGCCTCATCGGTATGCCGCTCGCGATGGCACGCGGCCACGGCCGGCGCCAGCAGGACCGGGCGGCGATCATCGGTGACACACTCCTGGGCACCAGCTGGATCCTGTTCACCTGGTCCGTTCTGTTCGGCGTCCTGTTGCGGCTCGCCCTGACCATGGCCGGCGTCGGCGAGAGCCAGGACCGCGCCCGGATCGTCACCTGGGCCGTCCTCGGCACAACCGCCGTACTGCTCGGCTGGGGGTACGCCGAGGCCCGCCGTGTGCCGCGCGTGCGCCGACTCGACGTGCGACTCCCGCGGCTGGGCGCGGGGTTGGACGGGACCCGTGTCGTCCTCATCACCGACACCCACTACGGCCCGCTCGATCGCGCTCGCTGGTCGGCGAGGGTGTGCGAGACCGTGAACGCTCTGGAAGCCGATCTGGTCTGCCACACCGGCGACATCGCGGACGGCACGGCCGAGCGCCGCCGTGCGCAGGCCACCCCTCTCGGCACCGTGCGGGCCACCCGGGCCCGGGTGTACGTCACCGGCAACCACGAGTACTACAGCGAGGCGCAAGGCTGGGTCGACCTGATGGACGAGCTGGGCTGGGAGCCGCTGCGCAATCGCCATCTGCTGCTCGAACGCGGCGGCGACACCCTCGTGGTCGCCGGCGTGGACGACGTCACCGCCGAGTCCTCCGGCCTGGCGGGCCACCGCGCCCATCTCGCCGGGGCGTTGAACGGCGCCGACCCCGACCTGCCCGTCCTGCTCCTGGCACACCAGCCCAAGTTCGTCGACCGGGCGGCAGCCGCCGGCGTCGACCTCCAGCTCTCCGGCCATACCCACGGCGGTCAGATCTGGCCCTTCCACCACCTGGTCCGCATCGACCAGCCGGCCCTCGCCGGCCTCAGCCGCCACGGCGCCCGCACCCTCCTCTACACCAGCCGCGGCACCGGCTTCTGGGGCCCGCCGTTCCGCGTCTTCGCCCCCAGCGAGATCACCCTGCTCGTGCTCCGATCCCCGTACCCGGCCACCTCGCCGTAGCACCGCACGGGACGACACATCCCGTACGAGAGGAACGGCTCGTCGCCGGCCACCACGCGGGGACGTCGCCGTGCCCTGCAAGGCGAAGGTCATCTACCGGCCATTTCCTCGAATCAACCGGCCTGAAGTCGCGTTGAGGACCACACCCGGCGTCTCTAGCCTCCTGTGACAATCGAATGGAGGCATTTCCATGGCCCGAACTGTGAACCTGTTGTCGACGATGGTCCTGGCGTCCGGTGCCCTGCTGGGTGTCAGTACTCCTGCAGGCGCGGCCGACCCCGCCCCTGAGGTCATCCCGATCGACCTCATGCTGGCCGGCTCCTACACGGACGCGGCGCGCGAGGCGATCGAGATCTGGAACACGGCCGTCCCGTCGATCAAGTTCGTCGAGCAGGACACTCCGGCGCCGCTGCGGGTCATGGAGTACAAGACGGCCAAGGGAGTCCAGTCCCACGTCAACATCAAGGGCGCGGGGCGGGGTTGGGTGTACCTCGAAGTCGGGGACGCCCAGTTGTACAAGCCCTCTCGCATCGTCGTCCATGAGCTGGGCCACATCCTGTCGCTTCCCGACCTGGGTCCGGGCAGCCCCTGTTCCAAGGTGATGTCGGGCGCCTGGGGCGGATCGGACTGCGTCAACACCCAGCCCGACGCCGCGGAGAAGGCCGCCGTCAGGGACTTCTTCGCCGCCAACGACGTCGGCGACCGAGTCCCTTGGTGGGCGTCGGCGATCGCTGCGCGGTAGGGCGAGTCGTCGTCAGGCCTCCGGCGTGGGACGGAGGCCTCCCGCCACCGCCGCGGCCGGGTTTCGGCCGTGCCTGCCGGGTGCGCCCTCACTCGTACGCGGAGAGCGGCCGTGGGGAGCGGCGGCGCTTCCACGTCCAGGTGGCCGCGCCTGCGACGGCGAGGACGCCGGCTGCGACGAGGAGGACGGGGCCGCCGAGCGAGAGCGCCCGTCGGGCGGTGGGCGTCGTGGCGTATCCGGCACCGGCCTCGACAGTGGCCCACAGACCCGCGGCCGTGGCGCTGTACGGGGCGATCCGGCGGTACGGCAGGCCGGTGGCGCCGGCGAAGTGCGGGGCGAGGGTGCGGACCACGGGCACGAAGCGGGTGAAGAAGACCGCCCGGCCGCCGTGACGGACCATCACCGACTCGGCCCGGTGCCAGGCGGCGCCGGGAATGCGGCGCCCCACGGCACCGGTGCGCAGCCGGCTCCCGAGAAGCCAGGGCGTGGGCCAGGGCCCTGCCGCTCGGGGCGACAGCCCCGGTGGTCCGCACAACCGGGTACAAGCCGCCCTCCTCGCCCGGGACGCCGGACTCACCACCTGACCGCCGGCGGCCGGACACTTGCCTCGGATCGCCGGACCCACCCGAGCCCGTTTCCGCGCCCACGATCGGCCGGTCGTAAAGCGCCGCCATGGCCCGCGCCGATGCGGTGACGCGCTCCCGAAGCTCCCGAAGCTCCGGCGGCGCGAGCACTGCCGCCTCCGGGCCCAGTCGCAGCAACTCCGCCTCCGCGTGTGCGAGGCTCTCGACGGAGACGACCGTCCGGCGCCAGCCGCCGGATTCCAGATCTCCCCCGTTTCAGCCGCCGAGCATCGCCTGCGCGGCGACGTCCTTGAGACGGGCGGTGCCGACCGGCGAGTTGCTCATCTCCGCCAGGCCGAAGCGCGCGGCGCCGGGCGGCGGGATGCGAACCCCGCGAGTACCTGGCCTTTCTCGGCCTCGCCGCGGTCTTGGTGCTGCTACAAGCACCGCGTCCGCCTCGCCACGTGGGACACGGTCTCAGCCGGCCCGGAGGACAACTGCCGCCCAGTACAAGGAGAACCTGGCTCTGTCCGAGGGGTCGGGTTTCACTCCTCGCCGACTTGGGAGATGCGGTCGTCGCCGAGCCGGCGCTGGACGTCCTGGAGCAGGATCCGCAGCAGCTCGGTGAGTTGGTGCTGCTGCTCGCCCGTCAGGCCACCGATCAGCTCGGCCTCCCGGCCCAGGACCTGGTCGACGGTGATCTCGATCAGGTCATGCCCCGCCTGGGTCAGGGAGATCAGGACCGTGCGCGGCCGCCCTTCCCCGGGCCGGCGGGTGACGAGCCCGTCGCTCTCGGCGCGGGCGACGCGCTGGGAGATGGCGCCCGCGGTGACCAGTGAGCGCCGGCTGAGTTCACGGGTGCTCAGCGTGTACGGATCGCCGCTCCGCCGCAGAACACTCAGGAGGTCGAGGGTCGCGGCGTCGACCCCGGCACGGGTGAGGACGCGCCGCCGGTCGTCGCCGAGGAGCTTCGCCAGCCGCCAGATGGGCGTGACGATCCCGATCGACTCGACGGGTGTGCCCGGCCGCTCGCGCTCCCAGGCGGCCGCGATGTCCTGCACGGGGTACGTGGACGCACCGTCCGTCGGGTAGCTCATGCCCTTGGGCGTGAGGGGTTCACTTGCCATGCCGACCTTCTCCCGTGTTACGTTTAGACCTAAATTTAGGCCTGAATATTGGAGCTCATCCTATGTCACGCACCATCCTGGTCACCGGCGGCGGCACGGGCATCGGCCGCGCCATCGCCCGCCACTTCGCCGAGCAGAACGACAACGTCATCGTCACCGGCCGTCGCCCCGGCCCCATCGACGAACTCGCTGCCGAAACCGGCGTCCGTCCCCTGGTCTGCGACCACACCGACCCGGAGGCCCTCCTGCGGCTCGTGGCCGAACTCCCCGACCACATCGACGTACTGGTCAACAACGCGGGCGGCAACATCGTCTTCGACGCCGACGGCAAGACCGATCTCGCGTCCTACGCCCGCGACTTCCGCGCCAACCTCGACGCCAACCTCGTCAGCGCCGCCCTCACCACCAGGGCCCTCGACGACCGCCTAGCCCCGGGTGGCGCGGTGGTACACCTCGGCTCCATCGCCGCCGACCAGGGAGCCGACTCGTACGGCGCTTCCAAGGCGGGCCTCGCCACCTGGAACTTGAGTCTCGCCGACAGTCTCGGCCCCCGCGACATCACCGCCAACGTGGTCTCGCCCGGCTACATCGCCGACACCGAGTTCTTCCGCGACCACCTCTCCGACGAACGCCGAGACACCCTGATCGCCGCCACCGCCACCGGCCGTCCCGGCAGCCCGGCCGACGTCGCCGGTGCGGTCGCCTTCCTCGCCTCTCCGGCGGCCCGCCACATCACGGGCCAGGTCATCAATGTCAACGGTGGCGCCCGCAAGACCCGTTAGCCGTACCGCCCGGCGGTAGCGGGTACGTGGAACTGCGCGCGGGACTACGCAAGAAGCGGCCAGCGCCGTCGACTGCGCCCGGACGTCGCGTCTGCGGCATGTCGCCGTACGTCGGTCAAGGCTTCTGTCACCATCCGGTGGGCCGGCGTCGGCACCGCGCGCACGCGCGGGTCGAGGTGCAGTCCCCCTGTGCGGCGCTTCCCTCACGAAACCGTGCCACCACCGCGGCCCGCTCCGCCAGGGCGGGCTGCTGGTCCTGGCCCTCGTGCGCCTCTTCGTCGGGCATGTGCACGGTCCGGTCCAGGGTCTGCATCGCCCGCGGTCCCGCCTCTTCGATGCGTCGCAGTGTCGCTACCGCCCGGCGTGCGTCCGTCGCTCCCACCATCTGGCCCGTCTGCGCCTGGGTGGCATTCCGCTGAGCTCGTGGGCCACGAAGTCGTGCAGTCCCGGGCCGCGCTAGGCGTTGGGCGCGCATGGCCGTCGCTACGGCAACGACCCGCTTCCGGTCGAACGCGCGCAGGTACCGGCCGGTCCCCAGGGCAGCGATCGTCACCAATGCGCAGATGACCGCGGTCGCCCTGTACGCCGTCCACAACGCACTGGTACCGCTCACGCCGGAATCCACCACGGTGCGCATGCTCCGTCCTGGTCGTCCTCGGCACGGTCATGCGCGTCAACGGCCTGCGCCTGCTGCCCTTCCTCCGCCACATCAGGGAAGAACTGCTGATCGTCCTGGGCACCTCGTCCAGCGAACCGGTGCTGCCGCGCATGATGGCCAAACTCCAGCACGCGGGCGCCGCCAAGCCGGTCGTCGGCATCACGCTGCCCGCCGGGTACTCCTTCAACCTTGACGGCACCGCCATCTACCTGACCATGGGCTCGGTCTTCCTCGCCCAGGCCCTCGGCATCGACCTTGCGCCTCACCCAGCAGCTGTCGATGCTCGCCGTCATGCTGCTCACCTCCAAGGGCGCCGCCGGCGTCACCGGGTCCGGCTTCATCGCTCTGTCCGCCACCCTCAGCGCCGTTCCGCACGTCCCCGTCGCCGCCCTGGCGCTCATCTTCGGCATCGACCGCGTCATGTCCGAGGCCCGCGCCCTGACCAGCGTGGTCGGCAACGGCGTCGCCACCCTGGTGGTGGCCAAGTGGGAGGGGAAACTCGACGAGCAGCGCGCCAGGGCGGTCCTGAACGGCGAGATCCCGTACAGCTCGGCTCCCGAGGCCGACCATGCCCTCGACGCGCAGACCGATCCCCTGCCGGATGCCGAACCCGCGCCCGGCGCGAAACCCGGGGACGTGGAGGACCTCGCCTCGAAGGCAGCGCCGGCGGGCCATGGCCCTGTGCCCAGCGTCGCTGACGCCCCGCGCACACAGCCGGTCCGGAGTCTGTGCTCCCGGGCCGGCCCCCTTCGCGCCATCAGGAGCACCCGCGCTCCTGGCCGCGCGCTGGGGGCCAGCGTCGTCGGTGGCGGACACGCCGACTTCCGGGCCGCGCACTCCGCCCGACAGGAGGGAGCCCGAGTCCTCGTGATGGACAAGGCCTCACGGCGATATCCCGGTGACAACACCTGCTTCACCGCCTACGTCATGCGCACGAGCCACAGCGGACTGGCCGACTTTCTTTTCGAACGACATGGTCCGGGTGACGCGCGGGCGCACGGACTCCGACCTCGCACGGATCCTGGTCGGCGAGTCCCGCGCGGCGATGGCCTGGCTGCGCGACCTGGGCGGGCGATGCGAACCGAGGTACCACCGGCGGGCGCTCGCCCCTGCCGTCGTCCGATTTGAGAGACGACGAGTGCCCCACGCGAATGCGCCACTGAGCGCCGAGGCGGACCGCCCCGTCAGGCCGCCCGCTTTGCGGACTGTGCCACCTCGGCGACCAGCCGGGTGGTGGCCGGCATGGCGATGCCTTGGGCGACTCCGGCGCGCAGGACGGCTCCGCCGATGGCGTCGAGTTCGAGCGGACGGCCTGCCTCGGCGTCGCGCTGCATCGAGGACCTCATCTCCCCGGGGACGCGGTCGAAGAAGGAGAGCAGCCCCTCGGCGGTCACCGGCGCGCCGGCGGTGCGGGCTACGGCCGCGATCTCGTCGAGGACGGTGAGCAGTTCGGGCCGGTGCCGATCACGGACGGCACCGATATCGGCCTGGTGGCGGGTGGTCAGCAGAGCGAACGGGGCGAGGAAGGCCAGCTTGTCCCAGAGCATCACGCCCTCGTCCTCGCGTACGGTCACCCGCAGACCGGCCTGCCGCAGAAGCTCCACGAAGTCGTCCAAGGGGGCGGCGAGTTCGAGGTCGGCGAACGGGCTGGTGTGGGCGATGCGGCCGGGTGCCGTGCGGGTGGCCTCGACCCGAATGGTGCCCGCGACGACCCGGGCAGACGGGAAGCGCTCGCGGAGCACGGCGAGATGGTCGAGGCCGTTGAGCAGCGGGATCACGGCCGCCGTACCGAGTACCTGGGCCGGGATCCGGTCGAGCGCCTCGGCGAGCGCGGTCTGCTTGACTGTCACGAAGACGGCGTCCACCGGCTCGCGCAACTCGGTGTCCGACTCCACCTCGGCGGTGAACTCCCCGTACTGTTTGCTGTCGACGCGTAGCCCGTCCTGGCGCAGCACGGCGACGGTCTGTTCGCCCGCCAGGCAGAGGACGCGGTGTCCGGCACGGGCGAGCAGCCCGCCGACCAGGCCGCCGACGCCGCCCGGGCCGAGAACCGCCACGGTCGTCCTGCTTGTGCTCATGTGTGCTCCTGTCCGGGAAACCGATGAGTGGAGCGTCGGGCGGCCGGGCCCGTTGCCGGTCGCGACAGCGGGCGGGTTGCCGCCCTGGGCCCGAAACGATGATCAAACCTGGCGCCATGCAGGTCAATCCTCGGCTTTGCTGGAACACACCTCAGGCTGAGCTTGGATTCCCGGCCACTTGGCTGTTCTCCGTGTCTTTGATGCGGTTCTGCCGAACCGGTTCGCTCAGCGGTGCCGCCCGTGACACCAAGCGCGAGGCGGTGCCATGATCACAGGTCCCGGAGAATGTCCTGGATCCGGCCGTTGCCCTCCTCCCAGCCGGCGCCGCCCTGCTCCAGCAGCATGATCCGGCGAATCTGCTCAGGCGTCAGACCACGGTCGTGGAGTGCGAAGACCTGCTCGCGCCAGGCGACCGACGTGGCCCCGCCATCGATGTTCCAGTGCGCCTTCAGCGCCCGTTCAGCGAGTTGGTGTGCCTGGACCAGAGCGGCATCGGCGCGCGCGAGGCTCTCCCGCGAAGCACGCTGGGCCTGTGCCATCGCCTGGTCGGACTTGCGCAGGCTGAGGTAGGCGATGGCCACGGCGATGAGGTTGCCGGCCATGCCCACGCTCAGCGATATGACGTCCGACGCATGCACTCCCCCACCCCCGCCTGGCGTGACCGACCGCTGTGGAAAGCGCTACCCGCCGATGTCGGGCATCAACCCGTGCGGTCTACCGTACTTCCGAGTCCGGAAGCAATGCTCCGTTCGCCAACTCGACCGCTCACTCGCCAACTTACGCGCTCAGTCACAGTGTGCCGAGGCTCGTCAGTCGTCACCGACGGCACCGGACAGCCTGCGATGGAACCGGGTCGAAGCAGCCGGACTTTCACCAGGGGGCGCTGCAGTTGTCACACGCGTTCGATCACCGGTCTTCCTGTCACCGGGTCGCAGCATGACTCGCGACGACCTCATTGCCATGCTCCGCGAACAGACCCCGGCATGCGGGCCTGCACATGACGCCTTGATCGCCGGGGCTGACGTCGTCGTCTGGGACGGCCTGGTCCCCGCCGATCGCCACGCGGGCGTCTTGCGCCGGCGAATGCGGCACTCCTTGAAGCGTGGCCACACGATCGATGGCCTGGCCGGCAGCGTCGACGTCCTGTTGCAAGCCGGGGAAGAGCCGCTTGGTACCGGATTCATCGACGCGGTGGACAGGTCATCCTGGTTCATGATCTTCCTGAACTCGACGGCGACAGCAGTGGTGGCCTGCTGCGGCGGACGCCGACCCACCGCCGTCGAGTCGGCCGACACCCCCGACCCCGGCGCCCAACCTTGCAGGTGACAACAGAAAGTTGTCTCGCGTGGCAAGTTTCGCGAGCTTCTTATAACCGCTCAGGGCTCGGTGACCATGGCCGGACCTCGGCCTGCCAATCGTCGCGGACCACGTAGAGGATCTTGAGGCCACGAGCAGCCCATGGCAGGCTGACGCCGCATGATCGATGAATTCGCGAAGGACAACCTGCACGGGAGACTGCGGCGAGACCGCAAGGCGCTGCTCTGGAAGCTCGAGGGCCTGTCCGAATACGACGCCCGCCGACCTTTGACGGCGACCGGGACCAACCTCCTCGGCCTGGTCAAACACGTGGCCAGCGTCGAGGCCAGGTACTTCGGCGAGGTCTTCGACCGCCCTTCCCCGGAACCGTTGCCCCGGTGGCAGGACCACGATGGCAGCGATCTGTGGGCGACCGAGGACGAGACCCGCGATCAGATCATCGAGTCCTACCGGCGCACGTGGCAGCACTCGGACGCGACGATCAACGAGCTTCCCCTCGACGCCCCTGGCCATGTGCCATGGTGGCCGGAGCCCCGCCCCAACACGAACCTTTTCGCCGTCATCGTCCACGTCCTCGGCGAGACCAACCGGCATGCCGGGCACGCCGACATCCTGCGCGAAGGCGTCGACGGCCGAACCGGGATGCGCCCCGAGTATGAGGTGCAGATCGATGAGGAAGCCCGCGTCGCCTACCGCGCGAGGATCGAGCAGGCTGCCAGATCAGCCGCATCAGTCGAGGCATAGAAGGCTGCGCCGCGTGACTTGATGTTCGGCATGATGCCGGGCGTGAGTGCTGATCTGTCGAGCGTCTGGTTCCTGATGAACCTTGGGATTTGACCGACGCCCCGCTGGGCGACGAGTCGTACGACTACCGGGCCGTTGGCGGCGCACCAACAGGAACCACTCATGAACGTGTTGCGGGCTGTAAACCGACAAGCGCCCAAAGGGCGGGGCGTGAGAGGGTGCGGTTGGATCCGGGACAGGGGGAAATGTGGGGCTGATCTACGGCTACGACATCTATCTGCGTCCTCGGAATGTCGCCAGGGCGTTGGCCGATCTGGCCGAGCTGGCGCCACCGGCCCGTGCCCTGCAGCCGCTTGAGATCACCCTGCCCGGCGGTGACCGGCTCGTCCTCCCGTTCACGTCCTCTTTCAAGAGCGAGCCGGTCGACTGTTCGACGAGCAGCACGCTCGAGCTCGACATGTCCCTCATGTTCGACCTCGATGACGCACTGAGCGAGTACGCGCAGACGAGCGGCCCTGAACCCGAGTCGGACGGGCGCATCCAGATCGGGTACATCTACGCGACGATCCGGTTCGAGTCCCTTTTGCACCCTGGCTACACGTCGGTGGAGTGCTGGGCGGCGACCTCGGGGATGAGCCGCTTGTTTGCGCGGTCGGCCAACATCAGGAAAGTGTTCACCGATCTCACCGCCGACAGCGGAGGAGTGTGCTGCCTGTTCGACACTGGCGACGGCGCTCCCGAGCAAGTGTGCTGGCTCAACGGTGAACCTACCCAGGACACAGTCTCCGGTCCCCGCTTTCCAGATCGGCGAGCGCTTGTGGCGACTTGGTCCGACTCCGAGAAGTGAGCACCGGCGCTCCCTCTCTGGGACAAGATCGTGGTACGAGCCACACGTCGACGGCCGGGGTCGCGGCGAGGCGCAGCCGCCAGGTCCGGACGACGTCGTGCAGGGGCGTGAGGCTGTAGCTGTGGCGGGAGTCCTCCAGGGCCTTCGCCCGGTCCCGCTCGAAGGCCGGCACCCAGGTGTCAGCACCGCGGTCGGCACGCACCTGTTCCTTCAACCGCCTCCGGCGGCGGAGTTGAACAGGCCATGTGCGATTCAGATCGAGTCCCGGAGGGTCTTCCGCAGGAGCTCGCCGAACTCTGTGGAGTGCGTGGTCAGTCCGATGTGCCCGCCGGGGAAGTGCAGGAGCTCCGTGCGGAGACGCTCGGCCAGGAATGCCGCCGAGCAATAGGGCAGCTCACCCCGTGAGTCCTGGCCACCGGTGATCACGAGCCGGTCCGACAGCTCCTCCAGCCGGCGGACGTCCGGCGTGTAGGACATGAAGCTGGGCACGATCCGCCCGACGAAGTACGGAAGGTTGGCCATCGTCCGCTCGGCCCTCGCCGCTGCCGGGGGTGGAAGCTTGAGCGCGGACTTCGGCTCGGTGGTGTCGCCGTCCTTGTTCAGTCCCTCAGCGAACACGGCCATCGCCGGCATGAGCCCTTGGGTGTGGAGCGTGTCCTGCACGTGTGCGATGAGTGCGCGGTGTTCAGCCGCGTCCGGCAGGACCTCCACCACTGGCGGCTCGTGCGCCACAACGCGTGCGATGCGTTCGGGGTGGGCGGTGAGCAGGTGCAGGGCGGCGATCGCGCCCGAACCGGAGCCGAACACTCGGGCGGGCCGACCGGGCGACAGCAGCTCCAGCATCCGGAACGCGTCATCGGCGTGCTCGGCCACTTGCTGCTCGGCGTCGGGGTCGTCCAGCGTGCTGCGGGACATGCCGCGCGGGTCGTAGGTCGCGACTGTGCACTCGGCGGCCAGCTCGTCGGCGATGCCGTCGAAGGATGCCGCGCCGCCCGTCCCTCCGGGGATCAGCAGCACGAGCGGGCCGCGGCCTCGCACTTCGTAGTACAAGGTCGCGCCGTTCACACGCAGGCTGCCGATGGTCGGGGCGGTCATGAGGAGTCTCCTTCTCGGGACGGGGGCCAGTGCTCCAGGAGGGTGTGCAGGGCGTCGAGCGCGCGGATCCAGGACTGCTGCGGCGAACGCTCGTGCGCGAAGCCGCCCGCCGCTTCCAGGGCGACGAACCCGTGGAACGTGCTGCGCAGCAACCGGACCGCGTCGGTCAGATCCGGCTCGGCCAGTCCGTACCCGCGCAGCACGCCGTAGGAAAGCTCGACCGCACGCCGTGGCCCGGGCGCTTTCGCGGTCAGCTCGGGGGTGATCCGGATCGGGGTCTGCGTTGCCATGTAGCGGCCCGGACACTGGTGGGCGTACTCCCGCCAGGCATTCCCGAAGGCGACGAGCGCGTCCTTGCCGGCTCGCCCGGCGGTCGCCTCCGCGATGCGGATGGTCTTCTCGTCCGCAGCCAGCAGGGCGATCCGCCCGCGCAGATCCTCCAGGCTGCGGACGTGCGTGTAGAGGCTCGCATCCTTCACGCCCAACCGCCGGGCCACCTGCGACATGGTCACCTGGTCGAGCCCGACATCGTCCGCCAGCTCTGCGCCCGCGATCGTCACCCGCTCCGCTGTCAGCCCGGCCCGCACCATGAACCCTCCTGGAATCCTAGGACCCCTAGTTTTAACCTAGGGGTCCTAGGAAAGCAATCGAGGGCGCGATGCACAAGGGCGTCCGCGGGATCACGGACTGCCGGCAGTTCCCTGGCCCGGCGGGCTCATCGCCGTGGACGGCGATGCCGGGCTCGCCCTCGGGACGGTGGCCGCCGTCGCGGAGGATCGCCCGGACAGTCGTGATGACGTGCGTGCCGCCTCACACGGGCCGTCCGCCACCAGGCGGCGTGCGGCGGACAGCAGGGCCTCGCTCATCCATCGGAGGACGTGCCGGTCAAGGCCCCCCGGGGCGGAGACGTCAACCAGACGCGTCAGCGGGCCGGCACGGGGTTCGGCTCGAAGAGGTTCGGCGGGCGGCGAGGGTGCCGGCCCCGGCCACGGTCCGTATGAGACCGGCGGCCACGAGCTTGCCCAGCGCGGCGGGCGCGGTACCCATGGCCGCGCCGTACGACGTCATCAGCTCGGACTGCGGCGGCAGGCGCTCCCCCGGGCCGGATGAGCCGCTGGTGTACGGCCAGAGCGAGATCACCGGCGATTCGTTCGGCGGGTCTCACCGAAGCGAACGTGGTCGACAGGTTCGCGAGAGCTACCCCCAGCAACATGCCTTGGGCCCGCAGCCGAAGCCGCGGGCCCAAGCTGGGAGCGGGTCAGGTCCGGCCCCGCAGTGACGTTGCGGGTCAGACCACCGTAATGGCCGTCCACCGCTGCTGCGCTTGCCCGGTGCAGGTGGACTGAGTGACCTGCGTGCGCGGAAGGGGCAGGGCGCCCTGGTCCATGCACTTGCCGCTGTACTTGTTGACCAGACTGAACTGGTTGGTGCCGGCGACCGCGACACGCGTCCAGAGCTGGTCCTCGTACTCCGCGATGCAGGGGAAGCCTGACAGCCCGTGGCCGTTGTCCACGCTGTGGTAGCCGTTGACCAGGCAGGTTCCAGATGCCTCGTTGCGGAGCTGGAACCAGTCGCCCTGGACGGGGACGACCTCCCACAGCTGGCTGGCCCCGCCGGTCTGGAGATTGAGGACGGCCGGAGTGTCCTGCGCGGACGAGCCGCCCGACATGTCGACGACGAGGGTCGGAACCTTGACGGAGCGGATCATCAGGGGTCTTGGAGCTGCTTCGGGTGCCGCGGCGGCCGGGTTCACCGTCAGACCGGTGAGGGTCAGGGTCAGCGCTGCCGCGCAGACGGCAGCCGCCTTTCGGGCGAAGGGCATGCCTGTCTCCTTCCTGGTAGGGCCGTCCGCCGTGCGGGCTGGACGCGCCGCAACCAGAATCCGGGGGCACAGCAGTACTCTCGTCCGGTTGTAGATCAAACCCCCTGAAGGGTGGACTCCCGGGGAACTGGCGACCGGTCATCGCCCAGAGGTGCCAGCGACACACAACGAGCCTCACCGGTAGGCAGCTCCGGCGACCAGGACCAGCAGGCGGGGGCACCTGCATGGCGGTCACAGGCCGATCCCGACCGGCGGCGAGTTCCTCACGCGGTCCACGTCGTCCATGTATCGGGCCAGGACGCGGGAGCCGTCGGCGCACCCGCCGGCGCGGGCGATCTCCGGCGGGTCATGTCCGGCGGCCCGGGCGGCGGCGGCGAAGCCACGGCGCAGGGAGTTGCCCGGACCAGTCACCGGAGAGGCCGACGGCCACAGCCAGGCGCTCGGTGCGTTCCGCTGCCCGCGACCCCTGGCTCGTACAACCTGACGGTTGAAAGCGATGGTGGCCAGTACTCCAGCCACAGATCGTCATGTTTCCTGGTCTCGGGGCTGTCTGCACTGGCGGAAACTCAGGTGGCCTCAGCACACGATCTGGGTAGAGTCGGGCGATGCCCGAGCTGAAGCGGCTGCAGGCCGGCCACGCCCCGGCGGTCCTGGCGTTCGAGCTGGCGAACCGCACCTACTTCGCCGCCTCGATCCCCGACCGCGACGACGACTTCTTCGACCAGTTCATCGACCGGCACAACGCCTTGCTGGCCGAGCAGGAGGCCGGCATCTGCGCCTTCTACGTACTCGTCTCCGAGGACGGCTCGGTACTCGGCAGGTTCAACCTGTACGACTTGGAGGACGGCACTGCCAGACTCGGCTACCGGGTCGCGGAGCGGGCCGCCGGCCGCGGCGTGGCGACCGCGACCGTCCGGGAGCTGTGCCGGACGGCGACAGCGATGCACGGCCTGCGCACACTCCGGGCGGCAACCTCCCACGACAACGCCGCGTCCCAGAAGGTCTTGACCAAGGCCGGGTTCGTCCCGGTGGGCCCTGCCACCCCGGCCGACCTCGGCGGCAAGACAGGCACTTGGTACCAGCGCGACCTTCAGCCATGAACCTTGATCTTGCTCGCGGGTCGGCCACGGGAAGGCTGCGGCCACCGCTGATCACCGGGGCGTGAAGACCAACGATTATGCGGCGGCCGGCACTGTCGGCCAGGGCCGGCAGCGTGTTCTCACAAGGGCTGCTGGCCTCTGTCAGCGGTCAGGCGGTGAGTGCCGTGCGCAGGCTGGTGGCCATCAAATCGATGGCTTCCTTCCCGGCCGGCACCGGTCCGGTGTGGGTGAAGTAGTGGTCGACACCCTCGAAGCAACGGTGGATGACCGGAACGCCGGCGGCCTCCAAGGCTTTGGCGTAAGCGTCACCCTCGTCGCGCAGGCGGTCGTTCTCCGCGGTGATGACCAGGGCGGACGGCAGTCCGGCGAGGTCGTCGGTCAGTCCGGGCGACACCAGTGGATGAGGGAGGTCGGCGGGATCAGGGACGTAGGCGGCGGTGAAGATCCGCATGAGCTGAGGCGTGAGCAGGGGCTTGGCGATGGGTGACTGCTTGGTGGCCGGGTCGGCGAGCTGGTCGAGGGGTGCCGAGTCGATGATCTGGAAGCGGGGCGTGAAGGTGCCGCGGTCCCGAGCGGTGCGGCAGACCGCGGCGGTCAGGTTGGCTCCGGCGCTGTGTCCGCCCACGGCGAGTCGCGAGCCGTCCCAGTTGTTGGCGGTGCCGTTCTCGGCCACCCAGGCGGTGACCTCGTAGGCCTGTGTGACGGGTACGGGGTACGGCTGCTGCGGGGCGACGGCGTAGTCCACGTTGATAACTACGCAGCCGGCCATGGCGGCTATGTAGCGGCAGATGTGGTCGTCCTGCTGGGGGCGGGCGACCACGAACCCGCCGCCGTGGAAGTTGACGTAGACGGGGGCAGGGGCCGCCGCGGCGGCCGACGGGCGGTAGACGGTGCAGGTCACCGGTCCTGCGCCGGTCTCCACCAGGATGGACTCCGTGTGCTTAGGGATGTCGGTGAAGCGCAGATCCTTGTGTACGCGGCTCATCATTCGGCCGAGCAGCAGCTGGACCCCTCTGGCCTGGACTCTTGTCCTGAACGACATGACCAGCCTCCATCACTACAACATTAAAGTATCAGGATTCCTGATAATGAGGGCTCGTCGCTGATCACGCAAGGGGCCAGTCGTACCTGACCTTGAAGGCGCAGGTCGCGGCCAATCCGAACACCTTCGTGCCGTTCCTCATGATCGTGGGCAACGTGGCCAGCGCCGCCGTCTCCGGCTTCCGGCACATCGCTGTCCTCAAGTCCCTGGGTTTCACACCCCGGACAGGTCGTCGCGGACTACCGGGTGATGGCCTGCGTCCCCGCCACGGCGGGCGCGCCGGTCGGCACCGCCCTGGGCGGTGTGGTCGCGCCATCGTTGCTGCACCAGATCTTCCAGGGCGCGAAGCTCGGTACCGCGGCCGAGCAATCGACCATCGACGCCCGGGCGTACGCGACCGTCGCACTCGGCATGCCCCTGACGGTACTGCTGGCCGCGCCGATCCCCGCCATGCGCGCACACCGGCTCTCCGCGGCACGCGCAGTCAGCGGGGGCAGTGCACCGCACAGCGAACTGGGACCGGCGGTGCAGCGGTGGTTGACCGGAGTGCGACTGCCGCGCTCGGTGACTCTGGGCCTGAGGCTGCCCTCCGCCAACGTCGCCTAGTAGTGCTTCGTTAGGTTGTGGGCTGTCTGCGGCTGCTCCGGGGGCGGGGCAGGGGGCGTCCGCAGGTGGTGCAGGTACCGGTCCAGCACCTCAGCAGGTCCTGAAGAACGTCGAGGACCTGGTAGAGGGTCAGGCCGGTGTGCAAACTTTTGGGTCGAGCCGCCTGAGGGTGAGGAAGGCCTGGGCGGTGGTGACGAGGGTGACGTGGTGGTGTCAGCCGCGCCAGGTGCGGCCCTCGAAGTGGTCCAGCCCGAGTCCGTTGGTGCGGCTCGGCATCCTCCGGGTGGGCGACTTCCTTCCCGGTCAGGGCCAGGACATAGGACAGCCCTCGTTCCTGGAGACCGAGGCGGAACGGGGTGCTCACGCCGTAGCCGGCGTCGGCGACCACGACCGGCGCCTTCAACTGCCACTCGGCGAGTGTGTCCAGCAGGCCGAGCGCGAGACGCCACTTCTCCTGGTGCACCACGTCGTCGGGGACTCCTGCCCTGCGGCACCGGTCCGGCTCGTCCGTCCACTCACGCGGCAGATACAACTGCCACTCCAATGGGCGAGGCGGTGTCGGTGGCGGCATGGACACTGACCGCGACCTGGCAGTTCGCCCGTTTCCCGACCGCCCCGCAGTACTGGCGGGCCACCCCGGCCGACGCTGTGCCGCACTTGGGGAACGACACGTCGTCGATCACCCACACCTCAGGAGTGATCACCTCGGACAGCCGCTCAGTGATCCGCTGCCTGACCGGCAGCGGATCCCACGGCGACTGGTTCACGAACTGCTGCAGCGCCTGCATGTTCCCGTCCAACAGCCGCTCGGCCATCGGCTGGTCCGACTTCCGACGGCCGTCGAGCATCAGGCCCCGCAGATAACACTCGCCCCACCGCCGCTGATCCCGCCGCGGCACCGAGGCGAACACATCGGCAACGAACTCCGATAACTCACCCCGGAGCCGTTCCACTTCCCCCAGCCTCATGCCAAGAAGATGCCCAACACCAGGCGAGATTCACCCGACGTAACGAAGCACTACTAGGCCGTTTCGTTCGGATCACCGAACCCTTGGCATGTGAGCGCGCTCATCGGGTGCGGCGTCTCCGACGGCCTCTGTAGCCTGGCGTCGCTGTACGTCGGGGGGAGCCGACCGTGGAGAACGTACTGTCCGTGGCCATCGGGGCCGCTATCGGCCTCATAGGGGTCGTGTTCGGGTCGTGGTTCACCGCGCGCCGACAGGACCGCATGTGGCTCCGCGAACAGAAGCTCAAAGCCGGGACCGGCTTCAACACGGCCGTAGTTCAGCTTCTGGACTACCTGAAGGAAACACAGCTGAGTGACGGCGGTCCGGGAGCCAACGAGTTGGCGAACCGGCTGCAGGAAGCACGCTCAGCCCTCTACCTGCTCTGCTCCAACGACACCGTCGATCTCGCCGATGCCCTCGCGCGTCGGGTCTGGAACACCCGGCCCACCGACGGCAGGGACGACCGCCGGGCCGAGTTCCGAGAGACGTTGGATCTCCTGCGTCGCTTCACCCACCAGCTCCGGCAAGAGATCGCCAGATCCTAGTCCCCACCGGATCACCGGGCGGACCAGAGGAAGATGCCCGCGATGTGGACTCTCGTAGGTGGGCACCACCATCAGGGAAGGCGGCCACCAGGGCACTGGGCTGATCAGCCCTCACCGTCGTCCGGCCGGCGGCGAGCTGTGCCCCTGGAAGGAGGAGCACACCAAGCCCGCAGAAGGGCCCCGGCCCGGGTCGAGCACCTCTTCGCCCGCTGAAGGTCTGGAAGCTGGGTGAAGATCATTATGGGACAGCCTTTGATGGCTTGCACACGATCTTGTTGAGACGTGCTGGCAGGGCTTGGCTGGTAGGCGCTTTGCGCCGTTCATGGGGCAGCGGGCAGCCCGTGGTTCAGATGTTCCCTGGTCAGTTGATCGGGGGCTCCCCCCGCCTCGCAATCACACGGTTGTTCTCGACGATGGCGTTGCCGCCAGCGGCAATTCGGACGTTAGCACTGTCGGCTGAGACTTCGGTACGTTTTACGTGAGCCTCCTTAATGGCCTCAACCTCCACGGTGGCGTCCTGGTTCGCTTCGAGAGTGTTGTGGGACACAGTGCTGCGGTCACGCGCAAGGACATTGATCGACGTCCTGCCAGCGGAGTTCGACGACCTGCTCCCTGCGTTGTCGATCCAGACGAGAACCATCCAGACTGCGACGACAGTGCACAGAGCTGCAGTCAGGACCCAACTGAAGCTGCTGGTAGTGATGTTGGTGAGCACCCCGGCCGCTGCTCCAAGTGCGACCGACGCCGCCGCACGGAGTCGAATACCCAACGATGCCATGACGACCTCCCAGTCCCCCGAGGTTTCCAGATTAAGGCCACAAGGCCCCCACGGGGGAGCATTATGGGTGGGAATATTGCGGCATGATCCGGGAGTTGCGGATGTTTGGGGACTTCACTGACCGGGAAGAGGCTCTGGCCGCCTTCGCCGCACTGACAGACCACGGCTCTTCACATCAGGTCCTCGTCGTCCACGGTGTCGCTGGTCAGGGGAAGTCGACTCTTCTGCGCCATATCGCCGAGGAATGCGGGAGCGGTCGGCAGGCACTGGTTGATCTCGACGCGCTGGGCTCTCACCCCGAGGACCTCCTTCGCGCCTGTTTCGAGGTCATAGCCAGGCAGGTCATCCAATGGTCGCCGTGGTGGGTGCGCCGTTACCGCCTTTATATCTTTGAGCGCGCCACGTCTCGTGCGATCAAGGAATATCTCGACAATTCGTCCCGCCAGTCGGTGAAAATGACCGCCACCCACTCTAGCAGCATCTCCGACATTGTGATTAATCAAGTCGCACCCGAAGGTGACAAGCAGACTCGGTACGCTGCTTACCGGGAAGCTCTGTCCAAGGCACTTATCCGCCTCGTGCGCAAGGCCGATACTCGCCGTCGAGTCCTACTCATTGATACAACAGAGAAGCTGCACTTCCTTCAAAAAGGTTCCCAGCAAGGCAGCGTTGAAAACTGGTTCACGGCGCAATTCATCCCAGCACTCACAAGTGCAGCCCCAGATCTGCGTGTCGTTCTTGCCGGGCGAGAACCGCTCGAACTTGCGCCGGGCCTGACAGCCTCCCCACCCCTGGAACTCTCCGAATGGCCAGCCGAGCAAAGCGCCGCCTTCCTCCGCTCGTGCGGGATCCAGGACACAGAGATTGCTTCCCTCATTCACCACTCCTGTTCAGGTGTCCCTCTATGGGAAGCCATGGCTGCTGAAATTCTCAGTGAGGCGGACCGTGAAGGTAATCCCCTAACCGCCGCCAAACTCTCCACTGCTATCGCAAATCGCCCCTCCCACCAGTGGCTCACTCATGTTTTCATGAGTCGCCTGACGGACCGTGAGGCCGAGATCATTGCGGCAGCCTCTGTGCTGCGCACCATCACTCCTGAAGCAATTCAAGAATTGGTGGACGAGGACCTAGGGTCCAAGTTGAGATGGTATAGCAACCTGGAAAGATACTCCTTCATCCGAACCCACTCGCCCATTGAAGGAAACCCTAAGCAATCCATTCACCCATTGGTCCGGACCGCCTTTCTGGGTTACCTACGCCACAAGGAACATCAGCGATGGCGGGATCTGCACCGCCGGGCAGCAGAATCCGGCCGGCGAGCAGGTGACTTCGCCAGCGAGGCATATCACCGATTCGCAATTGGTGACGCATCCCTTGCTCCGGAATGGCGTAGGCGACTGAAATCTGCGAGGGAACAGTACGACTTGGCAACCACAGGAAATCTAAGCGAGATCATCACGGCGCCGGAGCAATTTCCTTATATCGTCGAGAGTGCGCCCGCGGTCGCAGGCCTCGCAGCGGAAATGCGTGGCAAACTTGCTGCAACAGAAGGCGCTCCAGCTGAGTACTGGCTGCAGCGCGCGCGAGGAATCTACCGTTCCCTTGGCGACGAGCAGGGCGAAGTTGGGTGCCTCGTACAAATCGGCCGCGACGCATGGCTGAGGGGCGAGCAAGAACGGGCTGAGCAATTACTCGCCCACTCTCTGGCAAAGTGTCAGATCCTTGCTTTTCGCGAAGGTCAGGCTGCAGCCTTGCAGTTTTTGGGAACCATTGCTCTTCAGCGCAGCAAGTTCGACGACGCCAAGGGACTGCTCGGACAGGCTCTGCAGCTTCAGCGTGACCTCGAGGAGTCGGACGGTCAGGTTCATACCCTCATCCTGCTCAGCCAAGTCTCCCTGGTGGTGGGCACTCTTGAAGAGTCGGAGAATCTACTCAGAGAAGCGTGGGACGTGTGCCAGGCGCATGGCAAAAGACTGCGGGCAGCCGACGTAGCTGAATCCCTGGGAGAGACGTTTCGAAGGCGTGGCAAACTCGAGCAGTCCGAGCATGTGCTCCAGCAGGCACTTCAAGAGTACCGAGCCATAGGGAACCGGCTCGGCGAGGCGAACGCCCTGCTGTCCCTGGGTGAGACGGTAGGGCTTCGCGGCGACCTGCAGCGAGCGGACTCCTTACTGCGAAAGGCCCTGAAGTTCTATCAGGTTCTCAGGTTGCAGCAGGGCGAAGCCAACACGCTCCTACAAATCGGTGAAGTCGCCCGACGTCTCGGCATATTGGAAGACGCCGAGGGGTTGCTGGTACGGGCCATGGAGATCTACCGGTCACGGGACGAACGGCTATCCGTCGCCAACTGCTCGTACGTGCTGGGCACTATTGTATCGATGCGTGGTGAGTCCGAGCGCGCAAAAGATTACCTGGATCACGCCCTGAGAGAATTTGGGGAACTCAACGACAAGCTTGGCCAAGCCAGCACCCTGCGCTGGCTCAGTGATGCCGCACTCGCTGACGATGATGTGGAGACAGCCGCACAACATGCTGAACGATCATTAGATCTTCACCGTGGCGCTGACAACCTTCTCGGAGTGGCCAACGCCCTGCAACTCATGGGGGAAATCGCCCAGCGGCGCGGGGACCTCCATGAGGCAGAATCTCTGATTACACGTGCTCTGGACATATATCGGAACATCGGTAACGCACCCAGCGAGGGCACGGCCTTGGCCATAGTTGCCGGCATCGCTCAGGAGTGCGGAGACGACGAGCGGGCGGACAGGCTGCTCGAGGACGCCATGAATACGTTCCTGAGTGTCAACAATATGACAGGTGGGGTAGTTGCTGTTCATTTGGTCGGCGACATCGCTGCCCAGCAGGGTGACCTTACACGCGCTAGCAATCTCTTCCAGAAGGCATTGGCCGCGTGGAGGGCATCAGAAGAGAAAGAGGGCATAGCGGAGGCACTTGCGTCCCTTGCGAAGATCGCCCGTCGTCGAGGTGACCTCATAGAGGCACAGCAGGCCTTCGAAGAAGCTCTCGACGTATACCGAGTCCTCGGTGATTCACCGGGTGTAGTGACGCTTCTGGGCGAGCTCGCCGACACGCTTACAAGGCGGGGTGATCTTAGGCGGGCAGACAGGTGCCTGCAGAGGTTGCTTCGCATGCACCGCGCCATGGCTGATCGCCGCGGGGAAGCGTCTGTCCTCGTATGCCTCGGCGAGAACGCCCGACGTCGACGGAAGCTGAAGCGAGCCGAAAAGCTGTCCAGCCTGGCGCTGATGATTTCTCAGTCCATAAGGGACCAGCCCCTTGAAGCCGACGCTTTGCAATTGCTGGGTCACGTGTCCCAGCAGCGTCGTGACCTGGAGCGGTCCGAGGATCTCCTCACCCAATCCCTGCAGCTTCGCCAGACGGCCAACAATCGGCACGGGGAAGCCGTCTGCCTCGAACTGCTCGGTGACACTGCATTACTGCGGAGAGACTTGCAGAAGTCAACTGCCCTACTCACGCGCGCCTTGGACATCTATCAGGCACTGAAGGACCCGCGCGGCATATCGGGCACACTCACATCGCTCAGTCAGACCGCCCGACTGAGCGGGGACACACAACGTGCCGCGGCGCTAGCCGAGCAAGCCCGGAATGCAGACGAACAAGTGCACCCACAGTAGCCCTGACAACGGACTTTGGTTCGCCGAATCGAAGTAGGGCCAAGACCAAGGCTACTAGACCAGATGCTCTCTAAAAGGAAGACCTCGCATCCCATAAGAAGCTCGCAGTCAAGCAGAGTCCCGTCACGCCTGCCCCAACGACGCCGACCCACTGCCAGGTGGGCAGGGGCGGAGCCAGCAGCCTTCGGACCAGGCGACAGGCAGGCGTCCAGTGCGGGGGTGGCGTGGTTCTGTCGGTAGTCGGTGTGGTGACGTCAGTTGTTCGTGAAAGCTGACGGCACCAGGTGATGACCCAGAAAGATGCTCGCGAATTCTGACGTCACCATCGGGGTTGCGGTGTCAAGCTGGATGTGCTCAGTAACGGTAAACAAGGCCCTGACCTCGGCTTGGCCGCGGCCACGCACGACAACCGCTTCGACGCGGCCGTCGAAGCCGGATCCGTTCACGCCACTGATCGACGAGATCCTGCCCATTGATCTGGATGCGACCAGGAAACAGCGCCACACCGTCACCGCGGATCTACCGCCGTCTGATCGACGAGCACTCCTCGTCCGAGGCGTTGCGTTGACCACTTGAACCCGCACCGATGAGAGGGCGCAAGCGTCCTACGAGCAACCGCGCGGTCCGGCCAGGGACTGAGAGTCCGGGGTTTATACCTTGCTCGCGACCACCATGTAGTTCTCGGCCTCAAGATCGAATGTGCTCAGTTCCGTCTGGAGTCCGACCCGGTGCAGCTCGACTTCGAGTTCCTCGTACCGGTAGGGCCAGCAGGACAGCAATTCCGAGCGGACAAGAACCAACCCGGTCGCATCAACTTGCGCGATCGCAATCTCGATGTGGTGCTCCTCCTCCCAATGCGGCGCAATCTCCCAGCGGTAGACCACGACGGCATCGCGACCGTTCCGGCGGACGAGTCGGTCACTGATCTCCAGCCGGGAACCTCTGGCCCTCACGAGTTCCCAAGTGCGGGATGTGAGTACCAAGCGCCCGCCGGGGCGCAGAAGCCGTGACATCGACTCCAGAGCAGCACCCCTGCCTGTCGCGCCCGTGGCATGGTGAAGCGAGTTGCCAACGCAGAACACCATGTCGAACGTGTTGTCCTGGAAATGGTCGGGCAACTCTTCCCAGTTCGCCCGGACGGCCCGGACGGATGCCCCGAACTCCTCGGACAACTCCGCAGTCCGACGAACCATCGCCTCACTGGCGTCAGTTGCGACAACCTGCATGCCACGGCCGGCGAGGCCAACCGCCAACTGTCCGGTTCCGCATGAACAGTCGAGGACGTGAGCGTTGGACGGCAGGAGATTGAGGGCGTCGTCGAACGACGCAGCGAACTCGGCTGGAGGCAACTTTGCATCCGAGATGAGCCATTCGTACACCTCGGCAAGCACGTCATAACCTGTCACAACCACTACCTCCGTCACACGGCAGACTCACGGTAGGACGTCAGTCCATCAGCGGAGCAAGCCGGGCACCAACGGTTTTCGCAAGGACACATGCAGTGGAGAAGAGGACGTCAGGGGTCTGCCAGGAATGGGCGGAGTGCGGGCGGCGGACGAAGGGAACGGCGAGGGCTGACGGAACGGACCGAACGGCGACGCTACTTCTTTCTCGACACGGTAACCGCAGGCGGCTATTGGCACTTGGGTACGGTCATGACATCAGCGCGCGGACTCTCCGGGTTCAGACGTAGCCGACTCTGTGCTGAGTGGCCAGCGAAAGCCGGCGTCATGCAGCTTGCCAAGTGCTGCTTGGTCATTTGACACAAGCACCTGCGCCAACCGAGCTGCCGCCGTCATCACCGCCGGCCACCCCGTCGCAGCGAGGTACACCTCGTCACTGGCATCAGCGCCGACCGCGTCCTGCACCGCACCGTAGGCAGCACCAAGGCGCGCCATCAGTTCCACTTCTTCCTTGGTGCGCAGGCACTGCCCAAGCCAGGGCAGCGGATCCTGCGCATCACAGAAGTCGTCGAAGAGCACGTGCACGATGTAGTCAAGGTCCTCGAACTGATCCGGATCGAGCCACACTTCGCGCTGCCATGCGGGACTCGCCAGTGCCACCACTGCCGGCACGACATGGAGGCGGTGGTACGGCAGCGCAATACCGTGATCGATCACGAGGCGAGAGTACGCGCCTCGTGATCGCCCGGACAGGCACTGCGCGAAGTACGAGCGCACCCCAGCCGCACCAGCGTGGCTGTATGTCATGGCGCACGTGGTCTTCGGGACGGTGGAGATCGGAATCACGGGACGTGAGACGCGCAAGGACCGCCATCGCACGTCCTCAGGGCTCGGGATGGGCTGTGGGTGCGCACCTGGCCGTTCGACACAGGCACAGCTGCCTGTCGCATCGAGCAGACCGTCCTGAAGTCCATACCTGACCGCCGAGCGGATACCCGCCGGCGGATGGGCCGAGGCCTTCGATGCCACTGTCGTAACCGCCGACATGCTGTGTCGCCTGGTCAGCGATGTGCTGGCCAAACCACCGGTATAGAAAGCCGCAGGTGTCTCTCGACGGGGCCATGCGCCAGAATACTGGACCGTTGAGCAACTCGGCCCTGGTTCCCGAGTCGTCAGGTGTACTGCAGCCCGTTTCGGTGCAACAAGCCTGCCTACGCTAAAAACAACGCGCTTCGGCTCAGTAGACAGGTTTATCGCAAGGCGTGAATTCAGTGCGGTTAAAACGCGTGAGACACTCCACGTCCTTGAATTACACCTCCAGGCACGCGCGGTCGCCACCGTCTTGACGGAAACAGGCGTCCGCGATGGCCTCAGCGACCAGTTTGTGCGGGTCGCTGCCTGTCGCTCCGGATTCCTGTGCCGCCAGGATCGCGGCCGCGTGAGAGGGCGAGACGGCGGCGACGCTGATATCCCGCACCCGGCCCGCGTCGCAGGTACCGAAGGGACCGAAGGGACCGAAGGGACCGAAGGGACCGAAGCCGAAGTGTGCCCGGCACGATACGACCGGCCCCCGGAGGGTGACCGCACGCCGCCTCGCCTGCGCTCTGACCTGCGGTTTCCACTCCACCTCGGTCTCCTCAAGCGTCACGCCGGATCGCCCCCGCCCGCGGCGCGCCGGCACGGGCGGCCGGCCCGGCCTCTCGTCCGACCGCAGGCGACGGAGAGCCGAGGCGAGGGAAAGGGGTTTCGCCGCTCCATGACGGGCGAGCGGATCGGGCCACTTGTGTCGGGGCCGCCGATCGCCGCCCGCGTGAGTCGCCGGACGCCCGCACCGAGGTGGGGGACTTGGATTTCGGGATAACCGCATCCTTTCAGCAAGGCGGAAAACAGACGCTTGAAGCGGCGGCAAACAGCATGGCAGGTCCGTGCTTCTTGACGGTCGGCAGGGTGATCGCCAAGGATTCCTCCGTCGCATCCGCGGCAGGCACGTGCAACACCTCGGGCCGCCGATCGCCGATCGGCAAGGCCTTTCCACTGTTTCACCGACAGTAGGGAGTGGAGCAATGTCGAAGTACACCCTGGAAAAGAAGCCCGCCTTCTTCCGCGCCGCCAACGCGGAGATCTTCTTCGAGGCGGAGGCCATGGAGACCGAGGCCGTGATCAGCAGCCTCGGTGCGGAGCTGGAGGTCGACGCCGAGCTGGACGCGATCCTCGGCGAGCACTGACCAAGGCACCCAGGAGGGAGCGGCTGCGGCCGCTCCCCCCGTCCGCCGACCGTTTCGAATTCCTGAAGGAAATGTGCTGACGTGCCAAGACTGCGGACGAAAACCGGGTTCGCCGGGCTGAGAACGGTCGCGCCCGACGCAGTGCCGCCGGACGCTGCCGCGGCGGTCGTCGGTTCCGGCTATTCCCTCGGCAGCGCCCACCAAGGGGCGGAAAACGGCCCCTTCTTCCTCCGAACGCTTTCCAGAGCGCATACCTGGGGTGCGGAACAGCCCGGCATCGTCCAACTGCGCAACGGGCGCGTCCCCCTGGAACGAGCGGTCGACATCGGCGATGTGCTCTTCGACGGCATGGCGCTCGCCGACGCCCAGGAGGCCCTGGCCCAGGTGATCGCCGCGTTGCCCGCCGGCACCGTCCCCGCGGTGATCGGCGGCGACCACACGGTCACCCTGCCGGTGGTCGAGGCGCTGTGGAAGGGGCGCCGGCGCCCCTTCACGGTCGTCCAGTTCGACCACCACCTGGACGTGCAGATCTGGGACGGCGCACCGACCCGGGACGTGCCCCGAGAACCGATCTTCAACACCAACGTGATGTCCCATGTCTCCGACCTGGTCGGACACGAACGACTCCTCCAGATCGGGGTGGCGCCGTACGCCACTGTGGAGGCCGACAGCGCCGACGTCCTGGACGGCTACCTGCACGGCGTCGGCCGGCAACTGCCGCTGCTGGCCCCGGAACTCGACGACCCCGAAGGCTTCCGCGCCGCCCTCGGCGCCGGCACCGACGTCTACCTCACGGTGGACATCGACGTCCTGGACCGTTCGGTGATGTCTTCCACCGGCTATCCGGCGGAGGCCGGCCTGGGCACCCGGGATCTGCTGCGCCTCATCGACTGGGTGCTCCGGGACAACCGGCTCGTCGGCTTCGACCTGGTGGAGTTCGCCGCCCCCGCCGACGCCCGCGACGCCACCACGCTCTCGGACGCCGGCCGCGCCGTACTGGTGTTCCTGCATCTTCTCAACTGGGCATGCCGCCAGGCGGCAGAGAGGGCGTGACGACGATGAGCGGAGCAGCCCCGGACCCGATCGCGTTCGAGACGGTCGAGATCCAGGCGAACACCTTCCAGGAGACCCTGCTCGGGCTGGAGTACACCACCGGCCCCGGCCGGCCGGCGGACCTGTTCTCCCGGGCCTGCGTGGAGCAGTACGCCGACCTGCGGCTCGACCGCTTCGGCTATCTGCTCGCCCAGGTCTTCGAACCCAACGTCCTGCACGAGGCCGCCCTCCTCGCCGGCCTGTCCTACGACTCCCTCGCCGACCTGAGCCACCGGCCGACGGAACCGGTCGAACGGCTGGCCGCACTGGTCCGCGACGCGGTCGACCTCCCGGTGACCGCCCTGGTCAACACGGCGGCCGCGCTGATCAGCGTCTCCCGCTTCGACCCCGCCGAACGCCTGCTCGCCGACGCCTACAGCAGGGCCGCCACCCCCCGCGAGCGGTTCGAGGCCGCCATGCTCGCCTTCGTCGTCACCAACCGGCGCGACGACGGCGCTGATTCGCCCCGCCAGTTCGACCGCATGCGCGAGGCCGCCGAGACCGGCGAGGTGCCCGAGGACCGCGTTCTGGACGCCTGTTCCCAAGCGGTCGTCTGGTACCTCAAGCGCAAGGAACTGCCGGAGGCGGAGTACGACTGGTTCCGCGCCACCGGCGCCCGGCTGGCCGAGACACGCGACCGGCTCGACCCCGGCGCGATCTCCTCCTGGTACCGCGCCCTCGCCATGGTCCCGGCCGCCGTCG
Source organism: Streptomyces sp. NPDC101166 (assembly GCF_044768125.1). Lineage (NCBI taxonomy): Bacteria > Bacillati > Actinomycetota > Actinomycetes > Kitasatosporales > Streptomycetaceae > Streptomyces > Streptomyces sp. NPDC101166. Next base: position 876,927 of record NZ_JBIWPF010000001.1, read on the forward strand.
GCGAGGCGGAGACCACCCGCCGCTACATGGAGTACGCGCGCGAAGCCGCCGAGGACACCATGGCGCGCCGCCCCCGCGCCTACGAGACGCACTTCATGAAGACCTACCACGAGTCCTCGCTCAAGGAGCACATGTACCTCACGCGCGACCTCGACCGGGCCGAGGAGGCGGGGCGGGCCCTGATCGCCCTCGACCCGGCCTGGGCCCCCAGCTACGGCGAACTCGCCGAGGCCTACGCAGCCTTCGGCCGGCCCGAGCAGGCCGCCGCGCTGTACGAGCAGGCGGTCGCGGCCGGTCCGCCGTACGTCGGTTACCACATGCTGCGCGCGGCGCGCTGCCATCAGAAGGCCGGTGCCGACGACCGTGCCCTCGCCCTCCACCGAGACCTGGCCCGCCTCGCCCCCGACGACGAGCAGGTGCTGCGCGCCGGCCTCGACCTGGCCGACGGCCTGGGCGACGACACCTCCCGGTACCGGTTCCAGACCGCGCTGGAACGGCTCGGCCATGCCGGCACCCGCGGGGCCGGCCCACGGGCGGAGGACCGGTAGCCGTCATGGAGCACACCCGGTTCACCGTGCGGAACTACACCGGCTACACCGCGGTGGTCTTCGGCCTGAGCGTGGTCTCGGTGGGGTTCGGCGCCCTCGACCTCATCATGGTCGCGCCGAAGGGCCTGGACCAGGTGGCGGCCGTCGGTCAGGCCGATGTGCTCATCTCGGCCATCTACGCCGTCTTCATCGGCGTCGTCGACGTCTTCAGCAGCCGGCTCGCCATGGCCGAGGGCGAGCAGCGGACCAGCCACCGCCTGCCGGTGCTCGGCAGCGCCCTGCTGCTGTTGCTGATCCCCTGCCAGCTCCTGGGCATCGCCCTCGGCCTGGGCATCGAGCCGCTGCTTCGGGCCACCGGGCAGAAGGCCGAGCTGATCCCGCTGGTCGGCGACTACGTCCAGATCCGCACCTGCGGCATCGCCCTGGTCCTCGGCTACATCGTCATCAGCGAGTCCCTCAAGATCTGCGGCCTGAAGAACCTGTCGGCCGTCAACCTGGTCTTCGGCCTCGCGGTGAACGCCCTGTTCAACTGGGTCTTCCTGGATACCGGCGCCGCCGACCTGTTCGCCTCCCCGGCCCAGGCCGTCGCCGCCTCGACGCTGGTCGCCCAGGCGGTCATGACCACCATCGGCGGCATTGTCCTGGTCCGCCGGCTGCGCACCCGCCCGGACCGCTTCGTACGCCCCGAACGCCACGAGGTCCTCACCGAGTTCCGCTCGATGGCCCGCACCGCACCCGGCATCGGACTGCGCCACTTCAACGACTACATGGGTACGACCATCCCGCTGCTGTTCATCGGCACGCTCGGCGTGGTCCAGCTCGCCGCCGCCACCGTGGCCACCAAGATCTACACCCTGTTCTGCCGGGTCCCGCAGGCATGTTTCGCCGGGTCCTTCGTCTTCTACGGCTACGCCCTGGGCCGGGGCCCGGACGACCTCGCCCGCACGGTACGCAAGATGCGCCTGTACGCCGCCGTACCCACCGCGGCGGCGACCGCCGTCACCGCGCTGGCCGCGCCCTGGCTGGTCGACGCCTTCGCCAGTCCCGGCCTCGACCGGGACCTCGCACGCAACCTGCTGCTCGCCTATCTCCTGTACGTCCCCGCCTACTTCTTCGAGCAGGTCTTCGGCGAGATGCTCACGGTCCACCAGCGCGGCGGACTGCTGTTCGTCTCCTCGACCGCGGTGACGTACCTGCTGACCATCCCCCTTGCCTGGTACGCGGTCTTCGCCCTGGACTCCACCTTCCTCGCCGTCGCCTGCAAGGGCATTCCCACCGCGGTCCTCGCGTTCGTGTTCTGGCGCGCACTGCGCCGCACCGGCCGGCCCGGTGCGGACCGAGCGGAAAGCGAGATGAGCCTTGCCCAATAGCCTCCCGGCCGACTCCCCCGGCCTGCCCGCCTTCCGCCACGACCCGGTGAAGTCGGTGCTGCCCGGCCGCGCCGACGGCGCCTTCCACTGGGACCGCGAGCCCGCCGTCTGCGGATACCGGCGGCTCACCCACGACAGCGCCCACCTCGGGCAGACCGTCCCCGTCCCGGTCAGCTCCACCCCCGCCGTCGTCGCCGGCGTCGGTGTCGTGGTCGCCAGTGACGACGGGCGGCTGCGGTTCTTCGACCCCGGCCTCGGCAAGGTCTACTGGGAACGCCGCCTGGACCGCTCGGTGTACGCCTCCCTGGTCGTCGACCAAGCGCGCCGGCATGTCATCGTCGCGACGACCAGCGGGCTGATCACCTGCTTCGACCTACGCGGCACCCTGGTGTGGTCGCGCAAGGCCGAGTACCCCGTCTTCGCCACGCCCACGGTGCTGCCGGGCGCCGACCTGCTCGTGGTGGCGGCCTTCCACAGCCGCTGCCTGGGCCTGGCGCTCGGCACCGGCGAGCTCGTGTACGACCGCCCGTTGCCCCGCCCCTGGTCGGCGGCGCAGGGCGGTGTCGCCGCCTACCGCGACCCCTACGCCAGCCCGGTCCCCTCGGTGGACGACACCGCCGTGCTGTGCTGCGGCGAACACGTCGTCGCCCTCGCCGCGGACGGCACCGAGGTGTGGCGGCAGGAGATCGGCCACCCCGTCAAGGCGTCGCCCGCGCTGCTGCCCGACACCGGCCGGCTGGCCGTGTGCCCGGTCGACGGGCGCTGCGTCCTCCTCGACGCCAAGACCGGCCGCCTGGAGGCGGAGGTCCGCCTCGGGGCCAAGGTCACCGGCAGTCCGGCGGTCTCCGGGGACGTCCTGGCCGTCGGCACGCAGCTCGGCACGGTCACCGGCCTGACCTCCTCGGGCGAGGTGCGGTGGACCTCACCGCAGGGCGCGCCCCGCTCGTACACCTCGTTCACGGTGCTGCCCGACGGGAACTTCGTGGCCACGGCCGAACGCGGCAACATCGTGTGCCTCGGGCGCGAGGACGGCCGGTTCCTGTGGGAGAGCAGCCAGGTGCTCGGCCTGCCCGACCACGAACCGGCCCTGGACATCACCCCGGTCGCGGCGGCCTCGGGCAGCATGTACGCCGCGTCGTACGGGGGCGACCTCTACCAGTTCCTGTTCCAGCCGTGCGACGAGGAGTGACCTCATGCCCCTAGACCCCGTTCTGGCGCCGGACCGGGAGAGCCTCACCGCCATGGAGGAGGGCCTGGAGGCGATGATGAGCCGGCTCCGGGAGATCGTGGCCGAGCCGCGGCTGACCCAGGAGACCCTTGTCGAGATCACCTCGATCTACAACAACGTCGCCTACATCTTCCTCTACCTGGAGGCCAACGACGAGTTCGTCGACTTCGAGCGCCTGCTGCCCTGGCGCGACGCCTTCCACAAGGACCCGGAGCTGGACCGGCAGATCCTGGAGAAGCTGCTGCGGCTGCGCTGCCCGGACCCGGAGGCGGAGGAGTCCCGGCTCGCCTACGTCGCCCAGCTGAGCGCCAAGCAGGAGCCCGCGGACGTCGCCGCCGAGCAGGAACTAGAGGCCCTGATCACCGAGGCCAAGGGCGTCCTGGACGACGTCCGGCGGGGCCAGGCCCGGCTGCTGGAGCGGCTGGGCACGCCCGCCGGTTCGGGCACTCCGTCGGCCGTGTTCTACAAGCTCTCCAGCCAGGTCGGCAGCTCCGCCACCCGCGGCAAGCTCGCCCGGGCCTGGCAGGGCGCCCGCGACGCGCACCTGCCGCGGCTGCTCGGCCTGGTCGACGGGATGATCGAGGCGCGGCGGCGGCAGAGCGCCGCGCAGGGCCATCCCAGCGTGCTGGCGCGGACGTTCACCAAGTGCGCCGTCGAGGAGGCCGACGTGGCCGCCTTCCTGGAGCGTCACCTCGCACGGGCACTGACCGCGCACACCGAACTGGAGGCGGAGATTCGGAAGTTGTGCCCCGACGCCGGCGACGAGCCGTTCGCCCACTTCGCGCACAGCGTCCGTACGGCGGCCGGCGGGGCCAAGCCGCCGATGTTCGACCTCGACGACTGCCTGGACTACATCTTCACCGTCGCCCGGCACGTCTTCGGCCTCACTCTGACCCGGCAGGCCACCGGCGCCGCGCAGGTCCTCACCGTCGCCGTCCGCTCCGAGCACGGCGAGGTCGGCCACATCAACTTCGACCTGTGGGACACCGGGAACAAGACGATCGGGGCCAACCACACCAAGGGCATCCGCAACCGCACCGACTGGAGCGGTGTGGTGCAGCGGCCGGTCGCCTACGTCTCCTGCCGGTTCCGACCGGGGGCCGACGGCGCGGGATGGATCACCTTCCAGAACATGCACAGCCTGTTCCACGAGTTCGGGCACGCCGTGAACCACCTGCTGATCCGCAAGCGGATCTCCAACCGGTCCGGCCTGGAGTACCTGCCCCTGGAACGGCTGGAGCACCTCAGCATGTGGTGCGAGAAGTGGGCGTACCACCCGGACCTGGCCCGCTATCTCTCCCTCACCCCGGCCGCGGAGGAGGGACTGGCCCTGTGCCGGCGCATCAAGATGATCGAGTACCGGCGCACCTACCTGGAGCGAGCGGTGCTGGCCCTGCTGGACTTCGACGTCCACCGACGCGCCGACGGCGGCCTCGAGGAGTCCTTCCGGCGCCTGGACGAGCGGTTCGGCATCGGCCGCCACTGCACCCTGGGCGACTTCCCCGGTTACTTCACCTGGCCCATGTTCACCGCCAACCCCGGCGCCAACTTCGCCTATCTCTTCGGGGCCGCGGACAGCGCCCAGAAGTTCGCCCCCTTCCACCGCACCCCCCTCGCCGCCGTGACGCCCGACCAGGCACCCGAACTGTTCCTGCCGTGCTTCGACTTCGACGCACCCACCACCCGCCCGGACAGCGAGGCCCTGTTCGCCTTCTACGACATCGCCCGCCTCCACGACGGCACCGCGCCCTGGGCGCCGGCCGCGGCCCGCGGCGCCCAGCACCCGGGAGCAGACGCGTGACGACGATCCCGCACGGCTACATCCGCGCCGTCCTCGGCCCCCGCGAGGAGGTGCTCGACGGCATCCTGCGGCGCTCCCTGCTCGACGACCGACTGCCGACCATCCAGGTCGACGACAACGCGGGCCGCGTCCTGCAACTCCTCACCCTGCTGCGCCGGCCCCGGCACGTGCTGGAGATCGGGACGCTGTTCGGCTACTCCACCGTCCACCTGGCCCGCGGCCTGCCCGAGGACGGCCGGGTGACCACCCTGGAGATCGACCCGCGGGCCGCCGAGGCCGCCCGCCGCAACCTGCGCACGGCCGGGGTCGAGGACCGGGTGGACATCGTCGTCGGCGACGCCTGCGCCTACCTGGAGACCGTCCCGCCGGAGAGCGTCGGCCTGGTCTTCATCGACGCCGACAAGAAGTCGTACCCCGACTACCTCCGGCTGTGCTACCCGCTGCTGGAACCCGGCGGCGTGCTGATCGCCGACGACGCCTTCGCCCAGGGCGACTTCACCGCCGAGCGCACCGAGGGGTCCGAGGAGGACCGGGAGGCGAAGGCCATCCACCGCTACAACCGCGCGGTCGGGCGCAGTGCCCGGCTGTTCTCCGCATTCGTCGGGACCCGGAGTGGTCTCCTGGTGAGCGTCAAGGAAGAGACATGGCCCAGCACGCCCTCGTCACCGGAAGCAGCCACGGACTCGGCGCCCACCTGGCCGCCCGGCTCGCCGCCGACGGCTGGAAGGTGACCGGTGTCGGACGCCGCCCCGCGTCCGAGACTCCTGGCACGCCCGGCGTCGACCACCTTCAGGCCGATCTGTCCCGCCTCGAGACCCTGGAGCGGATCACGGACCGGCTCGGCGAGGCACCCGACCTGATCGTCCACAACGCCGTCAGCTATCCGGCCCGCCCTGCCCACGAGCTGTCCCTGGCCGAGCTGGAGGACGTCTTCCGGGTCAACGCCCTCGCCCCCTACCGGCTGACCCTGGACCTGCTGGCCGCCACCCCCGACACCCGTTTCACCTCGGTCGTCGTCATCAATTCGGAGTCCATGTTCCACGCCGACCGAGACTCCGGCGCGTACGCGGCGAGCAAGGCGGCGCTGCGTGTGCTGACCGGCTCCCTCGCCGACGCCTGCCGCTCCCGCAACGCGGCCGTCGCCACCCTGCTGCTGGGCCCGCTGGCCGACCCGGACAAGGTGGCGCAGCTCCAGCGGGTCGCCGCCCGCCGCGGCGTCGACGAGGCCGAGATCACCCGGGTGTTCCTGCGCAAGTCCAACCCGGACCTGGTCATCGAGGAGCTGATCGACTTCGACGCCTGCTACCGCAGCGTCCAGTACCTGGCGGGCCTTGGGCGAGCGGCCAACGGCATGCTGTGCCGGCTCGACGGCGGCTCCGCCGGCTCGCTGATCTGAGCCGGGGGGCGAGGAGCGCCGTATGACCGAGGTGACGTACCGTCTGCTGGGCCGTACCGGGCTGAAGGTGTCGAACATCGCCCTCGGCGTGGCCACCTTCGGCTCGCAGTGGGGGGCGCGCTGGACCATGTCTGCCGCCGAGGCCGACGCTCTGCTCGGCGTCGCCCTCGACCACGGCATCAACTTCTTCGACACCGCGAACGTCTACAACCGCGGTGAGAGCGAGACCTGGCTCGGCCGGGCGCTGCGCAACCGGTCCGCGCGGGACCAGGTGGTGATCGCCACCAAGTGCGGGTACCGCACGGATCTGCGGGACGTGAACTCCGGCGGGTGCAGCCGCCGCAACGTCGTCGCGTCCGTCGAACGGTCGCTGCGCCGCCTCGGCACCGACCACGTCGACCTGCTCTACCTGCACCTGTGGGACGGCGTCACCCCGGTCGAGGAGAGTCTGGCCGCGGCGGCGGACTTGGTCTCCGCCGGGAAGATCCGCTACGTCGGGCTGAGCAATGTGCCGGGCTGGTACGCCGGTCAGGCCGAGGCCGTCGCCCGGTGGCGTGGCTGGCCCGTCCCGGCGGCGGTCCAGCTCAACTACAACGCGCTGGAGCGGACGATCGAGCACGAGTTCTTCCCGTTCACCGCGGCCACCGGCGTCGGCCTGGTCGCCTGGGGGCCGCTCGCCAACGGCCTGCTGACCGGCCGCTACCGCGTCGACCTGGAGGAGCGGCGGATCACCGGCGACGGGCGGGTGACGCAGACCTTCACCACCGGCGACGTCGACCCGTTCCGCCCGGTGGTGTCCCGCGTCATCGCGTGCCTGGCCGACCTGGCCGCGCGGACGGGGCGTACGCCCGGACAGCTGGCCCTGGCCTGGATCCTGAGCAAGCCGGAGATCACCAGCGTGGCCGTGGGCGTCTCCTGCGGCGACCAGCTCCTGGAGAACCTGGCCGCGCTGGAGGTCTCGCTGCCGCCGGAGGACCTCGCCCGGATCGACGAGGCGAGCGCACAGCCGACCCCGTACCCGTACACCTTCCTCGCCGACGACATCCAGGCGCTGGTCCATGGCCCCGAGCAGCTGAGGGCGGCGCGGCCCACGACTCTGTAGCGAAGGGAAGCCGGTACGACGTCAGACGTCCCGTTCGAGCAGCCGTTCCTTCGACTTCGACCTGTTCTTCTCCGCCTGATGTGAGCGCCGCTCTCGCCCATCCCTCGGTTGACGGACGCACAGTCGCGGCACCGCTCGTGGAAGGCCCCAGTTTCCTGCAAGTCATCTGATCGACCGATCCGGCCCCCGCGCCCGGAAGAGACGGCCCGGGTCTGATCCGGACCGCCCTCTCGGCCCGGATCAGCCGGTCGTGCCGACGGCGTCCCAGAACGGGCAGTGATGCGCGGTGTCCGCGTCGACGGGACGGACTCCGCCCGGCCCGGCCGCCAGCGACTGCACCGGCTGGTCCCGGGGCCCCGCCGAGCGCAGCACGGGCCAGAACGGGGCGTCGGGGCCGTTCGGGCTGCCGGTGCGCGCGAAATCCGTCCAGTAGTCCATCATCCGGTCGGACAAGGCGCGCTGGGGCGCGGTCAGGGGCCGCTCGGTCGCCACGGAGGAGAACAGGAACGGCAGCTCGAAGCCGTGCGCCGCGCCGTAGGGGAAGTCCAGGTTCCGCGGCAGGCCGGCCGGTACCGGTGGTTCCGGCTCGCCGAACTCGTAGCCGTACAGGGGGAGGTCCGGCGCGTGGGCGGCGATGGTCCGGCCGGTGGCCAGCGTGGTGCACGTCAGGGACCGGTCCGTGAGCGCCGCAGCCCAGGCCAGTGCGGGCGTGGGGTGGCCCGCCGCCGGATAGCGCGCCTCGACGGCCGGGGCCGCGCTCCCGAAGGCGTCCGTCAGACGGGCGCGGTACTCGTCCCGCGTGCGGATCGGGAAGGCGGCGAGGGACAGGCCGACGAACAGGCGCATCTCGTCGCGGTTGGTGCCCTGGATCAGCGGGACCCGGTGGAAGCGTCCCGCCTCCAGCGCCTTCCGCGGCGCCATGGGCAGCAGCCGGTTGCCGTACGCGGGCCGGTTGAAGGACTGCATCTGCTCGGCGGTGGCGAGGCGCTCCGTGCTCTGCCCGCGCAGGCAGGCCACGACCTCCTCGTCACGCTCCGCCGTGCAGCCCAGCCGGCGGGCCGCCAGGGCACCGGCCGTCTGCACGTCGTGCTGCGCGGCGAAGGGCTCGTACGCCGGTGAAGCGGGACCGAGTGCGCCGCGGGGGAAGGACATGGCGCAGGAACCGCTCTGGAGCACGGCCCGCTGGAAGAGCCCGGCGGCCGTCGGCGAGGTGAGGTGCGCGCAGGTGCCGAGGGCGCCCGCGGACTCGCCGACCAGCGTGACCCTGTCCGGGTCTCCGCCGAAGTGCTCGGCGTTGGCACGTACCCAGCGCAGCGCGGCCTGCTGGTCCGCCAGGCCGAACGGCGGGGCGGAGCCCAGGCCGGGGTGGCCGAAGTAGCCGAAGATCCCCAGCCGGTAGTTGACGGTGACGACGACGGCCTCGCCCCGGACCGCGAGCCCCCCGGCGTCGTAGTCGCTGCCGGAACCGCCCAGGAAGGCACCGCCGTGCAACCACACCAGCACGGGCCGCCCGGCCGCCGGCCGAGCGGGGGTCGGCATCGTCACGTTGAGGTAGAGACAGTCCTCCGACCCGGACACCACGCCCGTGGCCGCGCCCGGCGCCGGCATCTGCACGCAGTGCGGAGCCGGCGTCCTCGCGTCCCGTACGCCGTGCCAGACGGCGGCGGGCGCGGGGGGGCCGCCAGCGCAGCCGGCCGACGGGCGCAGCGGCGTAGGGCACGCCGTCGAAGGTGGCGTACGAGCCGTGTGCCGCGCCGCGGACCGGCCCGTGGTCGGTCCGTACGACGGGACCGCCGGGGTCGGTCGCCGGCGGGGCGGCGGCCGGGGCGGCCGTCGTGGCGAGGAGACTCGCGAGGGCGCAGAGCAGGGCGAGGAGCGCCGCGCGCAGTCCGCCTCCGCGGCGACGGCTCCCTGGTGCCGTGGTCGGGTGCATACGTGTCCCTTCTCGGTCGCAGCGGGGCGACATGCGCCGCACGAGCCCCTTGCGGCGGCCGACGGGCGACCGGTCGGCCCGGAGCTCTTACGCTAGGACCTCCCGTGCACTGGAGGTTCAAGGGGCTGTGACGCAGACCACGTGGAGCATCGGCGAACTCGCTGAGGGGACGGGGGTTGCCGTGAAGACTCTGCGCTACTACTCCGACATCGGTCTGCTGCCCGTCGCCGCCCGCAGCGCGGGCGGGCACCGGCGCTACGGTCCGGAGGCGTGGGAGCGGATCCGGCTCATACGCCGGCTGCGGGCGCTGGACACCCCGATCGCCACCGTCGCACGGGTGGTGACGGGCGAGTGCTCGCTGCACGAGCTGGTGGAAACCGAACTGGAGGCGGTGCAGGAACGACTCGTCGAGCTGCGCTGGCGGCAGGCCACACTGCGGGCCCTGGACGACTGCCCTGCCGGGGAGCGGCTGCACCGCTTGGAGGTCCTCTCCCGGGTGCAGCGGCTGCCGCAGGCCCACCGGTCCCTCACCGACCACTGGTTCCGCGAACTGTCCGGGACCATGCCCCGCCACCGCCTGGAGAGCATGGTGGCCATGCTCTCCCCGGAGCCGCCGCACGACCCCGGTCCGGACAGCGCGCTGGCCTACGCCGAACTCCACGTGCTCGTCTCGACACCCGCCTTCACCCGCTGGACGCAGGACCACGAGCAGGAGATGCGCGACGCCCCGGCGTTCTACGCGGAGCTGGACGACGCCGCCGCTCTGACGGCCGCCGCGCTGTCGAAGGGACAGCCGCCCCACGCCGGGGCGGCGGTCGACGCGTTCGTCTCCGCGCACGCACGGGCGCGCAGGGAGCTCGACACGCCCGCCTTCCGCTCGTTCCTGCACGGGCTGGTGTCGCGCTCCTCGGGGTTCGATCCCCGCCTGGAACGCTACTGGGCCCTCGTCGGCACGGTGACCGGCGGACGGGGGCTGAACATGACCGTCGCGCACCGGTGGCTGACCGAAGGGCTGGCGAAGTCGCTGGCCGGTCCGGCCCGGTAGCAGGCCGCCTGCCCCCGCGGTCCCCGCCGGCCCGGGCCGCGTGCCGTGTGACGGTGTGCGTGGGCCGAGGGTGGCGATACGGCGCCGACCATGCGGTCCCAGAACGTCTCGCGGTCCAGGGTGACGGCCACCCGTGCGTTCGCCGGCCGGCCGACGTAGCGGTGCGGGTCCACGACGGTGGCACCGCGCCGCCCTGCGCGACTTCTCCCTGCTGTAAGAGCTCCGAACAAAAGTGGAGCCCGGCGACCCACCGGCCAGAGCCTGGCGGCCCTGCTTGTCCGCGTGGGCTTCCGCCTTGCGCTGAGCATCACCTGAGGTCCGTGCCGCCCCGGAACATCCCCGGCGTCACGCCCGTCCGCAGCCGGAAGAACTTGGTGAAGTCGCTGGCGTCGACGAAGCCGAGGCGGTCCGCGACCTCTTTCGCCGTCGCGCAAGGAACGACAACCGCACCTGGCGACAGGATTGTCCGAGGGCGGGCTGCTGAGCCTGCTGCTCGGCGACTCCTCACCCGGCTCCCCGAACACCGTTTCGTCTCGGCGGGGCCGAGAGCGGGACACGGGGAGGCGATGAAGTGGCCCACCCTTGCGGGGCCGGCTGGCGGGCTTGATCCACGGGATCGTGCCGCTCCAGGTCCACCCTGCCATCTGCAGCGCGTCGGAGGTGGTCTGCTCCTGGCGCCAGTCGGAGAAGACGACGGCGACCGCGTGCTCGGTCAGCCAGGAGCGGTAGGAGCGCTGGTCGCGGTTCTCGCCGGGGAAGTCGGCGAGGTCGTTGGCTGAGTCGCTGGTGACGTACTTGGCTCGCGCGGTGCGGCGAGTGCGGTCCGAACTGGTCCGTCCGCCGGAGTTGTACGGCGGGTCGGTGATCACGGCGTTGACGCTCTCGTCCGGGAGGGGCTCAGCACGATCAGGGCGTCCCCCCGGTGCAGCGTGCAGCTCATGGGAAGGGCCCATGCCTGAGCATCAGCCAACTCACCCGGGCCAGGGCGCTGTTCGAACCCCGCCGACCGCGCGAGCGGGGCAGGCGGTGAAAAAGTCGGAGCACACGATCCAGCCCGCCGACTGCCAACTCCGCGCCCGGTCCCGCCTCTCCTCCTCGGCGGGCGTCAGCTCGCCCCCATTGCACGTACCGCGCACAGTCGTACCCTGGAAAAAGACCATGGTTCTCTGTTCTGGCGACCACTGTTCACAGCTGTTCACAGCGGCGGTTGCTGATGGGGAAGGAACTTCATCGGCCAGCCCCTCGGCGCTGCGGTCGAGGGAAGCGTTGCCGCGTAAGGATGTTGTCGATCCAAGTCGGCCGGATCAGCCGTTGAGCAAGGCCAGACACAACCGCCATGGTCAAGGTGGGCGATCACTTAGCTGTGTTCCCCAGCTCCCATAGCAGTCCAGCGCGCCGCATCGACCGCTCTGATTTTGCAAGGGACCCAACTGATGGGGAACTCTTACGACGTCGTGACCACTGATCCGGGGGACTCTCTGGCCACTCTCGCCGAATGCGAGCAACGTTTCGCGGGAGTGCTGGCCGACATCGTGGGCACCGATCACGTGTCAGTCGACAGTCACTTCTTCGACGATCTCGGCGCCGACTCGATGCTGATGGCCCGATTCTGCGCCCGGGTACGCAAGCAAACCGACCTGCCA